>JAGAZZ010000002.1 GCA_017939155.1 Alphaproteobacteria bacterium | reverse complement strand
GTTTGCACCAATTCTTGAGAATATGAATAATATTGATAAAAAGGTCTTAAGAGACAACAAAGAATACTATGAAAAGAGTTTCAAAGATACCAAATATGAATTGGATATGGCTAAAATCCGTATAGAAACATTGGAAAGAGAGAATTCCAAGCTACAAAATAAGCTGTTTTATAGTGAATTAAGGGTTAGCCAATTAGAAAACCTCTTTTTATCAAAAGGATGCCCAAGAGAGCAAATTGATATGATGATTGGGCAGATGATGGATGGGCAAATGACTGCTTAATGGTGGCTTATTTAATAGTTAATTCCTAGAAATAGAAGATTAGCTACAAAATGAAGAAATTATAATTTTGCACTGTATGGTAATGATTTTATGTAATCTTCCATGAATTGCCAATTTGGTTGAAAATCACCATTATCAAGTTTTAAGGCAGGTAATTTTATAATTACAGAGTCAAGATTGTCTGTACAGTTCCGTCCATAACTATATTTGTATTTTTCATTATTGATTATAGTTGCTATAAACATTAACATATATTTTGTAATATTTTCGTATAATGCTTCTAATGCTTTTACTCTTGTACCAATATAAAAATCTTCTGGCTGAATTGTTGCAAAAAAGGTTCCTCTATCAGCAAGACTAATTGTTTTACTATGGTCAAAAAGTTTTTTGTTAGGGATATTTTGTGAATATATTTTAACACTATTATTTGTTGCCGAATGTGAAATTACAGGAATATCTCCTTCTTCAATATTTCCTATAATTAAATCGCCACCTGTATATGTTTTAAACAAATCTCCTATTTTAAACTCTTGCCAATTTTCTGTTTTTAACTCAACTTTATCTTTTGGCTTATTGTCAACCCATTTATTAAAATCTTCTGCATTCACTTTATTTGATAAATTAATTATAGTATTCGCATCTCCTTTAGAAATTTTTATAATTTCATCAGTCTCTGTTTTTGCCTTATCAAACAATGTTTTCATATAATCATTCATAAATTGCCAATCTGGTTTCCCTTCCTTTGTTTTGGGAAGCATAATACACAAATCTGTATTAATATGAGAATTTAATTCCCTACCAAATGCTTTATACCTTGTTTTACACTCTTTCTCTATAATTCTTGCAACAAATAATTTCGTATATTGGCTTAAATTTTCTAACTCCTCAAGAACAGCAACATTCTGACTTGTATAAAAATCATGTTCTTGAACAAAACATGAGCCAATACTGCCACCTAAGGCTAGTGTTAAAGCACCTGCCTTGTATGGTTCTTTTGTTGAAATCAAATCTACAACATCACATACTCCATTATTACATGCAGTTCTTGATACAAAATTAATAGTTGGATTATCATGAGTCATTTTACCTATATCTAATTTGCTTCCATAACCAACTTTAAATATTTTATGAACTAAAAAGGTATCCCAGTTTTTAATATCTAAATTCAAACTCATTTAACTTTCCTCTTCAGTTACAAAAAGTAAATTATTTTCTTTCATATATAAAAATAGATTATAATCCAACATTGTTTTAATAAAATCATCTTCAGAAAGTTCGTTATAATCCGTTTTAACGTAATCAAGTATATTCCAATCCTCATTGATATAGATTTCTTTTGTATCTTTTTCTGGTATTGGGTTTCCTAATTCATCTTTTATAATAATTTTTGTATTACAGGGTTTACCATCTTTTTTAAATAAAAGATTACCATCTTTATCCCGTCTTTGTATTATATCTGTTTTATAAATAATATTACCTTTTTTATCTGTTTTGATTTTTTCTTCTTCATGACTAAATTTATGAATAGGTTTTCGTATAGATTTTATTGAATGTATATCATGAATATCTTTTTTATAATATGATGATAATATATAATTTTGTTCCTCACGCTGATGTTTTAAATCATTCAAGTATAATTTTCTATAACCATTTTCTATATCATACCATCGGTTATCTTGTTCAAATCTCCCATGTTTTGGCACCAACTTAAATCCATCATTAGACCAATCAGCAATATACGTTAACCCACCATTTTCTATAAATTCCTTTTGTGGATAATGAGATTTAAAGACAAGTATACAAGTAGAAGTGGCTGCACCAGAACCTCTAACTCCATTAAACAAATCAGGTGGCATTAGTATACTAGCTAATAAAGTATGTTTTTCTAATAATTGGTTCTTTTTTTCGGTTACTTCATTATTTGTACTTTGTGTGTTTATTGGTACAATTGCAATACCAATACCACCTTTACGAAGGTATCGTAACATTGATTCTATAAATTCAAAAACATCCTCTTCATAAGGTGGATTAATCATTCCTACATGAGGTCCACATAATTTAACTTTTTCTGCGTTTGATATATCTTCAGTTCCAGTATATTGACTTGCAATAATTTCTTCAAACGTTAGATTATTTGCAAGTTTACAAAAATCATTATATAATGATGAGCCATGATATAAAGAAGACCGACCATCTTTATGAAATCTCATATTTGCATATGCCAAAATAAACATAGTATCTTTGTTTTCTATTCCTAATAAACAAGTTTTCCTAGCTTTTTCTTTGCATTCGTCCTTTTGTTTTAAACTTAATGCCAAATTATTATCAATATTGATATTAATTCTATTAAGTGCTGCTATTAAAAAACCACCAGAACCAGTACATATGTCAAGAATTTTGGTTTTCTCAGATAATTTTTCGCCAAGATAATATTCAGCTAAATCGCAAAACAATTCTGTTATATGTTTTGGTGTTAATACCACTCCTTTTTTTACATCTGCTTTTGTATATTGTAAAAATAAAGAGTAAAAACTCCCCATAATATCTATTTTATTTTGATATTTTTCGTATAACCTAACTACGTGTTCATTTAACGAATATGTTAGCCTTGATATTATAGTATTTATAAAAGGTTTTCCCACTTCAAAGTATGGATTTGCATTTACTTCTTTATCATCCTTTATTTTAATACGATTTATCAAAATTGGTTTTACAAGAAGTGCATCAAAATAAGTTTTCAGTATATTAAATTTTTCAGGAGGAAGCCGGTCTTCTATTATTATGCCGATGGGGCTTGCTTCAGATAACAAAGCACTTTTTATTAACTCAGGATTAACTTCTAAAAAATCTTTTTTACTCATTTGTGCGTACAAATATGAGTTTTTATTAGTTAATGCAAGAATTATGGCAGAAACTAATCCTAATCTATCATTTTCATCAATGCCGTTCGTATTTAAAAACTTTGCAGTTGAATCAGCATATTTTCTCAATTCCTCATATAAAGACCTATATAATTTTTCCTCAAAACCATATGCCTTCCATATTTCTCGCTGATAATCTTCTACTGTATTAAAAGTACCATCTATACCACCATCTTCTATAAGAGTTATTTTAGATAAATTTTCTCCTTTAGGCAATAAAAATGAGGTAAACCTAAATTTTTCATCTTTTTCTGTTCCTGAAATTGCAATAGCAATTACATCTTTTTCTCCATTCAAAAATGTAGCATAATATAATGCTTCATCAATAGCACATTCCCTATTTTGTACAGCACTAACACTATAAACAGCATCATTTCTAGTAGCATCTCGGTTTATGTATGTATGCACGTCTGCATATCTGCTGTGTTTATGTTTATTATTTTTTTCAATTCCTTTTGCCTCTATAACAATGTAAAACTTTGGTGTATCTACCATAAAATCAGGGGTTCCAGCATAATTACCATTCATAGACTTTGATGCATTTTGCAACAGTGCCGCTATTGTTGGATTTAATTTTTGATAACTTCCTTCTTTATACCAAGTGACACCCTCTTTAGAACTTTTATCTTGCCTTGAAGGATAACCCTCAGTGTTCACAAATTTATCAGTCATTATTCCTTTTACATGTTCTTCAACAGCCATAATATTTGTTTCCTTTTTGTCACCGCATGCTTGCAAATGTTAATAAAGAGTTAATATTTATATTGTATAATCAAAGAGTTAAAGTTTAACTAATTTTTCCTTACAAGGCTAATTATTTTTTATCCTTCCCCTAATTCAATCACTTTCACACCTTTTCCTTTGGCTTGTTTGCATAATTCATAGGCTTTGCCTTCATATTTGTTATAGGTGATGATAAAGTCCGTATTTTCTACGATGTAGCGGCAACATTTTAATAAAATGCTTGATTATTCTAAAATTTGCATGATATACACTATCCATCAGGGGTAAATCCTTGCGGATGGGGTTCTGAATTGTTCCTCGTAAATAGTTCGTAAGGTTTCCTGATGTTTTTCGTTTATTTCCTTACTAAAATGTGATTTGTTTTTAATTTTTCCTTATGAAAATGTGATTCTGTGTCATTTTTTCCTTGCTAAAATGTGATTTAAGGCTTATATTAGTCTTAAATTTTAAGGAGATTATAATGAAAAGATACGCATTTGAGCAGCTTAAAGCATGGAAAGAAAATCCAAACCGTAAACCGCTGGTTATCCGTGGGGCAAGACAAGTCGGCAAAACTTGGCTGATGCGGGAATTTGCCAAAGAATGTTATGCCAAAGTTGCCTACATCAGTTTTGTGGATACGCCCGATGCTAAAAACATTTTTGAGGGTAATTATAATCTGGATAACATTTTGCTCGGACTTAATGTGCTGACAAATGTTCAAATCACACCGAATGATACGCTGATTATTATTGATGAAATTCAGGAATGTGAAAGAGCCTTAAACGCTTTGAAATTCTTTAAGGAAAACGCACCAGATTATCATATCATCGCCGCCGGAAGTCTGCTCGGTGTGGCGGTTAGGCAGAAACAATTTTCATTTCCTGTCGGACAAGTTGATTTTTTGAATTTATATCCGTTGAGTTTTTGTGAGTTTTTGGATGCTATCGGCGAAAATAAATTATCGGAACTTATTTTAGATAAAAACTGGGCTGTTTTGCAGAATTTCCAAGACAAGTGCATCAATTTATTGAAGCAATATATGTTTGTCGGAGGTATGCCAGAAGCGGTTAAATCCTTTGCGGAAAATAAAGATATGGCAGAGGTTCGTCGCTTACAGAACGCCATTATTGCCGGCTATAAGGAAGACTTTTCAAAATATACGGAATCTTATAATGTGCCGAAAATCAATGCTGTTTGGAATTCGCTACCGACACAACTGGCGAAGGAAAATAAGAAATTCACTTATAAAGATGTTCAAAAAGGTGCCAGAGCCCGTGAATATGAAGCCGCTGTAGAATGGCTGACACTTACGGGATTGGTCTATAAAATACATAAGATTACCAAACCAGATTTACCGATTAGCGGTTATGAGGAAAGTTCGGCTTTCAAGCTCTATATGATAGATACGGGGTTGCTTTGTGCCAAAGCAATGCTTGATGCCAAAACAATAATTGAGGGCAACAAGATTTTTGAAGAATTCAAAGGGGCTTTGACCGAGCAGTATGTTTTGCAGGAACTCAAAATAAAAGATAATCTGCCGATTACTTATTGGGGAACGGACAACGGAACGGCAGAAATAGATTTTGTTATTCAGGACAAAGATATGGTTATCCCGATAGAAGTAAAAGCCACTGTCAATCTAAAGGCTAAAATCCTTGCTTCTTATCGGCAGAAATATAATCCGATAAAAGCTGTTCGCACGTCACTTGCAGGCTTTGAGGAAAATAACGGATTATTCAACATTCCGCTTTATATGATTGAGAATTTAGTTGAGAAATAACATTTTTCTCTTGTAATATAATTTAAATTAGTATAATATGAATTATATTAAATAACAAAAGAGGTGAATAATGGAATTTATCGGCAGAACCAAAGAGCTTAAAGATTTGGAGCTTGAATATAAAAACAAGCATTCATTTGTAGTTATATATGGTCGGCGCAGAATTGGCAAAACTGAGCTTATTAAGCAATTTATCAAAGATAAGCCTGCTTTATATTTTCTGGCTACGGAAGAAGCCGAACCACAGAGTATGAAAAGATTCTCGGCAACACTCTCAGAATTTACCAAGCAAGAATACTTAAAAAACGTAACTTTTAATGACTGGATAGAATTATTTAAGGTTTTTGCTGATACTGCAAGCAAACAAACCAAGATATTGGTTTTAGATGAGTTTCAATATTTAGTGAATACCAATTCGGCATTTACTTCAATCTTTCAAAAGGCATGGGATGAAATCTTATCTAAAAAGAACATAATGGTTATTATCTGCGGGTCTTATATCAATATGATGACACGACAGGTTTTATCGGAAAAAAGTCCTTTATATGGGCGCCGCACCGCACAAATAAGATTAGCTCCATTATCCTTTTGTGAAATACAGAAACACTACTCAAACATTCCGTTTAATGAATTAGTGGAACTTTATGCCGTAACCGGCGGTGTTCCAAAATATATGGAATTTTTTGATAATGACAACACATTAATGGATAATATTGCCAGAACAGTTCTCAATACAAACGGATTTTTATATGATGAACCGGCATTTTTGCTCAATAACGAAGTCAAAGAACCGGTTAATTACTACTCCATTATGAAAGTAATCGCCGATGAAAATCATAAACTTTCGGAAATTGCATCAGCCATGCAGGTTGAAAGCAATCGCTTAACTCCATATTTAGAAACATTGCAAGGGTTATATCTTTTGGAAAAGAAAGTTCCGGCAACCGAACGTAATCCTTTAAAAAGCCGCAAAGGTTTATATTTTATACGTGATATTTTTATGCGTTTTTGGTTTAAGTTTGTGTTTCCCTACAAAGGTGAGCTGGAGCTGGATAACCTGAATTTTGTAACCGAAAAGCTGAATGAACACTTCATAGATAATCATGTTGCTTTTGTTTATGAAGATGTTTGCCGCAACATATTTGCCGAGCTTTGCAAAAACAAGCAAATTGATTTTGTGCCATCACGCATCGGTTCATATTGGGACAGAGATGATGAAATTGACGTTGTTGCCGTTGATGAAACTAATAAACGTATATTTGCGGCGGAATGTAAATATTATAAGGACAACAAACCGATTGATATAAATGTGTATGCAAAATTACAGGAAAAGTGCAAAAACAAAGATTTTGCCGGATATGACATCATTTACGGGTTATTCTCTAAAAGCGGTTTCACCAACCGTTTAAAGGAAATTGCTGCCGAAAATCATAAATTGATATTGATTAACGGCATAGAACAGGAAAAGTAGCTTTGTGGTTTCTAGCGGAAAGTAGTTTTAAGCAGAAAGGAAACCCCTTATAAGTTGGACTTGCTCTCTCATTGCCATGATTTCAGAATAATGACCGACTAAAATGTTATAAATTTGGTCCGATTTTCTTTGTATTTCGCTATCATCTCGCCAGCCAAAAAGTAATACTAACCCATTGTTTTAACGATGGGTTAGTTTTTTATTTGATTGCTGTATTTTGACACTTTCAGCAAGGTGATACAGCAGATGACGAATTCAAATCCGAGGTTATTGTTAAGAGAGCACACTTACTACATAAGAGTCGCTATCCCCAGAGGCATACAATATCTTGCAAAAAGAAAAGAATACAGGTACTCTTTGGAAACAAAGGACTACTATTTGGCTTTATCCAAGTTAAGGGCTGAGTCCTTTAAGATTGACTTATACATTGAGTTTATGAAGGGGCTGGATATGCAGATTAAAGAGGGGCGAGTACTCTTAACCGATAGCGAGTTAGACCAGATTTTGGTATATCGCTTGCGAGTGATTGAGGACTTTATGGAGAACAACTATAAGAAAATCCGAGCCGATAAGTGCCATTATGAGGATATCGGACTTTTTACTCAACAGGCAGTTGACAAACTTAATGAGGAAATCGGTGCGACCACACCCGACGAGATGTATGAAAGCCCAAAATCCGACGATTTTGAAAGATATGTCATTAACAAGCTCTTTTATGGGTATCTTGACTGGGTCGGCAATAGACCAAACACCAAGTTATCAACGAAACGAATTGTTGACGAGATTGTTGAACACAAGGCTAACTTCTTCCAGATTATGGAAAACGAGCGAACCTCGCAAAGAACCAATCAAATGCTTGATTTTATTAGAACATTAAAAGATATTGAAAAATATTCACAATCAAAGATTGAAAGGTTGAAAGAAGACAAGAGGACAGGAACAAATAACCCAAAAGTTAGACACTTGTTAGAGGCAATGAGAGAGAAAGAAATTCACAGAAATGCTTGACCTTGCTATAACTTGTAAAGGAAAAGTAGCCATAGTATGTAACTGTGTTGATAGACTTCAAAGAAATTATGATGCAACACCTACACTTGAAAATCTACGCAAATTAGGCAAGATAGAAGTGCATTTTATAAATGAAAATCTTGTCATAACTAAAGATTCTCGGGCTACGGATTTGACTTTTTGGAATATGCATGTCTTAATGGCTAATTTTCAAGTTAATCATCAAACAGAAAAAGTAAAAGACAGTCAGAAAAAACTTTGGGAGGAAGGTCATTGGCTGGGTTTGGCACCAATTGGATATTTAAATGGCAAAGATGAAGACACTAAAAAAGCAACATTAATTATAGATGAACAAAGAGCCCCTATTATCAAAATATTGTTTGAGGAATATGCAACTGGCTTACATTCTTTACAAAGTCTTTGGTATAAATCAAGAGAATTAGGTTTAACATCTAAAGAAAAAAATCATTTTGAAGAATCGAAAAATTTCAATAAAAGGACATTTGTCAGTCGCAATAAAATTGAAGATATTCTTAAAAATCCTTTTTATTATGGAATAATGAGAGTAAAAGGAAACCTTCTCCCTCACATATACGGGCCAATCATTTCAAAAGCTTTATTTGACAAAGTTCAAGAGGTGCTTCAATCCAAAAGCCGCGATGTTTTTAGTCATCAACAAGAGTATAAAGCCATTCAATTTGCATTCAGAGGCTTGATTAAATGCGATTGTGGCTGTACCATTACACCTGAACATAAAATTAAAAAAAATGGCAAAAGATATGTATATCTCAAATGCAGTCATTTACACGAAAACTGCAACCAAGGTTTAGTTAATGAAAATACATTATTTGAACAGTTGGATAATGAATTGTTTAGTAAAATACAAATACCAGCTAGAGTTTTTGAGGCATTAAAGAAAAATGTTTTAAATAATTTGGAAGAAGAAGCTATCATGAATGCTAATCTGAAACGCAATTTACAGACCGAACTTCAAATCTTAGTCAATAAAGAAGATAACTTAACTGATTTATATGTATCCGGTAAAATCAAAGAAGATATATACAATCGTCAAATAAATGCTATTGCAAAAGAAAGAACATTTTTAGAAGAATCTATTGCAAAATATAAAGAAATTACAAAAGACATAAAAGCAACTGTTGATAATTTGCTTGATATTGTCGGCAATTTATCAGACATCATGCACAATGCGTCACCTAATAAACAAAATAAACTTCTGAAGTTGCTCATAAAAGATTGTACATTACATGGTAAAAAGTTAAAATATACAGTCAGAGCGCCTTTTGACAAGTTTATTAAATGCGATAGCCCGACACAATGGTTTAAGCACACTACTCAAGATTTAGAAACTTATGCTAAAATCGCCGATGAAGTAAAAATGGTGAAACAACAGGTTTTAGTTAGTTGCTAGTTTATACTGAGAGCATAATTTAATTAATTCATTGTTATAATTGACCAAAACCATTAAAATATTGAGCAATATCCATTGCTGGAGCAGTTCCCAGCAATCTCAACTTTTCAATAAAAGTCATAAAAAAAGTTAATAAAGAATCCCTTTCTTCTAATGAGAGAATATACCTATTTTCATACCATACCCAACTTTTCCCGTTAACACAACAACCTAAATCAAGAAAATCTAAAGAATCTGATAAACCTGTCTTTTGTATTAGTCTATCTTCCCAAGCTCTGTTTGTTGTAAGTATTCCTGCAATAATATGAGGTGGCTCTCTACCTGATACGAGATTGCCATTACAAAGAACAGGAGCCGTTGTTCTTCTTAATTGACGTACAGACATTGCCTTTCTTTGTGCATATTCAAAATATTCCTGTGATAAATTTTGTTTTACCTCAAAAACAGCATAAACACTTTCAACCGGTATGTATTTAAATCCATCTTGATTGAAAATAAAAGGAGAAAAATATTCATCATATATTACTATATCAATTTGTTCACTTATATTCCCGTCACAATCAACAACAAAAGCCTTACTACAAGAATATCTCTTTGGAAGATATTCATTAAAAAAAACGCGCCAAGCTTCTTCTGTAATATCTCCTTTGGTTGGGGCATGTATGCATTGTTGTTGCATTTTGAGATACATTTGCTGCTGTAAAGTATTAAATAATCTAGATAAATCCATTACCATATTATCTGTCTCCAATCACTAGCAGTAAAAAATTCTTTGGCCTGTATTACGACTTTCTGTTTTTCACTGTTTGTCATATCATTAGAAACAATATTTGCTGAGTTAAATGGATCTACAAGATTATCTGTAAAAAAAGTATTAGATAAGTAATTCATAATAAGACGAAAGCCGACATCTAGTTCTAAACTTAGACTACAACCATGTAAAGCTTTCAATACAGATAATTCAATATTCATAGATGGAAAGTCTAGTTGATGGCACTCCCTCCATATTTTAATTAATCTTATAAAATCTTGACGTCCTGAATTTCTAATGAGATTTATGTGTCCTTTCACATTAGTCTGTGTCCAAGTATTTTGTTTTGATTTATACAAACTATGAAAATTAGAATTAACTTCTTGTTGTCTTGCCGGAACAATATCTATATCAAGCTGTCTATTTCCATAGGTTAATCCTTTTATTCCTATAGACACGTTCTGCTGACATGGAGAAAAACCTTTCTGCTTTCCAACAGCAACAAGTCTATTAAATAACAAAAAATAAATATCACTAAGCGAATTAGTACAAGAACTTTTAATGGAAATAAAAAGATCGACATCAGATTTTCCTTTTATTGAAACACCTTTAGCTGATGATCCAGCCACAAAAAAATCATTTAGATAACTTCCTGCCCATTGAGATATTACAGGTTGAAAGAAATCCAGAACTTTATTCGCCATAATGACATCATAAATGTTTGTTTTATTATTTAATACAGTCTGCAGATACATAACTAAAATCGCCAAAACCTTCTAAATTCACTTGTTTATAATAAGGCTATCATGAATTTTATGAAAATCAATAAATATTGTAAAATAATAGCCATATTTAATTTTTAGTTTCTCAAACGGCTAAAGAGAAATATATATAGTCCGCGAATTGCGAATTCACTCCAGCCAGACTGGAGAGGAGTTGCATTTTTTTTGATGTAGCTCCTTGATTTTTATCAGAAAATTGTGGTTCACAAAAATTCATATACCCTGATTGTACATTTCCGTTATGATTTGCTTGAAGGTCTTGGTTTATAAGGCTTGGCATCGGTTCGTATGGCGTTGGTTTATTTCTCTTGGGTGTGGTAAGATTTACAAACTCATCAAACGGAAATCTTAATTTGTAACTGATTTGCCCTTCGGTCAAGGTTATGTTCTCAAACACGAACTTTAAGAGCAGTCTTTTCAAATCCACATTAGAAGATTTTTCAAAAATATATCCTGCTTTTGTTGCAATATCCAATAATCCCAGAATCGTTTCATCAAAGCTGTTATCGGCCTTTTCGTGAGCTACAATCTTGTTATTTAGGCGTGTTATTTTGACCTGAATTTCATTTCGTTTCAAATCAAAGGTTTCTCTATCAAGTTCACCATCTAAACGCATATCAAACAGCGCATCCATTTTTTGTTTTAGTTTGGTTTGCTCGGTTTTGAGCCGTGCAACCTCTCCTGTGCAGAATTTTCTTTCTGCTGCTTTGGACGTTTTTAGTTCTTTTTGAAGTTCTGTCACGATACAATCGGGAAGTTTTATACGGTTTAGGATTGAGCGGATTTGTTTGGTAAATTCATCTTCACGGATAACCTCTAAAAATGATGAAATCACCGCTCGCGATAAACAAATTGCGGGATTAAATATCAAATTACAAGAAGCCGAGAAAGATACTCTGGTCAAAGAACAAAACTTAAAAGACAATTATGAATTACAACTCAGAGAAAAAGATACGCAGATTGAATTTTACAAAGACCTTAAAACCAAGATGTCCACTAAAATGGTCGGAGAAACTCTGGAACAGCACTGTGAAATATTCTTGCCTTCAGCCGATTGAAGAACAATACATTCCGACACAACCGGTTTTGCAAATACTCAAAACCCTCCGCTACCAACAACCCGATGATTTGGATAATTATAGAACGATAGAAGACTTAGCAAAAGTTTTGTAAATTCTAGAAAACAATGTCAAACAAAGTAATCATTTTTAACAAAGTTTTACATTTTGAGATTGAGGTATTTTTAAGCCAAACAGGAACTCTATATTTTCCAAGGATTTCAAAGAAAATGTCAAAGAATGTATGTTCTTTGACATTTTTATGATAATTCATTACTTTTCTCTTGTAATATAATTAAAATTAGTCTAATCTATATTATATTAAAAGAAAAGGTCACGATATCGGAGGAAAAATGGAATTTATTGGTAGAACAAAAGAACTTGAAGATTTAGAGCAAGAATATAACAATAAGCACTCCTTCGTTGTTATATATGGTCGCAGGCGTATCGGAAAAACTGCTTTAATCCAAGAGTTCATTAAAGATAAGCTCGCCCTATACTTTTTGGCGACCGAAGAATCTGAACCACAGAGTATGAAGAGGTTTGCTTTGAGCTTATCGCAATTTTCCAATCAGGAATTTATTGCCAAGGCTAATTTTGATGATTGGATTGAACTGTTCAAACTGTTTGCAGCTGTTCCAAGTAAAAATACAAAAGTGCTTGTTCTTGATGAATTTCAGTATATGGTCAATACCAATCCCTCCTTTACTTCTATTTTTCAGAAAGCATGGGATGAAGTATTATCCAAACAAGACATTATGGTCATCATCTGCGGTTCATACATTAATATGATGACTAAACAGGTTTTAGCCGAAAACAGCCCACTATATGGTCGTCGTACATCTCAAATCCGACTAGCTCCGCTTCCTTTTTTTGATATCAGACAATATTATCAAAATAAGCCTTTTTCCGATATAGTGGAGCTTTATTCCGTAACCGGAGGCGTTCCGAAATATTTGGAATTCTTTGATAATAAAAATACCTTAATGGATAATATATCTCGTGTCATCCTTAACAAAAACGGCTTTTTATACGAAGAACCGGCATTTTTACTCAATAAAGAAGTCAAAGAACCCGTCAATTATTACTCTGTTATGAAGGCTATTGCCCAAAATAATCACAAACTCTCTGAGATATCCTCAGCAATGTCAACAGAAAGCAACAAATTAAGCCCCTATCTAGAGACATTGCAAGGATTATATTTATTGGAAAAACGTATTCCTGCAACAGAAAAAAATCCTGAAAAGAGTCGTAAAGGATTATATTTTATCCGAGATGTATTCATCCGTTTTTGGTTTATGTTTGTCTTTCCTTATAAGGGTGAGCTTGAGCTTGATAACCTGAATTTTGTACAAGATAAGCTGAAATCCAATTTTATTGATAATCACGTAGCATTTGTCTATGAAGAAATATGCCGAAACATATTTGCAGAATTATGTAAAACCAAACAAATTGATTTTGTTCCTTCCCGTATTGGTGCTTATTGGGATAAGAATGAAGAAATTGATATAGTTGCCGTTGATGAAAGCCACAAGCGTATTTTTGCCGCAGAATGTAAATATTACAAAAATGACAAACCGGTTGACGTTGATGTTTACTCCAAATTAGTAGAAAAATGTAAACTTGATGATTTCAAAGCGTATGATTTAATCTACGGTATATTTTCTAAAAGCGGATTTACAAAATATCTGAGAGATATTGCAAAAGAAAACAAAAATCTAATTTTAATCAACGAATGTACTGTGGAAAAATAATATGGTAGATTTATATTCAATTTGCCCTTATAAAAAATATTTTAAGGATATTAACGGACGCTGCTCTCAACCGATAAAGATTTTGAACTCGAGGAAAAATAATGGATAAGGCAATAGTTGATTTGACGGATGTTGAAAAACAACTTTCAAATATAAATGCTAATATTAGTAAACTATCAAAACATTTATCAAATCAAAATACAAAGATTATTGTGCCACAGCTTGAAGAAACTAATTCTATATTACATAAACTAAACTCTCAAACAACACAGAATATCATTTTGCAAAATGATAAAGCTATTCAAATTGAGTACGTGAATAATCCATCTATTACTGATTATCTAACAGCTTTTGGTACAGTAGGTGCTGTTATTATTTCATTATTACTGGGCGTGATTATTCCACTTATCAAAAAATGTATAGATTGTTGGAACAAAAGAGTGAAAGTAAAACTACAATATATAGAATATAGTTATGACCAATATAAAACTCCTTATTTTGATATATGTTTTAACAATCGATATGAATACAAACTTCATATCAAAAATATTTATTTTTTTGTAGAATTTAAAGGAATTGTTTCACCTATTATACTAAAACTTGTATGTGATGACAACCCTGTTATTATGCCTTTATCATATGCCGAATTTGATTATTATATTGCAGCAAATAATAATGTAGATTATCCTCCAACACTAGATAATGAAAATCAAATTTATGATTTTATAAATAGAGACCATAAATTAACAAATAAAGTTTCTCCGTTTGATAAGATAAAGGCTGTATATTTATCATTAGAGACAAATAAAGGATTTTTTAAAATAAACATTCCTGAGAATATGAAAGAAAATTCCAGTAAGCCGATATTGGATATATTTTTTAACAAATTATGCAATAATGAGAATAACGCGAAATCTGACGATATTGTAAAAATTGCAAAAGATTTTTTTCAACAACAAGAACAAATTAAACTAAGAAAAAAAGAAAGAAGCCGAGAAGTTTGGCGATGGAAAATAGAAAAATTACAAAACAAATTACCCAAATTTTTTTTCAATATAAATAATTTGAAATTAACAGCTCTAAGAAAAAAGTTATACAATAAAAAATCATCTATCCCGCGCTCCAAGTAATATCATTTTTCTGTCATCCCTCGGTAGCGAAAAACTGACTGATAACTATTAATATATTTGATTATATACCGACAAAAAAAAGATTGCGAATAAAATTTTTATTTTACGAGCTGTTGCCTTAACAAGGCAAGTAGTTTCTAACAAACAGGAGAGAAGGTTATTAAAAAACACAAATATATTTTTTTATATAAAATCATTGATTTTATAGTAAATGTCTTCTATTGTTACTGTGTATCATTATTTAGCAGAGTTGAACACATGACTGATAAAGATTTTAGAGACTGTAAAAGTATCCTTTGTATGGAATATAACAAGGATGTAAAAAAAGCTTCCCAAGAAAAAAGAAACTTCAACATTGAACAGTTTTCAAAATTAGAGAAAAAAGGATTAAAATTTCAGAATCTTGAAAGGAAATTACTTCTTCATACTACAAAAAATGGTGAGAAAGTTTTTATACAATATCCAGGAAAGGAAACCATAGTATCTTCTCCTGAAAAGCTTAGACCATGGGATTTTAGACCTAAATTGCAACTTTCAAATGGTAGCTACATTAAAGATTTATCTTTCCCTGATATATGGGACGATTTAACGGATATACATTCCTCTGATAAAACATTATTATCAATATTAGCCGGAATTTTCTTTAGAATGGCTTTCATGTATGGATATACTTTAATCAAAGATAATTATCATTATGAAGATATAAATTCTATTGATAATACCGTAAAAACAGGTGTTCTTTCTTTTCAATATTATAAACCAGTATTTTCTGAAAAAGTATTAAATCATTTATCATCAATTACTCCTAGAGGCGTTTCCCTTGAAGCATATTTAGTCTATAATGATTTACTTGTACAAAATGAAGACTGTAAATACTATTACCGTGCTACTCAAATAATGAAACAAGCGTGGGACTCAAAAAATGGTAGATATAATACTTTGCTGTCGCACATTTCAGTCATAGAGTATTTACAAGAGAGATTGAGCTTCTCCCAAATAATGACTCGCTTTCAAAGAGGTATGGGGGTTGCTCCTATACGTTTGGGAGATATTTCAGATATTACTCAAAATATAATTTTAAAGCAATAGCATAAATACAATAATTGAATATATATTAGGTTATAAATTTAATATTTTAAACCTAATATATAGTTAATATCATAAATTAAATATATATTTCTTGTTCGAAGATTTTATTTATTTCTTTAGCCATAATTTCTATCAAATCAACAACTAGAGCATTACCCATACAAAAATATCTGAAATTTTTAGGCATTCCTGTATCAGTCCAATTATCTGGAAAACCATTGATTCTTTCACATTCAATAGGTGTTAATTTTCTTAACTCTCCTGTCGTTTTATCAGCAACTATATGTGTGCTTCTGTTATTACTTCCTTCGCTTGTTAGCATTGTTCTCGCAGGTCTATCTAATATATCAGGAAAAGGTATCGAACCTTCTGAAAAAAAATACTTAAAACCAGAAGTTGCTGTTCTCTCTTCCCTTTTTGCACCTTTCATATATTTGAATTTTTCCAATAATTCAGGTGTCAAAAAATATTCTTTTTCAGCCTTATCAATCATTATATCTGACAATGTGATATTTTTGGTACATATATCGGCATATACGCGACATGTTGAGATAAGACCATTTAACATCTTTCCACTATTACCAAAAAGAAAACTAAACTTATTCGAAATTTCTAATAAATTGCTAGGTAAAACTATGGTGCTTACGGTTTCGGAAGATTTAATTGGAAAACATTTTTCAAAAAAATCATGGTTAGATTGTTGATAATACTTTGTATTCTTACTATAAGCAAAAATAAATATTCTTCTACGTCTCTGTTGCAATCCATATTCCTCTGCATTGATGATACGCCACTCTACACCATACCCTAACTGATTCAGGCACTCTAACATAATAGCAAAATCTCTACCTCTTTGCTTTGCCGGTGACTTGATTAATCTATCAACATTTTCCAATAAAATGAAAGGTGGTCGTTTAGCTTCTATAATTCGTTTAATTTCCCACCATAAAACACCTTTTTTACCTTCAATACCTTTAGCATTTGTTCCTGCAACGGAATAATCTTGACAAGGAAATCCTCCTACAAGTAGAGTATGCTTTGGAATATTTTTTACATCGACAGAACTTATATCCATATTGCTAAATTGATTAATACCACCAAATTTTTCAAAATGATATTTATAACAATCAAAAGCATATTGATTTTTTTTGCCTGGCTCCCATTGATTTGCCCACACAGTTTGCCAGTCTTTAGATGCTCTTTCAAAACCTAATCTAAAGCCACCAACACCTGCAAAAAGTTCAACTATTGTCTTTTCCATTTCATCTTTCTTCTAAATTTTATTGAAATGTTTATAAACTAAATCTCCTTAAATAGAAAAGAAAAGATGAAGAAACTAACAACTTTTTCTGCAAAAACTATTATACAAAAGTGCATTAGTATGTTTAATAAAGTTTTCAATCATTTTATTTTCATTCTCCCCTATATACTATTTGGAAAATTTATTTCACAAAATTTAGTAAAAAACATCAAGTTATACCTTATTTTTGTTCTTGTTCAATAAATCTATACCAGCTAAAAAACTACCCCATTGTTTTAGCAATGGGGTAGTTTTTTATTGCATCCTTGTAGAAAACCACCACTTTAGTGGTGGATGAATAAAAAGTCGTCGATATAATATCAGTATGAGATTCGTAGAAAGTTCACACGAAACATATAGTTTAAGTTATCATATAGTATGGGTAACAAAATATCGCCGACGTATCCTAAATCCCGGTGTCGTTGATTATCTGAGAAAATTGTTCTCGAAGCTGATACGAAGTATCCCAGGAGTAGAAATAGAAGAGATTGGCTTTGATAAAGACTATATACATTTTGTAATGGAAATACCGCCTAAGTATAGTATTTCAGATGTAATGGCACAGATGAAAAGCCAATCTGCTTCGGCATTAAGGGCGCGGTATTAGTGGTTATCACGGGTGTATTTTAAGGAAAACATAGTTTGGTCAACGGGATACTTCGTTAGCAGCGTTGGAGCAAATGAAGAAGTGATAAAAAATTATGTAAAACATCAAGGACAACGGAATTTAGGTCAGCTCCGTTTGGAGTTGTAAAGAAAGGCACATAAAAGGAGCCTTTCCTAAGAACCACGGGTTTATCCAGGGATATCTATTTGATTGCTGTATTTTGACACTTTCAGCAAGGTGATACAACAGATGACGAATTCAAATCCGAGGTTATTGTTAAGAGAGCACACTTACTACATAAATTTCCAAATATAAAATTTATCATTATTTTACAGTTATTTGTTGCAAAATAAAAAAATTTCGATAAAAATGTTATCAAATGAAATAAGCGATGGGCTTGAATACGGAGACTATAAATGGCAAAAGGTGTTATATATATATTAACGAATCCCTCATTTCCCGAATATGTTAAAATAGGATATGCCGATGATTTGGAAAAGAGGTTAAAGCAGTTAAACAGAAGCGAATGTATCCCTTATGCTTTCAGAGTTTATTGCGTATACGAAGTGGAAAAAAGACTTACAGATTTACAACTACACAATTTGATAGACAAATTAAATCCCTCATTAAGAAGTATAGATACATTTGATGGTAAAGAGCGTGTTCGTGAATTTTATAATATGTCTGCTGAAGATGCTTATGACATTTTAAAAAGTATAGCCTCAATATCTGAAACGCCTAACAGATTAAAGAAAATGAAACCCGAAGGGCATGAAGTTCTTGACGAAGAATTAGCTGAGGCAATACAAAATTCTGCAATATATAATGAAGATTCCCATTTTCAGCATGGTTCGCAAAATATACAAAAACTCTATAATGAACTCAGAAATAGAATTTTGGCTTTGGATGACACTATATCTGTTGAACCGAAGAAACTTTATATTGCCTTTAAGATGGACAGCAACATCTGTGATGTTGAGATACAACGGAGCAAATTAAAGGTAACCCTCAATCTCTCTAAAGGCAAGCTTGATGACCCTGATAAATTAGCCGAAGATGTCTCCTCCACCGGACACTGGGGCAACGGAGATTATAGAATAATTTTATCTGATGATGAGGCGCTTGATTATGCTATAAATTTGATTAAACAATCCTATCTTGATAAAATTAGATAAGTTTGAATTTCAACTTCCGTAAATCTACATCAGCGTTCTTTGTACGCGTTATGATTTTGTGTCGGGTTACTTTATTTTAGTTATAAAAAAGCCCTCGGGTTTTGATGAACACGAGGGCTTGAGCTTAACTCAGAGCATTATTCGGAAGCTTGTTTTTTGCTCCTCATAATGACAAAAGTTAATAGGGCAAGTAAGAAAATAACGATACACCAGCCCCATGCGGAAAGTTTGGTGTATTCATTATTGTAGGCCACAACGATTGGCGCAACGATGACTGCTACCATATTAACCACTTTAATCATCGGGTTTAAGGCAGGACCCGCGGTATCTTTTAAGGGGTCACCGACCGTATCGCCAACAACGCTTGCCTTATGGCGTTCCGAGCCTTTACCGGTATTATGAGCAATACTGCTCGGCTCGTCTTCAATCAGCTTTTTTGCATTATCCCACGCGCCACCGGCGTTAGACATAAACACCGCGAGCAATTGACCGGAAACAATGATACCGGCAAGGAAACCACCCAAAGCTTCAACACCGAGTGACAGTCCGACAAATATCGGCGAAACAATACCCAGCATAGCCAAGATGATGAGTTCCTTTTGCGCGGCAGCGGTTGAGATAGCAACTGTCGTGTCATAGTCCGGCTTCGCTTTGTTTTCAAGAATGCCGAGTTTGAACTGGCGACGAACTTCCTCAACGATTAAGCTTGCCGCACGTCTTACCGCGTTGATGGCAAAAGAGGAGAACAGCCATGGCACAGCCGCACCGATTAGCATACCGACAAAAACGACCGGATTGGAAACAACAATACCGATGTTTTTCAGCAATTCCAAACTTTGGTTTAAGCCTTCTTTTGCCCAAGTGCTGTTTAAGGCTTCCTGCACGCTGCTGACATCCACCATATATGAGCCAAACAAGCTTACCGCGGCAATGACGGCAGAGCTTATCGCCACACCTTTGGTGATGGCTTTGGTGGTATTGCCAACGCTGTCAAGGTCAGCCATAATTTGGCGGGCTTTTTTGGTTTTGGCGCTCTTGTCATCATGCCAAGACATCTCCCCGATACCGTTAGCGTTATCGGCAATCGGACCGAAAGAATCCATCGCAACATTGTTACCGGTTAAGGTGAGCATACCGATACCGGTCATGGCAACACCATACAGGATATATGTCACCTTTTCAGCGCCGGCTAAACCGTCAATCGTCCCAAAAATTAACACTGAGGCAAAAATGGTGATGGCGATAACCAAAACCGACCAAACCGAGCTTTCTAACCCGACAGCCAGTCCGCTCAAGATTGTAGTAGCGGCGCCGGTATCGGTTGATTTTTTGATTTCATGAACCGGAGCGCCGGTTGTACCGGTAAAGTGTTCGGTAATTCTATCAATTGCCATAGCCAAAAAGACACCGATGGTCACAGCCAAAAACGGTCGCCACCAGCCGCAATGCAAATTTTGCAAATAGAAATAAGCAACTACGGCAAATAAAATGATAGAAATTGTCGCAGACGTGACATAGCCTTTGAAGATGGCTTTCATCGCATTGCCTTTTAAGCCGTTATCTCTTACGGCGTATGTACCGATAATGGAGCAGAAAACGCCAATACCGCGGACTAACAGCGGATAGACAATCCATTCATACATACCGGTTATGTGCCACAGGGCAAGACCTAAAATTAGACCGGAAACAATGGTTACTTCATAAGATTCAAAAATATCGGCAGCCATACCCGCGCAATCGCCAACGTTATCCCCGACAAGGTCAGCCACAACGGCAGGGTTTCTCGGGTCATCTTCCGGAATACCGGCTTCGACTTTGCCGACAAGGTCTGCGCCGACATCGGCAGCTTTGGTATAAATACCACCGCCGACACGCATAAACAAGGCAACCAACGTTCCGCCAAAACCAAACCCGAGCAAAGCGTCAGGTGCGGCAATGCCAAAGATGATGAAGATAATGGTTCCGCCCATCAAGCCAAGACCGTCGGTTAACATACCGGTACAAGTGCCGGCGCGATAAGCGATTTTTAATGCTTCGCCAAAGGAACGCTTTGATGCGGACGCAACGCGCACGTTTGCGGCAACGGCAATACGCATACCGATTTGCCCGACAAGTAAAGAAAACAAAGAACCCAAGATAAAACAACCGGCACGACCGAAAGCGATAATTAATTTTACCGTTTCATCGCTGTATGCGGAAAATCTGATTTTAGCTTCCGCTGAAACCGGCACGATATAAACCGACAAAAATAAGCAAACCGTTAAAATTGCTATCATCGGCAAAATTGATTTAAGTTGTTTTTTAAGGTATGTATCAGCCCCTTGTTTAATCGCCGTCCATACCTCAACCATTTTGCCTGTGCCGGCGTCATTAGCCATAACTTGTTTTTTTAGAAACCAAGTGTACCATAAGCCGATAAAGGCAACCGCCAGAACTCCGAATATTGCATATTGCTCACTCAAGTCTAATGCGGAAATTCCATAAAAAATATCAAGCATATAACCTCCCAAAATAGTATTATTTATCATTTAGATGATATACCTGATTTGATAAAAATGTCAATAAAATATATTTTGTGTTTGGATTTTGTTTTACATATTTCTTTTGGTATATGCCTTTTATATTTATAAATTCATAAAAAACATCGTGATTATTTTTAAAACCGCCATTGACTATTTTTAGGTCCTAAAGTAGCCTAATTGATACTTATAAAAACTACAGCGGGGGTAATATGTTTAAAAAATGGGGATTTTCTTTAAAAAATGCGGTTTGGAGTATTTTAGGGCTTGGATTTATTGCCTTTTTATTGTGGTTTGGAATGAGCGGAAACTATCAACTGCTTGCAAAAAAGCGGATAGAAGCCTCTATTGGCAATATTACCCTTTCTGAAGACACGCTTATTATTGATAACAAATTACACCCCAGACCTTTAACGGTTTCTTTTTCCCAACCGGTGGCGGCGGCTGATAAAATCGACAAAGCACTAAATGACAAAATTGAGATTTCTCCGGCTATTTCCGGCAGCTGGCGTTTTCTGTCTCCCTTTGTATTACAATTTATTCCCGAAAAAAACTGGCTTGCCGGCGTTAAATATCATGTTCGCTTGCCAAAGAGTTTGTTTAGCCCGCATATTAAATTAAAAAAGACAAGTTTTTCATTTTTGGCACCGGTTTTCAGAGGAGAAGTGATTTCTTCCGAATTTTATGAAGACCCACGCGATTTTAGCAACAAAGCCGCGGTTGCGTCTTTTAGATTTAATTATCCGCTTGATACAAAAGATTTAAAAGAAAAGATTTCGGTTCAATCCGTTGATGGCAGCAAATATGGCTTTTCGTATCGCTTAAGCGAGGCGGACACGGTTTTGCACGTGATGTCCGAACCGCTTAAAATCAAAAAAGAGGCGGATTTTGTGCAAATAAGCGTGCAAGGAGCCGGTAATACAACAAATAAAAAAACAATTGAAAAAGCAATCAGCACTACAATTAACATTCCTGACGGCAAAAGCTATTTTAAGTTAAACTCCGTCACCTCGCGCATTATTTACAACGAGGGCAACCCCGAGCAGGTTTTCTTTGTTAATTTCTCGGCGGCGGTTAACCCTGAGATATTAGCCAAGCATTTAGAACTTTATTATGTTGACTTGCCTTGTTATAATTTTCCTGAAGCGCTTAATCAAGCAAGAAACATTATTTGGTCAGTCAGCGGCGCAAAAAAGCTTGAATTTACGGAAATTTCCGAAGCAAAACAGCTTAAAAACCATAGCTTTAAATATAATTTAGACCGCCAAGACGGTTGTTTGGTTGTTAAAATAGGTAAAAATTTGCAGTCTGTTGAAGGGTTTGAACTCGGGGCTAGTGTTATTGAAACAACAGAGTTTACCCCCTACCCCAAGCAAGCGGAAATTGCTTTAAGCGGTTCTTTATTGTCCCGCCAAGGGAGCCGCAAGCTGGCATTTGTGTCAAGAGGCGTTAACGAGCTTCGGCTCTCGGTTGCCAAGATTGACAACTCAACCTTAAACCATTTGGCAACGCAGACATACGGTGACTTTACTCATCCGTTTTTCAAAAATTATGATTTTTCGGAAGACAATATTGCCGAAATTTTTGAAAAAAAGCTTTATGTCTACCCTAAGCATCCGGCAAAGCCTGATTATTCTTCGCTTGATATGAATGAGTTTTTTAAGGATAAAAAGGGCATTTTTTTGCTTAAACTCAGAGGGTATGCCGATGAGTACCATTACAGTGCCGAAGACAGCAGACTGATTGTTATGACAGATTTGGGCATTGTGGTTAAAGATAATTTGGATAAGACGCATGATGTTTTTATCTCCAATATATTTGAGCAAAAACCTCTCAGCGGGGCTGTGGTTGAAGTTTTGGGCGCTAACGGCATTGCTATTTTGAGAGCCAAAACAAATGAACAAGGTGTGGCTAAAATTCCTGATTTTTCTAATTTAAAAAAAGATAAAAAAGCGGTTGTCTATAAAGTTGTTTATGGTGATGACGTGTCTTTTCTGCCGATTTCTTATGCGAAAAGACGGCTTGCAATGTCGCGTTTTGACGTGGGCGGCGAATATGATTTTGACGTTGATGCGTTTAAGGGAATGGTGTTTAGCGACCGCGGCATTTATCGTCCGGGCGAAACAGCTCATTTAGGCGTTTTAATCCGGCAAAATGATTTAAATGTCCCGTTTAATCTGCCGGTAACACTGGAAATTGACAATCCTTATGGGGATACGGTGGCATCATATCAGCTCAAAAGTGACCGTTTTGGATTAATGGAGGCGCGTTTTAATGTTCCGATGAGCGCGTTTACCGGTCGGTATACCGTTTCGTTATACACAAAAGGCAGATATAATGACAAACTCTATATTGCAGGCTCTTCTTTCAGAGTTAAAGAATTTGCTCCGGATAATTTAAGAATTGAGGGGAAATGGCTTGACAATGCAGGTGACGGCTGGCTTGATGAAAAAATGGTTAAAGCCGCGTTCTCTTTATCCAATTTATACGGAAAACCGGCTGTCGGACACAAACTCGCGGCAACTTACCGACTTGTTCCGGCTGACTTTTCATTTAAGAAATACGATGGCTTTGCTTTTAGGGACCCTAAACGTGATGAGAAGCAAAAAGCACGCCCTTATGAAGAGGATTTGCCCGAAATAACGACAGACGCGGACGGAAGAGGCTTGTTTGAAATAGATTTAGCAAAATTTGAGCAAGGGGCTTATCGGCTTTATCTTACTGTTGACGGACTGGAACTTGGCAGCGGCAGAAGCGTTACAACAAACTTAGAAAGCTTGGTTTCTTTAAATAAATTTCTTATCGGCTGGAAAGCCAACGGCGCTTTAGATTATATTCATAAAGATTCATCTCGAGAGGTTAAATTTATCGCTATTGACAACAAGCTTGATAAAATTGAGCAAAAGGGCTTGTTTTTGAGCTTATATAGCCGAAGCTACGTTTCAAGCTTAAAAGAAATGGATGACGGCACCTATCGCTATCAGATGGTGCCCAAGCTTAAGCTTATCGCCAAAAGAGCTTACGACATTTCGGTTTTAGGCTCAACGGAAAAACTTAAAACCGATGAAGCGGGTGAGTATGTTTTAGAGCTTGAAGATACAGACGGTTTGGTTTTGGCTATGGTTGAGTATAGCGTTGCAGGCAAAGCCAACTTAGGTCATAAGGTGGATAAAGAAGCCGGTCTCGGGCTAAAACTTGACAGAGATGAATATAAGCCCGGCGATACTATTTCTGTTCAGATTACCGCGCCTTATACAGGCTATGGGCTGATGACGATTGAACGTGATAACGTTTATGCTTATAAATGGTTTAAGACGCAAACGACCTCTGTTGAGGAGAAGATTGTTTTGCCCCAAGGCGTTGAAGGCAATGCTTATCTTAACGTTGCTTTTTTCCGCGATGTCCAATCCAAAGAAATTTATTTGCCGGCGCTCAGTTATGGCGCGGCGGCGTTTAACATCGACAAAGAAGCCAGAAAACTAAATATCAGCCTTGAAGCACCTCAAAAAGTTAAATCAGGCACCCCTCTTGTTATCAAATATAAAACCAATGATAAAGCAAACATCATTGTTTACGGCGTTAACAGCGGCATTTTGCAAGCGGCGGATTATAAACTTCCCAATCCTCTGGCAGCGTTTATGAAGAAAAAAGCGCTTCGGGTTGTGACCTCGCAAATTATGGATTTGGTTATGCCGGATATAAAATTTTTAAGAACACTGGCGGCAAGCGGCGGCGGCGACGGGTTTGAACAAGAAGCTTTAGCCAAAAACCTTAATCCGTTTGCAAGAAAAACCGATAAAGCGGTTGCGTTTTGGAGCGGCATTCTTGAAAGCGATGAAAATGGCGCGGCATATACTTATCAGGTTCCCGAAACATTTAACGGCGAGATTAAGGTTATGGCGGTCGGTGTTTCCGAAAACGGTTTTGGCAGTGCTGAAACAACGGTTTTGTCACGAGGGGATTTTGCCCTCACGGCAAGTGGTCCCTATATTGTTTCATTCGGAGATGAGTTTGTTATCGGGCTTAGCGTTGACAATCTTTTAGAAGAACCTTTAGATGAAAACAATATCGACATTGAGCTTAAAGCAGATGACGCGTTTGAAATTATCGGAGAAAGCAAGCAAACGGCTATACTCGCACCTGATAAAGAAAGTTTGGTTAAGTTTCGCCTCAAAGCGCTTGCTAAAGCCGGTGCCAAAGCTTTACATTTTCAGGTTAAAGACAAATCTGGACATCTGTCCGGTCTGACTTATCAGATGAGCGTGCGTCCGGCGGTGTCTTATTCCAGCCATTTTGCCTTGGGGCGGGCTAAGAGGAACGTAACGTTTGATAAAATTGAGAATTTATATGATGATTTTCGGGTTCAACAGCTTTCGGCTTCTTCTTCACCGTTGGTTTTAGCAACAGGTCTTTTGAAATATTTGGATAAATTCCCTTATTTTTGCACAGAACAATCTGTCAGCAGAATTTTTCCCGCAATGGAAATCTTTTTTAAGCGCCCTGAGCTCATTAAAGACTTTGACATTTACGGCGTGTTTGATGACGTGTTGCAAAAACTTTCAGAGCGGCAACTTATAAACGGCGGCTTCAGAGCTTGGAGTTCAACTTGGCTGCCGGCTGATGAATATGACTCGGTTTATGCGACCCATTTCCTGCTTAAAGCAAAAGAGTTGGGGATGCCTGTATCTTCTGATATGTTAAAAAAAGCTTTGGGATATTGTAAAGAAACGGCAAGCCGCACCCCTTATGTACTAGATGATTTTGTGGTAGCGTACAGCATTTATGTTTTGACCTTAAACGGAGAGATTACAACAAACTATTTGCTCAAGCTGGAGCAGTTTTATGAGCAAAAATATGCCAAGACGTGGAAAAACAGTTTGGCGGCGTCTTTTATGGCGGCAAGCTATAAGTTATTGCAAGATGAAAACAAGGCATCCGAACTTGCCGGACTTTATCAATCCAACCGCAGAAGGGAAGATGAAAATGTTATCAACGCCTATTTAATGACCACCCATTTCGGTCAAAACAAAAAATTCAGTTCGAAAGAACACATTGACAAGCTTTTAGAGCTGTTAAACGATGGTCGGTTTGATACGACAAGCGCCGCTTTTGCTCTTTTGACATTAAACAATATGCAGGATGATGTTGCTGACAGCCAAATTTCTTTTGACGGGATGACACCTGTTGTCAACGCCCCCTTTGCGACGGCAACGTTTACCCCGCAAACAAAAGAGATTAAAGCTTCTGCCAACAAGCCTTTCTACTATATGGTTTCGCAACAAGGTTTTGTAAAAGGAGAAGTTAAAGCTTTGGCTCAGGGGCTGGAAATAGAAAAATTTATCTATAACGACAAAAAAGAGCCGGTTACTTTAGTTAAAAACGGCGATGAACTGACGGTCAAGATTCGTTATCGCGGTCTTTCCAACCAACGGATTAACGATGTGGCAATTGTTGATTTATTGCCGGGATGTTTTGAGGTTATTGATGACAGTGTCACTTCTGATAGAACACCTGACAGCGTTGATGTCCGCGAAGACAGAGTTGTGGTGCAAACTTCGGCTGATAATGCTCTGAATGAAATCAGCTATAAAGTCAGAGTTGTTGCCGAGGGACGTTTTGTTTTGCCGCCGGTTTACGGTGAAGCTCTTTATATGCCGTTGGTTCGGGCTAATTCGGCAACCGGAGTCATTATTTCCGGTGAATAGCGTTATTTGTCATATTGCGTTATTTTTTAATAAACGCCGGCTTGGCTTTATTTTAGGCATTGTTGTTTTGTACGGCGCTTTATTGTGCTTTGTTCCCAAACCGGATTTATGGGAAAAATACAGTTTTTCCTCAGCCGTTTATGATAAAGACGACAAACTTTTACAACTGACGCTGAGTTTAGATGATAAATACCGCTTATATGTCCCCGCTGATAAAATTCCTGATGAAGCCAAGCAAATGCTTTTGCTTTATGAAGATAAAATGTTTTATTACCATTTCGGGGTTAACCCGTTTAGCGTTTTCCGAGCGCTGTATGATATGGCGACAGGCGGTCGTAAGCAAGGGGCTTCGACAATTTCAATGCAGGTGGCGCGCCTTGTTTTTGATATTGATTCGTCAACCATTTCAGGAAAGCTTGAACAAATGCTCCGAGCTTTGCAAATTGAGCTGTTTTATAGCAAAGAGGAGATTTTGGAAGCCTATTTTAACCTTGCGCCATACGGCGGAAATATTGAAGGGATTGGCGCGGCGTCCCTGATTTATTTTGAAACCCCGGTTTTTGAGCTTAGCTTGCCGCAAATTATGGCTTTAACAGTTATCCCGCAAAATCCTGGCAAACGAACACTCTTAACATCTCTTGGCAAAGAAGCCAACCGTATTGCTTACGACCGCCTTAAAGAGCTTTGGCTTAAAACATATAAACATCCGCAAAACCGCTTTTTAGATATGAAGCTTGCCAGCGGGGTTTATTTGCCGCATTATGCGCCGCATTTTGTCCGGATGGTTTTAAAGAATAGCGCGGGTGAGGTTAAAACGACGTTAGATAAAAACCTTCATCAGGAGGCAACGCAGATTTTGCAAAACTATGTGCGTGAAAATAACCGGCTCGGGGTTTACAATGCGGCGGCGCTGGTGATTGATGCGCAAAATATGGATATTTTGGCGTATGTGGGTTCGGCGGATTTCTTTAACAAAAACATATACGGACAGGTTGACGGCATTTCGTCCTTGCGCTCGCCGGGGTCTGCTCTTAAACCTTTTATTTATGCGTTGGCTTTAGAAAAAGGAATTATCCATCCGCTCAGTATGTTAAAAGATGTCCCTAAAAGCTATGGTGTCTATACGCCGGAAAATTTTGATTATTCTTTTATGGGGCTGGTTAACGCAACCGAGGCACTGACAAAGAGCCGCAATATTCCGGCAGTTGATTTGCTGTTTAAGGTTAAAGAAGACAACTTTTATGATTTATTGCAAAAATGCGGGATTAAAAAACTCAAACGCGCTTCTTTTTACGGCTTGGCAATGGCGCTGGGCGGGGTTGAAGTTTCTATGGCAGATTTAGGGGCAATGTATGCCATGCTTTATAACCGGGGAGAGTTTCAAGAACTTCGTTTTTTAAAAAATCAAAAAACAACTTCTCAGAAGCTTTTGACTCCGGAGGCGGCTTTTTTAACGCTTTATATGCTTAGCCAAAACCAATCTCCGGACTATCCTGATTTTCCGGTTTCTTGGAAAACCGGCACTTCTTATGCTTATAAAGATGCTTGGAGCGTAGGGGTTGCGGGAGCATACGTCGTGGCGGTTTGGGTCGGGAATTTTAATGGTGAACCAAATCACGCCTTTGTCGGCAGGGATATGGCAGCCCCTCTTATGTTTCGGCTGATTAACACCCTCTCCGGTCAAAAGCAAATGCCTAAAAAGCTTTTGCCTGATAAAGATTTAAATTTGGCTGAGGTTGATGTTTGCAAAGACACGGGCGATATTGCCAACGCCTTTTGTGAAAAAAAGACCAAGTCTTATTTTATCCCCGGCGTTTCGTCCATTAAAGTTTCTAACGTCACCAGACTGATTGCCCTTGATGTTAAAACCGGCTTGAGAGCTTGCCGCCATGAACCGCCGAAAACCGTGCTTAAGAGTTATAATTTTTGGACGTCTGATGTTTTGGAAGCGTATGCCAAAGCCGGTATCCGCATTAGAAGACCTCCGGCGTTTGGCGAAGACTGCGCTTATGTTGAGCCGATGTTGGTTGGCAAAGCACCGCAAATTGTACTGCCGGCAGAGCATAGTCGTTTTTTATTTCGTTCTTATAAAATTAATGAGGAAAAGATTGTTTTAAAAGCCATTGCCGATACTGACACGCAACATATTTATTGGTTTGCCAACAATCGTTTGGCTGGGATGACCAAACCTGAAGAAATTTTAGAGATAACGCCTATTATCGGACAAAACATCGTTAAAGCGGTTGATGAGATGGGACGTGTGTCAACCGTTTCTTTTGATGTGGCAATAGAAAACTAATCATTTTGACCAAGGGGCTGAATAATATAAAATATTTTGGTTTAACATTATCTGATTTATAAAATTTTCTTTATTTTTACTTTTACCTCTAATACATTTTCATTGTTTTGGTATACATATTCTATGCTATCTGCCATGTTTTTGGCAATGAATATCCCCAGCCCGCCGACTGACCTTTGCGCCACCGGTTTTGAAATATCCGGCTGTTGGTGTTTTAGCGGATTATAAGGCTTGCCGTTATCAACAAATGTCAGGCAGTAGTTTTCCTCTTGTATTGAGGTTTTAATGCGAACCATACCATTTGTTTCATACGCGTATAACGCAATATTGCTAAACAGTTCTTCAGCGATAACGATTATTTTAGAGCGAATTTCCGGCGTTATTTTTTTGTGTTTCATATCGTGTTCTATAAATGCCAGCACGTTATGCAGTTCTTTGATGTCTGCTTTTATGGTCAAATCGTTTGTATCTTGCTTGCGATAAAGAAAAGACAACATTGTAATATCGTCAGATTGCGGCGCATTGTTAGCAAAATGACGAATATCCGTGATGACATTTTGAATAGTTTTTTGAGGAGTTGGAGAATTTTTTTCTAAAACTGTATGCAACCGTTTTTGCCCATAAAACTGACCTTGAAGATTTTGAGCTTCGGTAATGCCATCCGTATATAGAAACAGCCGGCTGTTTGGCTTCAGCTTAAGTTTTTCTTTTTTATAAACGCATCCCGACCTTACGCCTAAAACAAAATTTTGTTTTAAAGGAATCGGCGTACAACCGGTTTCATCCACTAAAAACGGCGGTAAATGTCCGGCATTGACATATTCCATTTCTCCGGTTTGCAGATTAATGACAGCAAGAAAGGCGGTCACAAACATACAGGTTTTATTGCCTTCGCATAAGATATTATTAGCCCGTTCAAAAATTTTAGCAACGGATTTAGTATATCTTGCGGTGTGTTTGATAACTTCCTGAGCGCGCATCATATATAGCGCAGCGGAAATTCCTTTGCCGGAAACATCGGCTATAACGAGCGCTATTTTATGTTGATTTAAGAAAAAGAAATCATAAAAATCTCCGCCAATCTGCTTGGCCGGAATCATTAAAGCGCTAATATCAAACAATTCATGTTCGGGAAAATCTGCCGGAAGTGCCGAGAGCTGGATTTGTTTGGCGATTTCAAGTTCACTTAAGTCTTTTTGCTTTTCGGCAGCCTGCATTGTTTCTTTTTTGATATATTCCAGCAGATTAGTGCGCATATTACCAAAAGCATCTGACAGCGTTCCGATTTCATCACCTGAACGCAATTCGGAAACATTTTGAGAAAAATCCCCTTTGCCGTACTGCATTGCCACTTTTGCCAAATTTTGCAGCGGCCGCGTTGAATAATAGCAAATTTTATCAATTAAAAACAGCATAATTAAAATTCCGGCAATTGCTGAAACAATTATCATTATCTGCAAATCATATACCGGTTTAAACAACTGTTTTTTTGAATAAATTAAACACAATCCCCAATTAAGCAAAGGTATCGGTGCATAAAAGAAAACTGTCGGGGCTTCATAAACGGAAGAAAACGGCATTTGGGTATAACCGGATTGTCCGGAGAGGACTTTTTGACCTATTTGGTATAACTTTTTATTATTCAGCTTTTCGGCTAATTCATAAATAGACGTTTTCATATTTATTTTCGGATTAGGATGGGTTATATACAACCCTTTTTTAGAGAGAAGGACAAGTTCTCCTTCGTCTTGAAACGGCGACTTGTCAAGATATTGCCTGATATTATCTAAATCAATTGAAATTGAAACAAGTCCGGTAAAATCGTCTGTTTTTTGAAATTTAAAAGGCAAAACGCAAGTGATGACCATTCTGGGCGTCGGGCTGTTCGGGCTGACGTAGGGTTCAGACCAAACAATTTTTTCTTCTTTTTCAACATCTTTCAACCAAGGAAATTCTTTATAAAAATTTTTGTTTTCTTCGTTTTTGTAAAAAAACTCGCCGTCTTGGGCATAGGCTGAATAAAATTTTCCCCAAGCGGCTGTTTTAGAAGGAAAAGAATATATAGCAACATGGGATAAGTTAAATCCTGAATTATGGATTGCCTTAATGGTTGATTTCAGGGCGATTTCAATAGATTCCGTATCATCCGTATCAAGTTGGTTTAAAGTGTTTCTTAAGGCTCTTAAAGCTTGTTCGGTTTTGGTTATTAAATGGCTGATATTTTCAACCGATGCACTGATAGTATGTTGCGAGTGTTTAAGGATTTGTTCCTTGATTATGGTTTCAGAGCGCTTTGTCACAATGCTTAACAGAATAACAACGCCCATAAACGAACATAGTAAAACGCCCAAGCTTATTTTAAAAGCCAAAGATTGCTTTTTCAGCCATTTTCTACTTTTACAAATCATTTAGTATTTTCAATAATTTCTTGAAAGCCGACCATCTCAAAAATTGATTTGATAAAATCCGAGACATTGATAAGTTTCATTGTTCCGCCGGATGCTTTCATCATTTTTTCAAAATATAAAAAGGCTCTGAGCCCTGCCGAAAAAACATATTCGACATTTTGCATATCAAAAACAAGCTCTTTTACACCGGCTAAATTAATTTCTTCTTCCAATTTCGGCGTTGTGTTCGGGTCAAGCCAACCGGTTAATTTGCAAACTAAGACGCCGTTTGTGTTGGTTTGTTCAATATTCAGGGTTTTGTTTTCAAATTCCATTATCTGCTCCTATTATTTTATTTGCTTTAATTTATATAAAAGAAAATCAGTTGTCAACGACTATGTATTTTTGGCGTATCGGTTATTTTATATTTATAGAACTTTTAGCTATATTTTTTTTCAGATAAACATCGTTTTGCGCTATTTTTATTATATGAGCTCCCTTAAATTTATTGGTATCATACCGGCTTTGTTTAGCGGTATGAATTTTTGTTGTTTTACTTAATATAAAGGGACTAAAATGAAACATATTAATTATACGCACTTATCTGAACTTTTTATTTCAGAACGGGATAAAAAAATTTATGATAGGATGATTAGCAAAAGACAACTTGACACAGAACAATTGTCTGAGCTTTACGCGCTCAACTTACTATTGGGCAAAGAATTATATCTGATTATTTATCAGCTTGAAAAACTATTTAAATATAAATTTCATCAAAAAATGGTATCTAAATTAGGGTCACCTAATTGGTTTAATACTATTGAATGGAGCGATGAGGTTTTGCATATTCTTGAAAATAAAGCAAGTATTATGCCTAATCCTATTACACCCGAACATCTTTGGGATGCGTTACCACTCGCATTTCTTAAGCATTTGTTCGACCATGAATATGTACATACCTTGTTTTATGATGGTATTGACACGCTTTTTGATAATTATCCGCAAAAGCTTAAACTTCACCGCTCGACCTTAAAAAAGATTATTGCTCGCGCGGGAATATTAAAAAATGAGATTGTTTTTGGCAATGTCATTATTAATAGCGGTCAACTCCTTTTGCATGATTATCGTAAATTTATGCAGTTTATTTATTGGCTGGATAAAGATTACTTTTTCATGACGGCGAGGCTTACCCGCTTTATCGACTATTACCGGATGTTGGTTGAGCTTGACAAGAAAGGATAGATTTTTTATTTCATTATCTCTTATCCCCGATTATTCGGGGATATTTTTTTATGTGTTGCCTATTTTAAAATATTGCTTGCCATTTATAAGCGGACATGATAGCGTTTTTTTATTCAATAAATAAGACTTTCGGGGTTTATTATGCCACTTGTTTCCATCATTATTCCCGTTTATAACGTTGAGAAGTTTCTTGGCTTTTGTTTAGACAGCGTTATGGCGCAAACTTTTACAGATTTTGAAGCTCTTTGCGTTAATGACGGGTCAACTGACGGTTCGGCTCAGATTTTAGAAAAATATGCCAAAAAAGATAAGCGTTTTAAGATTATCCATCAAGAAAACAAAGGGCTATCGGGAGCGCGTAACACCGGCTTGCGCGAAGCTTTAGGAAAATATGTTTATTTTCTTGATTCTGATGACGCTATACATCCCAAGCTTTTAGAAACCGCGCTTTATTTTATGCAAAAACATCAGGCGGAAATGGTTTGTTTTGATTTTCAAAAAGTTATGGAAAATGATTTGCCTGCACAGGCAAAAGATATATCTATGCCTGAGATTAAAGCCAAATACTATGCAAACCCGCTGGCTGAATGCAACCATAAATTTCCAGCGGAAGTCTGGACCAAACTTTATGATAGGCGTCTACTTGAAAAAGAAAAGTTTATTGAACATATTTTATTTGAAGATGTTCCTTTTACATACAGTATTTTAGCTAAACGGCCGAAAACAGTTATGATTGATGAGAAGCTTTATTTTTACACTTTAAGGCATTCTTCGCTTTCAAAACAAGAAGGACAAGTATCTCATATTCTTGATTATCATACGGGCGTTAAAGCGCTGATTAAATTGTTTGACACTTTTAATGATATGGAAAAGAAAGCCGTTTTGCATTTTTTGGTGCCGGATTTATTGAAACAACAATACAACCGCTGCCTCAGAGCTTCGGACAAAAATAAGAATGAAATGCTTGAAGCTTTTGCTGATGAATTAAGGGATTTGGATGAAGCCGGACTTTTGAAGTTTCGTTACCATAAATTTTTGCGTTGGCTTGCATACCGACGATTGGTTAAAAAAGGAAAATAATATGAATATTGTTTTTAGCGTTAATAATTCTTATGCGCATATCTTAACAACCGTTTTGACATCCATTTTAGAAAACAATCCACAAACGGCTTTTCGCTTTTTTATTTTTACAACTGATTTTTCTGATGAAAACAAGAGGGTGATTCAAAAACTCAAAAAACGTTATGCTTATTTTGACGTTAGCTACATTTCTCCTGATGTGCAAATGTTTAAGGACGTTCCGACAACAATTGATTATATCTCGAAAGAAACTTATTTTCGCTATATGATAGCTGATTTATTGCCTGATGAAGATAAGGCGTTATATTTAGATGCGGATGTTATTGTCAACCAATCGCTTGAGGAGCTTTATAATACGGATATTACCAACTTCTATGCCGCCGCTGTGAAAGACCTTTTTATTGAAAGGAGTGGGTATAAGAGTGAAATTGGTTTTAGCGATGAGGATTTATACATTAACGCCGGAGCCATTTTGTTTAATCTTCCCAAAATGCGACAAGATAAAATCAGCCAAAAACTTCTTACGCTGACGGCGGAATATGCCGAAAAGATTAAGTATCAAGACCAAGATATTATCAACCTTGCATTTCGTGATAAAATAAAAGAAGTTGACAGCATTTATAATTTTGCGACAGCTAATGCTAAAAAAGAGAAAAATAAAAGAAAATCTGCCGTTATCATCCACTACACCGGCAGAATTAAACCTTGGCATAAAGAAAGCACGCATAAATTAAAGAAATTATGGTTTAAGTATGATAGAATAAAGCAAAAGATAATAAAAGAACCCTCTGGTTTATTGCTGTTATTTAATAGATTTTTTAAGAACTTGGAGAACTGACTGTGACTAAATTTGGACGTTTTTACATTCAATATAAATATATGCCGTAATGCGGCTGGAAAAGAGACGGCAATATCGGCGACTGCATTCAAAATATCGCGGTTGAAAATATTTATCGAAAAGCCGGCGTTTCTGCTGATGATTTAATTTTGATTAATCGGGATGAACTTGATACTTATAATGGAGAGCCTTGCAAACTCGTGATGCAATCGTGGTTTGCAAATTCCTGCGGTATTTTTCCGTTTCCTTGGAGTGAACAAATTTCTCCGGTGTTTTTAGGTTTTCATTTAAATAAGCAGAAACAAACGCACCAACTCTTTTTAGAGAAAAAAATCCATAAGAAGATGAAAGCTTTTGAACCTATTGGCTGTAGAGATAGAAAAACGCGTGATTTTCTATTATCTTACGGGGTTAATGCTTATTTTTCCGGCTGTATGACTCTTACGTTGGATGCAAGGGAACAAGAGCCGCAAGACGGTAAAACTTTTATTGTTGATGTTAATCGCGCGGTTTTAAAGAGGCTTCCGAAGCAGATTGTTGACGAAGCTGATTTTTCTATCAGCCATTTATATTTTTGGAATCATTATCCTTTGACTAAAGATGACGCGATGGAATTTGAGCAACGTGCCAGGGAGATTTTAAAACAATACAAAGAGCAAGCAAAGCTTGTGATTACCTCAAGGATTCATGTAGCTATGCCTTGTGTTGCTATGGGAATTCCCGTGATTTTTATCACGGCTCATCCTTCGGATATGCGATTTGATGTTTTGCGAGGGATTTTACCGATTTATTCTCATCAAGATATGAAGTATATTGATTGGGAACCTTGCGCTGTTGACATTTCTGAGCTAAAACAAGCCATTATCAACAATGCCATTGCTCAAATTACCGGAAAAGACGCCGATGAAGCCTTAATGCGTTTAAATGAAGTTACGAACAAACTCAAACCCATTTGTTTTCTACCTAAGCGAGAAACTTTTATCCGGTCGATTAAGAAGTTTTTAGGACTTAAATAAGACAAGCCCCCGCTTGAAGACGGCGGGGGTTTTTAATACCTATGAGCAAAGCCCTATTTGTCGTTGTTTTTAGCTTTTGCCTGTGCGGACAAATCGTCTGCAATACGGGCAGAACGGCCACGCAGAGCGCGCAAGAAGTATAACTTCGCACGTCTTACTTTACCGATACGGGTTACTTCAATTTTCGCAACGTTTGGAGAATACAACGGGAATACACGTTCTACGCCTTCACCAAAAGAGATTTTGCGAACGGTGAAAGAAGAATTCAAACCATCGTTTTTACGGGCAATGCAGATACCTTCATAAATTTGGATACGCTCACGGTCGCCTTCTTTAACTTTGGTGTGAACTTTAAGGGTGTCGCCGGCTTTGAAGTCAGGAATGTTCTTGCCTTCGGTCAATTTGGCAACTTGCTCTTTTTCAATGTTTTCTAAAATGTTCATCAGTTTTACCTTTTTATATAAATTTTTTACTTTATACACCTAACTATTTTTAGAATCAAGATAAATCTTAAATAAGTCAGGCCGTTTGGCTTTCGTTGCAATTTCGGACTGTTGTTTTCTCCAGTTGGCTATCTTTTGGTGATGTCCTGAAAGCAAGACTTCCGGAACCGTGCGCCCCTCCCACTCAATCGGGCGGGTGTATTGCGGGTATTCGAGAAGATTGTTTTCAAAACTTTCATCTTCAAGCGACATTTCGTTTCCCAAGACCCCCGGAAGAAGTCTCACGACCGCGTCCAGCATAATTTGCGCTGCTTGCTCGCCGCCGGTTAAGATATAGTCGCCAATACTGATTTCCTCGATATTAAAGGCTTCAATGACACGCTCGTCAATGCCTTCAAATCTGGCACAGATTATCGTCAACTCCGTTTCGTTGGCAAGCTCACGGGCTTTTTTCTGGGTCAGCGGTGTTCCTTTGGGGGACATATAAATTATCCGCCCCGTGGTATGATTGTCAGCGATTGCCCGACCTAAAACGTCCGGACGCATAATCATCCCCGCTCCGCCGCCACACGGCGTGTCATCAACGGATTTGTGCTTGTCAAAAGCATAGTCCCTGATGTTCACCGTTTTAAGCTGCCACTTGTTCTCTTCCATTGCCTTTCCTGTCAGCGACGCTCCCAAAAAACCTGGGAACAGCTCAGGAAAGATGGTCAAGATTTTAACATTCAGCATCTTTTAAGTCCTCATCGTCCTCAAAAAACACCATTGCGGTTGACGCAACAATAATATAGCCGTCTTCCAAATTTATCTCCGGCACATAGGCTTTGTTAAACGGCAACATTTCCGCCCGCCCTGTTTTAAGCTTGATTTCCAAAATATCTCCAGCGCCAAAATTATAAAAACCTATAACTTTCGCGACTTCATTTTTTTGTTCATCAAACACTTTTAAGCCGACCAAATCTGCCTCATAGTACACCTCGTCGGTTTTCAGTTCCGGCAGAACGCCGCGCGGGGCATACAACTCTGTGCCAATCAGGGTTTCGGCCTTGGTTCGGTCATCAATTCCCTTGATTTTGATACGGAGTAAATCTTTGGAGTGTCCGGTAACTTTAAGCGAAAATTTGAGTTCGCCGGTTTTGTCTTCCAGCTCACCGTAAGAGGCAATATCCCGGTCAACCGCGGTATAGCTTTTGACCTTAAATTCGCCTTTTATGCCGTGAACCCCGACAATTTTTCCTAAACAAACTTTTTTCATACTCATTCGTTACCTATTGCAACATAAACTTAATTTATAATCAAAAAAAGATTAAGCTTCTGCAGATTCAGCAGCCTCGGCAGCAGCAGCCTCAGCGGCAGCTTTTGCCTTTTCTTCTTTTTCTTTAATTCTTTCCAAAGCTTTAGCTTTTGGCGCAGATTTCTTCGGCTGATTGTGAATGACCGGTGCTTTGCACAAACCTAAGTTTGCAAACAATTTCTGCAATCTTTCTGTCGGTTGAGCCCCTTTTGCAATCCAAGATTTTACTTTTTCTTCATCAATAACCAAACGTTCAGCGTGGTCTTTGGGAAGAAGAGGATTGTAAGAACCCAATTTTTCAATAAATCTGCCATCACGGGGAGCTCTTTGGTCAGCAGCCACAACACGATAGTAAGGGTGCTTTTTAGAACCACCGCGAGAAAGTCTAATACGAACTGTCATTTTTTTCCTTTCTGGTTTATTTGTTAGTTTCGTTTTTCCGCTTAAAACGGAAATTTGTTATTATTAAACCCGCCGAAGGGATTTCCTCCAAACGGACTTTTTTTCATAAAACGGGTTGCAAGAGAGCCTAAGCCCCCCATTTTCCCCATTTGCTTCATCATAGTTGACATTTGCTCATAGGATTTAAGCAACTTGTTAACTTCATGAACTTCTACTCCGGCACCGGCGGCAATTCTTTTTTTGCGCGATGCCTTAATTATATCCGGATTGCGACGCTCTTTTTTAGTCATCGAGAGAATGATGGCTTCTTGTTTTTTCATTATGGCGTCCGCATTAACGGCTTCTATCTGCTCTTTATATTTAGCCAACCCCGGGAGCATTCCCATTATGCTCGACATTGACCCCAGCTTTTGCATTTGGCGCATTTGATTTAACATATCGTTTAGGTCAAATTTGCCGTTTAACATTTTTTTGGCGGCGGCTTCGGCTTCTTCGTGATTAATATTTTCAACCGCTTTTTCAACCAAACTTACCACATCACCTTTATCCAAGATTCGTCCGGCAAGGCGGTCAGCGTGAAATTCCTCAATATCTTCCAGTTTTTCACCCGTTCCCAAAAACTTTAACGGGGCGCCAGAAACCATTTTCATTGACAATGCCGCACCGGCACGGGACGAACCATCGATACGGGTTAACACAAGACCGGTAACACCGACTTTTGCGTTAAATTCTTTCGCCACATTGCAGGCTTCCTGCCCGATAAGCGCGTCTGCGACAAGTAATGTTTCAGTCGGATTAGCCAACTTTTTAACAGAAGCGACTTCTTCCATTAAAACTTCATCTATCTGCAAACGACCAGCCGTATCCAAGATTAGGACATCATAAAGGCCTTTTTTGCCCTCTTCAAGGGCGCGCTTGGTGATTTCAAGCGGCTTTTGTCCGGCGACTATCGGCAAGACGTCAACGTTTATTTGTTTACCTAATTGCGCCAGTTGCTCTTGCGCGGCCGGACGATAAACGTCCAGTGAGGCTAAAAGCACACGCTTATTTTTCTTTAATTTCAAGGCGATTTTTGCCGAAGTTGTCGTCTTACCTGAGCCTTGCAAACCGACCATCAAGAGAACTGCCGGCGGAACGGTCTTAAAATTTAATTCTGTTTCTGCCTCTGCGCCTAACAAGTTGACAAGTTCATCATAAACGATTTTAACCAACTGTTGGTCGGGACGAATTGATTTGATGACTTTTTCGCCTATTGCCTTTTCTTTGACATGGTTCATAAACTCTTTAACAACAGGAAGAGAAACATCTGCCTCCAACAAAGCCAAACGAATCTCGCGTAAGCCCTCTTCAATGTCTTTTTCTTTCAAGACACCGCGAGAACCGAGCTTGGCGAATACACCGCTTAACTTATTGGTCAATGTATCAAACATTTGTTTTCCTTTTGTTATTTCACCTGTTTGATAAAAAAAATTTGCGCCAGTGGGCGAACCTTCGCTGACTGACGGCACTCCGCAGAGTGTTATTTTTTATCAAAATATGAGGGTATATTAGGGATAAATTTGTAAGAGTCAAGAGATTTTTTATTTTAATTTATAGATAATATATGAATTTTTTCTATATATTACATTATAGTCATTTACATTAAATAACTCTGATAAACGTATTTTTTTTTCTATATTAATTTTTAATGGTTTTTTTGATACTAATGTTATTTCATCATCTTCCAGTGTAACTATAATTTTTGGTTTTATTTTGCTAAATTCTTCTTTTACTTTTTCAGGATAAATTCTATTATATATTGTAAGAAATGGATATTTAGTTGCAGAATGTCTATTTGAATACAGATGTAATTTGGTCATATCTGATATTAAAGATGCAAATGTTTCATTACTTTCAAGCTCTTGCGATATTACACTTGCAATTTCACGATATTTTTTATCTTTTGCTAATTCTTTTTCATGATGTTTTGCAACACTAGAGTAAAGTGTATGTGAAAACATTATAATTAACGTTTCTAAAATTACAATTAAAACCGTATTTGATTTTACATTTTTTGTAGCAAAAATTAAAAGATATAAGATGATAGGAAATAATATAATCAAGTAATGAAAATACATATTTTTAGGTAGCACTAGAAGTACAAATGTTATAATAAAGGTTATAATTAATAAATATATAAATTTATTGCATTTTACTTCATGTTTCTTTTTATTTATTAAAATATATACAATAGATAGCGTAGATAAAATTATTATTGGTTGTTTTACAAAAAAGTAAAACGTCCCCCATAGAGATCCACGACCTTCTGTGTTATTCTTTAAGGTATATGCAATATTAAATTCTATATAACTAGTATAGAAATCCATTATTGCATGATTTACTGTCAACCACATCAAGATAATAATTGTTGGTACAACAAAGCCCATTCCTCCATATAAAAATAATTTTTTTAGCTCTTTTATATCTTTATTCTTTATTGTAGCACTTAGTATATATAAACAAAGCACACAAGGCGAAACTAAATAAAGGGGTTTTATAAAAAATAAAATAGATATTATCAAACCTATTGATATATAGTCTATTTTTTTCAAATAAAGTTTATTAATATAAATATCAACAAGATGAATTAAATATAGAATTGGCAATAATGAGAGCATTTCCGTATTACCAACAGAATCTTTATATGGGATGTTAAGAAATAACACTATGACTATCAATAATGAACAAATGTTGTTCAAATATCTTTTTGCTATATTGTAAGACAAACTCATTGATAAAAATAAATTTAACACTTCTAGAAAATACATACCTGTCATTGGATAAATTTTATATCCTATGGCATACCACCAATATACAATAGGCCCTTTGTGGTCCCAAATATCTCTATATGGCACAAAGCCTTGATTAATTAGTTTACCTACATACTCATAATATGCATCATCAGCAAAATAATAATTATGAATTGGATTTTGAGAGAAAACTAAACAAATCAAAAAAGACACAACTAAAAGTAATATGTATGCTGAGCATTTTTTTAGACTGTTACACATTTACCCATCCCTTTTACTATTTTGAATTATTTTTAATATCTTTTTCAAAATATTTATAGTTATCTAAAGTATTTGTTATGTTTCCTAGAGGATACATAACGTAATAATATAATTTCGCTCTAAATTGAGGTGTATATATTTCTCCTTCTTTCTTTAAAAAATTACCTTTTACAGCATCATCAAAACGCTTTTTAATAAAATCATCTTTGTAATTTTCAGATATTTTATTTTCTTCAATACTACCATTTTGAACTGTATAAAAAAATATAAAAGTTGATAAACTTCTATCTATAGCATAGGGAGCCATTATAAGATATGAAAAGCCAAGAAATACATACATTAAAAATATAATAAATGTTTCAAATAAGTCTTTATAAAAATAAAACCAAAAAGCAACTATAATAAAGGCAGATATCAAAACTACAAAAGGGGTGTAAAGAAGCACCAAACCCGAACTATAAGCTGAACAAATGCTATATCCTGCTATCAGCATAAAAATGTATAAAATGCCACCAATAATTAGACAAAATATTTTCTTTATATTTTTTCTATCACTCATAATATTTTACTCCATAGTTCTCCATTCTAGTTTTATATTTATAATTATTGTTATCAATTTTATTATTGTTTTACTAACAAATATTTTATTATATGCTACTTTAAATTGCTTTTTTCCCATACATTATAACAATGTTGGCTGGCGCAAATTGTGGTTATATGAGTCAGTCCTATGTGCTTTAAACAATCTATATTTTGATTATCAGGACTGCTTTTGATATATGATGAATAAGTCAAGACGACCGGCATTTCTGCTTTTGCAATGTGCGCTAATGCCTGCAAGCTGCAAATATCTTCGGTAATATAAACCCGTTTTGCCGGAGCCAGATAATAGACCATTGAATGCAACCAGATAAACTTGTCTCCGGCATTAATAAAAACATCATTATCTTTGATATGAGCGGCTGTTGTTTTTTCCGGCATACCATATTCAAAAACATACGCGCTTTTATCAGAAAAATTCAGACAAAGCGCGTTAACAAACACCAATATAGCAATCATCACAATTTTAATTTTCTGACTTATACCTGCTGTTATCAGCAGTTTATTTACCGCCAGAACTGTTATGATGGCAAAAAACGGCATAATATTCATATAATATCTACTGTGAAATATATGCATATACGGCATAGAAAATAAATATATAGTATAAAGCGCTACTACAGAAAGCAACAGAGCTACACTCGGGCTGATTTTTACTTTAAGGTAAATACAGGATGCTGTCAGCATAATAAGCACAAAGGCTATAATTTTGCCATTTATAGCATTAAACGCAAAAAAATGCGTAAACAGTATTTCTCTTAAAACAGAAAGATTACGTTCTGCACGAAACAAAAATTCCATCATATAAGCTTCGCTATCTGCTCCAGAATACATTATACCAGACATCACTTGTCTTGCTCGCATAGAACCGAACAAGACATTATACGCCGGAGGAAAAACAATAAACAACATTATCACGCTCAACGCTATAACGCCGCCAAACCAAAACATCAGCCGGTAATTTTTGCGTTTTAACATTATCCAGCATACTACCAATGCCACAAAAAAGGAAAAGAAGATTGAGTTATATTGGGTGAAAATTCCTAAAAACGAATATAAAAAGGTGAAAAATAACTGTTTAGAGGAAGCTTTGTTTTCTTTTACTATTTTTATAGCCTCATACATCAGGCAAATTGAAAGCAGAGTTTGCAAAATGTACATTCTCAAAAAAACAACCGTATCAAGGCCGATTTCGGAAAAGCCCCACAAAGCAACGCAGCATACGGCCAGCCGGCTGTCGTTCAGCATCAGTTCGGAGAGCTTAAAAAGCGCTATATAAATCAATATAAAAAGCACAATATTTATTGAGCCGGCGTGCCATTTATCAAAATTGTCAGGAAAAAACGAACATACCGTATGTAACAAAAGAAAATATAACGGCGGATGCTCGACTATTTTCAGGTTTTCGTATATATGACGATATTTAAAGCGTTCACCCTGTTGCACGGTCAAATAGTCATTAAAAGTCTGCCCGTCTATCCAGCGGTTAAACAATCTTTGGCGAATACCATCATTAACCTGATAATATGAGTCTATTTCCGCATCAAGGTAAGCCCCTTTGGAACTGTTGGCATGAGCATACGACCATTGTTCGTCAGAATGAAAAGCTTGTTTTGCTTGAAAAATATGGAAAACAACACTCAAGTTCAGTAACAGGACAAGGCAAAACATGGCTTTTATATTCAATAAATGTTTAAAAATATTTTTAACCATCACCTTACCCTATTATTTATAAATCATATTTTGACTGTTATACAAGTGGCTCAAAATGTCAAGGTGCAAATCATTTTAATAAAAAATATTCTTGCATCTTGCGTTTTATTTGTTAGTATGCGGATACATTTTTAATCTTTTAATTACAGAGTGCCGATATGCCAGAAAACATAATTAACAAAAGAAAAACATTTGCGATTATTTCGCACCCGGACGCCGGTAAAACGACTTTAACCGAAAAACTGCTTTTATTCGGCGGTGCCATTGCGGCGGCAGGCGCGGTTAAAGCCAGAGGTGAAAACCGGCGCGCCCATTCGGACTGGATGAAAGTGGAGCAGGAGCGCGGCATTTCGGTTGCTTCTTCGGTGATGACTTTTGAGTATCACAACATCACGTTTAACCTCTTGGATACACCGGGACACGAAGACTTTTCAGAAGATACTTACCGCGTGTTGACAGCGGTCGACTCGGCGGTGATGGTTATCGACTCGGCTAAAGGTATTGAAACACAAACTAAAAAGTTGTTTGAAGTTTGCCGTTTGCGCAATATCCCGATTTTGACATTTATTAACAAAATGGATAGAGAGGGGCAAGACCCGTTTTTATTGTTAGATGACATTGAAAAGACTTTGGCTTTAGATGTTTGTCCGGCAAGCTGGCCGATTGGTAGCGGCAAAGACTTTCTCGGGTGTTATGACCTGCTCAACGACCAGCTAATTTTGATGAACAAAACCGGCAACAAAGGACAGCTTAACAGCGTGATTGAAACCTGCAAAGGGCTGGACGACCCGAAGCTTGATGAGCTTTTGCCGGAGCACGCGGTCAGCAAGCTCCGTGAAGACGTGATGATGGTTAAAGAGCTTTGTCCGGCGTTTGATTTAGAGCTTTATCTGGCCGGCGCGCTGACACCGGTTTTCTTTGGCAGTGCAATTAACAATTTCGGCGTTAAAGAAGTCTTGGAAGGCTTACACTCTCTTGCCCCTACCCCGCGCCCGCAACCGGCGGCTGAACGTGAAGTGACGGCAGATGAGAAAAAAGTTACCGGTTTTATTTTTAAGATTCAGGCTAATATGGACCCGAAGCACCGCGATAGAATTGCCTTTATGCGGATATGCTCGGGACATTTCAAGCGCGGGATGACGTTAAGCCAAATCCGCACCGGCAAGCCGATTAAAGTGCCGACACCGGTGATGTTTTTAGCCCAAGAGCGCGAACTTGCCGAAGACGCCTACGCGGGCGATATTATCGGTATTCCGAACCACGGACAACTGAGAATCGGCGATACGCTGACTGAGGGAGAGAAGTTACACTTTACGGGAATTCCGAGCTTTGCGCCGGAATTGTTGAAATCCGTGCGTGCGCTTGACCCGCTCAAATCCAAGCACCTTGGCAATGCGCTTCAGCAAATTGCCGAAGAAGGCGGTGCCAGTGTGTTTAAGCCGGTTATCGGCTCAGAGTGGATTGTCGGCGTGGTCGGCGTGTTACAGTTTGAGGTGATGGCAGATAGAATTCGCACCGAGTTTAATATTCCGGTGATTTTTGAGCCAACACAATATTACACCGCGCGCTGGATTGCCTCTGCTGATAAAACCGCTTTGAATAAGTTTATTGACACCAATCAAGCCAACATTGCGCAAGACCACGACGGCGAAACTGTCTTTTTGGCGCGTAATGCGTGGCATTTGAACAAAGCAAAAGAGGACTTCCCGAAAGTTGAGTTAAGGACAACGCGGGAACAGGTGTTTTAGGTTGGTATGTAATCTAGACGTTCGGTTAGATTATAGAGTTTTTTCCACTCTCTCCTTATTTTTAACTATTTGAATTTCAATCATATTTTTAATTTCATTTCATCTCTCCATAATTGAACCTTTATGGAGAGATGAAATAGTGAAAAGATTATGTTTATTTGCGGGATATTCTCAAGACGGTCTTATGGAAGATTACGTCATTTATTATGTACGGGAGCTTGCAAAACTTGCTGATGTTTATTATATGGCGGACTGCGAAATGCCCAAAAGTGAGCTCGATAAACTCACCCCTCACGTTATCTCGGCTCAGGCATTTAGGCATTGTAAATATGATTTTGGTTCTTGGGGCAAATTATATTCTCATCTGCAAAGCATCTTAAATAAATATGATGAAGTTATTTTAACCAATGACTCTATTTTCGGTCCGCTCTATTCGCTTGAAAATTATTTTGAGAAAATGTCTTTTTCTGACTGTTCGGCGTGGTCTTTGTGTTATAATCGTTTTATGATGAGTTTTTTTGTTGTTTTAAAACCTGATATTTTTTTAGAAAAATGGTTTGCTGATTTTCTAACCGGTATTCGCCCCGGTATTGATAAAAATAACATTGTGTGGTTATATGAAAGCGGTATGACCAGCCTTATTGAACAACACGGCAAAAACATTGACGCGGTTTTTAAAGGAAATGATATTAAGCTGCTTTATAGAGCCCAAAAAGCTTTTATACGTAACGGATTAAAAAATGTTCCTGTTCATATCAGACTATTAACACGATGGCGCACCAACAAAATACGTTTATACAGCGATGATTATTTTATCTTATTTTTACTAAAGTTTCCTTTTATCAAAAAACAAGCGTTTAGCTTTAATGATAATCATTTTCACCAGCTTGCGCCTACTTTTATAAAAAAATATACTGATTATAACTACGGACTAATTGAAAAATCCGTTACCCTTAATCACCTATATCCCAAAGATGTGAAGTGTTTAAAATATAAGTTAAAAAGAGCCATACAAAACTTTTTCTTTGAAAAAAGATTTAAAGGCGAGTTTTATGTTTACAGAATATGCCGTATAACAGTTTGGAAAATCAGGCGCCCGGTGCCTGACAAGACGCAACTTGATTAGTATCTTTGTACCACAAAATGTCTGGCAAAAAAGCCTTTTGCTTTGCTGTTAATCTTTGTTATAGCCGGATTCTTTAGAATTTCGTATAACTCAGTGGTGCAGAATGTACTGCGCTCGTCCGCGTCTTTTACAAAAGCGTGAATATTGCCTGAGGCGGCGGCAATGAAGCGCAATGATGCGACACGCCAAATTTTGGTGATTTCTTCGCCAACCTCGTTGACTTTGCCCTCCAGCCCTAAAGCAATTAGAGCTTTACCGCACGGTGTGTCATCAAGCATTTTGGCTTCGGGGTGTTTTGTTAGATAGTCCAGCGCCTTTTGCTTATTTTTATCATGCGGCATATAACTTACACTGTAAACAACAGCCCCATTTAGCACGGTTGATACATCATAAGTTTGGGCAATTTCCATGGCTTGAGTTAATATATCAGACATTTTTTTCAGGCTTCAAGTTGAATACGGCAATTTCCGAAGGCGCAAACACACGCATTGGCGGTCCCCAGTATCTGGTGCCGCGGGAGATATACATTTTTATCCCGTTATCGTTATAAAATCCGGCAAGACGACCTTGGTTTGCCTGCATTACAAAATAATGGAACGGGAAAATTTGCCCGCCGTGCGTATGACCGGACAACATTAAATCTATCTTATCCTTATCCATCCCTTCGATTATCTTTGGGGTGTGAGAAAGCATAATCACAAAATCATCTTTTGTCGCCTGTCTTAATGTTTGAGGTAAGTTTATTTTCACATTGCTTGCTTGAGCGGCATTAATATCGGGAATACCGGCAAGATAAATTCCGGTATCATCAAGTTTTGTGCCCATATTGTTTAAGATGGTATATTGCATCTTGCCAAATTTAATTATCCAATCGAAAACACCGGCATAAAACTCATGATTACCCAAGGTGACGTAAACGCCGTCTTTGGCTTTGAGCTTTTGCAGCTCCTCCATTTGGGAATAGAGATTATAAGAAGAATTATCAATCACATCGCCCACCAAAACAATAGCGTCCGGATTAAGCGCGTTCACTCGTTCAACCAGATTTTTGACATAAGACACCGGAACATTGACATCAATATGCAAATCTGAAAGCATAATGATTTTGGTTTCTTTTTTTACTTTCGGCGAGGTTATGTCATAGGTTTTAACGGGAGCGTCTTTTTTGGCTTCATAGATACCGTACAGACAAAACAGAAAACAGAAAATAAAAGTAAAAATATTGACTTTTTTTAAGACGACCGGATTCTTCATTTCTTCCATCGGCGCGCGACGAATTAAATCAAATAAGACCCACAAAATATCTCTTGTTAATGTGATGACAAACAAAAAGAAGACAAAGCCAAAGAAAAAATACAGCCCCTCGGTTAAGTTTACCTGCCAACCGGTTGAATATTTATGACGAATTGCAAAAGCCAGCAATGGCGCACACCACCCTAAAATCAAGAACAGCAAAAAGCCTATTTTGGCAGGCAGGCGATAATCCACATAACCGGTATAGGTTTTATAGGTTATGGCAACAGATGAAACTGCAACGATAATAAATGCAAGTACAATCGGCATTTTTCCTCCTTGATGAAAAAATTATGCTTCCGCGGTTTTCGGGGCAGACGTCGTGCGGCGACGATAAACTTTTTTAGGTTTTTCGGACACAACAACCGGTTCTTCAGGTTCTTTTATTTCAACAACATGAAAAGCTTTGGCCGGTTCGGAAGCCGGGAGCGTTTCAACATAGCCGTTAGGGGCGACAGCAACTTCAGGCATAGCTTCTTTAGTTTCCAAAGAATCATTTTCGGTTTCTTCGGTTTTAATGACGCCGTTTTCGTCAGCAAGAGGTTGTTCTTCCTGACGAAATTCTTTTTCCTGGCGCGCCTGACGGCGTTCGTTAATTTCTGTTACGATTTTGCGGTAATGCTCGGCATATTGGCGATAAACCTCCATTTCCACATAATCACCGCAACTTTGAGCCTCTTTAGCCAAATCATTATAACGGCGGATTAAATCAAGCGCGGTGCCGCTTATTTTACCGGCAATACTCACGCTGTCAAACTTATAATTTAAGGTATAACAATTGTTGTTATTCCCATTGCGAAATCTGTTATTTTGTTTTTTCATATATTCCTACTTTACGAGCAGCTTTTCCGCCCATTTACCATTTACATTAAAAAAAAGGAAATTACAGCGCACTCATTTTGCGCCACACACAAGATAGATAATACAAAATATTTTTTTTTGCAACTTATTTTTTTAGTATCACACATCTGTTTATTTGAGCTAAATCCTGAACTGCTTTTACAAGTTTAAAACCTTGATTTTCAAATATTTTTATCACATCTTCGGCTTGGTTATAACCTATTTCTAGCAAAATATGACCACCTGTTGTTAACAGCGACGGGGCAATTTCAGCGATTTCAAGGTAGCACTTCAGCCCGTCAGCTCCACCATCTAAAGCGCTGAGCGGGTCATTGTCTTTAACCTCGGTTGAGAGTGTTGCAATCTCCTCTGTCGGGATATATGGCGGATTTGAAACAATGATGTCATAAGTTTCGGTGATAAAATCCGGCTCGGTCCAACTTTTGTTGACAAAGGTTGTTTGTGACAAGAGGTTGAGCGCTTTGGCGTTTTCTTTAGCGATTTCCAGCGCTTTAGCAGAAACGTCCACCCCCGTTCCCATAGCTTGGGGATTTTCCTTTAACAATGAAAGCAAAATACAGCCCGAGCCGGTGCCCAAATCTAAAATTTTGACAACCTCGTTTTTTGCTATCAGCTCCAAGGCACTTTCAACCAAAATTTCCGTATCCGGACGAGGCGAGAGAACATCGCGGCTTACCTTAAAAACCGATTTATAAAACTCCCTATAGCCTAAAATTTTATCCATCGGTTCATGGTTTAAACGCCGTTTCAGCATTTGCAAAGCGTTTTGCCGTTCTTCTTGCGACATATCGGGATAAGAGGGCGCGGCGTGCTTTAAGATAATGTCCGCCTCCAGACGCGGAGATGGAATATGCGCTTTAATTAATGCTTCTATAACTTCTTCACGCAAAGACATTTTACGCCGCCATAGATTTTTTAACTTCTTCTGAGAGCTTTTCAAAAGCTTTCTTTTCTATCTGGCGGACACGCTCTCTGCTGATATTAAAATGAGCACCAATATCATCCAGCGTTTCGGGGGCTTCGGTTAACATCCGGTTTTTGATGATATAGCGTTCGCGGTTGTCCAGCTTTTGCAAACAGTCGTTTAAGATTTTAGCTTTATAGCGGGATTCTTCACGGCTGGCTACTTTTTGCTCTATGTTTTCCCGCCCATCTGCTATCATCTCAAGCTTTTCGCGACCGTCTTCGTCATCGCTGACACTGACATTTAAGGAGCTGTCGCCACCGATACGGCGGTTCATCTCGGTCACTTCTCTTTCATCGACCATCAGCTCGCCGGCAATTTGTTTGACAACTTTGGGTTCCAGCTCTTTATTTTCATAAATCCCCAAACGCGCTTTAATCCGGTTTAAGTTATAAAAAAGTTTTTTCTGTGCGGCAACCGTCCCGATTTTCACCAACGACCATGAGCGGAGAATATAATCGTTCACGGCGGCTTTTATCCACCATATTGCATAGGTTGCCAAGCGGACTTTTTTATCCATATCAAATTTTTTAACTGCCTGCATCAGCCCGAGGTTTGCCTCTGAAATCACATCAGCCATCGGCAGACCGTAGCGGCGGTAGGTTAAAGCGATTTTGGCGGCTAAGCGCAAATGCGAAGTAATCAGCTTTTGAGCGGATAATAAATCCCCTTTTTGCTGAAATTCGTTAATTAAATGTTTTTCTTCCTCTTCGCTTAATATCGGAAAACGCTTGATTTGCTCCAAATAGGCGTAAACACTATTTTCCTCAACCACCATCGGCAGTTGGGGCTTTTTTTCAACAACTATTAAGTTTTTGTGTTCACTCATCATTTTTTCCTAATATGGAATAGATAGGGATTTTATTAATGAAAATCAAGTCTATTCTTCATAAACAAAGGATGTTTCCAAATCCACATAGCGTTTGTCCGAGAGGTTGATGACCCGAACTTTATATTTCCCTTCTTCGGGCCAAATTAAGAGAAAGAGCGGGGACTCGGAGCGATAGATGTTTTCGTTTTTACATAAACGCATATTTTCTTCCAACACGCCGCTGTTCATTTTTAAATCAGCAATAATGTCTGAAACGGGGCTTTGAGCAGATGTTTTATAATCGGCAATATTTTCGGTGGTGAAAGCGTCTAAACTTTTTAAGATAAAATGGCGCCGACGGCGAAAGAGCGTGCTGTTAGTAGAGGCTTTTTGTAAAAATGTGGCGATATGCTCTTTGGCGCTGGTTAAGAGCTTGGGCGAATTACACTCTGGCAACGGGATGAGCTTTTTTTCAACCGTATAGACGATTGCCTCTTCCGGTTTCGGTTCCGCTTGTGAAGTAAGAGCAGATGGCAAATCTTTTACTTCTTTAACCACTTCAGCAACTGCTGCCTCAGTTGAAACAGCGGCTTCGTCTGCAAAAGCAGGAAGACTCATCAGCATCAAAAAGAATAAAAGCTTTGCCATTTTTTTCTCCTAGAAATTTAATGATTTCGGGGTACGCGGAAACGGGATGACATCACGAATATTGGCAATGCCGGTTAATAACATCATCATCCGTTCAAACCCCAAACCGAATCCGGCGTGAGGAACGGAACCATATTTGCGCGAATCGAGATACCAAGAATAATCCTCTAAGCGCATTCCTAATTCCTGAATTCTTTTTTGCAACAAATCATAGCGTTCTTCACGTTGCGAGCCGCCAATCAACTCACCTATTCTCGGGACAAGAACGTCCATCGCGGCAACGGTTTTATTATCCTCGTTCATACGCATATAAAAAGCTTTGATTTCTTTAGGATAATCGCGCACGATAACCGGACGCTTGAAATAAACTTCGGCTAAAAAGCGTTCGTGTTCGGTTTGCATATCAATTCCGTATTCGGGAGCGTATTCAAACTTTTTGCCGGATTTTTGCATAATTTCAATTGCCTCGGTGTAGGTGATACGGGCAAAACTGTTATTTTTGATGTTGTTGAGTGTTTCCATCAAGGTCGGGTCAACAAATTTTGCAAAAAGCTCAATATCATCAGCGCATTTTTCCATGACTTCGGTGACACAAAAACGAACCATATCCTCAGCCAAGTCCATATCATCATAAATATCGGCAAAGGCCATTTCAGGCTCAATCATCCAAAACTCGGCGGCATGGCGCGCGGTGTTGGAATTTTCCGCTCTGAATGTCGGTCCGAAGGTGTAAATATCGCCTAAGGCGCAAGCGTACATTTCACCGTTTAATTGCCCGGAAACGGTTAAGTGAGCGGATTTGCCGAAGAAATCCTGACTATAATCAATTGAGCCGTCGGGAAGTTTGGGCGGATTTTTCATATCAAGTGTGGTGATTTGAAACATCTCCCCTGCCCCTTCGCAGTCTGAGCCGGTGATAATCGGGGTATGAACATATTTAAAACCGCGCTCTTGAAAGAACTTATGAATTGCATAAGACAACGCCGAGCGAACCCGAAACGCCGCGGCGTATTTGTTGGCGCGCGGACGAAGATGGGCGATGGTGCGCAGATATTCGTCAGTGTGTTTTTTCTTTTGAATCGGAAAATCATCCGGTGCTAAACTATAAATTTCGATATTTTCCGCAACAACTTCATATTTTTGGCTGCCACCCTGTGAGGCGACCAAAGCGCCGGTCACGGCAATAGAAGAGCCGGTAGTTAACGCCTTGACATTATCATAATTGGGGAGATTATTATTGGCGATGATTTGCAGGTTTTTAAGGCAAGAGCCGTCATTTAATTCGATAAAAGAGAAGCCTTTGGCATCCCTTCTGGTTCTGACCCAACCTTTAGCTAAAACTTGGTCTTTGGTCGTACTTGAGTTTAACAAATCAACAATTTTCGTTCTTTTTAACATTTTAAATAATTCCCCATTGATTAAATGTTGTTTTTAAAGCAGGAATGAGCTTAAGACATTTTGTTTTAAATGTAAATATCTTTGTAAATTTATTTTTACAATAGGACTTTTTTCTCTTATCAGCACGGCGCTTATTTTTATCCGTTTGCTTTTTGGTGTTTTTTCAGATAGTCTGTCAAAGTGATTTCTTTATTTAAAAGAGAGATTTTTTCATAAACCTTTTGCGCGTAGGCATGATAATAGGCTTGTTCCTTTTGGTTTTTCGTTTGACATTCAACTTTCTTTAAACCAAGCATTGTTTTATAAAGACTTTGAGGATTGTCTTGGCGGATAGTTAGATTATCAAGGCAAACATCAGCGCGGATAAGCGCGGCAAAGCGCCTGATGACAAAGGGTTTGACAACCTCGTCAGACGTATTTAAGCATATACATTGCTGAGCAACGCTTTGACGGCGCACAAGAAGCGGCACTTTTTTGCCTGACGGCACTGCAACCTCATTTAGGTCAGGGCGATTATAAATCTGCTCAAACCACTCGACCAGCTTGGGCGAAGCATATTTTTTGCTGTAATCGCTTTTACAATTCGGCACATTATGAAAAATCCGTGCGCATTCTCTTGCGGTCATCTCGCCCGGTTGTTTGTTTAATAGAGGCTCAGCATTTTCTTTTTCTTTAAGATATATGGCGCCGATGTGTCTGGCAAAAGCTGCCATAACCTGCGTCTGATATTCGGAAGTATTCAGGCAGAGCATGGTTTTGTTGTTCACCCCTTTTCGCTTGACGATGATGGGGACTTCGCCTTTCGGGGTCAGACAGCGATTGTTTTGTGGTGTATTGTAGAGCGTTTTAAACCAGTTATGCAGTTTTTCAAGCTTAGCCGTTCCGGTCAACTTAACCCCATTTTCACACACTTCATCTAAAAGTTGTTTGGCGTCGTTGGCGATAAGCTCACCGGCTTGTTTTTCAGGATAATTTTCCAGTTTACAGGTTATGCCGGTTTTTTGAGCAAAAGTTTGCAAAACTTCTTCTTGAGGCGCGTCGATATTATTAAAATAATAAAACTGGGCTCGACCGGGGTTTTGACGGCAAACAATCAGCGGATAGGTTTTGCCCTCGGATAAAAGGCACATATTAACCTCCGGCGTATCATAAACCTCTTTCATCAAGTCTTTCAAACGACTGCGCTTTTCCGACCTTGTCAGCTTACATCCGTTATTATCACAGATATTGTCAAAAAAAATCACGGCATCGGTAGCTTTAAGCTCGCCTGGTCTAATCGGCTCCATTGGTTTCATCCTTTTTTTATTTAAATTTAAGGAGATATTAGCACACATAAAACTTAATTGCAATAAAAAAGGAGCGCTCAGCGGCGCCCCTTCTCTTGTTTCGTTTATTTAGAGCATATAGCGGACTAAGAGTACCAAATACGCATAAACCAAAAAGGCAATGACTTTATAAAGCAACGCCACCGTCATCAGCGTGCCGCCTAACACCAACACCTGCACCACCGCCGCGGCAATCACGGCAATTCCCAACATCAAGAGCCAGTATTGTTTAGTTTTAGCCAAGATTAGCGCTATAATAACGGCTGACAGGGCAATATAAATACTTTGCATTTGCGCAAACACGCGCCCGACCTCTCTTGTTATGGTCGAGAAATTCAACACATAAGAGGTTAAAATAATCACAAGTGAGGCTATAAAAATCATAAAACAAGTTTTTTTAGACATTAGTTCATTCCTTTCTTATGCACTTAATGTCTATTATTGTAGAAAGGATTGTTTAAGATTTTACTAATATGAAAAAACTGTTTTTAACGCGAAAAACGATTCATTTTATTTAGCATCTGCGTATTTCTGGCAGCCTCTATTTTTTCATATTTTTCTTGAATATTTAAATATTTCGGTTCGGGTAATTTATCTCCATTTTTCCTATGGTTATCAACCATATTTCCCCACAATTTCACTCTGTTCCACTTATCACGATATCCCGAATCCATGATGATACCTCCATTAGATAACGGAACGCCCATAACATCTTTTTTAAATGATAGCTGTTCCTCAAGTGCTTCTTTTATTCTGCGGTCTTTTGTCACAATGATTTCATCGCCCAAATAAGCTTGCGCTGAGTACACTCCGTTATTGGAGCCGGTTATCCCATTTGGTACCTGACCATTTGGTGAATAAGAGTGTCTCATATATTCGTCATTGTATTCATACTCATCTAATTGGCACCCCGGGGTTTTATGATACCCGCCAAAAGTTGAATATGGATTTTCTACCAATTGTCCATTGGCGTCATAGTGGTCTCCTACTTTAACCGAATTATCCCCTTTTCTTACAACCATATACGAATCTTCCGGAAATCCCATTTCTTTTAGAACACCACTTAAGCTATGTTTTTCAAAACCATTATTTCCGTGAAGATAGTCCCACGCCATTGCTTCGTGATTTGTCAATCCGTCTTTGTCTTTATAGGCATTATTTCTTAATTCGTTTATATTAAAATCACTCATTTTTTCCTCCATCTCATCGTTTAGTTGCTGAAAATTATTGTACATTTTTTCTCAGCAATTTTCAAAAGACATAACCTCTTGATTTAGCAATAAAGAAAAAAGTTGACAGTTGATGAAAAAAAAGGTACGTTTTTTGTCATCAACTCCATACTTTAAAGCCGCTCATTTGAGCGGCTTATTTTGAGGTTTCTAATGTTTTTTCGGGGAGGATTTTTTCGATGTTTTGGTTTTATGTTCCTCCTGTGGCTTTTTTGTTACCTTTTTAGAAGCCTTTTCGGACTTTATTTTTTCCGTTTTTTGTTTTTCTTTTAAAGCCGTTTTTTGTTTTTTATAGATAAAGATTTTTTCCGGCACGCCAAAGAGGCTCGAGTTAATCTGTTCTATCTCTTTTAAGTGTCCTAAAGGAAACATCTCGGAGATGACGGTGCAGGTGTCTTTGATTTCGGCATTGAGCTTTTTGCCCAAGGGTTCGCCGGTAACTTTTAAGACATAGCACAAAATCAAATCCATATCGGCATGAGAGGTTTTCATATAATCACCTTTAACAAACTTGATGTTTTTCAAGCCGTGGGACTTGATTTTGCCCATCATCAACGGCACCACATCCCAATCAAGCCCGATAAACTCATGCTCTGGAAACTCTTTAGCTAACGGGATTAACAGCGCCCCACTGCCGCAACCTAAATCCGTAATTTTCAGAGGTTTTTTGGAGTTTTTTAAGATTTCTCTTGCCTTGTCTATTATATCTTCTTTTATTTTGCCGTAGGACGACACAAACGGCCCATATTTACCACAACCGCAACGAATGTATGAATAGGTCTGATAAATCAGATAAATGATGGCGCCAAAACCGGCTATGAGTGCTAAAAGGGCAAGTATTGAGTTACAACACATAATTTTATTCTCCTAAGTATTAAAATCATTGCCAAAACGACAATTTGTGTTATTTATAACTTAAATTGTTTAAGAAAAGCTTTAAGAGGTTCTGATGAAAGAAAAATACAATAACATCCTGATTTTGACCGGTGCGGGCATTTCCGCCGAATCGGGACTGGCGACGTTTCGCAGTGAAAACGGGCTTTGGAACAACCATCGAGTGGAAGATGTGGCAACGATTGAGGCATATTATAAAAATCCGGATTATGTGCATGATTTTTATAACAATATGAAGCCCGAATTATGGAACGCCAAACCTAATAACGCGCATTTGGCGATTACAAAATTACAACAGGAATATCCGGCAGAAGTTCATATCATCACGCAAAATATTGACACGTTGCACGAAAAAGCCAAAAGCAAAAATGTACACCATATTCACGGGCAGATTAACCAAGCGGTTTGTCTTCACTGCGGCAAAGTGATTGAAACGTGGGGTGATGTGAGCTCGGAAACGGTATGCGAAAGCTGCGGGGTTATGGGGATGATGAAGCCCAATATTGTCTTTTTCGGTGAGGATTTACTTTGTATGAACAAGGTTGAAGAATTATTACGCAAAGCGGATTTGTTTTTATCGGTCGGCACGTCCGGCGTGGTATTTCCGGCGGCTAGTTTTGTGCAGACGGCGAAATATTACGGCGCGGACACGGTGGAGTTTAACCTGGAGGCAACATCTAATAACTTTTATTTTGACAAGCACATTATGGGCAAAGCCGGTGTAATGTTGCCAAAGTTTGTTGATGACTTGCTTAATCAGGTTCAGCACAAGAGTTCGCTTTAAATAAATTTTGCTGATACTCTTTGGAAAAAATATTTTTTAGCGCAATCATCCGGAGCTTACCGCAGGCATCGGCTTCATAAAATGCGTCCGGGGCAGACGGAGAAAAGAAACTTCCGACATATTGCCTTACTTGATTGTTTAAGTGCTCAACATCGACGCGATAATGCTTTGGCGTATGAGGGTTTCTGAGGGTAACTTCATCTTTTATACTGGCAAAATGTGCTTTAGCAAACAACATTTGCAGCCAAAAATACCAGTCTTCCCCAAATTCTATGTCTGTTTTGTATTTTATGTTATGTTTTTTAGCAAAATCGGCACAATACATTATATTAGCGTTACCGAAGTTGTTATACTGGATTAAGCCTGAGGCAATATCATCATGCGTTTCGGGTACTCGGCTTAAGCCTTCTATCTGTCCGGCAACGACGGTTATTTCAGGATTGTTTTCAAGATATGCCACTTGTTTTTGCATCCGTTCAGGCAAGCTTATGTCATCATCGTCCATAATCATAATGTATTTGCCGTGGGCAAGCGAGGCGGCGCGGTTGCGCGAATAGGCTATTCCCTTGTTTTCCGCATTTTTATAATAGCGTATCCGCGGGTCTTGATATTTGGCGATGACCTCATCGGTATTATCCGGCGAACCGTCGTTTAAGATAATAAATTCAAAATCTTGATAAGTTTGGGCTAAAATGCTCTCTATGGCATTGGGCAGTATATCCGCCCGTTTATAGGTTAACATAACAACGGATACCATCGGGCGGTTCTTCCCGAGGTATCCGTAACCTATTCCTGATATGGCAATCAAAACAACTATGACTGCCCAAACGTAACGTTTCATCTTTTTATTGAGCAATCACGCGATTGGTACTGCCAAAGAGAACCAAGCAACGCTGACCGACAGCAAGCGCCTGCCCCGTGCCTTGGGTAATGCTAAGAACTTGTCCGTTATCTAATTTAACGATATATTCAAGACCGGTTTGCGAGGTTAGGCCTTTTTCAGCCGCACTACCGACAAGACCACCCAACAATGCGCCACCAACAGCGCCCAAGGTGTGTGCGGTACTGCCGCTACCGATGGTTGAACCGGCAACACCGCCAGCCAAGCCGCCTATCATTGTTCCGGCGCCGGAATTATCATTAACGCCCACTTGACGCACGCTCAACACCGTGCATTGCGAAACGGTAGACACCTTTCCGGTTTGGCTGGTAGAATAATGGTCTGAGTTAATATTTTCCGCACAGCCTGCAAGCATTGCTAACGATACGATAGCACTTAAAAATTTTTTATTCATCATAAAATCTCCTCTAAAATAGACTTTTTTATAATTTAATCGATTATTTTTTATTGTCAACATTTGTTTGAACGGCGTTTTCTTCCAACAGACGTTTTTCATGTTCAGGCTGGTCTTGTTTGGCCTCGATGACATCTTTGCGGATTTTTTGCGTGCGTTTGAACAGAGCAAAAAGCTTGTCGCTTTCATCCCAACGGATATTGCGCTCTAAAGCAATCAAATCTTCAACAAAGCGCTGTATCAGCTCCAAGACCGTTTGTTTATTGGTTAAAAAAATGTCACGCCACATCGTTGGGTCAGAGCCGGCAATACGCGTGAAGTCACGAAAGCCGCCGGCGGAATATTTGATGATTTCCTTATGTTCGTAGCCCTCTAAGTCTGCCACTGTACCCACGATTGAATAAGCGATTAACTGCGGCAAGTGCGACACCGCGGCCATCACTTTATCATGATGGGCAGCTTGCATGGTGTCAACCAACATATCGCAATGTTCCCACATTTGGGTTACTTGGGCGATGGCTTCAGGAGTGGAATTTTCATCAGGAGTTAAAATACACCAACGACCTTTGAATAACGAGGCAAAGCCGTTTTCGGGACCGGATTTTTCCGTTCCGGCAACAGGATGTCCGCCAACAATGACAAAGCCGTCATCTTTGTTTAGGTGTTTTTCTATCTCTTGGAGGCTGTATTGTTTAACCGAGCCGGTGTCGGTGATGATGGCGCCTTTTTTTAAGTATGGTTTGATATTTTGCGCCAATTCGCCAAACGCACAAACGGGGGGTGGCAAAAATCACAACATCAGCGTCAGCAACGGCGGTTTCAAGATTATCCGTACACATATCACCCAAGTTCAACGTTTGGGCTTTTTTTAGATTTTCCGTGTTTTTATCATAAACTGCCAGCGTTTGCACATCATTATTTTGCTTTAAGTTACGTGCAAGCGATGAACCAATCAGCCCTATCCCTAAAATTGCAGCTTTTTTAAATATCATTTTATTGTTCCTTTGTTTTTTCCAGAGGAGAGTATAGTGTGTGTTTTTAAGTTGTCAAAGAAATTATAGTTTTTAACTTGACATTAACCTTGTTTTCTTTATATTTATTTCGTCGGCAGAGATGTCGATAGGGCTGTCGAAAGCTCTCTCAGGTTTTGCTTGCTGCGTAGATTTCGCGCTTAATGCGCTCAATAACTTCGCTTCGGGCAAGGCAATGTAACATTTGCTAACACGCTTTTACAAGCGCTCGCAAATTAACATTGTCTGACAATTCATGGAAAAAACAATTCACCG
>JAGAZZ010000012.1 GCA_017939155.1 Alphaproteobacteria bacterium | reverse complement strand
CGGCAAGTCACAACCCAACAACTGAATCGCTCTCGGTAAAAAGCGTCCACCGGACGTTTTTTATCCTGCGAGCCGCAATGACTCGAGGAAGGAGGTATGGCTGACGCCATGCACTCACGCTGTTCGGACAAGCCAGTTGTAAAGATTGTTTTAGTTGCCTTACGGCAAGTCACAACCCAACAATTGCTATAGCTCTCGGTAAAAAGCGTCCACCGGACGTTTTTTATACCTGCGAGCCGTAATGACTCGGGGAGGGGTTCGCGCTTGCAATGACGTAGGGAAGAGGAGCGAAAGGGCTTAGAGCGGGCGGGTGATGAGCGTGTTGATGGCGCGACCCATAATCTCAATTTCCTTTTCGCTTACGATGATGTTATCATAGCGCGGGCTTTCAGCTTTGATGGTGAGGGAACCGTCTTTGTTTTTTTGCAGACGGCGCAGTTGTATTTGCTTATTAAATTTGATGATGTACAACCCTTCACCGGCAAATTCCAAAACGCTGGCGTCATAAATGACCAAATTTCCGGCGCTGAAAACCGGTTCCATACTATCGCCTGCCAAACGCATCATTTTTAAATTATACGGATTACTGTTGAACCAGCCGAAAAACTCTTTGTAATTGAGAGCCATTTTGCCGATAAGCGTTTCATTGTGCGGGGCGTTGGGGGTGGGTGTGGAAATGTCTATGGTGACAAAATCCGTCGTCGAACCGGTTAACAATGTTGAGGTTATCAGCGAATTGTCGTTTAGACCGTTTTGCATTAAATCTTCATCAATCAGCTCTTTTTCTTCAATATCCAATAGAAGACAGAGTTTTCTGCGGTCTATTTCGTGCAGGCGTTTGGGGAAGCCGTATTTGATGTATTGTTGGATATATGAGTCTTTTCTGCCGATTTTCAGCGAGACTTCCCGAAAGGAATATCCTTTGCTGATTATAAGTTTTTCCAAGCGTTTGCGTATTATTTCTAAGTTTGCCATAATTGCTCTCCTTTTTAAAAAAATTTATCTGAAGAAATTTTTATCCACGACTAGGCGTTTTCATATTGACATCGTATTAGTTTTCATATAAGAAAGGGTGCAATGTGTCAAGCTTCTTTTGTGGGCTTGTGCAAAAAGTATATAACAGATTATATACTTTGGCTGAAAGATAAGGGTGTAAATCTTTGTTTTTTTTAGCTTTTGGACTATCTTGGACTTTTTTTGAGAATTTAGTTTTTTTGCAGGCTTTTTGAGCCGGTATGAAAACATTTGCGCGTTGCGCGTTCTCGGACTTTTGCGACTATCTGGACTTTTCGGACTTTTTTTTGCTTTAGAGCGGTTTGGCGCTTTGTTTTGGGCGTTATGGTTTTGGTATATCTTTTTATGTTGAAACCGGCTCAACGACGGAGTGTTTTTGAGATGAAATTAATTTTGTGATGTTGTGTGAGATGGAACAGATTGTTTTGGATGTGAATTTGAAATATGTTTTGGCGGCGCTTGATATGGCGCAGCGAGGCGAGATTTTAACGGCATTGTTTGAGGGAGAGTATAACGGGAGTGATGAATCGGTTAAGAATATTTTTTGTTATTTTTCTTTAGTGAGTAAACAAAAAGAGGCTAAGCGGCGGAAAATGAAAGAACTTTCGGCGCTTGGCGTGGCGGCGAGATTTAAGAAGCAGGAGGCTTCTTTATTTGACTTTAATTTTGGAGCTCAACCGGACGGTGCACCGGCGGTTGACCGTACGGTTAACCAGACGGTTGACCGGCGGTTATTTGAAAGAAAAGAAGCAAAAGAAAGTATATATAATAAAAATAATATTTTTTATAGGCAAAAGCTTTTGAAAGGCGGGGAGGATAAAAAGGGGTTTTGCCCGCCGTCTGTTGCCGAGGTTCGGTGTTTTATTGAAAAATATGGTTATCAGGTTAATGCGGAGACGTTTGTTGACTTTTACGACTCGCGCGGGTGGCGGGTTGGAACGACGCCTATTTTGAACTGGCAGGCAACGGTGCGCTTGTGGCATCGGCGGGCGGTTTTGGGAGAGGCGCCGATGTGCAAAAACGACGATGAGACGTATTGGCATGAGCTGATGACAAAGAAGGAGGATATTCAACAGAAGGCTGAGGCTTCGGTTTTGGAATTTAACAGGCAGAATCTGCCTAACACCGGAGAAGCGGTTGAGATTGATTTAGAACAAAAACCTTTTGAGCGGTTTATGAACCGTGTGGAAAAATACGATATTTCGGGAGATGAAAAATGAGTGAAAAAAGTGATTATTTATTTTTGAGCATTAAACAACTTTATCCGGCGTTTGCCAAACCGGCGGCGCTTGATATGGAGATTTGGGCGGAGATGTTGGAGCCGTTTGATGAAGAGGATATTAAATCCGCGCTGAAAGATTATCGGCGTTCGGATATGACCGGACAGGCGCCGAAACCCGGGACTTTTAGGAACTATTTAGCGCCTTATAAGAGGGAATTGCGAGAAGTTGATGATTTGCCGTGGTCGCCCGAATCGTATTTAATGGAGCAGGATATTAAAGCCGGTCGGTGCAAATATTTCTTTCCGGATTATGTGAGCGGTGTGCAGTATATTTTGAATGTTTTGGTTAAAAAAGAAGTTGGTGAGAAGATGTTTCGCAAAATGACCTCGGGGATGAAATATCGCACGGCGGTTGATTATGGTATGTTTGCAGATTTTGACAAAATCTTAGAGATTGTGACCAAGTCCAAAGGGAGATTTTGAGATGAGCCGAGACGATGTTTTTTTGTTAAAAACCTATTTTAAGCAGGGCTGGTTGTCTCGCCGCTATTTTAACGGTAAAACTTTTTGTCAGCCTTATTGTGCCGAAGACCGCCTTAAGGCCGGCGAGCGCTTTTATGAAGATTATTTGAGTTGGCAAGTCGGGCAGCGCCTTATTTCTGATTATGAGCGGCAACGTGTGGACGGCAGTTCCCTCTTTTTGGGTTTTTCCCCCGAGGCCGAGCGTTTTCGTCGTGCTCTGCGTTTGATTTCCAAAACCAGTCTGCCCGTCGTTTACAAAATTGTTTTAGAAGAAAAAGCGATTGGTTTGCCCCAAGGGGTTAGTGCGCGGGAGCGGCTATATCTTAACGATGAGGTGAAGGGGTTGTTGTGTCGGGGGTTGGATGAGTTATGTCGTTTTTACGGGAAAATTTTGTGAATTGACTCGCGGATGGAAGCCTCTCTGCAGACGGGTCACGTACCTGTTTGTACGCTCCTTCTCACGCTGTTCGGACAAGCCAGTTGTAGCGGTTGTTTTGGTTGCCTTACGGCAAGTCACAACCCAACAACTGCTATAGCGCTCGGCAAAAACAGTCCACCGGACTTTTTTTGCTCTGCGCGCCTTTGGAGGACATCCGTGGTCACTTCGCAAAATTTTCTCCGTAAAAACAGAGCGGGACTTTGGGGTTATTCGCAATTTATCCCACTCCTTAAGTCGAGCACGAGATTTTAAGAGGGGCTACTCTGCAGACGGGTCACGTACCTTTATGTACGCTCCTTCTCACGCTGTTCGGACAAGCCAGTTGTAGCGATTGTTTTGGTTGCCTTGCGGCAAGTCACAATCTAACAACTGCTATAGCTCTCGGTAAAAAGCGTCCACCGGACGTTTTTTATCCTGCGAGCCGCAATGACTCGCGGGGGTGTGGCTGACAGAGGAGGAGGGGAATGAGGGAGAGGGGTTAGGCGGTATGGGAGAGATAGGCGGTTAAAAAGAGGTCTATTTCGCCGTCAAGCGTGGCTTTATCGTCTGAGGTTTCAACGTTTGTGCGCAAGTCTTTTATCATCTTATAGGGTTGGAGGACGTAAGAGCGGATTTGATAGCCCCAGCCGTTATCGCCTTGTTCTTCCCATTTTTGTTCGGCGGCGGCGTCTTTTTTGCGTTGTTCTATTTCATAGAGCTTGGCTTTTAACATATTCATTGCCTGGTCACGGTTGGCAAACTGCGAACGTTCGGTTTGACATGACACGACAACGCCTGTCGGGATATGGGTTAAGCGCACGGCGGATTCGGTTTTGTTAATATGCTGACCACCGGCACCGGAAGAACGGTAAGTATCCATTTTAATATCGGCGGGGTTTAGGTCTATGTTTATTTTATCATCCACCACCGGATAGACGGTTATGGAGGCAAAACTGGTGTGTCGGCGGGCGTTACCGTCAAACGGTGAGATACGTACCAAGCGATGGACTCCGGTTTCTCCTTTAAGCCAGCCGTAGGCGTTATGTCCTGAGATTTTGATGGTGGCGGATTTTAAGCCGGCGACTTCGCCCTCGGTTTCTTCAACATAGGTTAGTTTGTATTTATGTTTTTCCGCCCATCTTGAATACATCCGAAGCAACATTTCCGCCCAGTCTTGCGCTTCGGTTCCGCCTGAGCCGGCGTGTACTTCAAGATAAGCATCGTTTTTATCAAACTCGCCTGCAAGCAGGGTGGATATTTCACGGGTTTTGGCGGTTTGCTTGAGTTCGCTTAAGTGCGTGTATAGCTCGGCAAGCATAGTTTCATCTTCCTCGGCTTCGGCAAACTCGACCATTTCCTCGGCATTTTTGATGGAAGAGATAAGGTCTTCGTAGTAATTTATATTATCTTCGAGGGTGTTTTTTTCTGAAGTGAGGGTTAGCGCCTTGTCGCGATTGTCCCATAAATTCGGGTCTGCAGTGATGGTGATGAGTTCGTCTAAACGGAGTTTGGCGTTATCATAGTCAAAGAAACCTCCTGAAAACATCGGCGCTTTTTTTGATGTCATTTATCAGGGTGTAAAATTCCGCGCGCATGGCTTTTTCCTTCATATTGATTGAAACTTATACACAGATAGATGTTTTTTTTATTTTTGTAAAGCTTTTTTAATGTTTGTATGCTACAAAAAAGATGGTCTTAAGAAGCCTTTTTTTGGAGAAATTTATGTTTGATAAACTTAGAGTTTACGCTGTAAAACACTCGAACTTTGTTCGGGCGAGGATGGGAAAAATCCGCTATGTCGTGATTCATTGCTCTACGGGAACGCCCGAAAAACAGATGGAAACGCTGGAGCGTTTAGGTTTGAGCGTCCATTTTATTATTGGCGCGGACGGCAAATTGTTTGAAGTCGCGCCACTAGAAAAAGTGGCTTATCATGCGGGGATGAGTTCGTGGTTTGACAGCCCCGGACAGTCGCTTAATGAAGAATCGGTAGGAATCGAAATCGAATCGGCGGATTTGGGGCAAACCTCAGAGAGTTTCAGTAAAGCCTCGATGACGCGATTGTATAAAGTGCTGGAATATTTGACATATCAGTATAAGATTCGCCCGGAGAACATTGTCGGTCATTCGGACATTGCGCCGACGCGCAAGCCTGACCCGGGAGCGGGGTTTAATTGGAAAAAACTTTATCGGCACGGGTATGGTGTTTGGTATAAAAGTGTGGTGCTTTCGCCGGAAAGGGACGAAAAGAAGCTTTTGGCGATGGTGGGATACAATGTTGATGATTTAGTGGCGGCTCGTTGTGCGTTTTGCCGGCGTTTTTTGCCGGAAGAGGTGGCGGTAGTGTCGGACATCAGTGCGCTTGTTAACCAGCCGTATCCTAAAGATTTTGACGTGTTTGACAAGGAAAGGTATTTTTTACGTTTGCGTGCGGTGGCGCGGGCGTTTGATGAGGTGCGTCAAAAGAAGTATTGGGATGCAATTGAATAGCGTGTTTTGCTTTGATTGTGTGTGTGGCGCCTGCGGGCGCTTTTTTTGTGGGAGAGAGGGATAAGGCGTGCTTCGCACGAGTTATGATGGGTGTTGTTATGGTTAGATAAGGAATGCTTCGCATAAGTTATGGATTGCCACGGTTGCTTATGGCTGACGCCATGCACCTCGCAATGACTCGGAGAGGGAGGGGGGGACAGGAAGGGAAATGACTATAATAGGAGTGTTTGAGAGGAATGATGGAGGAGTTATTGGTAGCGGGTGCGGAGGTTTTGCAGGCTTTGCGGGGTTAGGGTTAATAAGAGCCAGTAGGGACCGACGGCAACGCTGTTTTCTTTGGGATAGGGGGCGGCTTTGGCTAATTGTTGTTTAAACTCCGGTGTCGGGGTGAAAGTGTAGACATACGAGGTTTCGTCGGCGTAGGGCGTTAGGGCATAATAATTCCACATAACGCCGGAATTCAGCCCCGGGGTGTAGGATATGTCTAACAGGTCATCGCTTGAGCGGTTATAAGGCGTGTGCTCATATTTTTGTCTGAAAGAGGGGGAGCCGGCTTGGACGATGATGTAACGGTTTTTGGGATTAAACAGGTCGTTTTGCTCATAGCGCTTGAGGATACGGCGATAATATGCCATTTCTGCCGTAAAGCCGAGGTGCCAGGTTTTTTGTGCGGCAAAGAGGGCGCGGGCGCTGATGAAAATTGAGCTGATAGCAAGGAGCAGGGCTACGTTTTTGAGCCAGATTTTAGGAGATTTCAGGCAGAGTGCCAGCATAGCGGCGATAGCGTAGGCGAAGCCGAAGAAGTCTATGCGCGGAGAGAATTCAGTTTCGGCTAAGGAGGTGGAGAGGAAGAAGGTGGAGAGGGGGGCGAGTAGTGTTGCCAGGAAGAATATTGCCGGGAAGAATATTGCCGGGAAGAATATTGTGATATAACTAACAGATGGAAGCCTGTCTTCGGTCGGGTCACGTACCTCTATGTACGCTCCCCTCCCTTGCAGGACATCTGTTGTTCTCTCGCAATATTCTTCTCCGGCAATGGGAGAGGGCGTG
>JAGAZZ010000001.1 GCA_017939155.1 Alphaproteobacteria bacterium | reverse complement strand
CGTTCTCTTACGAGACGTTCTTCCGCCCTTCCTTTTCCTTTTTATCTTATTCTTTATATTTTTTCACTAACAATTACGAGGCGCGTAGCGTAAGCTACACATCGCCGTGGTAATCCATAACTTGTGACACCAGTCACACAAATTCTGCAAAGCCAAGGGCTTTAAGACGTGGATTGCCACGCCTTTATGTGTCTGACGACACGGGCTCGCAATGACTAAAAAAGAGTGTATCAAAACACCCTCAATCCCAGCCCCATAAGTCTTTCTTTTTCGCGCTATTGCTCCCCGTGCCTCCTCTATCCGAGTCATTACGAAGCGCGTAGCGTAAGCTACACATCGCCGTGGTAATCCATAACTTGTGACATTAGTCACACAAATTCTGCAAAGCCAAGGGCTTTAAGACGTGGATTGCCACGCCTTTATGTGTCTGACGACACGGGCTCGCAATGACTAAAAAAGAGCGTATCAAAACGCCCTCCAGCTCCGCTCGGTTGTAGTGCAAGAAATTGCGAAATAGCCGCGGGAGCCTACCAAAGGGCAGGAGTGTACATAAAGGTACATGACTGCCCTACAGAGTAGCCCCTCCCTCAAGCTCCGCTCGGTTGTAGTGCGAGAAATTGCGAAATAGCCGCGGATGTCCCCCGAGGAACACGAGTGTACATAAACGTACACGACGTGACGAAGAGGGGCTTCCATCCGCGAGCTAGTTCACAATTTATCGCGCTACAACAACCATTGCTTCGCGAAGAATGCGCTCATGTATCACATACCCTGCCTGCAGCTCTGCCAAAATAACCCCCGGCTCGGCTTTTTTGTCTTCAACTTCTTGAACCACACGCTCAAAATTCGGGTCAAACTTTTGCCCGATGTGGTTGAAACGCTTAATGCCGAATTTTTCAAAAACTTTGGTTAATTCGTGTTGGGTCAGTTCAACGCCTTTAAGGAGTTCGGCACAAGAGTCTTTATTACTCTCCATAGCCGCAATTGCCCGTTCCAAATTATCAGCAACGCCCAAAAGCTCTTTGGCAAAGGAAGAAACGGCAAATTTGATGGTTTTCTCGGTTTCTTGCTGATTGCGCTTTTTCATATTATCCATTTCGGCGTATAAACGGATATAATCATTTTTGAGCTTATTAAAATCTTCTTCAAGCTTTTGCTTATCGTCTGCCTCGGTGGCTTCTTCAGCAACTGCTTCAGCTTCGTCTGTCACCTCTTCGGCGGGCTCTTCTAAAATTTCATCTTCAATTTTTTCGTCTTCAGCGTTCATCATAACCTCTTTTACTAAAAAAATATCTTTTATAGATTTAGGAATTAAAAACCGTGAAGTCAAGCGCAACGGCTCACTTCTACCAAAATACTTTCAAATTAGCGCCGAAAATAGATTTCATAAAGCCCCAAACCAAGCAAACCGCCCTCAACCATATAGACCAAATGTTGCAGTTCATCGCGCGTATTATCAATAAAATTCTCGTTTTCCATAGAGCGCGCCCACGCCGCATATTTGGGATAAGGAGAAGTCACAACCGGAGCAGACGTTTTAATACGGGAATCATACCAGGCAAAAGGCTGAACCGGCACCTCAACAGACACCGGTTGGCTAAGCTCTGCCTCGGGAGGCGGGGTGGTAATCATTTCAACATAGCTGTTGGCAAAAACTGTCTTAACAAAAAACACCGCCCCAAAAGCAACCCAAAACAGCCTCACGCTTACCTTCTCCTGTGTCCGTGATGACCTCTATGACCACGCCAACCGCGGTGATGATGGTGATGATGATTAAACCCATGATAGAGCAACCCGCCAACCACAGCCGTGGTCACGCCGGCAGCCAAAGCCGCATTTGTAACACCCGGGTCGTAGTAATAGCTGTTATGGATAATCGGCGATTCGCGAACTACGGTCAGCGTCGGCGCGCTGTAAACCGGAGCAGATGTTGTCATCGTGGTAGTCGTTGTAGTAGCTACCGGCGTGTCAAACGTTGAAGGTGCCGTAAACATCTGTCGAACAACCCGTCCCTCACTATCAATCACCACAATCGCTTCCGCTTTTGCGTTAAGCGCCGCGCACAGCATAAAAACCATCAAACAAAAAATTTTCTTCATTTTTCACCTCATTAGTTTGTTTACATACATACTAATATGTATAATTAAATTAAAATGCAAGAACTTTTTTCAAAAATATGCACATTAAAAAAACTCATAACTATCGTAAATAAAAAAATTCCCCTTTGGTTAATTTAATTAATAAAAATTTTTGAAAATAAAATAAAAAAATAATTT
>JAGAZZ010000011.1 GCA_017939155.1 Alphaproteobacteria bacterium | reverse complement strand
TCTTCTTGGGCTCTCTATCAATGCAAACTACCTCATTGCCCAACTCTGCCAAGCCAACGCCTGTCGGCAAACCGACATACCCCGTCCCGATTATTCCTACTTTCATTTTACATAGCCTTCTTAAATTTGTTAATTTGTGTTTTAAAATATGCGATTGTTTTATCCAAACCCTCGCCTAGTTTAATTTTTGGCTCCCAACCAAGTTTGGTTTTTGCCAAAGTAATATCCGGTCTGCGTTGTGTCGGGTCATCAGACGGCAAATCTTTATAAACCACTTTTGATGTTCCGCCGATTTTCTCAACCACCATTTCAGCCAGCTCTTTAATCGTAAACTCTCCGGGGTTGCCCGTATTAACCGGTCCCGTAAAGCCCTTCTCCGAGTTCATCATCCGAATCATCGCCTCAATCAAATCATCCACATAGCAGAACGAACGCGTCTGATGTCCATCGCCATAAATGGTAATGTCTTGCCCGGATAACGCCTGACAAATAAAGTTTGAAACCACACGCCCGTCATTCGGGTCCATATTCGGTCCATAAGTGTTGAAAATACGGATAACTTTAATATCCACGCCCTCATGACGATGATAATCAAAAAACAAACTCTCGGCGCAACGCTTGCCCTCGTCATAGCAAGCTCTGATACCATCAGGGTTCACATTGCCGCGGTAGCTCTCCACTTGCGGGTGAACCAAAGGCTCACCGTAAACTTCAGAAGTTGAGGTTTGCAAAATCGTTGCCCCGTGTTTTTTCGCCAGTTCCAACATATTAATCGCACCAAACACGCAGGTTTTCGTTGTTTTAATTGAGTAGCTACCTTGATATGCCGGAGGACTAGCCGGACAAGCCATATTATAAATCTGGTCAATCTTCTCGTCATTAACATCTAACAGCTCACAAATATCATGCTCGATAAAACGAAAATTCGGATGATGAAGAATACTCTCCACATTGCTCATCCGCCCCGTGTAATTGTTATCAACGCAAATTACCCGGTTGCCCTCGTTAATCAGACGGATACAAAGGTTAGAGCCTAAAAAGCCAGTCCCTCCGGTCACTAATATTGTTTTCATATCAAAAAACTCCTCTTGTGATTAAACAAAAAACACGCCAAGCCAAAGGAACCCGAAGCAAGCCGTTTAACGGCGAGCGTAAAAGCGCCCATTGTCCTGAAAAACTGCGTGTGTGGTAATAAAACTTTTTAAATCTCTTCCTCAAAAGCCGATAAACCGATTCTCTTAAAACGCCTTTTTTATCTAAAGCACCAAGCATATCGCGCAAAACCGGTTCAAGCCTTAAATCAACCCCGCTCTCCCAACTCTCTCCGCGAAAAAACGAAGCCAAAATCTCTTTATCGCTAAAACAAATCCCGCAATATTGCTCTAGTGCCGCAACCTGCGCCGCCAGACACTTTTCTCTTTGTTTATTGTTTTGAACATTGGAGATATTTTCCGCATAAAACCTGTATCTAACTAAAATCTCAGGCAAAACCTCAAACTGCGTTTTGCCGATTAAATCAAGCCATAACCCGTAATCTTCCGCCGGAACATACTCGGGTTTATAAGAAATATTATTTTTATCCAAAATTTCCTTGCGTACCATAACGCTTGACTGGCAAAACACACACCCGAAAAACAACAAATATTCTTCAATTTCTTGGTGTTTGATAGGTTTCGGAAAAAACATATTTTCTTTTTGACTGCCAAAGATTTCAACCTTTGTCCCTAAACAGCCAATCTCAGGATGAGCCCTAAGAAAAGCATATTGTTTTTCAAACCGTTCCGGTAAAGCAATATCATCCGCGTCCATAAACGCCACATATTTTCCCAAAGCTTTAGAAAGTGCAAAATTTCTCGCCGCCGCCGCGCCGCCATTCTCAGCCATCCGATAATAACAAATTCGCTCATCTGAGTAAGAAAGAACAATCTCTTTAATATATTCTTTTGAACAATCATCAACAATGATAAACTCAAAATCCCTAAAAGACTGCCCCAACACACTCTCAATTGCTTCCCGAAAATACTCTTCTTTGGTATTATACACCGGCATAATCACCGAAATCTCAGGCATTCTCACCTCCCGCAAAACGCGTTTTAAGTTCAGGGTGTTGGCGGTAAAAGCCGTATAATGTCGTCGGCGCCACGCCTAACGCACGGGCAATTTCTAAATTGGATTCCCCTCTTAGCTTACGCATAATTATTTCATCTGATTTGTCATCTAACCTACGCTTTTTGTTGCGAGATTTCCGTCCGAGCGAAAAGCCGCTTGCTTTTTTATCGGCTAAAGCTTTCTTGGTGACAATGGAGGAAAGGGAATTTCGAATATCAATCGCTAACTCTAGTCCTGACAATATTTCCGCTAAATTTTTAGACCGCCACACATACCCTTCTTTAACCAAAACAACCGTCAAATTTAATTGCGCTAATATCAAAAGACTTTCTTTTATCTGGAAAAGCGAAGCACCTAAAGCAACAATATTAGCAAAGATAACCGTATGGTCATTCGTTTTCAAACTTAAACGAAGCGCCTTAATCTCGGATTCTTGGACAAACATATCAACTTCACTCCCGGTTTCCGAGGTATAACTAAGAATTTGCTGGCGCTGAGATTCAACATCAATATTCTTTTTATTACTATCCAAATAACCCAAAATCATTATCAGTTCCACTCTCCAAGCACTAAAACACAAAAAATGTTTTAGTAACTGCATTTAAGGTACGATGGATGATAAATCTTTTAAATATTGATGAAATATTTGTTTAGACTTTGGTTTTTCAAAAAAAATTGTAATTTAAACTTGACTTATTAGCGCTAAAAAATGTATAAGAATTTATCGTACATTAGCCTCTGCTGCTATCGTACCTTAAAATCTCATAGTGCGCAAAGCCATTTTTATCTATTATAATCAAATGTTTTCGCCATAATTTTAACTTCAAAAATTTAGAACGTAC
>JAGAZZ010000010.1 GCA_017939155.1 Alphaproteobacteria bacterium | reverse complement strand
TGATGACGACGAACTTTTTCGTTCTCTTACGAGACGTTCTTCCGCCCTTCCTTTTCCTTTTTATCTTATTCTTTATATTTTTTCACTAACAATTACGAGGTGCATGGCGTCAGCCATACGCAACCGTGGTAATCCATAACTTATGCGCCAGCATTCCTTATCTAATCATAGCCGCGGCAACACTTAGTTGTTCGTACAAGTAGAAAGGCAACGCCTTTCGTAGCGGTACAAACTTCTCTTAAGCCCTTGCGAGAGCGGAACAGCCTCCCCCTCGCTGAGTCATTGCGAGGCGCGTAGCGTAAGCTACACATCGCCGTGGCAAACTTCTCTTAGCTTTGCGAGGTCGGGACGACCGAAGCAAAGGTTAGTTGTTCGTACAAGTAGAAAGGCAACGCCTTTCGTAGCGGTACAATCCATAATCCGGTGACTTCAGTCACACAAATTGCAATAAAGCATAGCTTTTCGTAGCGGCGCAATCCATAACTTATGCGAAGCATTCCTTGTACAATATAAAATTATTTAATTTTTACGATATATTAAACATTTCTCTTATAACCTATCTTCGGAATATCAAAAAAAGGTATTCTGAGGTTTGAAAGCCTCTTGAATAGCGTCTATATGTAAAGACGACACTTTACATGCCTTTTGGTCTCGGACTGGAAGGCGGTAAAATAAACCTATGCGGTGAATATACCGCACTATACTATTCATAGCTTTCAACTTCCAGTCATCTTAAAAAAGATGGCTTTTTCTTTAACTATTGGAAAAAAGGAAGTTAGATATGAGAAAACTTTTAATACTAGCAGGTATATTCACCGTCTTAGCCTATAATAACGCGCAAGCGAGATATTATGAAGAAAACGGATATTACTACGAAGAAAGACCTCGCTATGAACGCCAAGTTCGTTATCGTGAAGAACCTAAATATGCCAGACAAGAACCCATCCGCTATCGCCGCTTATCAAACGAAGAAGTAAGAAAATATGAAGAAAGGCAACTAACCAACACCGCATCAAGTACCATCCGTCCCTATATTGGAGTAGATATAGCAACAACAAAAATGAAATTTTCATCCGTCAAAGACGAAGATGGAGATAGCTTCAATTACAAAGAAGTTCTACCGGCTTCATACACAGCATATAGCTTAAATGCCGGCGCAAAATTTAATCAAAACTTCGGTATTGAAGCATTTATTCAACAGTCAAGTGAAGAAACAAAAACAGACGATTGGGATTATAAAGAAAAAATACAATTCAATGCAATCGGTATTGATTTAATTGGTTATTTACCCGTAAGTCATGAACTTGAATTATTAGCATCTCTTGGACTTGCCCAATATAATTTTAATTTAAAGGAAGAAATAGATTATGATGACTACTATGAATGGGAAAAATCAACATTAAATACTATCGGCTACAGATTTGGTATCGGTGCACAATACAATATTAATGAACACATCGCACTCCGCGCTATGGCGCGTTATATTAAATTCAGCGATGATGATATTATTAAAAATATGACAGAATTATCCCTCGGTCTTCGATATATGTTCTAAACTCACGTTAAAGGGCTGTTCTCACAGCCCTTTTTTTAACCATTTACCCATATCTTTCCCTCGCAATAAAAACAATTACATACCGTCACATATCATTAAAACGGACAAACTAAAAAAACAGATGCTTCAAAAACCATTGCAGACATTTTATCATTTTTTACTGTAAACAAATAATAAGCTTGCCGTCCAGTCGTATCTTTCACCCACTCAACAGCCCCTTCAGGCACACTTTCTTGCAATTTCGGCAATAAAAGATAAGCATATTTTCCTTTATTTTTTTCATCTTCTGCAAATTTCTTAAATGCTTCACTATCATAATCATTTAACATCCATACCTCATCCGCATCAATAAGCTTATCAACATAGATATGAATAATCCACGCATACATCTGCCCCCCGCCTAAAGCCCACCAGATGTCAGCATTCTTAACTAACCTCTCCATTTTTCTGGATTCGCGTGTTCCAATAAAATAAAATGTATTTCCTTTTCTAAATAAGGCAACTGTAATTTCAAAAAGTATACCCGCAACTAAAAACAAATAAATATACTGTTTTTTTATCTTAAAACATTTGCACAAAACAAGAACAGACATAACAAGTATTAGCATTCCAATTGGTATAACTGGCGCAAAATATCTAATTTGAAAACCTACCATTCTAGGCATAACTAAACCAACAACAAAACTATATAAAACAAAAACTCCCATAAAAAATAACATTAAGCATTTTTGATTTTTATTTTTTATCACATAAAAACTATACAAGCACAAACCTGTAATAACTGCTTCAATATATAAATTACTAAATAGTGTTTCTCCGGTAATTACAAATTGCCGCCAAAAAATCTCCCAAAAATCATCAAATAAATTTCCTAATAAAGCAAAAAATTGTGCTCCCCTCTCTCCATACATTCCAACTTTTAACATTTCAGGATAAATTAAATAAGCCGCTATCACTGCTAAAAGCATTGTGCAGCCTACCCAAAACATTTGCTTTATTTTTTTACTTGCTAATAAAATCAAACACCCGCAAAAAGCAACAGCAAAACAAAATATAATACTGTAATAATGACATAAAATATTTAGAACCACCAACAAAAATAAATATATCAAGTCACATATTCCAAATATTTCCTTATCTTTCTTCAGCAATTCAACCACATTCCATACCAATAAAACAGATAAAAACATCTGCAACAAATACATTCTGATATAAATTTCTAAAGAAAGAACCGCATAAGAAAATGTCAACACCCCAAGTGTTAACAATGCGAAAATATCTTTTTTTAAAACACTTTTTGCCAATCCGTAAAAAGATAATAACAAACCACACAACAGGAGAATATTAATAATAATTCCCGGCACTTCCGTAAAAACAAAAGGATTAAAAAAACTGCAAACCGCTCGCAATAAAACAAAATAAAGCGGCATATGAGTATCCCCTGAAAGATTATGCCACATAGTTGAAAAACTTGTATTATCTCCTTGTGTTAAATATTTTCTAAACACTTCGCCTTTCAGGGCTTTATCATTTATTTCATCTGCATTATGATACAAATATATTCCGTTTTCACCATTAGCCAAAGCAAACGAAAATAATTCATCAATATGAAAAACCTCTTTTTGTTCAAATAAAAATAACTGAACACAAACTGCAATCAAAACCATAAAAAATAAGATAAATTTACTACTTTTTACCATATTTTCATACTTTCACTACCGCGCTATGTCTATACCCGGTCTTCTCATATCTATAAGAATAAAACAACTTTTCACCGCACGCCGTGCAATAAGGGCAGACATCAATTTGTTCAACCCCACACTCCAAAAGCTGTCTTTGGTTAATTTGTTTCAAATCCACAAAATATTTATTATCCCGTTGTGCAAACCCCTGCCCTGCACCATTAACCGTTGCAAGCAAAGCCTCATAAACATCTTGTCCTACATCATAACATTTGCCGCAAATTGCCGGTCCGATTGCCACTTTAATATCTTGCGGCTTAATATCATATTCATCACAAATTCGTTTGACCGCAACCTTTGCCATACTTTGTGCCGTACCGCGCCAACCGGCATGTGCAATCATCGCTCCTTTGCTAAATGAAAAAACAAGCGGCGTACAATCGCCAAAATTCATATACGCCGCCCCTTTTTCAACCAAAAGAGCGTCCGTCTTTTCATAAAAATATTTATCAGCCTCAACCTTGGCAATATCCACACCATGCACCGGCTGATTAGTAGCCATCCGCACACCAAAATAATCTTCAACCAACTTTCTGTTAGCTGACATATCCTCTTCTTTAGAAAAAAGGCAAAGTTCTCTTGTCGTGAAAAAATGCTCCAAATCAGACAATAAATCTGATTTTAAAACCTTTCTTCCCTCAATGTAATCAAAATAAAACATCAGTTTTCGCTCTTTTCATCAGCAAGCCAAATAGGATTTTTAATATTTTTTTCCAAAAATGCTCTATGCAAAGCCAAACTTTCCTCACTCAAAGCAAAAACTCTGGGTTCTCTATAAACTCTCTTGATTTCAACCGCAGAAACAATTTCCTTATTATTTTTAACTGCCGCCGCCAAATCCATTGTCGGTTCTGCACCGCCCAAAAGCTCAAGATAAACCTCTGCTAATAACTGGGCATCAAGCAAAGCGCCGTGAAACGTACGCGCTGAGTTATCAATATTAAAACGCCGACATAACGCATCCAAATTATTACGTTGTCCCGGAAATTTACTTTTAGCTATTTCTAACGTATCAACAACTCTGTCCCATTGATATTCCTCAAATCCGAGTCTTTTCAGCTCAAAATTGATAAATTTCATATCAAACGTCGCGTTATGCGCTACTAAAATGCCGTCATCACCGATAAAATCGACCCATTCTTGAGCCACTTTAGCAAAAATAGGAAAATCTTTTAAATATTCCGTCGTCAATCCGTGCACTTTAACAACTTCTTCCGGCACTTCTCTTTCCGGATTGATATACTGATGATAAGTCCTTCCCGTCGGAACATGGTTTATTAATTCAACCGCACCTATTTCAACCAGTTTATCGCCGGTTTCCGGGTCAAAACCCGTCGTTTCAGTATCAAATACAATTTCTCTGATTGACTGCATTTTATAAAAGTTCTCCCAAAACATCCAAAACCGCACGACAAAGCTTTTGTTCATCGCATCCGGTTTCAATAACAAAATCTGCTCTTTTTATTTTTTCTTCCCCGCTCATCTGCAGGTTATTTATTTTATAAAAATCTTCTGCCGAAATATTATCTCGTTTCATCACTCTTAATTTTTGTGTTTCTTCATCGGTATAAGCCAAAACCACATAATCGAAATATTTATCCCATCCCATTTCAAAGAGTAAAGCCACATCAACAAAAACACATCCCTCGTCTTTATTCCGGCGAATGATATGTTTTAATTTTCTCGTCAAAAAAGGATGAATCAATCCCTCCAGCTGTTTTAGCTTACCAGGATTATCAAAAACAATATTCCTGAGTTTTCTTTTATTAAACACCCCGTTTTCAAAACACTCGGGAAAAAACTTTTTAATAACCTCTAAAAACTCTTTCTTATAATAAAGATATTTAACCCACTTATCTATATCATACACCAAGAAACCCTGTTTTCTCAATATATTAGAAATAGTTGTCTTTCCGCAACCAATAGAGCCGGTTATTGCAATAAATTTCATTTTTTCCTCAAAATTTTATTTTATGCACACCTTGAAACCAAATTGTGCATAACTATATTATTAAAAAAGTATTAACAAATAATCCCCGTAAACCCAAAATTTAAACAAGACTTATTAACATTTTTTTAAACTTTATCCCCGCCTGTGAGTCCTGTGAATAACCCCACTTTATCCTCAAATTTGAAAAAATATTAATAAATTGATTTTAAAACGACTTTTTGGAGTCCTCCACAACCTTTTAAACACCCCCGAAAAATCTTAGGATAAATTTGTTCATAAAAACTTATCCACACAACTCACAGCCATAAACAAATAACAAAAAAATATTATTTAAAAATAATTGTTTGGAAAAACCCTGTTGATATTTTTTTCACCAATCGCTTTCTCATTTTCCTTTTGCAAAATTATTTTTTTCTAAGCAAGAAATGAACTCTTCTTTATGACGATTTAAATTGACTCTTAAAAAAATATCTGTATAACAAATTAACAAATAATTCTTAAAATTCTCTTACCAATAGGTTATCCCATGCATTTAAAAGATTTGAAAGATAAATCTCCCAAAGAGCTTTTAAGCCAAGCAGAAGATTTAGGAGTGGAAGACGCTTCTTCTATGCGTGTTCAAGACTTAGTCTTTGCTATAATGAAAAAAGTTGCTGAAAATGACAACGTCCTTTATGGTGACGGTGTAATTGAGGTTATGCAAGACGGTTTTGGTTTCCTGCGCTCATCAAAGTCAAATTATTTGGCTTCTGCTGATGATATATACGTTTCACCTCAGCAAGTTAAAAAATACGGTTTGCGTACCGGTGACACGGTAGAAGGCGAGATTCGCGCCCCAAAAGAAAATGAGCGTTACTTTGCTCTAACCAAAATAAATACTATAAATTACGAAGACCCGGAAAAATCCAAACTTCGTATTAATTTTGATAACTTAACTCCGCTTTACCCGACCGAAAAATTAAATTTTGATATTATCTGCGGTGAAAAAGACTATACAACCCGCGTGATAGATTTAATTTCTCCTCAGGGTAAAGGTCAGCGTGGTTTAATTGTTGCACCCCCGAGAACCGGTAAAACGGTTATGTTGCAAAATATAGCACACGCCATCGCCACAAACCATCCCGAAGTCTATCTGATGGTGTTGTTAATAGATGAACGTCCGGAAGAAGTAACTGATATGACGCGCTCGGTAAAAGGCGAAGTCATTTCTTCAACCTTTGACGAACCGGCAAGTCGTCATGTTCAAGTGGCTGAATTTGTCATCGAAAAAGCAAAACGCTTGGTAGAAACCAAAAAAGATGTTGTCATCTTGCTCGATTCTATCACGCGTTTAGGTCGTGCTTATAACGCTGTCATCCCTTCATCCGGAAAGGTTTTAACCGGTGGTGTTGACGCCAACGCCTTACAACGCCCGAAAAGGTTGCTCGGTGCCGCCAGAAATGTTGAAGAAGGCGGTTCGTTAACCATCATAGCAACAGCCTTAATCGATACCGGCTCAAGAATGGATGAAGTTATCTTTGAAGAATTTAAAGGAACCGGCAACTCTGAAATTATCTTGGATAGAAAATTAACAGATAAACGTCTTTTCCCGACGATTGATATAACCCGCTCCGGTACACGTAAAGAAGAACTTTTGGTTGATAAAAATATCTTGACTAAAATGTGGGTCCTGCGTCGTGTCTTAATGCAGATGGGAATGACCGACGGTATGGAATTCTTGCTTGAAAAATTGAAGTTAAGCAAAGATAATAACGACTTTTTCAATAATATGAATTCATAATTTCATAAAAGAGAAAATTCCCCCGTCGTTGGTTTTCGGAGTATAAAAAAGAGTAGCTGTTAAGCTACTCTTTTTTTGTTAGTTATTTGTTTTGTTCAAGCTCAATTTTTTTAATTTCATAAGCCCCAAAATCTGTGCTATAAAATCCCAAAATAATTTTTGCCCTGAAAGTTTTATTAGTTTGTCTTATTTCCGGAAAGCTGTTAGGATTCATAAAACACACCTTCCCTTTAGCCTCAAAAAAATAATAAGTATGACCGCTATGAATTTCTTGTGATAGAAATTTTATCGGAATAAATTTTTCTGTCTTTATTCGAAATTCATCACGCGCCATATTATGCCTTATCAAATCGGACGAACCTACACACAAAACAAAAAGGAATGTTGCGATAATACTGGGAAAATTTGAGTCATGTAAGTCTGTTTCGCAGTCCTCTATAAAATCAAGGATTTTATCCATATAATTCTGTAAGAAACTACAGATAATAAAAGCCAAGCCAACTCCAATAAAGTAAATAGTACACCCTTCTGAAGTTGTAAAGTGGACAAGCGAAGCTATCAAACCAAACAAGCCGAACATGAAAAGTAACCACATAAGGTTACAACGTTTTCCATACATCTGAATATCTAACCAAGCAAAAAATACAAAAGCTAAAGCTGATAAAAAGACGCTAAAACTAAACTCAAACAACACTAAATAACATACCGCCAAAGCAATAGATATGCCATAGCTGATAGATACCTTTTTTGATTTAGAAAAAGAACGTGAAAAAACGGACTTTTTCTCTTCTTTAATAATTTTTTCCATAATCCTTAAATTTTAATAATTAATTTTAGAGCTCGAACGTAGCATATCATTGATTTAAAGTAAATAAAAATTTTTTCACTGAAATCATTTCACTAAAGATGTTTTTAATACCCAAATTTCTGATAGCTTGAATATAAGTAGGATTATTGTTCATTTCGCAACCGATAAAAGCAACAGTCATCATTTCAGCGCTAAGCCCCGCTTGTAATCCGGCAAGGGAATCCTCAATAACCAAACATTCTTCCGGCAAAAATCCCATTTTTTGAGCTGCTAATAAAAATATATCCGGCGCCGGCTTTCCTCTTTGCACCATATCCGCCGTGAAAATGGTATCAGAATTAAAATATTTTTCTATACCGGTAATTTTGATTTTTTGTGCGGTTTTAGCGGTTGTGCCGCCTGTCGCAATACATTGCTTAAATTCTTTTAACTTAAATATGTCTTCAGTGTGCGGCGTTAAGGCAAAACCTTTAGCCATAGTTTTTTTATCAAGCTCAACAGTTTTGTTCCAAAAATCTTCGTCGGTATCAATTTGTAAAGAAGATAACACTTCTTTTTTGGTTTGGTCACTCATTCCGCCAAGATATTTGTTAGTGGTATCAAAATCCCAATCTAGGTGCAAAATATCATTAATGAGCTTTTGCCTGTTTTGTAGCCATAATTTCTCCGTATCGGCAATAACGCCGTCAAAATCCCATATAATAAGTTTTATCATAAATCATCTCTCTAAAATCTATCTATACTTAAAATAAACGCAAACAATTAAAAAAATAATAATCTAAGCCAAATTCTGATGTTTTTAAAACTTGCAATATCTAAACTCTCGCAGTATAAAACAAATAATCAAAGGAGTAATATATGACAAGTCAAACAATTTATGCCCTATCGACAGTTTACGGAAAATCAGGTGTTGCTGTAATCCGTATTTCAGGTAAAGAAGCTCTTAATGTCTTACAGCAAATAACTAATATTAAGGTAGATAATATAAAACCGCGCTATGCTTATTTTTGTGATATAAAAGCAGTCAATACGCAGGAATTACTCGATAAAGCTCTTGTCTTATATTTCAAAGCTCCTCACTCTTTCACCGGCGAAGATGTCGCAGAAATTCAATGTCACGGTTCAAAAGCAGTTTTAAACAGTGTATTTAAAACGCTTTCATCTTTACCTTATCTGCGTTTGGCCGAACCGGGGGAATTTTCTAAGCGGGCATTTTATAATCAAAAGATGGATTTAACTGAAGCCGAGGGATTAGCTGATTTAATTGACGCTGAAACAAGTGAACAACAAAAATATGCCTTGCGTCAGATGGAAGGAAATTTAAAAAATTTATATTCATCTTGGCGAGCGGATTTAGTCAAAATTTTATCTTATATCGAAGCTTTTATTGATTTTCCTGAAGAGGATATTCCTGAAACGTTATACAAAGAAATAACAGACACTGTATTTAAAGTAAAATCAGAGATAGTTTCACACTTATCAGGCAATAATGTTAACGAACGTTTGAAAAATGGGTTTCGCGTGGTTATAGCCGGGGCTGCTAATGCCGGAAAATCAAGCTTAATAAATGCGCTGACAAAAAGTGAAACAATGATTGTATCAGATATTGCCGGCACAACCAGAGATACGGTTGATATAAATTTGGATTTAAATGGTTATCCCGTCATCATAACTGATACGGCAGGCATAAGAGAAACTGAAAATGCAATAGAAAAACAAGGTATAACCCGTGCTCTGCAAAAAATAGAAGATGCAGACGCCGTAATAGCTCTTTACGATGCAACAGAAAAAGATTTTGATAAAAATTTGATAACGTTCTCTGCTAAAAATATTATATATGTTGCCAATAAAGCAGATAAGCTGTCTGATAGTGAGAAAAAAGCCATAAAAACAAAAAAACATTTATTAATATCTGCAAAATTTGGTGAGGGATTGCCTCAATTACTTAATATTATAACGGAGATTATAAAAGATAATTTTACTTCATCATCAAATCTTTTAATCACCAGAACTAGGTATCGTAAAGCACTTGAAATTTGTTTGGAAAATCTTGAAGAATTTTCTCTTGATAAAGAAATCGTTTTAGCCGCTGAGGATATTCGTTTAGCTTGCCGCGCTATCGGTCAAATCACCGGAACGGTAAAAGTTGATGAAATTCTTGATAATATTTTTGGTAGTTTTTGCATAGGAAAATAAAAAAATATATCTAAATACATTGTATTTAAATCAAACAACCTTCTTTAAGTTTAAAGAAAGCTTAAATTTCTTTAATATTTTCTGTCTGTCCTCCTTTTGTAGACATAATTCATTAATGACATTCGGGCAGACAATGTCATTATTGTTGGCTATCATATAATCCAATATATCGCAATATCTGTAAAAATTATTATGCGTTAATTTTTCTTCTCCGTTATTTATGGTTTTAAGAATTTTTATGATACTTTCAAAAATATGTTTTTTCTCTAATAGGAAAAATAAATCAGTATGGAACATATTTATCAAAATATGAAGTTCCTTTTGTTTTATTTCTAGGCTGTCTAAATCCCGAACTAAAACAGTTAAAAAGTCCATAAAACGATAGCGCACAAATCTGTGGCTCATAAAATTTTGTTTGTTATTAATATAAAGAATATATATGCACAAATCTAAGCAAAAAGATTTATTTGTTTCAGAAAAACTCGAAAAAATCTGCATACAATCGAATAAATAATAAAAGTCTTCTTTTGTATATTGATTCTTTGCTAGGGTGCGAATAGTGAGTGTTAAAATATCGTCTTGTGAAATTTTTAATTTTTTATAGTTTTCTATAATTGTTTTAAAGATAGATTTTTTCAAATCTCTTAAAATTTGGTTGGCGCTAAATTCTTGTTGCAATAATAAAACATTAGTTGAATAAAAAATTTTCCAATAAGTATCAATACTATTTGAGATAAGAGATAAAATTTTTTTATTTAAAACGATATAATCTGAAATCGTAATTTCTTTATTTTGTAAAGCTGATAAAATTCTATCAATCCAACAAAAATAATTGCTTTCTTTTTCTTTTGTTTCTGGAGTATATTGATGAATAATAAGTTTTTTTATCATATCATTCTTTATCTGTATAAATTCTTTTTTGACAAGAAATTGATTTGTTTTAGCAATAAAATTATCAAGAGCTCTTAATATTAAAAAATCAAAACTGATAAAATGTGTTTCACGTGAAACATCTCTAAGTTTTTCTCCGATAGTTAAATATGTTTCTTTAGAAATATATTTATTTAATTTCAAAGCGGGAAGATTTGATATTTTAATTATTTCATAAATATTCCTTTTTTCGAAGCAAGATTTATTTTCTACAGCTTTATAAAAATTATCAATAATTTTATTAATATCACTCCCTTTAAGGTCGATAACATCTATTCTTAATATATTTTCGGTTGAAGATAATTCGTATGCGTTATCAAAACGTTTTTTTATGAGTAAAGTATCATAATTACTGAATAATTTTTTGTAATTTGACTTTTCTAAAATATTTGTAATAAGGATATATTTTCTCAAATTTAATATTTCATCTTCTTTTTCCATTATATACTCCTTTATTTAAGTTGTATTAAATTATAAAATAAATAAAAAGTTTTATAAGTCAACTATTTTCTTAATTTACAAATTAATACATATAAATCTTGAATATTAATAGAAATTAGATAATATCACAAAAAACATGAAAATTAAATGAAGGGTAAAATGAATACTTTTGATGTAATTGTTGTTGGTGGAGGTCATGCTGGATGTGAAGCCGCCGCCGCAGCTGCGAGAACCGGTGTTAAAACAGCTTTGATTTCTCATAAAATAGACACCTTAGGTGAAATGTCTTGTAATCCTGCAATAGGTGGATTAGGAAAAGGTCATCTTGTACGCGAAATTGATGCACTTGATGGTTTGATGGCAAGAGTTATTGATAAAGCTGGTATCCAATTTAGAATGTTAAATTCATCAAAAGGTCCGGCAGTGCAAGGTCCGAGAGCTCAAGCTGACAGGAAACTTTATAAAAAATTTATGCAAGAGGCGCTTCGCAATCAAAATAATTTAACCTTAATAGAAAATGCCGTTGAGGGGTTAATAATAGATAGTAATACGGTTAAGGGTGTTAAAACAGCAGATGGTGTAGAATATTTTGCAAAAGCTGTAGTCTTAACGACTGGCACTTTTTTGAACGGTATTATGTTTACCGGTCATCAAACGACAATAGGCGGTCGTGTAAATGAAATAAGCTGTAGCGGTGTTACACCGTATTTAAAAGCATTAAACTTAAAAGTAGGTCGTTTGAAAACTGGAACACCGGCGCGTTTAAATGGCGACACGATTAATTGGGATGTTTTAGAACCGCAAAGCGGTGATGAAAATCCTGAACCTTTTTCGTTTTTAACCGAAAAAATAACGCAACCGCAAATTAAGTGTTATATCACGCATACAAACGAAAAAACGCATAAGATTATTCGGGATAATTTTTCAAAATGCGCTCTGTTTTCCGGTTTGATTACCGGTGTGGGACCGCGTTATTGTCCGAGCATTGAAGATAAATTAGTTAAGTTTGCCGACAGAACCAGTCATCAAATTTTCTTGGAACCCGAAGGGTATGATACAAATGTTGTTTATCCTAATGGAATATCAACATCTCTTCCGTCTGATGTGCAGGATGAGTTTATTCATACAATGAAAGGGTTGGAAAATGTCGAAATTTTGCGCTATGCCTATGCAATTGAGTATGATTACGTTGACCCATTAGAGTTAAATCATTGTTTAGCTGTTAAAAAAGCGCCAGGATTATATTTAGCTGGTCAGATTAATGGAACAACTGGATAT
>JAGAZZ010000009.1 GCA_017939155.1 Alphaproteobacteria bacterium | reverse complement strand
ATTATTAACTTTTTAAATTATTGTGTGTATGAGAGAAATTATTGAAAAAATTAAAAACAGCGAAGGGCTGACGAATGAGGAACAGCTTAAGATGTTAGATTTGCCTGACAGAGTTGAGGTTTTAAAAAGGTATCTTGACTTAGGATATAGTCTTTGCGATAGGGCTGAGGTGAAGCTGTTTGAAATGCCTGAGAAGGTTGAGCTTTTGAAAATGTATATTTCAAAAGGGTGGTATCTTTGCAAGGAAGCTCAGCTTAGGTTGTTTGATTTGCCTGAAAGGGTGGAGCTTTTTGAGCTTTATGTTCGAAGGAATTATCTGGGTGATGCGGCTGAGCTGAAGATGCTGGATATGCAGGAAAAGGTGGCGTTTTTCAAGATGTATTTTCAAAAGCATAAACTTTGTGAAGTGGCAGAGGAAAAAGCGCGTGAGCTTGGGCTGATGTGATGTTTAGAAAAGGGGTGCGGTGGCGCCCTTTTTTTGTGGGGAATTAAAGTGTCGAAGGGGAAGTTTAAGAGTGTTTTGGGAAGCCGAACCTGAGGTTCGGGGACTTAGCCTAGGGCTAAGTCTTGGAAAAATGGTTTGATAGGGGAGAGCTGGAAATACGGAGAGAAAAATTGGTTTGAGAGGGGGGAGAGGAAAATGCGGAGAGAAAAATTGGTTTGAGGTGGGAGGAGATGGGAGTAGAAGAAGTGTTTTTAGGAAGTAAAGCAGGAATAGATGGAGAGAGAACGGGCAGAGATTTTTTGTTTGACATTTTAGGAAAGGGTGGTATTTTGTCTAATGAAAATTTTATTATTAACATTAAAAAAATTATTTTATGGAAACAATTATTGAGAAAGTTAAAAACTGCAAAGTCCTGACTGATGAGGAAGAGCTTAAGATGTTAGATTTGCCTGATAAGGTTCAGCTTTTAGGGATGTATCTCTCTGCAGGGTGTTATCTTTGCGACGAGGCAGAGGTTAAGATGTTAGATTCGCCTGATAAGGTTCAGCTTTTAGGGATGTATCTCTCAGCAGGGTATTGTCTTTGTGATGAGGCAGAGCTTAAAATGCTTGAGCAACCTGAGAAGGTTGAGCTTTTGAGGGTTTATAGTCAACGTTCTACTCTTTGTGATGAGGCGGAGCTTAAAATGCTTGAGCAACCTGAGAGGGTTGAGCTTTTGAAAATTTATGTTCAAGAGCGTTCGCTTTCCAGCAAGGCACAACTTAAGATGCTGGATTTGCCTGAGAGGGTTGAGCTTTTGAGAATATGTACACAAAGGTGGAATCTTTGGCCGAAGGCAACAGAAAAAGCGCGTGAGCTTGGGCTGATGTGATGTTTAGAAAAGGGGTGCGGTGGCGCCCCTTTTTTCTTTGTGGAGATTTTTGGTTGACATTTGTGAAAATGGTTGTATTTTGTTAAGGAAAATTCTATTATTAACGCTTTAAATTATTGTACTTATGGAAACAATTATTGAGAAGATTAAAAATGGCGAAAGTCTGACGAAAGATGAACAGCTTAAGATGTTTGACTTGCCGAATGTTGTGGAGCTTTTGACTGCTTATGTGGAAAAGTGGGAGCAAGATGGTGTAGCTGAATTTAGCGCATTTCATTTGCCGGAAGATGTCAAGCGTTTAGAACTTTATCTGCAAAATGTAGTGGTTTGTGAGGCAGCTCAACTTAAAATGCTTGACAATATGAAGAAAAAAGAGCTGTTGGAGATATATGTTCAGAAATGCCCGCTTTGTCAAAAGGCTGAGCTTAAAATGCTTGAGGCGCCGGAGGCAGCAGAGCTGTTGGACATTTATGTTCAAGAGTGGAATTTGCAAGAAAAGTCACAGCTTAAAATGCTGGATGTTTCGGCAAAAAAGAAGTTGTTAAAAATTTATCTCCGGAAGAGCTGGCTTACTGAAGCTGCCCAGCTTAAGATTTTTGACAGTCCTGAGCGCATTGAACTTTTGGATATTTATCTTCCAGAAAATGGGCTTACTGTTAACGCTCAGCTTAAAATGCTGGATTGCGCTGATAGGAAGGAGCTGTTGGAGGTTTATCATCGACATCAGGCAGAGCTTTGTTCGCAGGCGTATGCGTATGCGCTTGAGCTTGGTTTGGTGAAACATTAAAAAAGGGGTGCGATTGCGCCCTTTTTTTGTGGGGAGAAAAGGAGAGTGTTTTTATTGAGGTATGAAAGGGGAGTTTTGAGAGTATTGAGAGGATGGACCGAACTTGAAGTTCGGGGACTTAGCCTGAGGCTAAGTCTTGGAAAAATGGTTTGATAGGGGAGAGCTGGAAATACGGAGAGAAAAATTGGTTTGATGGGAACTGATGAGAGCTTGGACTAGGTGTTTTGGGCGGTTGATATTCAGAAATTTTGGAGACGTTGCCTATAAAATATTGGAACTGTGCTATATGCTCTTTGTACTATATGTGTTTTTTTAAGTCCATAAAATCGTACGAAAATATATCTTATTTGTGCATAAAAATAACACTTTAAAATCAAGGTGATTCGGCGGTGTTATCGTGTTTAAAAAATAGTTCAAGGCGTTTTTTCTATACTTGTGGATTATGTGGATAAAAATGTATTGACTTTTAAAGATGTAGATGTTATATAGTTACTTGCAAGGCTACCTCAATCTAAACGGGTTCCGTATGGTTCACCTAAGATTCTATCTGAATCGGAAAGAGGTAGCGTTTTTTTTATTTAAATTCCCAAATGTGTATTTTATTTTTATTAAAAGATTTTTCGTATATAGGATTGTTGTTTTTATAACCCCAAGCTATAGCGCTGGCGATGGTATCTGCAACTTGAACAAGACAATCTTTTTTAGAATCTTTTAATGAAAAGTCTTTTATTTTATTGTCATTTTCTCTTTTTAAATAACTTTTCAGCTCGTCTCTAAAATGTTTATTTCCTTTTCCATCTAATATAACTTTTGCTTCTAGGATAGGAGAATGAGTTAAAACTTGTTTTAAAATAAAATTATAAAATAATCTCGGTTTATTTCGTAAATCGTGGCTTGTTATAATATTTTTATTAACTACGATAATTTTACTAAAAAATGTGTATTTGTTTATTGTCTCTATATATTTTAGACGGTTTTCGTGAGACGCTTTTGAAAATTTGAGTTCATCATGTATGTTTAATTCTCTTTTTAAATCTTCTATTCCTGTTATCATTGAATTAACGGCGTCCATAGAATTAAATATGACAACAGCTATTACAAAATAAGAGGATGCGCCATGAGCTATGTCAAATCCGGGGTCGCCGCTTTCATCTATGAATACAAGTTGTCTAGGCATTTTATTCTTTCTTCTTTAAATATTAAGAAATCTCTATATCTTTTTATCTAATGAGTCAAGAAAATAGCACCCTCTATTTAGAGGATGTTCATTGTTTTGTGACTTATTTTGTGCAGAAGTTTAGCGGGGGAGTTATTAAGTGTGAGGAGGGGTAATTAAATTTTAAGGTTTTTGGGATATTTTGGGAACATCGTATTTAATAAGGGAGATTTGGTGATGAAGAAGACGGCTGTTGTGGTGGCTTATGTCGTAGTGGTTTGTTTTCTTGCTTATGTAATTTGGGGGATGGAGATAAATTATTGTGGTTGCGGCAGTATAAAAGGAAAAGTATATTCTTTTTCTGATAATACTATTGTTGATGCGCCTTGGGAAAAGATGACGACTGAAAGTGGTGAAAGCGTGCTTTGTACAGAAGAAGAACATCGTGATACTTTTTCTACAGAACAACAAGGTTTGTTTCGTTGTACGGATAAAAATATGGTTCCGGTGAACGGGAGGGTATATTATAAAGATGAAGATATAGAGTTGCAAGTTAAGATGAATTTTAAAGATGGTATATTGGATGGTGTTTTGGAAGGCTATTTTAGAGACGGAAAGTTGAAAAATGAGGGATATTATAAAAATGGTAAACAAGAGGGGACTTGGAAGAATTATTATGAAAACGGGCAATTGCTAGCGGAGAGAAATTTTAAAGATGGTAAACAAGAGGGGGGAATGAAGATATATTATATGGATGGCAAATTGGCAGTTGAGGGAAATTATAGGAATGGTGAACGAGATGGGATTCGGAAGGATTATTATAACAACGGGCAGTTGAGAGAGGAGGGAAATTATAAGAATGATAAAATAGAAGGGGGGCATAAATGGTATTATAGAAATGGACAGTTGGAAAGCGAAGAAAATTATAAGAATGGTGACCGAAATGGTGCTTTCAATAAGTATTATGAAAACGGAAAGCCGATAGAGGAAGAAAATTATAGGAATGGTGAACGAGATGGAATTCAGAAGTGGTATTATGAAAACGGACAGTTGAGAGAGGTGGCAAATTATAAGGATGGTGAAGAAGAATGGACAAAGTGTTATTATGAAAATGGGCAGTTGGAAAGCGAGGAAAATTATAAGAATGGTAAACGAGATGGGACTTGGACGCATTATTACGAAAACGGGCAGGTGAAAGAGGAGGAAAACTATAAAGACGGTAAGTTGGATGGCGTGGTTAAAAGGTATCGAGAAGACGGGCAGATTTTGAGTGAGAAGATTTATAAAAATGGTGCGTTGGATAGCGAGGTCAAAAGGCAATATTATAAAGATGGGCAACTGCTTAGAGAACATACTCTTAAAGCGGGCAAAGAACACGGTGTTACAAAATGGTATTATGATGACGGAAAATTGAAAGAAGAGATATATTATATAAACGGCGATAGAAATGGCGTCTCTAAATCGTATTATCAAAATGGAAGATTGCGTCAAGTGCTACATTATAAAGATGATAAACGAGATGGGGAATGGAAAGAGTATTATGAAAACGGACAGTTGAAAACTGACGGAAATTATAAAGATGGTGAGTTAGATGGCGTGGTTAAAAAGTATCGTGAAGACGGGAAGTTGATGGAGGAAGTAAACTATAAAGATGGTAAGTTGGATGGTGTTGTTAAAAGGTATCATAATGACGGATGGAGGCTAGAGAATGGCGTGGTCAAATGGTATAATGACAACGACGGTTGGCTGGAGCAAGAGTTTTATTATAAAAACGGTCAATTTGACGGGGTGCAAAAATGGTATCGCAGCAATGGACAACTGCTTAGTGAGTATCCTTTTAAAGCGGGCAAAGAGCACGGTGTATTGAAATCGTATCATACAAACGGACAGGTCGCTCAAGAGATAACTTATAACAATGGTATCAAAGATGGGGCGGTGAGATGTTATGATAAAAACGGGGTGTTGTTTAAAGAAGCAAGCTATCGGAACGGTGAGGCTGTCGGGGATGCAATATGCTGGTTTACACTCTAAGGGATGATAAAAATATGATGGATTGAAAAGGGAGGGCGGTTGCGCCCTTTTTTTGTGGGGAATTAAAGTGTCGAAGGGGAGTTTTGAGAGTATTGAGAGGATGGACCGAACTTGAGGTTCGGGGACTTAGCCTGGGGCTAAGTCTTGGAAAAATGGTTTGATAAGGGGATGAAAATACGGAGAGAAAAATTGGTTTGAGGGGAGAGGAGATGGGAGTAGATGAAGAGGTGTTTTTAGGAAGTAAAGCGGGAGTAGATGGGAGAGAAAGAATGGAGATTTTTTTTGTTGACATTTTAGAAAATTGTGGTATTTTGTCTAGCGTAACTTGTATTATTAACTTTAAAAAATTATTTTATGGAAAAGATTATTGCAAAAATTAAAAATGGTGAACGTCTGACCGAAGATGAACAGCTTAAAATGCTTAATTCATCTGACAGGGTAAAACTCTTAAAAGCGTATACTCAAAAATATCCTCTTTGCGATGAGGCAGAGGTTAAAATGGTATATATGTCGGATAGGGTGGAACTTGTAGAGATATATCAGAAAAAGTGGATACTTTGTGGTGATGCAGAGTACGCACTGCGTATGTTTCAGTGCGGTATGTGGCTTGACTTGTATTATTAACTTTAAAAAATTGTTTTATGGACAGAATTATTGCAAAAATTGACCACGGCGATGAGCTGACGAGTAGTGAACAGCTTAAAATGCTTCGTTCATCTGACAGGGTAAAACTCTTAAAAGCGTATATTCAAAAACATCCTCTTTGCGACGAGGCAGAGCTTGAGATTCTGCGTAATCATACACTTTTAGAGATATATCAGAAAAAGTGGAGACTTTGTAATGATGCAGAGTACACACTGCGTATGATTCGGTGCGGTATGTGGTAAAAAAAAGGGGTGCGGTAGCGCCCTTTTTTTTGTGAGAATTTTAGATTGACATTTTGGAAAATTGTGCTATTTTGTCTAGCGTAACTTTTATTATTAACTGTTAAATTTATTATTTTATGGAAAAGATTATTAAAAAAATTAAGAACTGCGAAAGTCTGACGAAAGATGAACAGCTTAAGATGTTAGAGTTGCCTGATAAGGTTCAGCTTTTAGGGATGTATCTCTCAGCGGGGAATTATCTTTGTGTTGCGGCGGAGCTTAAAATGCTTGAGCAACCTGAGAAAGTTGAGCTTTTGAGGGTTTATAGTCAAGAGTATAAACTTTGTGATAAGGCAGAGCTTAAAATGCTTTGGCAATCTGAAAGTGTGGAGCTTTTGCGGGTTTATAGTCAAAAGTATAAACTTTATGAGGATGTAGAGTTTAAAATGCTTGAGCAACCAGAGAGGGTTGAGCTTTTGAAGGTTTATAGTCAAAAGTATTCTCTTTATGATGGGGCGCAGCAAAAGATGTTTGATTTGCCTGAAAGGGTTAAGCTTTTTGCGATATACATTCAAAAGCATCCTCTTTGTGAGGAGGCTCAGGTTAAGATGTTTGATTATCCTGAGAGTGGTGAGTTTTTTGCAATGTATATTCAAAAGTATTCTCTTTTTAAGGAGGCTGAGCTTAGAATGCTGGATTTTCCGGAAAGGGCTACATTTTTAAAGATGTATCTTCAAAAGTATTATCTTAGTGTTGCAGCAGAGGAAAAAGCGTATAAGCTGGGGCTAATTAAGGTTTAAAAAAGGGGGGCAGTGCCCCTTTTTTTGTGGAGAATTTTAGGTTGACATTTTGGAAAATTGTGATATTTTGTCTAACGAAAATTTTATTATTAACTCTTTATATTATTAACTCTAAATTTATTTTATTATGAACAAAAATTTAATTAGAAAAGCTATGCGCGGTTATCTATTGTCCGAGGATGAAAAATGTGAACTTGATTCGCTCTACCAAGAGGATTCTGATAGACTCCTCAAGCAGTGCAAACCTTATATAAAGTATATGCGTTTTCGCGAGCTTGGTAACGAGGAAGTGCTCGATTTGCATAACCCCTTGAGAAAGCAACTTTTAAAGATGAACTCCGAAAACAATGATTCTTTCTGAAGAAAATTGGTGGAGATGATTAAATCTTCGAGTGAGAGTGAGAAGTATTTGGGGGATTATCCAAGGTGTCTTTTCGATGTGACTGAGGCTGTATTCTATGCTGAAGCCACTAAGACGCTTAAAGCAAAGTACGAGAAGTTAAAGAAAAGGGGCGACTACGTCTGTAACGCCTATTTTAAGGAAGAAGGCGACGTAATAGTCCGTTAGAAAAAGGGGCAGGTGCCCCTTTTTTTTGTGGAGAATTTTAGGTTGACTTTGCGGAAGAACTGTTTTATTTTATTTGATGAAAATTCTATTATTAACGTTTTAAATTATTTATATTTATGGAAAAGATTATTAAAAAAATCAAAGCAGGCAAAATCCTGAAGAAAGAGGAGCAACTTGCGCTTTTGGAGCTGCCGGAAAGAGCTAAGCTCTTGAAGTTGTATATGTCGCACTGGTGGCTTAATGATGCGGTGCAGGTTAGGATGTTAGAACTTCCTGAGGCAAAGGCGCTTTTGAAGGTCTTTCTTCGCAGTCATTTCGGGTATTTGTGTGAGAAGGCTCAGCTTAAAATGTTGGAGCATCCGCAGAGAATGGATTTGTTAAAAATGTATTTTCAACAGTGGAGCTTTTGTAAAGAGTTGCAATTGAAGATGTTAGAGCTGCCGGACGGGCGGGCGTTTTTTGATGTTTACAGAAAAAAGTGGGTGCTTAGTGATGAAACAGAAGCAAAGGCGCGCGAGCTCGGTTGGCTTTAGGGATTAAAAAGAGGTGCAAATGCGCCTCTTTTTTTGTGGAAGTTTTTGTTTGACTTTTTTTAGGGCAGTGGTATTGTGTGTTATAGAAATTCTATTATTAACACTTTAATTTATTTATATTTATGGACAAGATTATTAAAAAAATCAACAACGGCGAGGAGCTGACAACAGCAGAACAGCTTGCGTTTTTGGAGCTTCCGGAGCGGGCAGAACTTTTGGAAAAGTATAGTGCAAAATGGCCGCTTGCAAATGAGGCTGAACTCAAATTGTTTGAAAAGCCTGACAAGGTTGCTCTGCTCAAGCTCTATACGAGCCATTGGGTGCTTAGTTTTAAGGCTGAGCTTATGATGCTTGAGCTGCCGGAACGGGGCGACCTTTGGAAGACCTATTTGCCTGAATACGGTTTTGGTGAGGATAGCGAACTTAAAATGTTTGAGCTTCCGGAGTGCAAAGAGATGTTGGCAGTTTTTGTCAAAAAGTGCTTTTTGAGCCATGAGGCTGAGTTCAAATTGCTTGAACATCCTGAAAAACTGGAGCTATTGCGCATTTTGGTTAAAGAATGGCCGCTTAGCAAAGAAGCTCAACTTAAAATGCTTGAAATGCCGGAACGTGAGGAGTTGCTGAAAGTTTATCTTTCGGAGCAAGAGTTTTATGATTTTGAGGTAATGAGTAGGGCGGCTAAGTTGGGTTTAGATTTGGTTTAAGGGGGGGGCTTGATAAAGCACAATCATAGAGGCAAATTCCCTCCCTTATGTACGCTCTAGTACACCGCAGTCGGGAATTTACCTCTAGCATTGCACTTTCTCAAGCCCTATGCAAAATCGCTCCTAAAGAGGAGCGATTTTAGTTTTAAATGGGGGATAGATAATCAACGTGTGCTTCGCACCGGATTATGGATTGCCACGGTAGGTTGCGCTTACGCGCCGACCTCGCAATGACTTGAGAGAGGGAAAAGCTTTTCTTTTTTTGAGTCATTGCGAGGTAAGCCGTAAGGCAATAACCGAAGCAAACTTCTCTTAGTGTTGCTAGCGAGCATAGCGAACGCAGCAACACTTAGTTGTTCGTACAAGTAGAAAAGCGCAGCTTT
>JAGAZZ010000008.1 GCA_017939155.1 Alphaproteobacteria bacterium | reverse complement strand
GTAAGCCGTAAGGCAATAACCGAAGCAAACTTCTCTTAGTGTTGCTAGCGAGCATAGCGAACGCAGCAACACTTAGTTGTTCGTACAAGTAGAAAAGCGCAGCTTTTCGTAGCGGTACAATCCACGACTGAACGCGGAGCGTTGCTTTGTTGAGATTTGTTTGCTTCGCATAGGTTATGGATTGCGCCGCTACGAAAAATAAGGAATGCTGGCGCATAGGTTATGGATTGCCACGGCGATATGTGACTAACGTCACGCTACTCACTCCGTTCGGACAAGCCAGTTGTAAAGATTGTTTTGGTTGCCTTACGGCAAGTCACAATCTAACAACTGCTATAGCTCTCGGTAAAAAGCGTCCACCGGACGTTTTTTATCCTGCGAGCCGCAATGACTCGGAGAGGAGCGTTGTTTTGTTGCGCTCGCAATGATGCGAGAAAGGAGTGACTTTGTTACGCTTGCAATGACTCAAGGGTGGATTAGGTGCGATGATGCCTGGAAGCTTATAAATGATAATATAGGTCAATCCATTGGGGATTTATACTTTCAATCAGGTCAATTTTATTTTTTCTGTTACCTGCTTTTAGTTCTTTTTCTCGGACAATAGCCATTCCGACATCATCAAACATTTCGTAATAGCCAAGTTTATCTACGTTATATTTTTGAGTGAAGCCTTTGTTGAATTTTATTTTATGTTCATAAACGCGTTTAAGTAAGTCAGTAGTGACGCCCACATAAAGTGTACCGTGTCTTTTATTAAAAAGTATGTATACGTATGCGGTCATTTGGGCTCCTTTTAGAAATAGGGTAGCTTATTTTGAGTTATGTGTCAAGAGGTCTGATTGTTGAAATTTGCGTGACTGAAGTCACCGGATTATGGATTGCGCCGCTACGAAAAGCTACGCTTTTTTACTTTAAGCGAACAACTAAGTGTTGCAGTGGCTATGATTAGATAAGGAATGCTAACGCATAAGTTATGGATTGCCGCGCCCTTGTGCGACTGACGTCGCGGGGCTCGCAATGACTCACGGGGAGGGGGCGATTGCGTTAAGGGGGCAATGACTTGAGAGAGGGGAAAGCCTGTCTTTTTTTGGAGTCATTGCGAGGTAAGCCGTAAGGCAATAACCGAAGCAATCCACGACTGAACGCGGAGCGTTGCTTTGTTGGAATTTGTATGCTTCGCATAGGTTATGGATTGTACCGCTACGAAAAGCTGCGCTTTTCTACTTGTACGAACAACTAAGTGTTGCTGTGTTCGCTATGCTCGCTTGCAACACTAAGAGAAGTTTGCGCCGCTACGAAAAATAAGGAATGCTGGCGCATAGGTTATGGATTGCCGCGCCCTTGTGCGACTGACGTCGCGGGGCTTGCAATGACTCGGGGAGGGGTGTCCCAACCTCGTAAGGGCTTAAGAGAAGTTTGCTTCGGATAGGTTGCGCTTATGGCGCTGAGCTCGCAATGGTTTGTGAGGCGGGGTGGGGCGATGAGGCGTGAAAAAATATATTTTTTCTTGACAGTTTACTCTTTTTTTTGCTAAAAAAGAACGTTTATTATAACTTCGGAGGCATAAATGAAAGAACTGGATAAATATTTCACGCCGGAAACGGCTGAAACAAAATGGTACGACACTTGGGAAAAAAGCGGCGCGTTTACGCCTGATGCCAATTCGCCCAAAGACCCGTACACAATTATGATTCCACCGCCAAACATCACCGGCAAACTTCATATCGGTCACGCGCTCGTGAACACGCTCCAAGACGTCGTCATCCGTTTTAAGCGGATGCAGGGCTATAACGCCCTTTGGTTGCCGGGAACTGACCACGCCAGCATTGCCACCGAAGCCAAAGTCGTCGAAAGCTTAAAAAAACAAGGCTTATCCAAAGAAGCCTTAGGTCGTGAAGGCTTTTTAAAACACGCTTGGGCGTGGAAAGAAGAATACGGCGGCTTTATCATCAAACAATTAAGAAAACTCGGCTGTTCGTGTGACTGGAGCCGTGAACGCTTCACCTTAGACGAAGGCTTGAGCAAAGCTGTTCGCAAGGTTTTTATTGACCTTTATAACGAAGGGCTGATTTATAAAGGCGAACGCCTGATTAACTGGTGTCCGTGCTGCCATACCTCAATTTCTGATGCTGAGGTTGAATACTCGGAAGAGCCTTCTTCCTTATGGCATATCCGTTATGATGCACCGGATAAATCATTTTCTTTAACCGTTGCCACCACCCGTCCGGAAACAATGCTGGGTGATACCGGCGTTGCCGTCAACCCCAAGGACGAACGTTATAAAAACTTAATCGGCAAAACCGTCATTGTGCCGATTGTTAATCGTGAAATCAAAATCATCGCTGACCCGTTTGTGGAAACAGAGTTCGGTACCGGTGCGGTAAAAATCACTCCGGCGCATGATTTCAATGACTTTAACGCCGGCAAGACCCATAATCTTGAGATTATCCGCGTGATTACCGAAGATGGTTTGATGGGCGATGTGGTCAAAAAATACGAGGGAATGGATATTTTAACTGCCCGAGAGCAAATTGTTGAAGAATTAAAACAATTGGGCAACTTGGTTAAAATCGAACCCTATACCCACAATGTCGGCAAGTGTTACCGTTGTCACCACACGGTTGAACCGATGGTTTCCAAACAATGGTTTGTTAAGATGGAAAGCTTGGCTAAACCGGCGCTTGAAGTGGTTAAAAATAAAGAACTCACCATTTATCCGCCAAGATATGAAAAAATCTATAACCACTGGCTTGAGAATATTCAAGACTGGTGTATCTCCCGCCAACTCTGGTGGGGACACCGGATTCCGGCGTATTACTGTGAAAAATGCGGCAAAATTTATGTTGGCGAAGAGGCGCCGAAACACGCCTGCGCTTGCGGTTGCACTACTTGGGTTCAGGATGAAGACACGTTAGACACTTGGTTTTCTTCTGCCCTCTGGCCGTTCTCAACCTTGGGTTGGCCGGAAAAGACCAAAGATTTTGACACCTTCTTCCCAACCTCAACGTTGATTACCGGTAATGATATTCTGTTTTTCTGGGTTATCAGAATGGTCTTCTCCAGCTTAAAGCAAACCGGCAAGATTCCGTTTAACAAAGTAGTTCTTCACGGCTTGGTTCGTGACGCTTTGGGGCGTAAAATGTCTAAAAGCTTAAATAACGGTATCGACCCCTTGGAAGCCATTGCCGAATATGGTGCCGATGCGCTCAGATTTTCGCTGGTTCAAGGGTTATCCTTAGAGGTTGATTTAAGATATTCAAAAGACCGTTTGGATATTGCCAAAGCCTTTATCAACAAACTTTGGAACTCAGCTAAATTCGTCTTTATGGCGCTTGAAGACAATAATCATCCTAAAAAGCCGGAAACATCCGCGTTTGCGCCGGAAGATAACTGGATTTTGGGCAAATTAGACCAAACCATTGCCGGTGTCACCAAGGAATTAGACACTTTTGAGTTTGGTGACGCCCTGCAAAAGCTCTATGACTTTTTCTGGAACGATTACTGCAGCTGGTATATCGAGATGGTTAAACCCCGCCTGTATGACAAGGAAAATCCGAGCCGCGAGGCGGCGCAATATGTCTTGGCGCATGGATTAACCGTCATCTTAAAGCTGTTGCACCCGTTTTTGCCGTTTGTGACCGAGGAATTATATCAAAACCTCAAAACCGATGAAAACGAGCTCTTAATCACCGCGCCATGGCCGGAAATGAGCAACATTGCTTCTGCTCAAGATAGCGAAAATATCGAGTTGTTGCAATATTTCATCACAAATTTAAGAAATGTCCGCGCCAATATGAATATTGAGCCCTCCAAAAAGACATCGCTTATTTTTGTTGCCAAAGAAGCGGGAGATTATCTGAAATCTGCCGAGCCGATTTTGCAAAAGCTTGCCTTTGCCAAAGCGGTTGAAATCAGAGCAAACAAAGACGGTATTCCTGATAATGCGATTTGTATTGAGCACTTAAAAGCAACGCTCTATATCCCGTTTGAAGACTTGGTTGACATTGAGGCAGAAATTGCCCGCCTGCAAACCGAAAAAGAGAAATATATTACTCTGATTGAACGGGTTAAAGCAAAGCTTACCAACGAAAAATTTGTTGAAAAAGCGCCCGCGGCAACTGTTGCAGGCGAGCGTGATAAACTCAAAAATTATGAAACGCTGTTAAGCTCAATTGAGGAGCGTTTGGCTAAATTAGCTTAAAACACCGTGCTTAGAAAAACGAAACGGCCCGCATAAGCGAGCCGTTTTGCTATTTTGTAAAAAAAAAAAATTTACAAAAGTCCTCTTTTTAGAGCAACTTCCCGCCACTTTGGGGAAAGTTCATACTTTTGGCGATACTGTGCTAAAAGTGCCTTGGCTTTGGCTTTAGGAAAGCCAAGCAGTTTATCGACCAATTCTTGCTCGGCTCCAAAGTCCAGTTTAAATTTTTGCATAAACACCTCAAGCAACGCACTAGCGTTTTTGCTCCTCAACATTGCAATTTGAGCCTCTTCACACAAAACATAGGTTTCTTGATAGGCGCTTAAAAGCTCTTTAGCATTCTTTCGCTTTATCATTGCGACCTGTACCTCAGGAATTAAAGAATTCCAAGGAGAATAAACGCGAAGAAGTGTTGCGGCATTGGGTTGACTAATCAAGAGCATTTCATCCTCTTTACTACCAAAATAGTACCCCTCAGTAGAAGAAAGATAGGCTTTAAATAAAGCCTCGGCGTCCGGTCGTTTAAAGAGAGCGCGTAGCTCGGCAAAAAGCAATCTTTTGCCTTGCTTGATTTTGTTTTCTAATTCATCCATAATAAATAAATTTAAAGGTAAAATAATCTGTTATCGCTTAATTTATACGAGCTTTAAACTTATTTGTCAACAAGCTTCCCCTTTAAAACGACTAAAGCAAGCATTAGTTAAAACACAACGGCAAAAATTTATACCAACGGAGAAAACAATGGAAATATATATTTTTATCGCACTTCTCTTTATCTATGCTTTAACGGCTTTTATGCTGCCTAAAAACACCAGTAAAAAAATCTGGACAACCGCTTACATCGTTTCTTTTGCTATTACGGCTGTGGCTATTTTTTACGTTAAGCTTTATGCTGATGAGACATTGATGAAAGTAGGGGAGTTAAACTGGTATTACCTTTTGTATGTTTTTGGGTCAATCAGCATTATTTTAGGCGTAATTAACTTATGGATGTATAAAAAACCGCTTTATCATCTTTTTGCCAATAAAGATGAGGATGAAGAAGACGATATAAACTAAAGGCTTTAGAATTTATCTGCCAGAGCTTTGGCAGTTGTTTGCAAAGCCTCAATTTTCTTATCAAACAATGAGGGCGGATTATAAGAAAAAAGCTTGGTTTGTCGGTAGAGCTTTTGAGCTTTGTCCAGCCAAAAATAAACTTTGCTGTTATCAACACAAACTTTTGCTTCTTTAACGGCAAAGTGTTGCAAAAGACTTGCAACTTCGCTTTTAAGCTCTTGGAGCAAGGGGGCGGTTTCTCCCGTGAATATAAGTTTTTTGTTAAAAAACTTCACCGTGCCTTGAGCGGGACTTAGGTCTTTTGTGGTGTTGAGGCGCAAAATGACACCATCAAATACCGGTAAGGCAAAGCCTAAAAATCGTATATCTTCCAGAAGCTGAACTTCCTCAAAAGAAAAATTTTGACCTGAAATCACATTAAAACATTCATAAACACTATAAGCCGGACAGACACTTTGGGATAGAAGCGCATCTTCACCGTTGCCCCGACCGATGTCAAACGAAAGTGTGGGAAATTTTAGCACGGCATCCATCAAAAGCGCCCCTTCAAAACGCGCCTGAAAATCATCTTTGATAGCCTTAAACATTACATAAAAAAACACAAAGCCTAAACTAAGCGCCAAAACTTTGACTAAAAAATATGGGGCAAAAAACACTCCCGCGCCGGCACTTGAGCCTGCCAAAACACCAACGATAACCGCTTGTTTTACATAGCGTTTGCGCCAATATTCCAAAACCCGAACCTCTAACATCATTTCCTCAAAATAAATTACATAACATTTATTTTAAAAAGCAATGTGTTAAAATATCCTAAATTCTTGATTAAATATTACAATGAGGCGGGGGAATTGCTTTTTTTTGAAAAGTCAAAAAAAGACTTGACTTAGAGTAAGCTTTAAGAGTTAAGCTATCGGCAGACTCTGATTGGAGAGGATTTTGGTTTAACTTTTTTAAGAGGTTTTGATGTCTTATTTGGATTATGTTAACACACCTGCCGATATTAAAAAAATGTCGGTTAAAGAGCTTGAGGGATTGAGTGCTGAAGTGCGCGCGGCGATTTTGAAGCGTGACAGCTTAATCGGCGGACACGTCGGACCGAATTTGGGGTTTGTTGAGGCAACGCTTGCGCTGCATTATGTGTTTGACAGCCCTAAGGATAAGATTGTTTTTGATGTTTCGCACCAATGTTATCCGCATAAAATTATCACAGGGCGCAAAAACGGCTTTTTAGAGCCTGAGGATTATGTCAAGATTACGGGATATACGGCGCCACAAGAGAGCGCACATGACCATTTTATCGTCGGGCATACATCAACCTCGGTGAGTTTGGCTTCCGGTTTGGCAAAAGCGCGGGATTTGAAGAAAGAAAAGCATAATGTGATTGCGGTTATCGGCGATGGCTCGCTTTCCGGCGGTGAAGCGCTGGAAGGGCTTGATTTTGCCGGTTCGGAACTGAACAGCAACTTTATTGTGGTGGTTAATGACAATCAGATGTCCATTGCCGAAAATCATGGCGGGTTGTATCAAAATTTGGAACTGTTGCGCCAAACAAACGGCAAAGCCGAACTCAACTTGTTTAAAGCGCTCGGGTTTGACTATGTGTATGTAAATGACGGTAACGACATTGCAGCACTGATTAAAGCGTTTGAGAGCGTGAAAGACACAAACAAGCCGGTTGTCGTGCATTTGAACACAGAAAAAGGCAAGGGTTATACTTTGGCTGAGAAAAACAAAGAGCCGTGGCACTGGCATTTGCCGTTTGATATTCAAAGCGGCGAGCTTAAAAATTCGTTTGCGGGGGAAACTTATAACAGTTTAACCAACGCCTTTTTGCTTGATAAACTTAAAAAGGGTGAAAATGTGGTGGTGATGACAGCGGGAACGCCGGGGCTGTTTGGCTTTACGCCTGAGGTGCGCCAACAGTTCGGGGCTCATTTTGTTGATGTGGGCATTGCCGAAGAACACGCGGTGGCGATGGCTTCCGCACTTGCCAAAGAAGGGTGTCGTCCGGTGTTTTCGGTGCATAGTTCGTTTATTCAACGGACATACGACCAATTGTCGCAAGATTTGGCCTTAAACAAAAATCCGGCGGTGATTTTGGTGCATTTAGGCGGACTTTCGGGCGCAGACGCAACGCACTTGGGCAACTTTGATATGGCGATGATGACAAGTATCCCGAATCTTGTTTTGCTGGCACCGACCAACAAAGATGAATATTTAAATATGCTTGACTGGGCAATGAGCCAAAAAAAGGCGCCGGTGGTTATCCGCGTGCCGAGTGGTTTGCCGGAAGCGGGTAAGAGCAGTGCCTTTGAGCCTTATAAATCTGAAATTATTGAAAAAGGCAATGAGGTGGCGATTTTGGCGCTCGGCAACTTTATGAAACTTGGTTTTGCGGTTGCGGCGGCGTTAAAAGAAAAAGGGATTAGCCCGACACTTATTAACCCGAAGTTTTATCACACGCTGGATGAGGCTTTGCTTGAAGAGTTGAAAGACGAGCATAAGCTTGTTATCACACTTGAAGATGGTGTTCTAAGTGGTGGATTTGACGAAAAAGTTGCACGGTTCTTTGGCACAAGTAATGTCAAAGTTTTAACCTACGGCGGCAAGAAAGAATTTACTGACCGTGAGGCGCTTGAGAGCATTTATCAGCGTAACCGTTTGACGGCGCCGCTGATTGTTGAAGACGCGATGGCGGTGTTATAATCAGCTTTCGTTTATTTGATTAGCAAACAGAACTCTGATGAGGGTGGATTTTCCGCCCTCTTTTTCTTTAAAAATATAAGTTTTATTTGACATCTTGTGAGGATTTGGGTACTACTAGATAAGTATTATATTGGGAGAAGCTTGATGAAAAGCAATGTTAATCGGGAATTGGCAGAAATACAGCGGCAGTTTAGAGCGTTTTATGACGAAAAACTTAAAGGACAGTACGAAGAACTGGAGGAAAAACGCAAACCGTATCTTAAGCGTTTTTGTTGGCGGGCGGTTTTGCTTATAGTGTTTGTGGCGGGCAGTTATTATTTCGGAATTTTGAATTATATGGTTGAAAAAGATAATGATGTTGCGGGAACAATTTGGGGCTTTGCCTTGCTGCTTTTGTGTGCGTATTGGTGGCAGCCGGTAGAAAATTATAAACAAGATACAAAGATGTTGGCGATGAACAAAATCTTGTCGTTTTGGGGAAATCTGACATATCGTACCTGTCCGGGGGAGGTGCATTCGCAGACGGTGTTAAAACAATCAATGCTGTTTGATGCTTTTAACCGACGGGAATATGATGATTGCTTTGAAGGGAGTTATAATGGTGTGAAAATTGCTGTTTCAGAGCAAGAACTGCGTGATGTGCACGGTTCGGGAAAAAACAAAAGAGATGTGCAGATATTTAAGGGAATTTTGATTTCTTTGGAGATGAATAAACAGTTTGACGGGCAGACGGTGGTGCATGCGAAAAAGTGGGGGCTGATTTCCGTTTTGGCGGCTATTTTGATATTTTTTTTAGTGTTAGGCGGAGCCGTGTTTGCAGATGTGATGGATAAAATCGATGCGATGATGTTTGCGATGTTTTTTCCGTTGGCGGCGTTTTTGCTATGTGGCGGATTTTGGGTTGTTAAAAACTGGTTTGGCAAAAAAAGAGTGAAAATGCAACAAGTGAAGCTTGAAGATGTGGTGTTTGATAAAAACTGGAATGTGAAAGCTACAGACCAGATTGAAGCGCGGTATGTTTTAACACCGGCATTTATGGAGCGAATATTGGAAGTGAAACGGCGATTTAAGGGTAAAAAAATCGAGTTTTCGTTTTGGAAGAATAAGGTGTTGATTGCCGTGCATACGAACAAGGATATGTTTGAAACAACGTCGTTGTTTACATCGGCGCTTAATTATCGCAAAATGCAGGAAGTGGTGGCGCAGTTTTATAGTGTGTTTTCGGTGGCTGATGTGCTGTTAAACACAAATAAGAAACAAGGCTTATAATAAAAATGGTTATGCCTTTTGCGGCAAGGAGGAAAAGAAAGCTAATGGTTGGATTTTTTGGTTGACAAGCGGGAGATTTTGCGGTATTATCTTTTTTGACATTTTTTATTATTATTTAAATTTTTTAGCTATGGTACAGATTGATTTAACACAGACGGCGTATCGTTTTAAAGGTCGCCCGGTGGAAGAGATGACTTTGTTCGAGAACGGCAGTTTTTCTGTTGTTACCGCAGAAGAAAAAGGAAAGCTCTGCTATGTGTTTAATAAGCAGGGGCAGATTTTTTTGCCGGGACAACGGTTTTTTGAACAAGGTGCTGTTTTGGCGAACGGCTATTCTCTCTTAAAAGAGAACGCCGGTGAAGGGTATACCCTTTATAACGAACTGTTTGAACCGGTATGCTCGGAGATTGAGGATGTGCAGGTTTTTGCCAATGACTGGTATGAGCTGGAATGCGGCGGAAACAAACGGCTGTTTAACGCAGACCACAAACTTATGGCCGAGGGCTATGGTTGGTGTCAGGTGTTTAATGCCGGCTATTGCGTGGATGAAGACAAAGACGGCAATGGTAATGTTGTCAATTTCTATTTGCCAAACGGTAGATTTTATGACGCAGTGTCAAATCTCTTAGCGGTGGTGGGTGACGGTTGTATGTTACTTGAACATCCTGATGACTGCGCCTATGATGTGGTCAGGCTTGACAAGAAAATCATCGCCAAAAATGTTGTTTCGGAGGTTTGTGAGTTTGCAAACGGCAGGTTCGTGCTGAAAACTTACGAAGATGACTGCGCACAGATGTTTGAGGCTAACGGCGACGTGATGAGCGTTAAAGTCAAAGACGCTACATTTTTGGCAGACGGGCGCTTTATCGTGTTTGAAGAACCCGGTCACCGGATTGTCGGACTTTATGACCAAAACGGCATTGTCACCAAGGTCAGCGTTTGGGAGTTGCAGAAAGCGGGAAACTTTTATCTTGTTTCTGCAGAGCAGGTGTCGGGCAGGCTTTTTAACGACAAGATGGAAGTTGTCGGCGACGGCTACTGCTTGGTTTCTGATTACAAAGAGTTTGCTTTGTTTGAACACAACGGTCCGAAACTCGAGCTGTTTAACCGCAACGGATGCGTGTTTTCATCTGATGAGAACTGAAAAAGGGGGCTTTGGCTCCCTTTTTTTGTGGGATAACTTAAGAGCCCGGTTGTAAAGTTATTTTTTGCGGGCAAAATAACCTTAAGCTATTGCAGATTGTGTTGAGGGAAACTATATAACCTTAAAAGAAATATCTGCTTTTAGGTAAGTTTTTGGGACTATGCTTTTTTGTTTAATGTTTTTGTAAGGATTTTATGATGAGCCGCACGCAATATGAGGAAGAAATGGCGAAGATGAGTGAGGAAAATGAGGGGGGACAAGTTGTTCTGGAGGATAGGGAATATCCGGTTTTGGCGCTACGGGATATGGTGGTGTTTGAAAAAAATACCGCGTCACTGTTTATCGGGCGCACCATTTCGCTTAAAGCGGCGCAAGCGGCGTATCAGGCTGGCGAGCCGATTGTTTTGTTAACGCAAAAAGAGGCGATGACAGAAACACCCAAAGCTGATGATTTGTACCAAGTGGGCGTGCTCGCTAAGATTCACCGCTATGTTGTGATGCCGGACGGCACGCTTAATTTGGCAGTTGAGGCGATGCGGCGAATCAAGGTGGTGAAACTTAACACTAAAGGAAAATATTATACCGCATTTATTGAAGCGTTTGACGATGATAATAAAAATGTTTCGGTTGAAGAGCTGAACGCGCTGACCGTGCTTTTATGCGATGAATTTAAAAAACAAACGCTGGATTATTCCAAAATTTCCAAAGAGGGGCTTATCAGCTTGTCCCATCCCGAAGGAAAAGACGTTAAAGAGCTTATCGCGATGATGATGAGCGCGCTTGATTTGCGGGTTGAGGATAAACAGGAGTTGCTGGAGTGCCGCTCGCAAAAAGAAATGCTGGAGCGGATGATTGGCGTGCTTTCAAAAGAAGGAGCCAGGGTTTCGGTTGAAAATAAAATCAAAGAGCGCGTGCGCGTACAGATGGAAAAGAACCAGCGCGACTATTACCTTAATGAGCAGATGAAAGCCATTCAAAAAGAAATGAGCGGGTCGGATAATCCGGAAGAAGATGAACTCAACACTTATCAGAAAAAAATTGAAACGACCAAGCTTTCTAAGGAAGCTAAAGCTAAAGCGCTTTCCGAGCTTAAAAAGCTTAAAGCCGCGGGACCGATGGGACCTGAGGGGACGATTATCCGCAATTATCTTGACTGGCTTTTGGATTTGCCATGGGGCAAGTATTCGCCGATTAACCATGATTTGCAAAAAGCGATTGATGTTTTAGACGAAGACCATTACGGGCTTGATAAGGTTAAAGAGCGGATTATTGAATATTTGGCGGTACAAAATCGCTCAAAGTCGCTTAAAAGCCCGATTTTGTGTTTGGTGGGAGCGCCCGGTGTCGGTAAAACTTCTCTCGGACGGTCGATTGCCAGAGCCACGGGGCGCAAGTTTGTTCGCGCGGCGTTGGGCGGTATGCGTGACGAGGCGGAAATTCGCGGGCACCGGCGGACATATATCGGGGCAATGCCGGGTAAAATTTTACAGAATTTGAAAAAAGTCGGCACGTCAAACCCGCTGTTTTTATTAGATGAAATTGACAAGCTCGGGGCTGATTGGCGCGGTGACCCGTCATCAGCGCTTTTGGAGGTTTTAGACCCAGAGCAGAACGCAACCTTTAACGACCATTATTTAGATGTGGATTATGACCTCTCTAAGGTGATGTTTGTGACAACCGCAAACTCGCTTAATATGCCGCGTCCGCTTTTGGATAGAATGGAAATTATCCATATTGACGGATACACCGAGCAGGAAAAGGTGGAGATTGCCAAACGGCATTTAATCCCGAAGGTGTTTAAGGAAAATGCGATTGAACCTGAGGAGCTCTTTATCAGCGATGAGGCAATTGTGGATATTGTGCGCTATTATACGTCGGAATCCGGGGTTAGAAATTTGGAGAGAAAGCTTGCCTCTATTGCCAGAAAGTGCGCCAAAGAGATTTTGCTTGATAAAGAGGTGGAACTACCTATCAGAGTGACCGAGAAAGAGTTGGAAAAATATTTGGGTGTGAAGATTTACCATTACGGTATGCGCGAAGAAAAGAACCATATCGGCGTGACCACCGGTTTGGCGTGGACGGAAGTAGGCGGCGATATGCTGTTTATCGAAGCGGTGGATATGCCGGGTAAAGGTGTGGTTAAACAAACCGGTAAATTGGGTGATGTGATGAAAGAATCTATCGACACGGCGTATTCGGTGGTGCGTTCAAGGGCGCTGTCGCTTGGCATTGACCCGAGTGTGTTTGAAAAGACTGATGTTCACGTTCATGTTCCCGAGGGTGCAACGCCAAAAGACGGACCGTCTGCCGGTGTGACAATGTTTACAACGCTTGTTTCCGTGTTTACCAAAATTCCGGTTAAATCCGATGTGGCGATGACCGGTGAGATTACGCTGCAAGGGCGGGTTTTGCCGATTGGCGGTTTGAAAGAAAAGCTGTTATCCGCGCTTCGCGGTGGTATTAAGACCGTGATTATCCCCAAAGGCAACGAGAAAGATTTGGCAGATTTGCCCGAGATTGTCAAAAAAGAGCTTAGGATTGTGTTGGCAGAGAATGTGTCAACGGTTTTGGAAGAGGCGTTAGAGTGTCCGGTGCATAGCATAGAGTTGCCCTCTGCCTGCACCACGACACAGCATAAAGGGGAAAATATTGCAAACTAGCTCGCGGGAGGGGCTACTCTGCAGGACAGTCACGTACCTATTTGTACGCTCCTGCCCTTTGGTAGGCTCCCACGGCTATTTCACAAAATTTTCTACCGCTACGAAAAGCTGCGCTTTTCTACTTGTAGCAACAACTAAGTGTTGTTGCGGCTATGATTAGATAAGGTGTGCTTCGCACGAGTTATGGATTGCTTCGCCTTTGTGCTCCTGACGTCGCGGGGCTCGCAATGACTCACTAAAAGAGAGTTTTTCCTTTTTGCGGTATTACAGACGGGAAAAAGTCCAGATATGCCAAGCAAGCTTCTCTTAATATTGTTTGGGAAAAATAAAAAAAAGCAGCCGGTGAGGGCTGCTTTTTTTATTCTGAGATAGGTGATTCATCAAAGACGGGGGTGTATTCGCACTCACCGTTTGAATAAATCAGTTTTTGGATTTTGTCGCCTTTCTTGACAATTCTCCACTCCTCGTCACCTATTGAAAGATGGAACTTTTGTGTAAAACCGTCTGAGAAGCGTAGAAGACCTGTAGTTTCCTTTTCAACACGGTCGGTTACTGTCAAGGTCACTTTTTTTACTGCTTCTTCTTTTTCGTCATTATCGATGAAAAAAAGAGCAGGCAAGACGAAGAAGATAACTGTAACTATGAGGGTTGCCGCTACTGTTTCAGCAAGGGATTCCTCTATTGCTTTGGGGTTGTAAAAGAATATTTTTCCGCCCACCCAAAGTGCAAATGCGATAATAAGATAAATCATAATTGATGTGTTTTTTTAGTTTATTTACCGATTTTCATAAAGGGAAGGAGAGGAAAACCACCATTTTCGTTAGCGCCTTTCATAATTGTCAGCGTTTGTGGCAGCGTGATTTCACCGTTCCATTTTTGCAGAGCTTTAGCCGTTTCATATTGCGCTATGAACGGATTGTTTTGCACCGCGGCCGCCTTGATTTGGGTTTCCAAACCGTTGGCTTTCGCTACAGCCGCCATTTTTTCATAAACCTGACGGGCTTCTTCGAGCACGCGCTCAGTTGCCTTTTTAGCCATTTCAACCTTGTAGGTTTCAAGAGTTATGCCTTGTTTGGTTTGCACGGTTTGTTCGACCAGCTTTTCAAACTCCTTGGAGGCTTTATAGTCTAAGAGGCTGAAATTTTTGGCGCTCATCAGATTTTCGTTTTTTAACTGGTCGGCAATGATATATTGCACGGCTTCGGTTAACGGAGTTTCTTTTGAGCCCATAAAAGACCATACATCGACAAATGAGGAGAGCGTGAACATGGTGCGGTTGACCAAATCTTTGATAATCTTTTGTTCATAAGCGTCATAACTTTGGTATTTGTCATAGAGCTTGTGAACTGTTTTGTCATTCATTTCGCATAAGACCGCGCATTTAATGTTTAACTGCTGGAGGTCTTTGGTGCGAACAGTGAAGGCGTATTCATAGCGTTGAGGTTTGATGTCTACAAGAAGAACATCGTTGCCTAAGCCTTTTGAATACGGAATGTTGAAAACAAGACCCGGCGCGTAAGTTGAGTCAACTATGGCGCCCCATTTGGTTTTTACCGCGCGTTGTCCGGGAGATACTTTAACAAAAAAGTCTTGCGCAACCGAGATTACGCCTAAAAGGATAAAGACAAGAATTGTCAATCTCCACAAAAATTTTGCTTGTTTCATAATGATTGTATATTTAATTAGTTTAAAATAATATTTTATCGGTAGGCAGTATAGTCGGGAAAATTAATTTTGTCAATATTTTTTTTGTTTAGACTAAAGAAAAGAGGGCAAAAAATTGAAAAAAAGTGATATTTTGCTTGCCAAGTTAAAAAAAGGGAAATATAAAGGAGGGGATGTCTGCTTATTTCTGTAAATAAAAAAGCAACGGCGTTTACGTTAAGTTAAATTTCATATCAGCGCTTTGTCTTTTTTTGAGATGTTAAAGTGATGGCAGATATTGGCGCAGAATTTGCGGTATGTAAGCAATAAACAATAAACCCCGCTTGTTTGCGCATAAAGCAAAAAGAGAATTAAACCGTATCGCCCGAGAAGTACGGGGCGATAATTATTAGTTGAGGTATTTAGGCTATGAAAAAAATGTTAATTGATGACACGCAGCCGGAAGAAACCCGCGTTGTCATTTTAGACGGGAACAAAATTGAAGACGTCGCGTTTGAATCAAGCGCAAAAAAACAAATTAAAGGTAATATTTTTAATGCGAAAGTGGTGAGAATCGAACCCTCGCTGCAGGCGGCGTTTGTTGATTACGGCGGGAATCGCCACGGCTTTTTGGCTTTTGGGGAAATTCATCCGGATTATTACAACGTTTCTGACGAGGTTAAAGCCGAAGTTGAAGCGGAAGTAGATGAAATTATTGAGCGCAAGCGTCGTTTTCACGCAGAGCGCAAAGCCGAACAAGAACGCCGCAAGCTGGAACGTGAGCAGAAGCGGGCCGAATATGAAGCCAGACAGCAGGCGTTGCTGGCAAGCGAAGCGGCAGAAGACGGTTTAGAAGATGAACAAACAGAAGAACCGTCGGTTCAGGCTGAGGCGCAAGCGCCTGAGGCTATGGTGAGCGCTACGGTTGATTTTGATGAAGCAACGGATGGAGAGATTGCTGAAGCGGCTGATTGCGGCTGTGATGAAAATTGCGCTTGCAGACAAGAGGACGGTCAATGTCATTGCGCTGAGAATGGGCATTGTTGCTGTGGTAAAAAGACTGATTGCGGCTGTGATGAAAATTGCGCTTGCAGACAAGAGGACGGTCAATGTCATTGTGCTGAGAACGGACAGTGTTGCTGTGATGAGAAAGGCGGCGATGTTGCAGATGATGTTGAAGAAGTTGCGGCTGATGAGGTTGAGCCTGCCGAAGAAGCGGTTGAAGCAGAAGGCGAGGCTGAAGCTGAAGATAAACCGCGGCGGAACGGTCGTCGGCGCGGCGCACGCTTTTTAGGTCGGCGTGGCGGCAAAAAGTTTAAGGTTTCGGCTGAGGCGGCGGGAACTGCCGGGGCTATGGTTTCTGAAGAAGTTGATGAAAAAGACGCTCATGATGACGGCGATGAGTTTGATGATGATAATGACGACTCTTTTGATGAGGACGGCGATGATGCTGATTTTGAGCGTTATCTTGAAATTCAGCGTAAGCTTATTTATTCAAGAAAGCTTTATTATCGTTCCGCCATTCAAGACGTGATTAAAGAAGGTCAGACACTTTTAATCCAGATTGTTAAAGAAGAACGCGGCAATAAGGGCGCTGCCTGCACGACGTATTTATCTTTGGCCGGCAGATATTGTGTGTTAATGCCTAACCGCATTAAGTCGGGCGGTGTTTCGCGCAAGATTACCTCGGCTAATGACCGCAAACGCTTAAAAGACATTATTAAAGAATTGCCGCTTGCCGATACGATGTCTTTGATTGTCAGAACGGCGGGCGAAGATAAGCCGAAAGAGGATATTGTTAAAGATTATAACTATCTTATCCGCACCTGGAACCATATTCGCCACACGGCGCTCAGCGTTCAGCCGCCGGTGATGATTTATGAAGAGGGGGATTTGATTAAGCGTGCGCTTCGCGATATGTACAGCAAAGATATTAGCGAAGTGATTATTGACGGTGACGAGGCTTATAAAACAGCAAAAGACTTTTGCAAGATTTTATCACCGAATATGGGGCGCAAAATTAAGTGCCGCAAGCCTGATGAGTTGCCGGTGTTCCAGCATTATCAAGTGGAAAAAGAGCTTGACAAGCTGCATAACCCGATTGTTCAGCTTGCGAGCGGCGGCTATCTGGTGATTAACCCGACAGAGGCGCTGGTGTCTATTGACGTTAACTCGGGACGGGCAACGCATGAAATGGATATTGAAGAAACCGCGCTCAAGACGAACTTGGAAGCGGCCGATGAAATTGCTAAACAGCTCAGAATGCGCAACCTTGCCGGACTTGTTGTGGTCGATTTTATTGATATGGACGAACCGGCTAATAACCATGCGGTTGAAAAACGGATGAAAGAAGCGATGAAGTCTGACCGCTCGAAAGTTCAGATTGCCAAGATGAGTATTTTCGGTTTGCTCGAAATTTCGCGCCAGCGGATGCACTCTTCTTTTGTTGAGAGTAATTATGTGCCTTGTCCGTATTGCAAAGGGCAGGGCGTGACCAGAACGGCTGAAAGCGGGGCAACACTGGTTTTGCGGGCAATTGAAGAAGAAGGCTTTAAGGGAATGTACGGTAAGCTTATTGTGACGCTTCCGGCAGATACCGCGGTTTATCTCTTAAACCACAAGCGGCGTATTTTGGCTGATTTGGAAGAAAAATACGGCTTGGAGATTATCATTTCCGCAGATTCTGCGATTAAAAATATTGCCGATTACCGGATTGAAAAAATTAAAGCCACTAAGCCTAAGGCTGAACCGGCGAATGCGCCGGCGGCGGCATACGCTAAATTAGACGAAGATGAAACTGATTTTGCCAATGATGATGAAGAGGCTTTAGAGAGTGAAGACAATTCATCAGAGGAGCAAAACAGCTCTAATGGGCGTCGCTCATATTTTGACAGACGGCGCGGCAGAGGACGGCGGAACTTCAGACGTCCTTATAACAAAAATGCCGATAATGGTAAAGACGTTGAAGAGCGCATGGCGTCGGTTGCGGTTCAAGAAGAGCCGGAAGAAGGGAAGAAGAAGGCTTGGTGGAAGAAGCTTTTAGGATAAAATAAAGGGGAAAATTTTGGCATCTAGAGCGGTCTTCGCAAACAGCCAAAAATTCATGTACTTCTTTGTACACTAAAATTTTTGGCTGTTTGGAAGCCCATCTCTATCTATCCAAAATTTTCCTCCTTTATTGGGAGCGGGGCTTAATGCTGGAGTTTGTGGCTCATTTGCAAAATTTTTCTACCTGAATTGGGAGCGGGGCTTAAGGTTTAGAGGGAGGCTTGCTTTTTTTTGTATAATTGGTGTGCTTTGCACGAGTTATGGATTGCCACAGTTGCTGCCTTACGGCGCACTTCGCAATGACTCGGAGAGGAGTGTGTTCCCATTTTTGAGTCATTGCGAGCGGGCGTAAGCCCATGTGTGCGAAGCAATCCATAACTTGTGACGTAGTCACGCAAATTTTAATAAAGCAACGCTAAAGCGTTTAGTTATGGATTGCCGCGCGTATATGTGACTGACGTCACGGACGCTCGCAATGACGCGGAGAGGAAATTGTTTGTTCCGTCCAAGCAATGACTCGAGGGATAGGGAGTGTTGCTTTGTTGAGCGGAGTGTTGAGGAGAAGATACTGTTTAGAATATCAGTTTAGGCTCGGTGGTAGGGGTGGTGGGAGATGATGGTTTCCACGCGGTAGATTTGTTCTGCCAGCACGGCACGCATCAGGATATGCGGCAGGGTTAGTTTGCCAAAGGATAAGATAAGGTCGGCCTTGTTTCTCGTTTCCTCTAAATGTCCGTCGGCGCCGCCGATGAGAAAACAGATTTCCGATGTGCCGGCGGTCATCCAGTTTTCTATAATCGCGGCAAGTTCAGGACTGGTGATGTTTTTGCCGCGTTCGTCCAAGACGATGGTTTTGGCGTTTGGGGCGATGCAGGATTGGAGAAACTTTGCCTCTTCTGCTTGGGTGGCGTTGTCTTTTTCCTTTATATTTAAGCTCCACTTCATCCGCTCTTTATAACGTTTGATAATTTCGCCTTCGGGTGATGTTTCTTTGCATTTACCGATGACACCTAGGGTGATTTTCATTTATTTTAACTCCTCAATTGCCTTTTTAGCGGCTTCTATGCCGGATGATAAGGCTTCGACCACCGTTCCGGTTGTGCCGGTCATATCGCCTGCGGTGATGAACCCTGCGGGGATTTTCTCTTTCGGATAATATGAGCCAAGGGCTTGGATGATTATGCCGTAGCCTGAAAGCGACTTTTTCGTTTCAGGGCAGGGGGCGGCTTTGCCCTCAGAGGTGATTTGGTTTGATATGGTGGTTAGGGTGCAGGTTGCGGCGGTTTTGTTGATTTCAGTGATTGAGGTTAGGGCGCGGATGACGACTCCTTTTTTATCAAGCTCGTCGTGTTTGTTTTTATCTATGCGCATATCTTCACGCCGTCTTCTGACAAACATTTCCACATTAGCCTTTGCGGTGAGCGCACAGTCCAACGCGACTTCCCCGCCGCCGCAAACAGCAATTTTTTCGGCTTGATATTTTGTCGGGTTTTGCAGGTATTCTTTATATGAAATGCAATGTTCTTCGCCTTTAATGCCTAAGGTGCGCGGGATTGGCTCGCCTAAACTTAAGATAACGGTGTCATATTTCTCTTTAACAGATTGAAAATCCGTTATTTCTGTATTAAGGTGAACCGTGACGCGGTCATTTTGGGTGAGGCGGGCGATTTCTTTATCTAATACTTCTTTGGGCAGACGGCTTTGCGGAATAAGGCGGACGGCACCGCCAAGGGTGCTTTCTTTTTCATATAAGTCGACATAAAAACCGTTTTTTATCAGCTCAAAAACAGCGCCCAGACCCGCCGGTCCGGCGCCTATGACCGCGGCTTTTTTGCCGTTCGGTTCAGGGAGGGTGAGCGGGGGAAGATTGCCTCTTTCTATCATCTGCGCTTGCAGACAGGGGATTTGTAGGGCATAGTCAATTTTTCTTCTGATACAAGCGGCTTGGCAAAAAATAGAGGGACAGACAAGCCCGCAGGTTTGCGGCAACGGGTTTTTTTCAGCGATTAAGCGGGCGGCTTGTTGGTAATCTCCTGATTTGGCGGCTAAAATAAAGTCATGCGGGGAAACGCCCAGCGGACAGGCTTTTTCACAGGGCTTTAAGCGACAGGAAAGACAGCGGGAGAGTTCTTTTTTTAAGTCATCATTTGTCATATTTTATCCTCTTTTTTTAAGATTATATAGTAGAGGTGCAGCAGGTTGCAACATTTCGCCTTTGGGGTGTGGATAAGATTGTGGGTTATGTTTAAAATGTGTTTACTTGATGGTTTCGTGGTGATAGTTTTAAAATAATTTATGAAATGTGAGGAAAATGAGCAGCAAAAGCAGGAAATTACGTTTTCTTTCCTTGATGTGGGACTACGCGGCGGCGATTTCGCTGATTTCCGTGTTGATTTTGCTGTGGCATTTGGGCAAAGGACCGGTCGAGGTTAATTTTTTACGACCTTATATTATTCAGGCGCTGACTAATGAAACGTCAAGCTATGATTTGTCGGTGGGGTCGGTGAATCTGGAGCTGGTGCATTCGGTGCAACCCTTGAGCGTGATTGCCAAAGATGTGGTGCTTGAGGCAAAAGACGGACGGTTTGCGGTTAAAGCGCCGCGGCTTTCAATGTCTTTTTCCGCCAGAGCGTTGCTTAAAGGGATGTTGGCGCCGAGTTCGGTGGCGCTGGAAGAACCGGAAATTTCCGTGACGAACGTTTACGGACTTAAAAAAGAAGATGAGGGGAGTATTGAGGCGCTTTCTGATACCAAAAATGAGGGGAATCTGCCGGTTGTTAAACAAGGGTTTCAGGGTGTTCATTTAAAAAAATTAGAGTTTTATTTTTCTCAGTTTGAAGAATTTATGGAGCGGTTTAACGCGCCCGAGCGGCTTTACATGGAGAGCTTTATCAATAACATTGACGTTACGGGCGGCAGGCTTAAAGTTAAGGAAGCGGAAACCGGACAGGAGTTTTTGTTTGATGATTTGGGGTTTTCGTTTGAGCGGGGTGTGGCTGAGATTTTGATTAAAACCGACAGCGCGGTTAAGTTTGAAAACAGGACGTCGGGGCTTGATATGGCGTTAAAATACCGCCTGGTTAATGATGAGGTGAATTTTGAGCTTAATTTCTCGGACTTGGTGGTGACAGATTTAATTGACGCGTTTGTAAAAGAAAAAGGCGATATTCAGGCGGTTGATATTCCGGTTAACGGGCGCGTGTCGGCGGTGATTGATTTTGGCAACGTGCTTAAAAACAAAGAGCATTTTGCCGATACGTTGGGGGATAATATTAAAGATGTCAGCTTTGAGATTGAGGGGGGAGCGGGTAAAATCGGTTTTGGTGACGATGATGATTTTGATTACGATGTTTCGTCGTTTACCCTTTTAGGGCGGTTACACGGGCAGCTTGACAAAGTTAATATTGAGAACGCGGCGTTTGACTTCCAGGGGAAAAAAGCAGTGTTGGGCTTATCTGCCGAAGGATTTAAAAATTATTTATTAAAAGGAGATTTGGCTGATTTTAAGGTTCATTTTACAGCCAAGACCGGCGGTTTTAAGGTTAATGAGCTGTCAAAATTATGGCCGAAATATTGGGGGAATAAAGCCTGGGAATGGTGTAAAGAAGGGCTTTATGGCGGTGAGATTTCAAACGCGGCGTTTGATTTTGAGTTCGGTTGGGATAAAAAAAGCAAAAAATTCGGTTTGCTTTCGCTTAACGGAACGGCGGAGGTTAAAGACGCGAATCTGTTTTACCTTAAAGGGATGCCGGTGGTTAAAAATGTGTATGGACTGGTGAAGTTTTCCAAAGACAAAATTGAGATTTTGGTTGATAAGGGCGTTTCCGACGGGGTGATTTTGACCGGCGGAACCGTGCTTTTATATGATTTGGATAAAGAGGATAACTTTATCAAGCTTGATTTAGTGGGCAATTCGTCCATTGCCGACGCGCTCAAACTGATTGACCATGAGCCGCTTGGTTTTGCGAAAGGAATGGGGGTTAAGCCTGATGAGGTTTTGGGTGATGTTGATATTGCCTTGAAGCTTGATTTTGAGTTGAAGAGTGATTTAGCGCCGGAAGAAATCAAGGTTAAAGTAGAGGGTGATTTAAAACAGGTTGAGTATTTGGGGCTTAAAGACGGAGAGACGCTTAAAGCGGATAACCTCAAGCTTTTGGTGACCGATAAGGGATTTGATTTGAAGGGGGCGGCGGTTTACCAGGGAATCGGGGTTAACCTTGCGGTTAGTGAAGATTTTAATGAGAAAAAGCATAAAAGCCGAGTGACGGCAGAAGTTCAGGTTAATGACAAGGTGCTTAAGGTCTTGGGGGTTGATGCCGAGATTTTGGCGGCGCCGTATTTTACCGGTGAGTCTGAGGTTAAGGCAACGCTGACGTTTTTAAATAACGGGGATATTGAGATTTTTGCTGACGGGGATTTGAAAAACACGGCAATGGACTATGCGTTTTTAGGTTTTGCCAAACCCAAAGGGGTGCCGTGTCGGGCAAAAGCGAAGATTTTGGTTGATAAAGAAAAATTGAAAGAAGTGAGCGAGTTTTCGCTGATGAAAGCGCAGTTTTCGGCTAAAGGCAAAATGGAGGCGGATAGCAAAGGGCGCTTGAAAACAATTGATATTACCGAAATTAAGGCGCCTAAGGCGTTTGCTAAGGCTAAAGTGGCGTTTGTGTATGAGCCGAAGTTAAAGCTCAGGGTGACAGTGAGCGGGGATTCATACGATTTAACGGAGTTTTTTGACAGTCGCAAACAGTCAGGAGCTAAAGATAAAACCAAAAAACAGAAAAGTTTGAAAGACCCGCTTGAAGATGTGACGGATACGGATATTGTTGTCGGGGTGAACAAACTTTGGACGAATCCCAATGTGCCGGTGACAAACTTTGCAGGCAAAGCGGAACTGCGGCACGGTATCGGGTTGTATCGGCTTAATTTGGTCGGCAATTACGGTTCGAGCCGTGATGTGAAGATGAAGCTTGATTTTGAACCGAGGGGGAATGAGTTTATCCTAAACGTTGATTCGAACAACGCCGGCAGTACGCTTAAAGTTTTAAGGCTTTATGAGCATATGAAAGGCGGTAATTTAACCATTGAAGCAAAGCGTGACAAATATAAAAACTTCCGCGGTCATGCGAAGATGCGGGACTTTATGCTTTCCGACACGCCGATTGTGGCAAAAGTGTTATCATTATCCTCTTTGACGGGAATTGTTGATATGCTGACCGGCGAAGGGTTGCGCTTTACGCACCTGAACGCGCCGTTTTCCTATACGTTTTCCACCAAAAAACTGGCGACCGAAGATGCCAAGTTGTTCGGACCGGTTATAGGAATGACAGTCAGCGGTTCATATGATTTGTTTGACGACACGCTCAAAGCTAAAGGAATGGTTATTCCGGCTTACGGGCTTAACACAATGATTGGCAGCATTCCGCTGGTGGGCAGAGTGTTGGCAGGTAAAGACGGCTCGGTGTTCGGGACGAATTACAGCGTTTCGGGGAGCATTGACAAGCCGGAAGTGGAGATAAATCCGTTGTCGACGTTGGCGCCGAATTCGATAAAGGAGTTATTTACCGAATAAGGGCTTGGCGGAGCGTGCTAAATTGTGAATTAGTTCGCGGATGGAAGCCCCTTATAAATCCTCACGTACGCTTAAGTACGCTCCGGTTTATAAGCGGACATCCGCGACTACTTCGCAATTAATCCCACTCCTTTATTGGAGCGGGTGGAGAGGAAAATGATTTCCCGCCTTTCTCGTGCGGGGCTTGAAAGAGGAGCAATTTGGCGAAGCTTCGCAATTAATCCCACTCCTTAATCGGAGCGGGGAATTTGTGTGCTTCGCACTAGTTATGGATTGCCACGCGATGTGTGTCTTACGACACGCGCTCGCAATGACTCAAGATAAACTATTTTCTTCGCGAGTCATTGCGAAGTGCGCCGTAAGGCAGCAACTGTGGCAAACTTCTCTTAAGCCCTTGCTAGGGCGGAACAACCGACGCAACATTTAGTTGTTCGCGCAAGTAGAAGCGAAGCTTCGTAGCGGCGCAATCTATAACTTGTGACATTAGTCACGCTAATTATCATGGGATAAGGTGTAGAAAGGTTTGTTTATGATGAGTGAGTTAAAAATCGGGATTGATTTTCATGGGGTGATTTCGGCTTCGCCTGAGGCGTTTGGTGTGTTTTGTCATGAGATACGGCGTTTGGGGGTGATGGTGTATGTGATTAGCGGGGGACCTTTGGCTGATGTTAAGGCGTTTTTGCTTAAATACGGCATTGAGTTTGATGAGGTGTGGGCGATTGCCGATTATTATTGCGGAAAAGGTGAAGCAAAATATTTTGATGACGGCAGTTTTTTTGTACCGACCGAGCTATGGGACAAGGCTAAAGGGGCGTTTTGCGCCAAAGAGGGGATTTTGTTTCATATTGATGATTCGCCGGTTTACGGCAAGCATTTTGTGACGCCTTATTGCCAGTATGATTTAAAAACGGGCGGTTGTTTGTTAAATAACGGTGTTGAAGTTGATTTTAACGAGCCTAAAGCGGCGGCGCAGACGGTAGCGCGACTGGTTAAAGAAAATCTTGTTTAGTCAAAACGAGTGATGAAGCGAAGCTTATGAGGAAAAGTTCACAAGCTTCGCTTTTTTTATCTATTTCGGACGATTTTGTTTGATGATTGACAAGGCGTTGGCAAAAGTCGGCGTTTGTTTGATAACATCAATATCATGACTGAGCTTTAAGCGCCAGTTAGCGTATTCGTCAATTGTGCCGGGGGCGTTGTCCAATTCTTTTTGTGCATAAATATCGCAAAGCCGGACAAGATACAGTGCGCTGTTGGTTTTGGCGCCATAGATATTGACCGGTGTTTCAAGATTTTCGGGAATCGTTGCGCCGTCTTTGGCACTTAATTTCATTTGTTCCAAGGTTTTGGGCGTGACGATATTTTCTTTTTGAAAAGCTTTGACCATATTTTCACGGTCTTTGCGGCGTGTGTCAAGATTTTGCCGGTATTGCTCTTCGTTGACATAGAGGTTGCATTGTTTGAAAACTTCTATGTCTTCGTTTGCCCAAAAGCCGAATGAGGTGGCTTGGTCATGGGTTGATGATTGCGCTAATGACATATACATATAGTCTTTTGGGGCAATAAATGTGCCGTCTTTTTCTTTTTGGCGGAAAAAGACTTTGTATGACAGCAGACCATGTTCTGCCATATATTCGCGAAATCCCTCGGGAACTGTGCCCAAATCTTCGCCTATCAGTAGGCATTGGCTCCGATTGCTTTCAAGGCAAAGGATTGCGGTTAAGGCTTTCATATCATAATGAATGTAGGCGCCTTGGACAACGGGATTGTCTTTGGCAAAGAATATCCAAAACAGCCGTTTTAACCCCATGGCGTGGTCAATGCGCAGGGCTTTGCAGATTGCCATATTTTCTTTAACCAAACGGATAAACGGCGCATAGTGCTGTTTGACGAGCTCTAAGGGGTGATATGGTGTAAAGCCCCAACTTTGCCCGCGCGGGCGCATGGGGTCTGCCGGAGCTCCAACACCGGCTTTTAAGGTGTAGGCTTTAGGGTTTTCCCATACTTCGGCGCCGTTTGATGCTGCGCCAATCGGCATATCGGCATAAAGACCTATTTTCATCCCCAAAGATTGAGCGGTTTGTTGCACGGCTTTGAGCTCAACATCGGCAAGCCAATGACAGTAGGCATAAAAATCTATTCTGTTTTGATGAGCTTGTTTAAACTCTGCGGTTTGCTTGGAGGTAATATCATCGGTTGCGTCTGTCCATTGTTGCCAAAACGGGGTGTCCGGATGGTTTTCAAGCAAGGCTTCAAACAGACATAGGTTTTCCAGTTCTTCTCCTTTTTGTTGTTTAAAGGTTTGGAAAGCGTTTTTACGTTCTTTATCGGACGATGCGATGAATGTGTCATACATCATTTGCAATAAGGTCAGCTTTAAGCGCAGAGCCGCGGCATAGAGCACATAAGGCGAGTCATTTAATCGTTTGATTTCGGCTTTTACTTCCTCAGTGTTCATAAACTCTCGGACTTGTTTTGAATTGATAAAGTCCGGTTCTTTTTTTAATTCAAGGTAAGCGTAGTTGATGAAAAGCCGGCTTAATGAACGGTAAGGAGAAACATCGCCTTTGAGCAATTTAAAATAAGAAGAGGGCAGGGTGTGCGGACTCATCACGCCCAAGGGATTAATGCCGACGACATCGCCGCCGTTTTTTGCCGTCAGCTCGACGATTTCTTTTAAATCACCGAAATCACCGATGCCAAGACTGTTTTTTGACCTCAAGGCATAGAGCATTAAAGATACGCCGAAGATGTGTTGTTTGTTTTTGATAAAGTCAGGCTGATAGCATAGTTTCGGCGCGAAAATCAGCAGGGATTCTTTTTGCTCTGTTGCGGTTTTAGCAATCAGTGTGTAATAGCCGGGGCGCAGGTCAGAAAAAGTGACTTCTTGGTCGGAGTCGGCATTTTTTTGGGCAATAATGGTGTTGTTTTCATCTTTAAGGGTCAGATGACAGTTTTGAAAAGGTTTAATAGAGATTATTTCATCATCAAAGAAAGTTATGACCTCAGGGAGCAGGGGAACACTGTTTAGAGCGTTTAAGGAAGATTCGCAGTCGGCTAAAGTTGCATTTTTAATGCCCATCGCGTCGAGAAAAAATGAGCGTACGGGGTCTTCAGTATAATGGGTCTTTCCGGTCTTGTCAACATATGATGACGCTATTCCACAGGTTTCTGCCAAATCTTTTAATGATGCCATTTTTATACTCCTTTAGATGTTTTTGGTGAGCATAAATCCTTTAAAAAACTTTAACAATGTTTTTTTGGGATTATATACATAATTATAAAAATAAATAATATAAAAGGGAGAACTATAAGAATGAATAAAAAAGAAATTACTGACTATTTGCATGATTGCCGCTGGTGCAATTTTAAAAAAGAAATTGAAGATGAGCGCGTCAAAAATATCGAATTTGAAAAGATGCCCTACGATGAGGGAAAAAAGCTTTTTGTGATAGGCAAAGCAGAACTTGAAGATGGTGATGTACGTTATTTTTCAATGCCTTTGGCGAAAAAACAAGAAATAACAGGAGAAGAAAAGTTTTTAACCATTGGCGGCGAGATGTATACGGATGCGTTGGTTGAGCCTGATTTTTGGCGCAGCTTTATGGCGTTGATGGATGAACATGACGGCTTTGTGAAGTTTGATAACGGCTGGTTTTTGGAAAGAGAAGACTTTTTAAATCCTGATATTATTGATGAGCTGAAAAATGAAGATTCAAAAGCTTTAGGCGTTGAGCAAAGCAACACGACTTTAAATGTCGGTGATGGCAAGCTTGCCTTTAAGTTGGAAAGAATGTTGGAATTTTCTCATGAGGTTAACTCTGAATTTGAAGTTAATGAAAAACTTATGCGGGAAAATTGCAGCGTTATGCCCAAGAGCTTCGGTGGGTTTGTTTTGAAAAAGCCGAATGGCGAGCAGGCATCTTCGGGGATTATGCTTGAGTTTGTTAAGAACAAAGGCGATATGTGGAATTATCTGCAAGATGTTCTCGGATGGGAGCTTAAGGTAAATTATCTTATGCAAAAGGATTTGAAGGCTGAAGACAATCCTGAGATTATGAGTATGATAAGGAATTTGTCTGAGAAAACAAAAGAAATGAGCGATTGTTTTTCAAGAGCTGACAGCAATCCGAATTTTACACCGGAAAAAGTTGATGAGAGTTTTATCAGAGGTTATGCAAAACAGTTTGAGGTTTTGTTATACCAAACCAAGCGGGAGATTAGCAACAGCCGGAATAAATTACCGGCGGCGCTGCGGTTGCGCGCGGATAAGTTGCTTGCGGTTTGGGATGAAAAGATGCCCGCATTTGTTAATGAAAAGCTTGATAAAGTTCGCGCTCTTGATAACAAGGGGACGATTAACCGCGTGCACGGCGATTTCCATTTAGGACAGGTGATGGTAACCGAAGACAATGATTTGCGGTTTATTGATTTTGCCGGTGAGCCAGCTCTTTCTATGAAAGAACGCAAACAAAAATATATTCATGTGCGTGATATAGCGGGTATGTATCGTTCTATTAAAGGCTATTTAGGCGCGGTTGCCGTGGAAGATTTTACGGCTCAGGCACCGGATGAGTTGTCGGCGACAAGACGTAAAGCCTGGGCTGAAAAAGCGATTAAACCGTTAATTGACAGTGCTTCGCGTGCCTTTTTGGGCAATAAGACGATGAATAACGACCCGTGGCTTTCTTTGGAAGTTTTAAGAAAGAACCTTTATGAAGTAAAATATGAGGTTTCTTTCCGTCCGGATATGGCATACGTGCCGATAAACGGTTTGTTTGACTTGATGAATCTTGATACGCCGGTTGCTGTTAACACCAATGACGTATCTTTGGCAAAAACCGGGACTGAACGGTCTTAACTTTTGGCAAGGCTTCGTGCAAAACTCTGTCTTAAGGACAGAGTTTTTTTTAAGGATTATAAAAAAAAAGCCGCCGCGGATTTGTTGTGAAAACAATCAGGCGGCGACTTTTTAATAGCGATAATACTCAAACCGGCGTTTTAAGAGTTCGTAAGCGGTTTTTTTACGGCGGTGTTTGAGATAGCGTTTAATTATGACATCGGCAGTTAAGATAATTCCTGCCAGGATGCTTAGGCAATATTGCAAAAGCTCTTGATGTTCGATAAAAAATAAATTCTCCATATTTCCATAATTTTTAGTTCAAATAATACAATTTTCGTTTTTGTTTATACAATATTTTTGTTTTTTGTCAAGAAGTTTTTTTAATGTAAAAGGCTCTATTAAACAATTTTGTTGAAATAAAATTTAATTTATAATTTGTGTGCTTCGCACAAGTTATGGATTGCTTCAGTAGGTTGCGCTAACGCGCCGACTTCGCAATGACTCGAGGGGGAGGGTTTAAGAGAAGTTTGCCACGGCGATGTGCTCCTGATGTCGCGCTACTCACTTAAGTTCGGACAAGCCAGTTGTAGCGGTTGTTTTGGTTGCTTGACGGCAAGTCACAATCTAACAACTGCTATTGTTTTCGGGTTGAGCTGTGTCTTTCAACAAAATTGTTTAACTAAGCTATGTAAAAAAAAAAAAACGCCGTTTTTTAGGCGGCGTTCCTTGTTGGCAAAAAGGAAAATTAATTCCGATTATCGACATATTTGGTGTGCTTTTTGATGAGCGTGCGGATTTTGGCGGCATCTTCAGGACGCATGGCGTACATCGGAATCGAGAATGGTGTGAAAATATTGCTCTTGCATAAATGTTGCATAAAGGTTAAACGATAATTTTTCAAAGCGTTTTCTTTTAAGTGCAGGGCAATGAGCGGTCGACGCGTCAGATAAGAGGTGTATTTTTCCTCTGCTTCTTCCACATCTTCCCATTTTAGGGGAGCGTTATGGTCTATTTTGATGTCTTTTTTGGTGATGACCGCTAATTTTTGCGGAAAGACGAGGACAAATACCGTTAAGCTCAAAGCAGCCACAATCAAAATTTCCGTTATGAGCAGGAATGTTTTTAAAAGCATACCGAAACAGAAACAGCAGTTGTAGGCGTTTTGTGCGATTAGGAAAACAAAACCGGCGATGAGCGCATAAACAACAGCCAAGACAAAAAGTTGGCGACGGTCATAATAAAAGGTTTCAGTTTTTTCGGGAGTGATGATTTCTTTGATTTTTTCTTTGATTTTTTGGGTGGAGGTTTCTTTTACTTCCATTTTTTCAATCGTGGCGGAGAATCCAGTGGCGCGTTTGACATCTTTTTTGGCGGCTGAGGCGGCTTTTTTGGCTTTTTCTAATTTCATTTCGGTTCGTTTGGCGCGTTTGGCTGTTCGTTTTACGTCTGTGACCGCGGCTTTTTCAACTGTTGAAATAGCCGTGTTGAGAGCGTGAACGACGATTTTTTCCGGGGCTTTTTTTACTAAATTGCCTGAAATCTTTTTTTGCGGTTTGTTTTCTTTTGTCATAAGGGTCTCCTTTGTTTTATATTTTAAGTATAGCGCAGGCAAGTTAAAGAGAGGTTAAAATTATAAAAGGAAACACCCGAAACTGAAAGTTCCGGGTGTTTTGCGGGTGATGGCTGAAAAGTTTTATTTATAAAGCTTTAGCCTTATTGCTTTTGCTTCTGAATTCGCCCGCCTTTGCCGCCGGTTTTTCTGAGAACCGACGGTAACTTGTTTAATTTTGCTTTAAGAGTTGTACTATTCCTCCGTATTCTTTTATAAAGTCATATTCTTTTTTAGAAAGTTCATTTTTGAGAATATTGTCACGTTCTTGTTTTAACAGCTCTATTTCGGCGCTTGAAATTTGCGGAAGACGGTCTTCGTCTGTTTCCGCGCTTAAAAACGAAATGGTATCATCAAGTCTTGTTATGCGCTCATAGATTTTTAACATTGCAAACATTTTTTGCACCCGACAGTGAAACGCTTGAGGCGCCCAGTTCATCTGATTGAGGCGATGTTCAAGAAATTTGGAGCAAGGAGCGGGAGCAGGGGTGTTAACAAAATTTTTCAGCTCTTGCAGGGCTTTTTCAGAGGTGTTGATTTCCTGAACGGTTAATAAGAGGTGCATAAACTCGGTTTCTTCAAAGGTGTCGGTTAAGCTGGTGATGATGAAACGGGGAGGAATACGCTCCACCTTTTCTTTTGTGGTGACGGTGTGGCTTATGACTGTATAGATAAGAAAGCTTGCGCATAGAGCGTAGAATGCAGGCAATGCCCATTTGCGCTTTAAGACACGGATGAGTTTTTTTAGTCTTTTATGTTTTTTTTGTTTCGCCATTTTGTTGTCCTGTTATTTATGTTTTGAGTATAGCAAGGTAAAAAAAATATGCAAGCGTTTTTATTAAAAGCGTTGAGCAAGTGAGCGGTTGGTTTAGAGTGAGAGGTGGATAAGTAGGATTTTCTTTGTAAGTTGGGATTTGTGTGTTATTTTGAAATAACTTATATGGAGCTTTAAGATGTTGATGACTTGGAACTTTTTAGGTCTTTTTTTGAGTTTTTTGATTTTGACAATTGCGTTGTTATTGCATAGCGGGCTTAGTTTTTATGTTTATCCGTTTGTGGTTGCAATATACGGGGGAGGGGTCCTTCTTGCCGCGCTAAATAAGAGAAAACTTGCGTTTGGACTTTTGCTTTTCGTGTTTGTGGTTGTTTTGTCGGCTCAAGTTGCTTCTTTATATAACAGCGGAAGCTTGGTTTCTTCTTTGCTTTTGATGAATCTTGGAGAAACGACAAGTGTTGATGACAGGGTTATTTTGACTTCGGCTTTGGTGATAACGAGCTACTTTTTTTGTGTGTTTATATTTTTGATTTATCGTCCGATGCGGGTGATGGTAAGCAAAAAAATATATTTGCCGGTTTTGTTTTTGTATGTCGGGTTGGAAGTTTACGGTTGTTTTCTTCCCTCTGCCGGTGTTTTCCCGATATGGGCGTTTGGAAAAGCATTGCATCAATGTTTGAAAGAGATGTCTTATCAACCCACTGAGAGAGAGGTCTTGGTGCAAAAAGTGCTTTATGGGAAAGATTTTGTTTATCAAAACAGCGATGACGAAAGTGTGCCTGATTTGCGGAATAAAAATATTGTGGTTTTGTTTACGGAGGGGTTTACTTTTAATATTATTGATAAATTCAGCGGTTATTCGCTGTTAACCCCGAATCTCTCACGTTTGATGGATAAAAGTTTGTGGTTTGACAATTATTTTAACCACACGGCGGCTACTTATCGGGGATTGCGCGGGCAGATGAGTTCTTCGTATCAATTGAAAGGTGGGCTTTGGTATGGTGTCAGTGAGGTCGGCGCTCTCGAAAATAAGTTAAAAAGTCCGATTGTCAATTTATCTTCCATTTTGCAGGATAACGGTTACCATACTTATTTTTTATCTGCTCATAAGCGTGATGATAACTTGAACCGGTATCTTGAAACGTTTGGTTTTGACAAAGTTTTTACGGCGGCTGATTTTAAAAAAGATGAGGGAGAACTTTCGGATAAAGAGTTATTTGAGGGGCTTTATCGGCTTATGGTCAGCGGAGAGCTCAAAGAACCGTATTTTATCGGTATTTATAATTTGGGGACGCATTTAGGACAGAAGTCTCCCGATGCGTTTTATACGCAAAACGGAGAGGAGATAAACGACCTCTTGAGCGTGATTCATAATTTTGATATAATGTTTGGGCGGTTTTTAGATAACTTTGATACTAATGATGAGCTGCGTGCTAACACCGCATTAATTGTTACGGCAGACCACGCGACGTTTCCGGATAATTTGTATAAGGCGACATTTGAGAGGAATATTTCCTGCCAATTTTGTCTTTTGGAGCGAATCCCTTTGATTTTGTATGCTGATGGGGTAAAAGCAAAGCGGGTTGACGCCGGAGGTAAAAACTCGCTTGATTTTGCGCCGACGCTGTTACAATGGGTAAGGATAAATAAAGCGCATAATTATTTTTTGGGATGTTCTTTATATGATAAAAAATGTGCTTATCCCTTTGAGTATGTCTATGTGGAGGGGGAGGCATTTTATTATACAAAAGGGGAGCAATTGCGGAGTGAAAATGCCAAGGATTATGATATTATGAAAAAAATTCGCGGCTTTTATGCGTTAAGCGAGCATAACGAGCGCGAATAAGCGGAACGCTAAAACAGCCCGGTTATTGTGCCGTTTTCATCAACGTCTATCTTTTCTGCGGCGGGGACGGGAGGAAGCCCCGGCATGGTGTTGATTTCGCCCGAATAAGCAACGATGAAGCCCGCACCGGCGGAAAGCCTAATGTCTGTTATCGGAAAAATATAATGTGAAGGGGCGCCTAAAAGAGTTTTGTCATGACTGATGGAGTTTTGAGTTTTAGCCATACAGATTGGCAAATTGCCAAAGCCCCAGCGCGTAAATTTTAAGATGTTTTTATCGGCAAGCGAAGAAAAGCTGACGGCATCGGCGTTATATATTTCTTTAGCGAGCTTGCGGATTTTTTCTTTAAGCGAAGCTTTGTCTTCATAGAGCAATTTATTCTCATTTAAATTCAGGTTTATGCTCTTTATGACTGTTTTGGCAAGATTTTTGCAACCGTTAGAGCCTTTTGCCCAGCCTTCGGAGATGACGGCCTGCACGTTTTCTTTTTTTAATAAAGAAAGCGTGTGTTCGATTTCTTTCGGGGTGTCGGTCGAAAAGAGGTTTAGGGCAACAATCGGAGTACGATTGAATTTTTTTATGTTATTGATGTGGGCTCTGAGGTTAGCAAAGCCTTCGGTTATGGCGTTCAAGTTTTCAACGCCTAAGTGCTCTTTTCGGACTCGTCCGTGCATTTTTAAGGCGCGGATGGTGGCAACCAAAACCACAGCGTCAGGATATATGCCGCTTGTGCGGGAGAAAATGTCAAAAAACTTTTCTGCGCCCAAGTCAGCGCCGAATCCGGCTTCGGTGACGACATAGTCGGCAAGCGATAATGCGGCGCGGGCGGCAATGACCGAGCTGGTGCCGTGGGCTATGTTGGCAAACGGACCGCCGTGGACAAAGGCTGGTGTGTGTTCTAAGGTTTGCACGAGATTGGGACAGAGCGCATTTTTTAAGATGGCGGTCATGGCGCCATCGGCACGGATGTCTTTTGCCGTGACGGGGAGACCGTTTTTGTTTTCAGCAATAACGATATTGCCTAAGCGGCGTTTTAAGTCTGTAAGATTTTCGGCTAAGCAGAGAATAGCCATTATTTCAGATGCGGCAGTGATGTTAAAGCCGTCTGTGCGAGGCGAGCCGTTTTTTTTGCCGCCCATGCCGGTCCGAATCTGGCGCAAGACACGGTCATTCATATCCAAACAGCGTTTGAAGTAGATTTTTTGGATGCCCAAACGGTTTTTTTGTTTGATATGGTTATCAAGCATTGCGGCAAGGAGATTGTTTGCCGCGGTGACGGCGTGAATATCGCCGGTGAAATTTAAGTTTATCTCGTCCATCGGGATAATCTGCGAATAACCGCCGCCGCAAGCACCGCCTTTTACCCCGAAACACGGACCTAACGAGGGTTCGCGCAAGGATAATGCCGTTTTATATTTTAAGGAAGACAAAGCGTCTGCCAGACCGATTGAAACGGTGGATTTTCCCTCACCGGCGGGGGTCGGGGTTAAAGCCGTGACTAAGATGAGCCTGGCGTTGGGGTTTTTTGTAAGGTTTTTTAAGCAAGAAGCAGAAAGCTTGGCTTTATAATGACCGTAGGGTTCAATATCTTCATCGGTTAAGTTTAATTTCTTGGCTATCTTGCTGATTTTAAAGGGGGTGGCGTTGTTTGCTATGTCTATATCTGATAACATCTTTTTCTTTCAGAGTAAGGGGTTAATTGGCGTTTGTGTTAAATTCTTTGAGGACTTGTTCAAACTTTTTGGGGGAAGTGTTATCCCAGCCCATAATATAATGGTTGCCCATGCAGATTAAGGGGAGTTTGAGGTCTTGATTTTTTATGTTAAATTTTTTGACACATTGTTTGTAGAGATTAAAGTTGTGTTGATATTTCATATCGGTAATCGGGATGTTTAGGCCAGAGTGGTGTGTGTTAAGATAAATAAACGCGGTTTTGCAGTTTTGGCAGAGGGCGTGAGCGAAGAAGTAGATTTTGTTATCGATTAAATTTTCTTCCAAGAGAGGGGCAGTTTGATAAGTTTCTTCGGCTTTAAGCGGGGAAAAGGTTGCTAAGATAAATGCAAGGGCAAGATATATAGATTTCATTTTATTCTCCAACAGTAATCTTTTTAGTATGGTAGGCAAAAGGGGATTTAAAGTCAAGGGGGGAGAGGTTGTGTGGAAAAGTATTGACAAAATTTTTTTAGCGTGATTTATTGAGGGCAAGCAGATATTTTTATGTTATGCGATTTTTATATAAATATGTTTCACTTAAAAATTTATCATTATGGAGTTAAAAAAAGAAAATGTTAACGAACCGCAAAAAAACGCTTTTGGGACAAGTTTACTGATTTGGCTGGCTTTATTTGTGACTTTAGGATGGAGCTTGTGTATGTTTTATGTGGCGCAGGTTTTGGAAGATTTTTTGGCGGGGTGGCCGGTTTTTGAAGAAACGGCTGTATGCACGACGTATGTGTTAGCGGCTTATTTTATGGCCGAGTTTATTTACGGCGTTTTGCTGAAATGGGTTAACCGGCAGTATTTTCCGTTTATGCTGACGTATGGAACCGTGTTTGCCGTGTTTATTTTGGCGGGCATCGCTTCTTTTGCTTTTTTTATGCAGCAAGTCGGGTTCTTTTGGTTTGAGGATTTTCTCAGTTGGCGTTGTGTGCCGTTTATTTTGGGCGCGGTGTCATTTGGCAGGTTTTCCTTGCGGCTTTTTAAGGACTTGTGATTTTTTCCCGAGAGCTTGTGCTTTCGGGATTTTTTTTTACGAAAAAAAGAAAAATTGATTCCTTTTCAAGAGGTAAGGTGTTTTTTTTTAATTTTTCGGCGTTGTTAAGATTATGCTAACTAAATTCATTTTAGAGTATGGGTAATGTCATTTATGAAGGAATGCTTTTAAGATGAGCAAATATAATTTAGATACTATCCTTGATACCGTGATTAACGCTGATTGTGTTGAGGCGATGAAAAAAATTGAGGACAATTCCATTGATGTAATTTTTGCTGACCCGCCGTATAATTTACAGCTCGGCGATGCGTTAAAACGACCTGACAACACAGATGTTAAGGGCGTTTATGAGGAGTGGGACAGCTTTGAGAGTTTGGCGGCATACGATGACTATACCAAAGAGTGGATGAAAGAAGCCAGGCGTATTCTTAAAGAAGACGGAACGATTTGGGTTATCGGGTCGTATCACAATATCTTTCGGGTTGGTTATATTATGCAGGATTTGGGGTTTTGGATTTTAAATGACATTATTTGGAACAAGACGAATCCTATGCCGAATTTTAAGGGAACACGGTTTACCAACGCACATGAAACCTTGATTTGGGCAACGAAAAACCCAAAGGCGCACTATACGTTTAATTATGAAGCGATGAAAGCGATGAACGATGATGTGCAAATGCGCTCCACCTGGGAAATTCCGTTATGTACGGGAAGTGAACGGCTTAAAAACGCTGAGACCGGCGAAAAGCTGCATCCGACACAAAAACCCGAGGCTTTGTTATATCGCGTGATTATGGCTTCGACCAATGTCGGTGAGATTATTTTAGACCCGTTTTTTGGAACGGGAACGACGGGAGCCGTGGCAAAAAAGCTTGGGCGACGCTTTATCGGTATTGAAAAAGACAAGACTTACATTAAGGGGGCAAAGGCGCGTTTGGCGGCGGTTGAACCTTCTTTAGAGCAGGCGGCGCTTGAATATACCTGCAAACGCAAATTGCCGCGGGTGCCGTTTGGCGCGGTTATCGAAAGGGGCTTGATTTCTCCGGGAGATGTGTTATACGATGAGAAAAAGAAGCTTAAAGCCGTGGTGCGTTCGGACGGAACGATTAAATTTAAAAACGCGGTCGGCTCCATTCACCAGATGGGGGCGGAAGCAAGCAATTCGGTGAGTTGCAACGGTTGGGCTTTTTGGCACTTTATGAAAAATAAGAAACTTGTTCCGATTGACGAATTAAGGGAAGTTATCAGAGCAGAGATAAGCGGAGAATAAATGAAACAAACAAACGGACTGCCTGTTAAGAAAAAAAAGAAAAAAACGAGCTTAAGGCCTGTCTTTAAAAAGCCCGCCGGAGGAGCCAATGCTTTAATTGCGCAAAATAATTATGCGGCGATTGATTTGGGGACTAATTCTTGCAGGCTTGTGGTGGCGACACCGACGACAACGTCGTTTCGGGTGGTTGAGACATTTTCCAAAGTGGTTCGTTTGGGGGAAGGGATTATCCAAGATAATGAATTATCGCCAAGAGCGATGAAACGCACGGTGCAGGCGCTTAAGGTTTGTCGGGGTGTGATTGATGAGTATTCGCCGATTGTGGCGTCAAGGTTTGTGGCAACGGCGGCGTGTCGAAGAGCAAAGAATGTGGCTTTTTTTGCCGAGATGGTTAAGCGTGAAACTGGGATTGATTTGGAGGTTATTTCTTCTAAAGAAGAAGCCAGGCTTTCGGTTGTCGGGTGCTTGCCGCTTTTAGGGCGCAATATTAAACGGGTTTTAGTGTTTGACATCGGGGGAGGGTCAACCCAAATTTCGCTTGCCCGCGTGACAGAGTTCGGCAAGACATTTATTGAAGGGTTTGTGTCGCTGCCCTACGGTGTGGTGACGGTTTCAGAAGCTTTTGCCGGTCATGAGATGAGCACGCTTGAATACACGACCGTGGTGGAACGCACGGAAGGCTTTTTGAAAGAATTTGAAGAAAAACACCATATTTTTGAAGCTATTGCTAATCAGGAGATTCAGGTTATCGGAACCTCCGGTACGGTGACGGTTATCGGCGCGGTGCATTTGAAATTGCCGCGGTATAACAGGTCAGCCGTGGACGGTATTGCCATTTCCGCTCCCGATGTTGAGGCAACGATTAACCGGATTAAAACGATGGGAAGTGAGGGACGGTGCAAACATCCGTGTATCGGTCAGTCTAAATCTGATTTGACATTGGCGGGATGTGCCATTATTGAGGCGTTGACGACTTTTTGGCCGATTTCTGAGATTACGGTGGCAGACAGGGGAATCAGAGAGGGGATTTTGCTTGATTTGATGCACGCCAAACGAGTGCAGAGCGGCGGCAAAAAACATGGTCACGACCACAAAAAACGCTCACGCTTTCCTTTTGATAGGCGTAAAACGGGCAAAAACAGCAAAAATGTTTAAAAAATGCTTGCAAATTAAAATTTTTTGATTAAAGTGCGTGTTGTCCTTGCCGTAAAGATTGCTTTGCGGCTATACAATTTATATTGTTAAGAACATTAATTTTGTTGAGAATCCATAAGGAGTTTTATTTATGACTAAATACGAAAGTATGTTGATTGCCCGTCAGGATCTCGGCCAAACTCAGGTTAACGACATTGTAGAAACTTTGTCTGAGGCTATTAAGAGAGAAGGCGGAGAAGTTGTCAGCGTTGACAACTGGGGTTTGAAAAACCTGGCTTACCGCATTAAAAAGAACCGTAAAGGCTATTATGTTGTTTTAAACATTTCAGCTCCTGCCAGCGCTATTTTTGAATATGAGCGTTTGGCGCGTTTGAACGAAGACATTATCCGTTTTATGACGGTTAAGGTTGATGAATTTGCCAGCAACGAAAAAGAAGAAGTTGCTGAACAAGAAGCTAATAACTAAGGAGTACGGCATTATGGCTAAACAAGGATTTTTTAAGAAAAAGAATTTGAGCGACAATCCGAACTTTAAGATTGACTACAAAGACACTAAGTTTTTGAGCCGTTATATTTCGGAAAAAGGCAAGATTATGCCGAGCCGCATTACCAACGTAACCGCCAAGACACAAAGAGAAATTGCCCGCGCTGTTAAACGCGCCCGCTTTGTTGCTTTGTTGCCGTATGTGGCTAACTAAGGAGTTGGGCTCATGGAAATCATTCTTTTGGAACATATTGTTAAATTAGGCAAAATGGGCGACAGAGTTCAGGTTAAGAACGGTTATGCCCGTAACTACCTTTTACCGCAAAACAAAGCTTTGCGCGCAACGGAAGCTAATGTTGCTTATTTTGAAAAGCAAAGAGCTGAGTTAGAAGCCCGCAACAAAGGTTTGTTTGAAGAAGCAACTAAAAAAGCTGAAGAACTCAAAGGCTTTAACGCGGTTATCATTCGTCAAGCGGCTGAAACCGGTCAATTGTATGGTTCGGTTACCATGCGCGATGTGGCTAATGCCATTCACGAAGCCGGTTTTGAACTTGAGCGCCGTTTGGTTTCTCTTGACAAGCCGATTAAGTATTTGGGTGTTTACCAAGTTAGACTTGATTTGCATCCGGAAGTTTCTCAGACGATTTTGGTTAATGTTGCCAGGTCTGCTGATGAAGCTAAAAAGCAGGCTAAGGCTTACAGCGCAGAGAATGAAACAGTTGCTGCTCCGGCAGAAGCTGCTGCAAACTAAGTTTTGCTAGTATGAATTAAAAAGTGCTGCTCCGAGAGGGGCGGCATTTTTTTGTTTAGGCGGGGAAGGAATTTTTACTTGACATTTGGAGAAAAACGCTTTATTTTGTCTAATGTCTATTTATTATTAATTTAAAAAAAATATTTTTATGAGTGAGATTATTAAAACAAAAAAATGCTTTGAGGGGCAAGGTGCTTCTAAAGCGTGGACTATTCTGTTTGATGATAAAACGTTTATGAATGGTGTTATTCGTGAACTTTATGGCAAACGGAGTTCCGGGCAGAGGATTCTTATTTACAATAACCAACGGAATTTGTGGGATATGCTTGATGATTTTCGAGCAAAAAACGGATATGACGGCATTCCTTCGGAAAGAGAGATTCTTGAGAAGTTTGGGGCGTTTAAAGTATTCCATTGTTCGGAATATGAGTATATTTACCAATTGTTTAAGTTGCAGGAAAGCGGCGCCGGATGGCTCAAGTCTTATGTAGAAAAACATTTACTTTGTTCTTTGGCTGAGATTTATATGTTCGTTTTGCCTGATGCAAAAGAGTGTTTAGAGGTGTATGCGCACAGTCATCGTGGATTTTCATTTAGCTTCAATGTGTTTAGGATGATGTTGCAATTGCCGACAGATTACGGGGCTACTCTTTTTGAAACACTGATGAGAGAACATGTTATGTTTGAACATCAAGAAACAGTAGAGTTCCAATTACTTGATTTGCCGGATAATCGTTTTTTGAAAATCTATGTGACGTACTCTAATCCCAAGGCGTGGTTTATCAAAGAGATTTTGAAGCGCCGGGATGCTCTTGAAATTTTAGAGCATTTGCGCCATTGGCCTTATCCTGACCCTGAGGCTATCATTTCGTATATATTTGATTTGCCTAACTCTTATGCGACGGTATGTACTTATGTTAAAGATAGGTATCGGGGAATGTCTTTATCTATCTTTGAAAAAATGTGTACTCATGAGCGCGGAGCAGATTTGCTCAAGCTTTATTTGTCGTTACGGCGAGGGAAAGGACTTAGCGCTGAACAAAAAGAGATTATTCGAAAGTTGCCGAACAAGGAGGCTTTGGGCACTAAAAAGTGTGCGGATATGGGCATAGGTCGTTTAATTTTCAAAGTATTTTTTTGAATGAGTAAAAAACGCGGTTTCGATAGAAGCCGCGTTTTTGTTGTTTATTGGTCTAAGAACGAACGGAGCTTTTTGCTTCGGCTCGGGTGTTTCAGCTTTCTTAAAGCTTTAGCCTCGATTTGGCGAATACGCTCACGGGTGACGTTAAACTGCTGACCGACTTCCTCTAAGGTATGGTCAGTGTTCATACCGATACCGAAACGCATTCTCAACACGCGTTCTTCTCTCGGGGTGAGGGAAGAGAGGATGCGGGTGCAGGTTTCTTTTAAGTTGGTATGAATTGCCGAATCGACCGGTTGCAGTGCGTTTTCATCAGCAATAAAATCTCCTAAAGAAGAATCTTCTTCATCACCGACCGGGGCTTCGAGGCTGACCGGCTCTTTAGCAATTTTCATTACTTTGCGGATTTTATCAACCGGCATGGAGAGGCGTTTGGCTAATTCCTCCGGTATCGGCTCACGTCCGGTTTCCAACATCATCTGACGAGAGGTGCGGACAAGCTTGTTGATTGTTTCTATCATGTGAACCGGAATACGAATCGTGCGGGCTTGGTCTGCTATTGAGCGGGTGATGGCTTGACGTATCCACCATGTGGCATAGGTTGAAAACTTATAACCACGGCGATATTCAAACTTGTCGACCGCTTTCATCAAACCGATGTTGCCTTCTTGAATTAAATCAAGGAATTGCATACCGCGGTTGGTGTATTTTTTAGAAATTGAGATAACAAGGCGCAGGTTTGCCTCAATCATTTCTTTTTTAGCACGCTCGGCTTCGCGTTCTCCACGCTTGATGGTATCTACCATCTTACGATATTCGGAAATCGGCAGACCGCATTCTTTGCTCATCTCGGCCAACGAGGCGCGCAACTCAACGATTTCATCATGATTGTTGGCAATAAAGGCGTTCCAGTGCTTGTCTTTCTTTTCTTCAAGTTTTTCAAGCCAATGCGGGTCAAGCTCGGAGTGCTGATATGCCTCTAAGAAATCTTCACGTTTGACACGAGCGGTTAATGCTAAACGCATTAATTTACCTTCAACGCCCATCAGGCGGCGGTTTAATTCATTTAACTGTTCGACCAGCTCTTCGACTCTGGCTGAGTTTAAGTGAATCGAGCTCATAAGTTCGATGAGCTCTTTTTTGATATTGATATACTTTTTCTCAAGCGAGGTTTGGGCTTTGCGTCCGGCTAAAATCGCTTTCATGCGTTGAGCTTGGATACGGCTTAATTCGTCATAATAGCTTGAGATTTTGTTTAAGATGTCTAAAACCGGCTCGAAGAGGGCTGTTTCCATCGCCGTAATTGAGGTAGCGGCGTGACTTCCATCTTCATCATCTTCGTCAAGGGTGTCTTCGTGTTCTTCATCCAAACCGTCGGTTTCGTCCATATCATCGGCTTCGGGTTCTTCATCTACCGTGCCGTCAAACTCAATGTCTGTTTCAAGGTCATCGTCAATTTCATCTAAGTTTTTGGCTTCCAAGTCTTTGGCGACATTTTCCAGGTCATCGTCAACCGTTGCCGCGTCTTCATCATAAACGATAGCGGCGGCGTCAACACCGTACATCATTTCCAAATCAATGATGTTTCTTAATTGCATGGTGCCGGCGACAAGCTCGTCCCGCCATTTGGAAATGGCTTTTAAGGTCATCGGGTTTTCGCACAGACCGCCAATCATCACGGTTTTACCGGCTTCAATACGCTTGGCTATGGCGATTTCACCCTCGCGGGATAAAAGCTCTACGGTGCCCATTTCTTTTAAGTACATTCTGACCGGGTCATCGGAGCGCATCAGCTCGCGGCTGTCAAAATTGCCGCCTTCTTCATCATCAGCGTAGCCGGTGTCTTCACTTTCTTCCTCTGGCTCTTTGTCATCATCGTCAAAATCTTCGGTTTCATCAGCGGAAATAATGCTGATTTCCATATCCGAGATTGCGGCCATAATGTCTTCTATTTGGTCAGAGGTTTCTTTTTCGGAAGGGAGGGCTTGATTTAATTCTTCAATAGTGATGTAACCCTGTTCTTTTCCTTTGGCAATAAGCTTTTTTAAAGCGCTGCCGAAAGAATCTAGCAGCGGAGCATCTGTGCTTTGGTATTCTTCTTTTTGTGTTTCTGACATGTCGTTCCCTAAAAATCGATTTTGACGCGTTTTGTGCGGCGCGTCTGTTTTTGTTTGCAAACGCTTATGAAATATACTTTTCTTTAGCGTTTGTCAAGTATAAATATGAGAAAAATGATGTGTGTTTTGGCTTCTTAACAACATTATTCGGCGCTTGACAAGAAAACCTGTTGTGGATATGTTGTATTTTGTGAAATTTGTTTTTTTCAGAGGCGGAGATGGTGCAAGGTTGGGATTTTAAAAAACAGGCGATGGAATTTGAAATTTTAGAACAAATCAAGGCTAACGGGATTGGTTCTGAAACGCGGGCTTTTCTTGAAGACATAAGAAAGGGGAAGGAAGGTGTAGCGTTTAAAAAGCAGGTGCTTTCAGAGTTTTTTTTGAATATAGCACAAACAGAAAGAGTATTTGAAGCGGACGAAAAAGATTTTTTATTTGCTTATTTTAAAGAATTTATAAGTGATGTGGGGGCGGGGTTTTTATTTTCAGACAGAGTGTTGGCACGTTTGGTTAAAGAAAATGACGCTGACAGAAACGCCGAAATTGTCGCTTTAATGGAAAAACGGGAGAAAATTGAGGGCTTTTTTGAAGAAACGGCGGCAAAACTTGTGACTGTGAAGCCTGATTTGTGCACAACCTTGGCTAAACGGGCGATGGGGCTTTGCCAAGAGAGCGATAAGCCTAAAGGCGTGGTGTTTGCCTTGGCGCTTTTAGAGCAAGAGCAGGTTAAGCTTGCGGTTGCGCTTTTGATTGAGCTCGCTAAAAAAGGAGCGGCAACGGCGGCTTTGATGTATTTTACGCGGATTTTAGCTAAAGCCAAAGGGGCGGAAAAGCTGTTAGCGGATATGTTGTTAGTGAATTTGAGCAGGCTTTGTAAAACAGAACAAAGTGTCTTGCGCGAATATACGGCAACGCTTTATCTTGCGGGGGCGGAAGCTTTTTATGATAACAAGGCAGAGCTTGAAGCGGCAAGAATTTTACGCGCGGAGCGGATGGTGGGGCTTATTGGTGGCAATAATGAGCTTAGAGAAAAGTATATAATGTTGGTTAACGGGCTTGTTGCTAAAGATAAGCGTTTTAAGGAGGTTTTCAGCAGAGTTTCCTTGACGGCTCCTGTTGCTCCATCAACTAACAGAGAATCGGTGCCGTCAATAGCTCCCAAAACACAAGTAGCCGAGAGCAAGAAGGAGCGTGTTTTGCCTCAAGCGTCTGAGGTTAAAGCAGAAGAGAGATTGAAAGAGGCAGATGCCGCGGCGGATGTGTTAAAAATTACATCTGAAGAAGTGGCGCAACATTTTGAAGAAATTAAGCGTTTAAGCAAAGATGCCGTTGCCAGAGCGGAAGTTCAAGCTAAGGGGAATGCAAAAAATAGCGGCGAGAGGGCGCTTAAACTTAAGATGTTGGCTAAAAAAATTAAGCTTTTTAAAAAAGATGAAAACTAAAGTTGATTTGCAGATTAAAAAAAAGAGCCCTTTTTTCACAAAAAAGGCTCGAGAGAATAATTAAAATAATGAAAATAATTAATTAATTCATTCTATTCGTATGAAATAAAACGATTAGTTTGAGAGTAAACAAAGCGGGTTTCACAACAAGCTTTGTTTGTTTAACCATTTAAACTAAATACTTAATATAAAGCGGGTTTCACAACAGGCTTTATAAACCTTTTAAATAATACCGTAATTATAATTTTGACGATTTTAGGGTAAAGATTTTTATTTTCTTTGTCAAGGGAAATTATTTTATTCTTCCGGTTTATCAAGTGTTTTTAGGAGTTCATCGCGCTCTTTTTTAAGCTCTGCCAAGGTGTTATACGTTTCGGTGGTAAAGTTTTGGCAGAGTTCTGCGGTCAGGGTTTTGATTTTTTCTTCCATCAGTGTGCGCTTGTTATCTAAAAGCAAAACGTCAATTTTTGTTCTTAAATCATTGATAAAAGGATTTTGTTCTTTTAACATATCCAGTTCCCATAAAGATTTTAGAGTAGGGGCTTGCGGTGTTGCTTTTAAGGCTGAAATTATATCCTCGCTAGACATCGGGGTTTGGCTGTCATGATAGGTGTCGGCCAGCGCGGTTTGCAGGTCACGCAGGGCGGGATTTTTAAAGTCATCCAAGAAAATTTGTTCTTCATAATCATCAATCAGCTCGGGATACAGACATTCGGCGGCGAGGATAAAGCGCAGGTTTTTATCGTTTTCATTATCCAAGCTTTGGGTTAAGGCAACCGGTGAGGAGCTGAAAGCGTGATTTAGAGGTTGGCGGAATTTTTTTGGCGCGTAGGTATTCTTTTTATATTGCGGGGCAGGTGTATAAGCCGGGATAGGCGCTTGTTCTGCGTTCGTTGTTGGTTGCGGTGTCGGGCGCGGAGCGATTGGCGCGGGTTGGGCGTTTTGCCATGCGGCTTTTTTATAAGTATGGTAAATCCGGTTTTTGATTTCACCGGTGTAATAACAGCGAACGACCGAATCGGCAATTTTGGCGGTTTCTTCCAAAAGCGTTTTTTCAATAAGCGCTTTCTTTTCCGGGGTTGAAGCGTCTTCGTGTTCGGTGTATTTTTGCCATAAAATATCAATCAGCGGGCGGGTTTTAGAAAGCAACACGGCAAAATTTTCCGCGCCTCTGGCTTTTAAGTATTCATCAGGGTCTTGATTATCCGGCAAAAAGAGGAATTTTAAGGAATAGCCGGGTTTTAATATCGGTAGAACTCTGTCCACCGCGCGCATGGCGGCTTTAATGCCCGGCATATCACCGTCTAAGCAAAGCGTCGGTTCGGGACAGACTTTCCACGCTTCCATAATCTGCTCTTCGGTTAAGGCTGTTCCAAGAGGTGCCACCGCATAGGGAAAGCCGTACGAATCAAGAGCAATAACGTCCATATAACCTTCGCAGATAATGAGCTTCTTTTCTTTATATGCCGCTTCACGGGCTTTGTCTAAGTTATAGAGATTACGTCGTTTATTGAAAATCGGCGTGTCGGGAGAGTTTAGGTATTTGGGTTCGATTTTTTCCATTACCCGACCGCCAAAGGCGATGATTTTGCCTTGTTTGTTGGTAATCGGAATCATCACCCGATTTCTGAAAAAATCATGCGGGCGGCGGGTTGTGTCTTCCGGAATGGCGATTAGCCCCAGTTCTTTAAGCTCCTGCAACTCAATGTTTTGAGCTTTGAGATGAGCCAATAGCGCGTTATTGTTCGGGGCAAAGCCCAAGCGGAATTTTTGAATAGTTTCTTTGCTCAAACCCCGTTTGACTTGAAAATAATTTAAGCCTTCGGCGCCTTCCGGCATTTTGAGGGCGCGTTCAAAAAAGGCGCAGGCTTGTTCCATTATCTCATACGATGATTTTTTGGCTTCGGCTTCTTCTTTATCTTTTTTGGAGAATTGCGGCATAGTAAGCCCCGCCTGATGGGCGAGTTTTTGCAGCGCGTCTAAAAACGGCAGACCGTTTGCCTCCATTTCAAACTTAACAATGTCACCGTGCGCCCCGCAACCGAAACAGTGATAAAAGCCTTTCGCTTCATTGACGGTAAATGACGGTGTTTTTTCATTATGAAAAGGGCAGAGGCCTTGATATTCCCTGCCTTTTTTGGTCAGTTTAACCTTGGCACCGACGACATCGGCTATAGAAACACGAGTTCTTAGTTCATCGATAAAGCGTTGTAGGTCGTCATTCATTATTTTCTAAACCTCGGCGGAGCGCACTAAATCATGGTCAAATCGCCAAATGGAAGCCGCAAGCAAATTCTCACGTACGCTTAAGTACGCTCCGGTTTGTTTGCGGACATTTGACGATAGCACCATAATTTATTGCACTCCTTATTCTTTTGCGTTGCTTGTGAGTTTTTGAAACGGCTTCGCCTTTTTATTCAACATTCCTTGCCTTTTTTATTATTATAACATTCCTTTGATTAAAGAAGAGGCTTTGCCCATATCAATTTGTCCGGCGTAGGCGGCTTTGAGCTCAGCCATAACCTTACCCATATCTTTCATGCCCTGAGCGCCGGTTTTATTGATGATGGCGGCAATGGCGGCTTTGGTTTCTTCTTCGGATAATTGTTTGGGGAGAAAGCGCTCGATGACTTTGATTTCCGCTTCTTCTTTGGCAGCTAATTCCGGGCGGTTGCCTTCATTATATATTTTTGCCGACTCGGTGCGTTGCTTAATCATCGTTTGCATCATTGAGAGCAATTCGGCATCAGTTGCGCACTCTTTGCCGGCACCGCGGGCGGTGACGTCTTTTTCTTTAAGTCCGGCGATAATCAGGCGGACGGCAGATACAGTTGCCATATCTTTGTTTTTCATTGCCTCTTTAAGGGCAGTTTGCAAGTCTTCTCTTAACATTTCAATCTCCTAAAAAAATATTTAATACATAAAATTTTCAGTTCTTTTTAAACCTCAGGGTTAAGCCTGGCGCCTGATTTGGCTGTGGTGCCGGCAGAGGAAGGGTTACGCTGGTTTTTGCACCGGATTTTAGAAAATTAACGGCTGGCTTATAGCTTTTATTGTCTGTGCCGATGGTGACATCCGGGACGATTGTGGCATAGGGTGAGTCATTTACAATGTCTGCTTTTAAGCTTAAGGCGGGCGTGTTGTTTTGGGTTATCTTTTCAACCATGATATTTTCAAATGTCAAGTTTTCAGGATTATTCACACCGCTTAGGTAAATTTTATTATACCATATTTCAGCGTTAGGGTAGAGTGCGACAACTTCCCGGCGCAAAAACAGAACGGTTAACAAAAGAGCGGTGAACAACAGGAGCAGCTTGGTCTTTTTGTAGTGTTTTTGCGGCTTTTCAGGGAGAAGCCGGTCTGCGGCGCTGACGGTTAGCTCTTCGTTAGCGGTAAAAAAGCGGGGTTTGACGGGAGCTTCTTCCATCGGGGCGGCGCTTATGGTAAACGCGGTGCCCTCCGTTGAGGTTAGGGTGATTTCTTTTTTCTTTTTGGGTGTCGGGGGAGTAAAATCAGGGTCCCCCTCATTTGCTATCAGCTCTTTGGAAGAGCGGGTTTTGACGCCGGATTTATGGTCTGCCGGAACAGAGTATTCCTCTTTGTTGGCCGGATAATGCCGATGCGGCGGAACCGGGACATCAAGAGGCTCAATGTAAGGCTCGTCTTGCTTTTTTTCATCATAATCCAAAGCGTCTTCGGGCATGGCGTGCCAAACGTTTAGGCAGGTTTGACAACGAAAGTTTTTGCCGGTTTTACCGATGAGGTCATCCGGGATTTCATAAAGGCTTTGGCACTTTGGGCAGCTGATTAACATTTTATTTACTCCGTTTTAACAGGCGAAGTATAATCAGGAAAAATTATAGTTTCAATGGATTTTTTAAAAAATGGTTAATTTTTTGTTTGAGGTGTAAAAATTTGGGGATAACCGCTGGCGGCGGTTTAATGTTATTTATGAAGGTGTATATTGAAAAAAATTTGTTTGAGGAGCTTTGGAATTGAAAAAAGAAAATCTTATCAAAACGGTAAAGGATGGGGGGCGGTCGTTTGGCAGGCTTCTAAAATATTGTGTGTTGTTTGTTTTGGTGATGGGGGCTGTGAGAATATGCCTATCGTTTTATTCAACACCAAATCAATTTTTTTCGGACATAGTGGACTCTGGTAATAGGAGTTTGCCAGAGGCTTGTCAGAAGTATCAAGAACTTCGACTTTGTGATTGTTTTGGTGAGGAACATGAGGCAGAGTTGAATAAATTTGGAATTTTATGTTCTGATGAACTTCGGCAGACTTTTACTTTTGAGTTATATTTACGGAAGATGATACCGTTTGTGGTGCTCGGGGTTTATTTGTTATGCGCGGGATTGCTATATTATAAGAAAAAGAATGATATTTTGCTTTCGTGGGTGTATATAGTTGTTTCGTTGGGTGTCGACAGGTTGTATTTTATGGGTGACGTGGCAACGATTGGCTGTTTGGCGATTATGTCGCTGTTGTTGATTTATCAGTTATATGCGTGGATTGCAAAGAAAAAAATGCTTGCCGTGTGGTGGTTTGCGCCGCATGTGTGTTTGGGGTTGTTTGTGCTTTATCGGATATTGCGTGTGCATTTGTGCGAGCTGGACTGTACTTTTGGAAAAGCACCTTTTATGGGGGCTTGTCGTTATAAATGTTTTTGGGAGTTTTGAGGTGGCTGTAAGAGAATTTGAACCGATTGTCGAGATGAAAAACGTGGGGCTTTCATACGGTGATAACCCTGCGGTTTTGAGCAATATTGATTTTGCGTTTCGGCGCGGGTCTTTGCATTTTTTAACCGGCAAGAGCGGGGCGGGGAAGACCTCTCTTCTTTCTATGCTTTATTTAGCGCAGAAGCCGACTGAGGGGACACTCAAGGTTTTCGGCTCTAATGTGTCCTTGACTGACAGGGACACGTTGGCGTTTTTAAGGCGGAGAATCGGCGTTGTGTTTCAAGATTTCAGATTGCTTGACCATTTGAGCGTGTTTGACAACGTGGCGTTGCCTTTACGGCTTAAAGGAATGAAAGAAAAGGAAATCAGACATCGGGTGATTGAGCTTTTGGCGTGGGTGGAGCTTAAAGACAATATGTATGTTAAAAGTTCGGAAATTTCCGGCGGAGAGAAGCAACGCGCGGCGATTGCCCGAGCGGTGATTAACCGTCCGGAACTTCTACTTGCCGATGAGCCGACAGGAAACGTCGACAGCGAGATTGCGCAAAAGCTGATGAAACTGTTTTTGGAATTAAACCGGCTCGGGACAACGGTTGTGATTGCCACACACTCTAACGAGCTGATGGAGCGTTATCCGTATCCGCGGTTAAAGCTTGAGAATGGAGCACTAACGTATGTTAAATGAAATGGGGGCTTGTATAACAACGGTCATGAAAACAAATTTCCTCCTTTATGTACGCTTCTTGTACACCGCAGTCGAAAATTTGCTTCCAGCACCGGTGTTCTCCAACCCCGTTGCAAAATTTTTTTTAGATAAAAGTGGGAAGAGGAGATATTGAGTAATGGAGATTTTTGATGGCAGATGATGTGATAGAGAAATTTAGAGAAGATAAGGCTGCAACACCGAAAGCTTCGAAAGCCAAACTTAAAGAATTAGCACGGCAGAAGCCGCCGGTGGAAAGAAAAGCCGAATTGCCGCTTGATGAAGGATATGCCAAGACATTTATTAAAGTGACGGTGGCGGTGGCGGTGTTTTTGTTTGCGATTACGCTTTCGGGGGTTTTGGGCATTAACGCAATGTTTGAAAACTCCAAGCGGCAGGTGGTTTCAAACTTTACGGTGCAGGTTTTGCCCAAGCCCAACTATGAAGAAAGCCGGCAGGATTTATTAAACGTGGTGGGTTTTTTGGAAAAATATCCCGATGTGGTGCAGGTGTCGGTTTTGTCTGATTCTGAATTACACGCGCTTTTGGAGCCGTGGCTTGGTGGTAATGTGGATATTGAGCTTTTGCCTATTCCAAAACTGTTAGATGTTAAAATTGACAATGCCAAAGGGTTTGACTATAAGACTTTGGCGGCGCGATTGTCTGAGGTTTCGGCAGAGGCGTCGATTAATGACCATAATTTATGGTTATCGAGGCTTCTTAAGTTTATTAATTCTTTGAAAATGCTGGCGGTGACGGTTTTGGTTTTAGTGGCGGCGGCGGCGATTACCGCCATCGTGTTTGCGGCGAAGACCGGATTGAACGTGCATAAGGAAATTATCAGCATTTTGCACGTGATTGGCGCGACGGATAAATATATTGCGCTTAATTATGTTAAGGAAATCTCTAAAATGTCGCTGTTGGCGGGAATTGCCGGAGCGGCGGCGGCAGCACCGGCGATTGTGATTATCGGCGATATGGCCAAAGGGATTGAAGCGGGGATTTTTAACTCGGTCAGCTTCGGGGCGGGCGAGTGGCTGTATATTTTGTTGCTCCCGCTGATTTCTACCGCAATGACGGCATTGACGGCGTATTTGACCGTGGTTAAAACCCTAAGAGAGATGATGTGAGGAACTGCAATGAAACGCTGGTTTAAGGTTGGGGCTTCTTTTTTAGGTGTAGTGCTTTTTCTTTGGTTTGTGGGGTTTGTTATTTTTTGCCAAACCGTGTTTGGATATGCCGATGATGATAAAGCTATCGGTGCGTTTAGCCAAACGGATGAAAAAGAAAATGAAAATGTGTTTAGAGCGTATCAAGATTATGCCAAGAAAGAAAATAATGATGTGCGTGTGATTGCGCTTTATCTGCCGCAATTTCACCAGTTTGAAGAAAATAACCTTTGGCATGGGCGCGGTTTTACGGAATGGACGAACGTTACGGCGGCAAAACCATTGTTTGCGGGACATGGGCAGCCTAACTTGCCGATTGATGTCGGGTTTTATGATTTAACACATCCTGATATAATGAAACGTCAAATCGAGCTGGCGCAAAATTACGGTGTTGACGGGTTTGCATTTTATTATTACTGGTTTTCAGGCAAAAAGCTTATGGAACGACCGGTTTATAACTATCTTAACGACAAGAGCTTGACTTTGCCGTTTTGTTTGCATTGGGCAAATGAAAATTGGTCAAAGCGTTGGGATGGCGGCAATAGTGAGCTTCTGATTGAGCAAAAGTTTAAACGGGAAGATTTTTCTTTATTGGCAAAGGATTTGCTGCCTTTTTTCAAAGACCCGCGGTATATTCGCGTTAACGGGCGTCCGTTGTTTATTGTTTACAGACCGGCTTTGTTTGATAAGGAGCTTTTTAAGGAGTTTACGGCATATCTCAGGCAATTCGGACGTGAAAACGGTGTGGGTGAGCCGTATATTATGGCGACAAAACAATTTAATTTTTGGGACAACCCTGCTGATTGGGGGCTCGACGCAGTTATGGAGTTTGAGCTTTTAAATATTTTCGGGTTGAGAGAAAAAAAGGTTGTGAAAACGGATGACAAGGCTAATTTCAGAGTTTTTGACTGGGCTGAATACATTAACGGCGGTAAAATGCGGCGGACGTATGCCTATAAGACTTTCCGCACGGTGTTTCCGAGATGGGATAATTCGGCGCGCAAGAGCTATTCGGGCGCCTTAATCTTTGATGGCTCGACCCCTGATGTTTATGGAAAATGGCTTGATTATGCCCTTGAGGCGACCAGAGAAGACTTTGAGGGAGAAGAAAGACTCTTGTTTATTAACGCGTGGAATGAATGGGGCGAGGGGGCTATGCTTGAACCTGACAGGCATTATGGGTATGCTTATCTTGACAAGACGAGAGAAGTGCTTGACGGGAGATATGTCCGCAAGCCCGATACCCCCCCGTTAGGAATTGCGGTCTTGACCGGCGGACGTAACCGTATTGCCAAGGGATTGGAATTGCTTAATAATGGTGTGGGCGACAGGTTACTGATTTCCGGAGTTCGTCCGGGAACTAATCTCGGTGTGATTGCGGCAAGAGAAGATATTATCCTTAAAGACGGTCAACCGATTGATTTGGGCTATCAGGCAACAGATACGGTGGGCAATGCTTTAGAGATTAAAGATTGGGTGCAAAAACACAAGATGAATAAGCTGGCGGTGGTGACATCGTTTTATCATATTCCCAGAAGTGCTTTAGAGCTTAAGCACGCTTTAGGAGAGTGTGAAATTGTGTTTTATGCGGCAAATTCCCCTTATGTGTTGCGCCGGTGGTGGACATCGTGGCGGAGTTTTTGGTTTTTAACGGCGGAGTATGCCAAGTTTTTGGCAGTTTATCTGCAATATCATATTTTGAGGTTATGAGTATGAAAAATATCGGACTTTTTTTGCGTTCTTTGGTGGCTAATTTATATTTTTATCCGGTGCAGGCGGTGGGGTTTAGCTTGTGCATCTTGGTTGGTGTTTTTTCACGAAAAGCGATGATTAAGATGTGGGACAAGGGGCTTCATCCGCTGATTTGGGGCGGTATGCTTAAGCTTACAGGGATTAAAATTGTGGTTAAGGGGGAAGAATACATTAAGCCGGGAGTTATTTTTGCCTCCAAGCACGAATCGGCGTTTGAAACGTATGCTTACACGCATATTATTCCAAACTCGGTGTTTGTTTTGAAAAAAGAGCTGACTTATATTCCGCTGTTTGGGTGGGGACAGGCGCTTTACGGAATGATTCCGGTGGACAGGGGCGCCGGCGCAAAAGCGATGAAAGGAATGTTGAAAGCGGCGCTTGACAGAGTGAAAAACGGGCGTTCAATTATTATTTTCCCCGAAGGGACAAGATGTAAACACGGGCAGGTTAAGGGCTATAAGTCCGGTATTGTGTTTTTGGCCGAGGGGTTAAAGCAAGAGGTTGTGCCGGTGGCGCTTAATTCTGATTTGTGTTGGTCCAAGGGGGCGTTTTTAAGAAAGCCCGGTGTGGTGACGTTTGAATTTATGGCGCCGATGAGGGTATCTGATTATGGGTCGAAGAAGGAGTTTATGGCGGCGTTGGAAGAGAGGATAGAGTGTAAATGTCAAGAGTTAGGGAATGGGGGCGCGCAAAAGCACAATCATTGAGGTAAATTTCCTCCTTTATGTACGCTTTTTGTACACCGCAGTCGGAAATTTACACTCAAGCATTGCACTTTATCGCACCCATGGAAACGGCTACGCCTTTTTATTGATGAAATTGGAAACGGCTACGCCTTTTTATTGATGGAATTGGAAACGGTTATGCCTTTTTATTGATGGATTTTGAATTGTGTTTGATGATTTAGCGATTTATATTCATTTTTTGTATTGCAAGAGCAGGTGTCCTTATTGCGATTTTTTTCGGGCGCTTCAGCCGAAAGTGTTTGACGAGGAAGCGTTGGTTGCCCGTTATTTGGACGAGATTAGGCGTTTTGCTGAGCTTTGCGGCAAGAGAAAGGTGAAATCAGTGTTTTTTGGCGGGGGGACGCCGTCTTTGTTATCAGCTCGTGCGGTTGAGCGCGTGTTGGCGGAGATTGCCGGGCATTTTGCGCTTAAAAGCGGGGCGGAAATCAGCTTAGAAGCTAATCCGAACACGTTTGAAAAAGAAAAGTTTCTTGACTTTCGGCGTGCCGGTGTGAACCGTTTATCGCTTGGCGTGCAGGCGCTTGAGCCGGCAGGGCTGAAATTTTTGGGGCGGATACATTCCCTTGATGAAGCGCTTAACGCCATGGAGCTTGGGGCGACGGCTTTTGATAAGTTTTCAATTGACTTGATTTATGCCAGACCGGGACAGACTTGGGGAGCGTGGCAAAAAGAGATTGATTTGGCGCTTACATTCGGTTTGAAGCACATTTCCCTTTATGAGCTTTCAATTGAAGAAGGAACGGTATTTTATAAGAAAAATATTGAGCCGATGGATGAAAAGGACGCGGCAAGGCTTTATGAACAAACGGTTTTTTATTTGCGCTCAAAGGGACTTGAACGCTATGAAGTGTCTAATTTTGCTTTAGATGAGGCAAACAGAAGCGTACATAACTTGACTTATTGGCAAGGGGGAGATTATATCGGTATTGGTGAGGGGGCGCATGGGCGGCTTAAAACGCATGGCAAAATTTATGCGACAGTTGACGGAGAGATTAAAGAAGAAATTTCAGCATTAGAGCGGGCAGAAGAGCTTTTATTTATGGGGTTGAGGGTTCGTGAGGGAATAGACGCAGAGCGCTTTTTTGAGGTGTCAGGGGTGCCTCTCTTTGATTTTTTGAATATGAAAGCGTTATTGAGGCTTGCGGAATTAAATTTAGTGTATTATGATAATTGTCATATTAGAGCGACTGATAAAGGATTTTTGGTTTTAGATGAAATTATCAGAGAGCTTTTGGAATAATGTTTTTTGGGAGTAATGCCATGCGTTTTTTTAGTGTTTTAGCCGTTTTAGTTTTAATGCTCGGGGCTTGCCAAAGTCAGGAAAGGTGGCGGTATTATGAACCTGAAGAAGGATATGTGCCGCCAAAGGGCAGAGTTTTTGAAGCCGCCGGTTTTAAGATTAATGAAGGACAGCAGATTAGGGACTTCTTTGATGACTTTGAAGAGCCGATGCACGCCAAGTATGTCGGCAATGAGGTTATCCGCTGGACGTATTATATAGATTATAACAGCGCTAAAGGTAAAGGAAAAATTGTGCGCTATAATAAACTTAAAAACTATAAGCCGGGGAGTTTATGCAATTTGACGGTTGAGTTTTATAAGACGTACGTCACAGATGTTTGGAGCGATTGTAAATAAAAATGGGGGCTCATATAGCACCGGTCATGAAAGCAAATCACCTCCTTTATGTACGCTCTAGTACACCGCGGTCGGGAATTTACCTCTAGCATGGCACTTAATCCGTCTTGCTTCGTAGGCTTCACACGGGGTGTTCAGCAACTGCGCTTCGGTCAAGCCAGCTCTAGGCTTACTTAGTTGGCGTTACCGCCAAGCCGTTCGCTAAGAGCTGCTATAGCGCTCGGCAAAAACAGTCCACCGGACTTTTTTTGCGTCTTTGCGCCCCGAGGCAAAATCACCCTAAGGGGTGATTTTCGGTTTTAAATGGGGATAGTACCGGTCAAATTGCTAAAACGGCTCTTTTTTTATGATGAAAGCAGGGTTTTTGCTCTGCTTTTTGTTTTTACGGGGTTGTTTTGGCGTTTGGAAAGATTATATTGTTTGGCGGATTTTATTTTTGGGAGGAAATATGAAAAAGAGATATATTGCGGCGGTCGTTTTCGGGGCTGTTTTAGCGCTTATGGGGTGTGATTGTTTGACCTGCGGCGGCAGAGGTAGAGCGCATCGTGGTCCGGAGTATCCGGTGCTTCCTGTCAGTGCATATAGCGGACAGAGCAAAACGGCTCTGTTTAACGCTAACGGGGCGCCCAATCAGGTTGAAAAGCTTGGAGAAAATGAAGAAATGTGGGTTTATTACACCAATTACCGTCCAAGCGGGACAGGGGAGATGATTTCATATAATACGCCCGGTGCGGGGACTTCGGGGATGACGTGCATGGTTAAGGTTAGGCTTAAGGATGGATATGTGACAAGTGTTGCAACGTCTGGATGTTAGGGGGGATGTGCTAAAGTGTCATCATTGAGGCGAATTGAGTCGCTTATGTACTTAGTTTGTACACCGCGCGCCTCAATTCATCCTCAAGCAAAGCGTCATCATTGATGCGAATTGAGTTGAGGGTAAATTCCCTATGAGGTGGGGGGAATTTTCGGTTTTAAATGGGGGAATGAGAGGGTAAAAATGTTATTAAATTTACAAAAATGTTTACAGCACGGATAAAAAGCTTGCAATGAGAGTTAAAAATTCCTAAATAACTTTAAGATTTAGTGATAATTTTTGAGTAACGGTTGATTTAGATGAGTACGACAGAGGACTATTACAGCGTTTTGGGCGTGCAGAAGACGGCGTCCGCAGATGAGATAAAAAAAGCGTATCGCAAGCTTGCCATGCAATATCACCCCGACCGCAATCCGGATAATAAAGAGGCTGAGGCAAAGTTTAAGGATATTAACGAAGCCTATGAGGTTTTAAAAGATGAACAGAAGCGGGCAGCGTATGACCGCTACGGGCATCAGGCTTTTGCCGGCGGTATGGGCGGCGGTGCCGGCGGTAATCCGTTTAACGGGTTTGATTTTACGGGAGCCGGATTTGCCGACGTGTTTTCGGATATTTTTTCGGAATTTACCGGGCAGGGGCGTTCAAGAGCGAGAAATTATGCCAAACGCGGCGATGATATTCGTTATGATATGACGCTTTCTTTAGAGGAAGCTTTTACCGGACTTGAAAAAGAAATTAACATCACAACCTCGCAAGCGTGCGATGCCTGTCACGGACACGGCACGGCAGACGGCAAAGAGCCTCCGGTTTGCGCAACCTGTGGCGGTAGTGGTAAAGTTCGGACGCAACAAGGGGGATTCTTTGTGTTTGAAACAACTTGCCCGCAATGTAAAGGCACAGGGCGCGTTGTGGTTGACAAGTGCAAAAAATGCCGCGGTACCGGTAAAGAACGGATTGAAAAGTCTTTGAAAGTTAAAATTCCGGCGGGAATCGAAAATGGCGTCAGAATGCGCGTTTCGGGTGAGGGTGAAGTTGGCAAGAACGGCGGTCCTAAAGGGGATTTGTATGTTTTTGTCAGCGTTAAGCCACATAAGGTGTTTGAACGCGACGGGGCTGATTTGTTTGTTGAGCAGCCGATTTCTATGGCTAAAGCGGCTTTGGGCGGCAATTTTAAGCTTAAAGGCATTGACGGTGAGGAAATTGAGGTTGAAATTAAACCCGGTACCCAGCCCGGCGACAGGCTACGGCTTAAAGGCAAAGGTATGCGCTATATGGGAACGACGGACAGACGGGGGGATTTGTTTGTTTTGTTTAAGGTGGTTATTCCGACAAAGCTCAGCGATGCTCAAAAAGAGTGTTTGAAAAAATTTGAAGAAGAAGCGAGCGTTGAGGAAAAAAGTTTTTGGGGAAAATTATTTTCTTAAAAAACAGAGTTTTGTCTTCTTTATAGGTGCCGTTTTTGTGATGAAAGCGGCACTTTTTAATTATATGGACAAAAATTGCTTTACTTTTTGATTCTTTTATGATAGCAAAGAAAAGTTATTTTATTATTTTTTTTATGAATGTGTTATTTTAGAAGTTTAATTTTAAAAAATTATTTTTATGGAAACAAACAGAGTATTTTTTGATGTCAAAAGCGGCAAGCTTGCGGCAGAAGGGGTTGATGATTGCCTTATTTTTGAAAATCAGGCAAAAATCATCAGCAAAGACGGCGTCTTAACGCTTTATTCTCCGGACGGAACCAAGGTTGTGAGCGGTTTGGTGGACGGGTATGTTTATAAAACCGGTTTTAGTTGCCTTAGTTTTGTGAAAGAGGGGATGTATGTCCGTCGTGTTTATACACCGGACGGCAAATGTCTGGTTGACGATGCTGATAAGGTTGTTTTTTATTCGGGGTGCTGGTTTACGGTTAAGAAAAGAGGTGTCCTCTTTTTGTATGCGCCGAACGGTGATTTGGTTAAAAGCAATATCAACAGCGTTGAGGTGACTGATGACGGCTGTTTTGCTATCGTGAGTGATGAAGAGGGGTACTTAATGCTTTATAACCAAAAAGGCATTTTGTACGCTAACGGTTTTATCAGCTTTAAGGGGAACGGCGAATTGTTTATCCTCTTTTATGCGGATAAGATTTTAGCAGTTGACCCTGAAAGCTTTGCCGAGACACTTCTTTTAGAGCAAGATGTCAAAATTTTGGGTCATAAGAAATTTATGGGCATTTCGTCGTATTACGGCAAAACGCTTTATGATTCAACAGGAAAGGTTATTCTTTCCAAGTATATGGATTATGAAGTGTATGCTAACGGGATGTATCGCGGTATTAATTACCCGGAGTATCCCAGCTGCGGCATTAAGAAAAATGCACTTTACAATGCAGACGGGCATCAGGAGATGTCAGGCGTGGTTGATGTGATTGAGCACAAAAACGGCTGTTTGGAAGTGCTTGTTGAGGATGGTTGCTGTTTGTTTGATTCTAAGGGACAATATCTTTCGTTTCTTGATGAAGACAAGGCTTTAGGGACTTGTTTGGAAGATAAGTGTTTTACCCTTATGGAAAACGACAAAGAAGTGCTTTATTTGCCTGAAAAAATTAAAGTAGCTGAGGATTTTGACAAAGTCAGCGTGTATGATGAATGCGGGTTGATTTTGGTGGAAAAAGAAAACGCGTTCTTCGGACAATCGCTCTATTCTTTGTATGATATGAATGGCGGTCTCTTATGTTCGGCGGAAGAATTTATTTCCGTTGATGAGAAGTTTGGCTATTATCTCATTGCAAACAAGGGAGGGACTTCGTTTTCTATTTTCAAAGACGGCAAAGAGGTGCTCAGCGGATTGTCTGCTGCTTCTTCGGAGGGTCGGTTGTTGCGCGTTGAGCGTGATAACAAGATTTTGGTTTATGACCTGAATTTTGGGCTTGATAAGCCGATTTGGGCTAAAGCCAGTTCTGATGATATTATGGATATTGTCAGCTTTTTCAACATAGATTGTTGGGGAAAAGGCAAAAATGCTTGAATTAAAAAAGACTGCTTTAGGCAGTCTTTTTTTGTTATGAAGTGAGGGCGTTTTATGATACGAGGAGCAGGAGGAGGATTAAAAACATTAAGGTTAAGAGCGAGGCAGGGGTGAGGTGGATTTGTTTTTTTTCTATCGAATCGGAAATTAACGGTGAGGTTAAGAGCAAAGCTATGACATAGCCCGGGTTTTGGGCCAGCCTTAAGGCCAGGGTTTTGGCGGTGATTAGGGTAATACTTAAGGCAATAAGCCAAAAACCTTGCCCTTTCGAAAAAGGGGCGATGAGGGTTTTGAGTTTGGGGTGGTGCGTTTGCGGTGTGTTTGAAGTGAGGGGCGTGAAAATAAACATAACCGTATTGTACAGACCGCTGACAAAGCAGGAAACGCTTAAATACCATACCACGCCGGCATAAGCAGAGCCGCCGTGGAGAGCGATGTAGCGCGTGGCGATACTCATTAAAGCAAGGGCAAAAACGGCGGGATAGAGATAACTTTCGGCTTGTTTGCTGACGTGGACTTTCATCATCTGCCAATAGCTGATGGAAAAGCCGGATAAGATGAGCATTAGCGTGATGAGGTAGGGCTGATTTTTGAAGAGAGCGGCGAGTTCGTTAAAATCTATTGTCCACCATAAGAAAACGGTTAAAAGCACGGTGGTGGCCATAAAGCCGGAGCTGGCGTGTCCGCCGAATTTTGCTGAGGCAAAGAATATATGGCTGTCATAGACGCCAATCATTAAACCTTGGAGAATGAGTATAAGAAAATATGAGGACGGGAGCTCTAATGATGGCAGGGTGATGAATAGAGGCAGGACAAACAGGCTTATGCCGAATCCGCGCCATATCCCTAAAACATAGCCGTTAAAATTACGCTTGTCGTTGTAGGTGGTGTAAAAAGCGTTGGTTAAGGCATAGATGAGGCTTAGGATTATCCAATTCATGAGCTGTTTTCCGTGGAAGTGTGGTTTGGTTGATATAAGGGGTGTTTTTTTGTTTTCAAGGGAAAAAATGACTTTTTAAGTATTTGTTTAAATATTTGCGATAACTTTCAAAAGTGATTATTGATTTGGGAGGAATTTTTTATGAAAAATATTATGTTCGGCGTGTTGTTGGCTTTGGAAGCGTTTACGGGAGAGGTTAGGGCGTTTGATTTGGAAGCCATGACGGTTGAAAAATATAATAAAATTCAAGACATTAGAAAACAAAGCAATGTTGATTTGATTGCGGCAGTGCAAAGAGGGGATGACCAACGGGTGCAAGCGCTTTTAGAGGAAGGGGCGGATGTTAATCAACGAGATGGTGCGGAAAATACGGCTTTGCTGGCGGCAGTTAAAGGCGGGTATAAAAATATTGCGGAAATTTTGTTAAAAAATGGAGCGGATGTGAATGCGCGTATGGCGGATTTGAGTTATTCCGTCGGATATTATAATGGTCGGGAAGAAACTAAGTTTTACCAAAGTAAAGGGCTGACGCCGCTGATGTCAGCCCTTGCGGCGGGGCGCGGCGATATGGTTGAGCTTTTATTGGAAAACGGGGCGGATACTGAACTCAGAGATGTGCATGAAATGACGGCTTTGATGATGGCAGCAGAGAGAAAAGATGTCAGCATTATCAATACATTGCTGGATTTTGGGGCTGATATAACCGCGCGCGGAAAATATGGGGACAGCCTTATCTCTTATGCTTTAACGGGGATTGATGATGTTGCTAAATATAAAATTTTTGCTGATTTGCAAGATGGAAAAGCCGGATTGGCGCAGTTAATGGTTTTGGGTGATGATGGGTTTGAAATGTTGGCAGAGAAAAACAAGCGAGAAGCTTTAGAGATGACGGAAATGCTGATTGAAGCCGGGGCTGATGTTAATGAGCGCGATGATTTCGGCAGAACACCTCTAATGGAAGCTTGCAAAAGGGCGGACGTGACGGCGGTTGAATTTTTATTGGCTCATGGGGCGTTGATTAATTTGCAGGATAAAGAGCAAAAAACAGCGTTGATGTATGCGGCGGAATATGCGGGACGTGAGAGCAATTTGCAAATTATTAAAATGTTGCTTGCTAAAGGAGCAGATGTTAATATTGAAAATGCATTGGGCGAAACAGCATTGATGATTGCCTCTCAGACCGAGGAGGGAGAAGCGGCAATCAAACTTCTGTTAAACAAGGGGGCTGATATTAACAAGCAAGCTGTTCGTGGAGGCGGTGCTTTGCATGATGCGTATAACTTTGCCGATAATATTTATGGAGATAAGAACACTTTTGATGTTTTGTTGGAAGCAGGAGCAGATATTAACCAAGGAGATAATCAGGGGCGTACCGTATTAATGGAAGCTGTGCAAAATAATGATTTAGCCATGGTGCGTAAATTGTTGGAAAAAGGGGCGGATGTTAATCAGCAGACGACAGATTTTTGGGGTGGTACGGCGTTGATGATTGCTGCAGAGAAGGGAAATGAGGATATTGTCCGGCTGTTGCTGCAAGCGGGGGCTGATGTGAACGTTCGGGATAACTATAAAGAAACGGCGCTTGTTTTGGCAGTTAAAAATGGGCATGAAAATATTGTGCGACTGCTTTTGGAGAACGGAGCGGATGTAAATGGTAAAAGTTTTTATCGGGAAACAGTTTTAGATTGCGCCGAAAAGGGTGGAAACCAGGCTATTATCGGGGTGTTGAAGAATTATGGTGCCAAATAGGTTTGAGGGCTTGTTTTTTAATTTAATGTGCGGCGGTCGAAGATAAAAACGAGGTTGGTGAGGATAAGATATTATTTTTTCTTGATAATACTAAAACTAAAGCATAATGTTATTCGTGTGTTTTAAAAACCGGTTATTGTGTTTATTGGTGGCAGAACGTGGCTAATTTTAAGAAACAAAAAGTTGGACTTATCTATAAGCTTGCGGCCTTTGTAGCTTTTCTGTTTTTGGGCTATTTGGGTATTCGCAGTTATAAGAACAGTGTTGAAAAACTTAAAATCAACGGCTGCATTGATGAACTCGGCGAAATTACTCGCAATATCCAAGATATGATGGGCAAAAACTCCAGCAATTATGAAGGATTGGACTATAAGCTGGCGGTTTCCTTAAAATTTTTTCCAAAAAAGATGTTTCGCGAAGGGTTTAATGAAGCAGTTAACTCTTATTTGGGCGGTGTGGATTTGTTTTCTTCCTCTTTAAGTGGAGATAACCATACAGGCGCTTATGAAATTTCTTTTCAAGGATTAAGCAAAATGGGCTGTCAGGCGTTAATTAAGTTAAAATTTGATAATTTAATTGCCGTAGGGGGATACCCCAGTGCGACCCCGTCCGGCGTTTTAGATGAAATTTATGCAAGCACGCAACCTAAAGACATTAAATCGCGCAATATCTTAAAGAGTGAAGAGACCGGATTTATTAATCCCGATATTCTTGAGGCTATTTGCGGGTGTAGTGATGATACGTGCACGGTGGTTTGGAAGTTCCGGTAAAAAACGTGTAATTTTGTGAGCTAGCTCCTGAATGGAAGCCTGTCTTCGGTCGGGTCACGTACCTATTTGTACGCTCCTTCTCACGCTGTTCGGTCAAGCCAGTTGTAGAGTTTGCTTGGTTGCCGTTGCCGGCAAGTCGCGCACTTACAACAGCTATAGCTCTCGGTAAAAAAAGCCCACTGGGCTTTTTTTACTCTGCGAGCCCTTGCAGGACATTCAGGGCTATCTCGCAAAATTCCGCGTTTTTTAAGCCTGAGTTGAGATTGGGGCGGATGGAAGCCTGTCTTCGGTCGGGTCACGTACCTATTTGTACGCTCCGGTTTATGAGCGGACATCCTTTGAGGTCCCCGCACTTTCTCGACCTTCTTGGTTGGAGTGTGTGATAGGAGGAAATTTTGTTTCAAAAATTCATGTACCTCTATGTACACTAGGATTTTTAAGAAATACCAAGCCCATCTCCATAAGACTCAAATCTCGACCTCCTTTTCTGGAGTGTGTGGCGGATAGAGTATTTATTGGGTGCTCTAGTTATGGTGAAGTGTGAAAATATGAAGCGTAAAAAATGCTTGCAAAATTTGTCGGGTGTGGTATAAGCGAAAAAGTTTTTATGTAACTTTAACGGATGAGTGATTATGGCAGAAGAAATCAGCGAACAGCGGCAGAGCCGCCTTAACAAACTTGCTAAGCTTGAAGAGATGGGGTATAACCCTTATCCTTATACTTTTAAACCAGATAGTTTTGCTAAAGATTTGCAAGAAAAATACAAGGATTTGGCAAACGGGGAAAACACCGAAGACCGCGTGACCGTGGCCGGGCGGGCGATGGCTGTCAGAAATGACGGTATGTTTATTGATATGAAAGACAAGACGGGCAACATTCAACTGTTTTGCCATAAGTGCCATTTGGATGAGGACAATTTAAAACTTTTGAAGTGTTTGGATATTGGTGATATTGTCGGGGTGAGCGGGTTTATTCGTCGGACGCCTCGAGGTGAGCTTTCGGTTGCGGCGGAGAAGTTTGATATTATTGCCAAGTCTTTGGAACCGTTGCCGGAAAAATTTCATGGTTTGACAGATGTTGAAACAAGGTATCGCAAGCGCTATGTTGATTTGATTATCAATGATGAAGCCAAAGAGATTTTGATTACCAGATGCAAGATTGTTTCTGCCGTGCGCGAGTTTTTTAATTCTAACGAATTTTTAGAGGTGGAAACGCCGACGTTTCACCCGATTATGGGCGGAGCAAACGCCAAACCGTTTGTGACACATTATAACGCGCTGGATAATGATTTTTATTTGCGCGTGGCAACCGAGCTTTATTTGAAAAAGTTGGTTGTAGGCGGTATTGACCGCGTGTTTGAAATCGGCAAAAACTATCGCAATGAAGGTATTGACAAGAACCACGTGCCGGAATTTACCGGACTTGAAGCGTATATGGCATACGGCGATTATAATGATATGGCGGATTTGATGTCACGCTTGGTGCGTTTTGTGGTTAATAAAGTGTTCGGGACGGACAAGCTGGTTTTGGACGGGCATGAGATTGACTTTTCCAAGCCGTTTCCGAAAGTTTCAATTATTGATTTGATTAAGCGTGAGACCGGCGCGGACTTTTTGAGCGTTGAAACGGTTGAAGAAGCACGGGCGCTGGCTAAATCGGTTGGTGTGGATGCCGAGCATTGTTCCAACTGGGGCAAGGTGGTGCAGGAAGTTTTTGACGAAAAAGTTGAGCAGACTTTGATTGAGCCTATCCATGTGTCTGATATGCCAAAAGATATTTCGCCTTTAGCCAAGACCCACCGCGACAATCCGCGTTTGGTGGAACATTTTGACACTTATCTTTTGGGGATGGAGCTTGGCTGTGCTTATTCCGAGCTTTCGAATCCTTTAGAACAGATGGAACGCTTTAAGGCGCAGATGGCAGAACGTGAAAACGGCGATGATGAAGCACAAATGCTTGATGAGAGCTTTATTGACGCTCTTTCTTACGGTTTTGTGCCGACAACCGGTATGGGAATGGGCATGGACAGACTGGCCAAGCTTTTGACCAATGCGGCGACGTTGCGCGATGTGATTATGTTCCCGACTTTGAAGAAAAGATAATTCAAGTTCTGTTTTCGAGAGGCTGCCTGCGGGCGGCCTTTTTTTGATTTAAAAAAAGTTTTTTTGGGGTTAACGCTTTATTTTTGTTGCGAAAAAGACTAAGAGAGGTATTTTTTTGATGTGTTTTGTGTAAAGGAGCGATGATTTTTGAAAAAAAATATCTTTATTTTAAGTGTTTTACTGATTTTGGGCGGCGTTTTTGGCTATTTTTACCAAAAGGACCAAGGACCGTTTGCGCTTGATTACGGTAAGGCAGTTATTAATTTGCCGGTGACGCATCATAAGTCTTTGGAAGACAAGGCTTATCCTTTGGGAGAAAAGTATTTGGCTGAAGATATGGCGGCAGAGCTGAACCGGCAGGGAATGCAAACGGAAATTTATGCGATTGAGGATACATACGCTAATAAAAATTTCAAAGAAGGGATTGATATTTATATGCGGGCTTATCCTGAGCTGCAGCTTAACTCTTATCATGGGGCGATTGATAGGGACAGGGTTGCGGTTTTATATGAGACTATTCCTTATAAGATTGAGGAAGTTAAAAATGCGGATATTGTTTTTACCGGTTCGCTTAAAAAAGACAGAGAATATCGAAAATTAGGGATTAATTCGCACTTTATGCCGCAGTTTACGAGATTTGATAAGTTTTATCCGGCATTTAGTGAAAAACACAAAACAAAGCTGTTATTTGTCGGAAATTTATATCCGGATGCCAAAACCAGAAAAACGGTTGATTTGGCGTTAAAAAACGGGCTTGAACTTGATATTTACGGTATTGGGTGGGAGAGGGTATTGCCTCAAGACAAGCTTTATTTGCATAAAGGAGAACAAATTTCCGGCGATGAGCTGAAATATTATTATTCCTCGGCTGATATTGTGTTTAATGACACGAGAGAAGATATGATTGAAGCCGGGTTTATCTCCAACAGAATTTTTGATGTGACGGCGGCAAAGGGGTTTTTGATTTCTGATTATATGGCGGAGATTGAGGAAATTTACGGCGATGCGATTGTTATGTATAAGAACGAGGCAGAGTTCAGAGCGCTGGTGACTTATTATCTTAACCATCCTCTGGAGCGCAAAAGGAAAGCTTATGAAGCCTATCTTATTACCAAAAGACGTTTTGGTTCCGAACAGGCAATTTCTGAAATGATTAAAGTGATGAAAGCGTATGTTCGAGATAAGAAGAAAGGAGAGAGAGATGCGTGAATGGCGGATTTTTTTTGGTGTCTTTTTGAGTACGACGATTTTTGTGTGTGGAATTTATTTAGAGAGGTGTGTTTTTCGGGAAGTGACAGCCAAACATGTCGTGTTTCGTGTCAGCACACCGAGGGAAGAACTGGATTATGATTTTATGGCGGCGCTTGCTTATCTAAAAAAACGGTTTGAGGAGAACGGCTATCGGGTTTGGGGGACGGCTTATGCCGGAAGGCTTTATCCGAAACTCTTTGATAGAGCAGGGATTAATGTTTATGTGCGCGGGTTTGAACCTTTTTATGATTTAAGGACAAATGAAAAAGCGCTCAATGTATTTTACATTCAGCGGATGGAGACGATATATCGTGAAGAGTTGCAGAGGTATGACTATTACCTTTCTTCACAAAAAGGGCTTCAAAATGCGCTTAAAGATACTCTGAAGATTGATTTTTTGGAAGGCGGAGCGGTGAAGCATGAGGCGCTAAAACCTTCTTATTTAGCTGATGTTTTGTATATTTATGAGTATAAAAATTCAGAGTATGAGGCGTTTTTGCAGAGTTTAGATGCTAAAGTATATAGCGGCAGGACGTTTGCCGGGTTGTCTGAGGAGATGAAAAAGAAAGAGCTTTCAAGTGCCAGACTCGTGGTGTATGAAATGGGCGAAAATGGTGTTGATGATAAGGATTATGTGCCGTATGCGGTGTATGATGTGATGAGTTACGGCAGACCGGTGTTGACTAATTATAAAGAGCCGTTGGAGAGGCTGTTTTATCATAATGTGCATTGGTTTGACAGTAAAGATGATATGGCTGCGATGACGATGAGGGTTTTGGCGCTTGAGGATGAAAAAAGAGAGGCAGCGGCTTTAGAAGCAAGAGAGCGACTTTTGGCATTAGAGAGTGAAAAATCTTTTTTTATGAAAGAGTAGAAGTTTTTTTTTATAATATTTAGATTATATTAACCAAAACGCGTGTATAAAACAGATGCGGGGTCGAGATAATCGAAAACGCAAGGGAAAAATATAATAAGGAAATGAAAAATGACTACAAATGCACAAGTTGATTTTTTGAACGATATTAAAGACAAAAAGGTTTCGGTTACCGTTTTTTTGATTAATGGCGTTAAACTGCAAGGCGTTATTACCTGGTTTGATGCTTCATCTTTGCTCTTGAGGCGTGACGGGCATACGCAACTTGTGTATGCGCACGCAATTTCAACGATTATGCCGGCAACTCCGGTTGATGTGGTTGAAGACTAGCATTGTTTTTGAGTAAAAAAGAAAAGCAAACGAAAACAGCCGTTGTTTGTCCTATTATTCGCAGTCTTGGTTTGAGCGCTTCTTTTGATGAAGAAAAAAGAATGGAAGAAGCTGAAGGTCTGGTCAGAGCGATGGGGCAGACGGCTGTTTTTGTTAAAAGCATTAAGCTTGATAAGCCGACGGCCGGGCTGTTTTTCGGCAAAGGAACAGTCGAAAAACTTAAAAGCGAATGTCTTGAAAATGAGGTTGAGCTGGTTGTGGTGGACGGTGCGTTATCTCCGGTGCAACAGCGCAATTTGGAGAAAGCGCTTGAGCTTAAAGTTATTGACCGGACGGCAGTTATTTTAGAGATTTTCGGAAGACGGGCGCAGACCAAAGAGGGCAAACTTCAGGTTGAGCTTGCGCATTTGAGCTACCAAAAGGGGCGGTTGGTCAGGAGTTGGACGCATTTGGAGCGGCAACGCGGCGGCGGCGGATTTTTGGGCGGACCGGGCGAAACCCAAATTGAGCTTGATAAACGGCATTTGGGCGAGCGCATTTTAAAGATTAAAAAAGAGCTTGAAAAAGTTAAAAAAACGCGGAGCGTGCAGAGGCTCGCGCGCAAGAGGGTGCCTTATCCGCATGCAGCATTTGCCGGATATACGAACGCGGGTAAGTCTACACTGTTTAATTTTATTACCAAAGCTCAGGTGATGGCGGAGGATATGCTTTTTGCCACGCTTGACCCGACGATGCGCAAGGTTGAGTTTGGGGCAGGGCGCGAGATAATTTTATCGGATACGGTGGGGTTTATTTCGGATTTGCCGCATGAGTTGGTGATGGCATTTCGGGCGACATTGGAAGAAGTGCTTGAGGCAGATGTTATTGTCCACGTGATTGATGTGAGCAATCCGCTTTATAAGAAACAACGGGCAGACGTGTTAGAAGTTTTGCACGAACTTGGGCTCGAGAAAATCGAGTTTTCCAAGCGCTATATTGAGGTTTATAATAAAATCGACTGTTTGAGCGATGAGGGCAGGGCGCTGGTTTGCCAAAATCTTAAGGAAAACAGAGTTGGTGTTTCGGCTTTGACGGGCGATGGCGTGGCAGATTTCTTAGCTATGCTTGAGGAGAAACTTTTTTCTTGCCGGCAGATAAAAGAGCTTCGTTTTGATGTGACGGACGGAGCCGGCATTGCTAAAGCTTATCGTTTGGGGAAAATTTTGGAAAGAAGAGAGGATGGGGAAAAAGTTTATTTACGGGTTTTAGAGAAAAATAATTTTGAAAAAAGGGATTGAATTACGGTCAAAAGTGTGATATAAAAATTAACTAGCGATATAAAGGAGGGCTTATGGAAAATAAAAAGAATAATGTGACGAAGAACAATAAGTTCAGTTTTTATAAAATCAAGAAATATAAGGCAGCGGTTTTGACCGCAATGCTTGCCGGCGTTGTTGGTGTTGACAAGGCAGTTTATGATGGCAAAGAAGTAACAAATAAAAAAGAAACGGTCAGCGTTTTGGATGATAAGGACAGCACTCAGGTTTATATTGATTATGTGGGCAATAAGCATTCTGATAAATATGGCAATTTAGCGCGGTTAAAGGCTTTGAAGCCGGAAATTATGACGGTTATTTATGCTATTGAAGGGTTTTCGGAAAATACTTTTTCGGACGGGCATATCCAAAGAGGCAAGAAAAGAGTTTTGAAAAGAACCAGAAAAACAGCCAAAACGGCGGTAAAAGGGACGCCAACGGTTGGTTCCGGATTCACGGTGCTTTATGATGAGCAGGGCAATAAGCGTGCAGTTTGTGAAGGGGAACGACTGACATTTGAAGATGATGTGGTTTATAATACGCGTTATATTGACATGGAGCTTGTGCCGGTGCTCGGAGATAGCGTCGGGCGCTCGCTTAGCAATGAAGAGCTTTTGTGCAGTATCGGGTTAGGGTATTGCTGGGGGACTAAAGGGTTTAAAAACTCAGAATATTATAAGTCTTTGCGAAAGAACGAGAATGTTGATGTTTTGGGGCGCAAAATCAGCGGCTGGCGCACGCCGGTCGGCATTTTGAAACGGGCTTATTTGTGTGAACAGGTGCTGAAAGGACATTGGAGCGCTCAAGATTTGCTTGATTTGCCGGTGTATTTGGTTAAAGACAAAGGATTTGTGCATTGTTCGATTTATACGTTGGATTTTCATTGGTATATGCCGTGCAAAAAAGATAGAAAAGGTAATTTTATCAAGGATAAAAAAGGCAATGATGTGCCTAAAGTTATGAAAGATGATTTTTGTGAAAAATTTTATGCTGACAGCGATAAGAAAATTTTGAACAAACTCAAAAATATGGCTTCTCAAGGTAAAGCGGTTTATAAAACCGTCAGACATTTTATGACTGAGGAGTTGCTGGCTGAGATGAATAAACGGGATAAGGACAAAACTGAGAAATTGACGCTTTGGGAATGGCCGCTTCATGCTCAATGGCAGCAAGGGAATAAAAAGGGCAGATAAAACCTTTTAGTTTTCTTAAAAGCGGTCTTGGTGAGGTGTTTTTCATCTTAAGGACAAAATAAGAACAAAAAGGGAAGAGCGGCTGTGCACAACTTTTTTTTTAAGCTTGCAGGAAAGAGCCGGTTTTTGCTAATCTTAGGCTATGGATTTATTTTTGGAGAATGAATGATGGTTAAAACTTTGGTGGTTATTCCGGCACGTTACGGCTCTTCTCGCTTTCCGGGGAAACCGCTGGCTAAAATTGCCGGCAAAGAAATGCTCTTAAGAGTTTATGAAATTGCCAAGAAAGGTACAAAAAACGCACAAGCGCGTATTGTGGTGGCAACCGAAGATGAACGGATTAAGAGCTTTTGCGACGAGCACGGCGTTGAGTGTTTGATGACTTCGGATAAATGCAAGACGGGCTCAGACCGAGTGTGCGAAGCGGTTAAAACTCTTGGTGAAAAGCCGGAATTGATTATTAATTTACAAGGAGATAATCCGGTTTGTCCGCCTTGGTTTATTGAAGAACTGATTAAGGCGTTTGAAGAAGATAAAAGTGTTGATTTGGTTACGCCTTGCACGGAGCTTTCTTGGGAAGCTTTGGACAAGTTGCGTGAGAGCAAAAAAACAACGCCATTTTCGGGAACAACTTGTGTGGCGGATAAAAACGGCTATGCGTTATGGTTTTCTAAAAACATTATTCCGGCGGTGCGCAAAGAGGCAGATTTGCGGGAAAAGGGCGGGAGAAGCCCTGTTTTGCGGCATATCGGTCTTTATGGCTATAAATATGATTCTTTGTTTAAGTTCAAAGAGTTAGAAGAAGGTGTTTATGAAAAACTTGAAGGTTTGGAACAACTGAGATTTTTAGAAAACGGAATGAAAATCAAGATTGCCAAAGTGGATTATGGCGCGTTTGAGGGAATGAGCGGGGTTGATTCTCCTGAGGATTTGAAGCGCGCAGAGGCTTTATTTGAGAAATACGGCGAATTTTAGGAGCTTATGATGACGACAAGAATTGTTATTGCACGGCATGGCAACACCTTTACTAAAGAACAGACACCGCTTCGCGTTGGTGCTCGGACGGATTTGCCATTGGTCGAAACCGAAAGAGGTACAAATGTTGGCAAATATTTGAAAATGCGCTCATTTATTCCGTCTGTTGTGTTCGCAGCGCCGTTAAAGAGAACGACAGAAACCGCGAGGCTGGCGATTGCAGCGCTGGATAAAGATATTGCACTTAAAAGCGATACTCGTTTTACCGAGATTGATTACGGACCGGATGAAGCCAAAACCGAAGATGAGGTGATTGCTCGTATCGGTCAGGACGCAATGGATGCCTGGAATAGGGAGGCTATTGTGCCTGAGGGATGGAACGTATCTGTTAAAGGTATTATTTAAGCGTGGAAAGAATTTGCCGATGAAATTGAGCGTGATTACCACAACAAGACGGTTTTGGTGGTCAGCTCTAATGGTATTATTCGCTTTGCGCCGCATCTGACGGGCGATTTTGCTAAATTTGCTGAAGAATTTGACATCAAAGTTGGTACCGGTGGCGTTTGTGTTTTAGAAAAAGAAGATGGTGATAAATTTTGGAGTGTTAAAGAATGGGGTGTGAAACCAAAAGATAAGCTTGCTGCTTTGAATCTTAATAACGCGTCTTAGACGTTTGGTGTTATTTTGTATTTAGAAAGCTCCGTTGCGGTTTGTCTGTACGGAGCTTTTTTAGCGAGCTGAAGTGTATTTATATGATTTTTTAAGCTGAGCTCGCTCTGAGCGGTCATTTAGGTTAAAAATGGTCTAAAATCTGTTAAAGTGATTTATTAGAATATTTGTTTAAAAAATTGATATAAGCCCCCTTTTGTGTATTTAGTATACATAATATATATTATGCGACAACCCCATTAACCCTCTTCATTTATTTCAAAATAAATCCAAACACTTAAAAAATCGTTAAGAAAAATGAGTTGTTTTAAATTTATTTTTTTATATACATAACATATATAACAAATTAATTAATAAATATTTAAGATTATTCACAAGGATTTGACTATGGACTATTTACAAGTATCGCGGGTTGAACGCGAATTAAATGATTCATTTGATAGTATTTTGCGGTATATGAAAGAAATAAAAGAATTTGCTCTAAATTGCCCTAAAATAAATACATACGCACTTGAACGTACAAAGATTACGCTCAAATTGTATAATTATTTGATGTCGGGATTTGGCTATGAAGAGAGTAAATCTTTAATAGCTAATGAAATGGAGTTGCCTCTTCGGTTTATTGAGAGCAAAATTGATGCACAATTTAGTTTATGGCAAAAGCGCATACGCCCGCATAAGGTTTATGCAGCGCAAAAGATGGCTGCATGCGATATTCCGGTTAAAAAAATAGCCGAAGTTCTAAAGGTTACTCCGGCTACTGTACGAACTTATCTCACTATTAAAAACGTAAAATTGGCTAGTTTTTACAAATAGGTGTCACGTTGTATAGTGTTTTTCCCTCAGATGGACGCCACCAGTCCCAACTTAAATATTTTTCAGGCACATATAAGATATTTGTAGGATTTAAGAGCATAGGCGTATCAAATTCGTATTCAACATTTAGCTCTACTGTTTGACATCCCTGCTTCTTGCCGTAAATTTTTGTTTCTTTTGCGTTTTTGTAGGGTAATCTTGTTTGTGTGTGGCTGATTCCGACAAGTTCGTCATTTACATATAAATCAGTATATTTTTCATAACTTAAAATAGTAACGACTTCACTATCTTTCGGACCTGTTGCGCAAGCTGTAAGCATTAAGATACTTGCTAGAATCAACTTTTTCATCAAATAATCTCCTAAAAGTTTAAACCTTTTAAGAGATTATGAGAAATAAAAATGAGAAAGTCAAATTAAAACTTTAGTTTTACGAGTTTAAAAAGTCGGCAAGAAAGCCCCTACTCTTCTTTTTTCTCGTTATTTTTCTTTTGCGTGTTGTAACTTTGCGTTTAGCAGTCGTTTTTTTACGCGTGGATGTGCGTTTTTTGCGTGTAGCCATATCCTAGCCTCCTATTAAATTAATGATTGAGATTAAAAAATCCGGTACGGAAAGACTACCGCCAACCAAACCGGCAAAGGCAGTCAAAAATCCTGCCCAAAAACTTTTATTTTTCATTTTTTCCAAAATGTTCATAGATTATTCCCTCAACTTTTGAAAGTCGTTCAGTGATTTGAACGATTTTTTGCCCATAGTAAATTAAAACGCCAACGATAGGGCTATTTGCCAGTAATTGATTAAATAGCTCTTGCGTCATAGTTTACCGTCCTTTTTTAAGCATTGAATAACCTGCTAGAACAGCCGCTGAGATTAGAATCCACTTTCCCCAGTTTGCCTGTTTATTCATTTGCGCTTGTTCGACAGCCGTGGCTTGTGATTCTTGATAGGAATCCCACGCCCAATCAATACCTAAGCCTGCGAGCAATGAACCGCCTAATTTTAAGAATGTTCCCCACATTGTTTTCTCCTTTACTTCAATTTTTTGTAAACCCAATAGATGACGAGCATTTGTGCCGCCAATCCGACTAAATTTAGGCTTTTTGTGCCGTTTTCGGTTGTTTTATCGAAAATAGCCCAACCAAGCGCACCGCCTAAAAAACTAACTAAATATCCCATTTATCCCCCTACTCTTTATAAAAAATATGGTTGCCGATTTGTACCGTTTTGGTCATTTTCTTCGCCCACAACGGCGAAATACCGGTTGCGTGGTAGTTTGTTGCGCCACCGGTTATATCAGGTAATGCGCCAGATTGTAGTTGTTCGGCGATTTTTCGCGCAGTTGATAATTGTGCCGGTGTGGCGTTTAACATTTTAGCGCGGTTGAGGTCGCCAACGTTCCACGCGCTGAACTGATATGGCTTTAAAACTACGTCTTTTATACTTGCCCCATACCAACCGCCGGCTTTTACGCGATTCATAATCACGTTGCCGACTGCTTGCATACCACGAGCGCCCTCGCCTCTTGCTTCTCCCCAAATTGTGCGGGCTAAATAATCTGTTTGGTCGTTGGTCATATCGTACCCCTTTTTTAATATTCTATATGCCACATAAGCGGCGGCTATGTATGCTAACCACTTAATCATTTAAATCAACTTTCGGATATTTTGCTTTGATTTCGCTGATTTTTTCTTCCCATCTATTTGTGCCTTTTACCTTGTCCCAGTAAATCATATCTAACTGTTCAGGAATTGCCGGATATTCGGCGCGGCGTAAATCGGCGTATGTAAGAACCAGCTCAGGTGTCGGCTCCGGTTGTGGTATTTCTTCATAAATCCAATCATTTCCGTCAAATTTAACAAAATATCCCTCTTTTTGTGGTAAAGGCTCTTTAAATGTGCAATCTGCAGGCAATAACCAAATATTTTCTCCTGCTTTTATTGTTTCCAAAGGGTCTAACTGACAAGTGACTTCCTTTAAATATTTGTGATTTTCGGTGTCGTATTTATAAGCTTTCATTTGATTTCTCCTAATATTTGATAATTGCAGTTATATTTGAAGTTTCAGCTGAAAAATCGACATATAAACCAGTTGATTTGTTTTCTTGCAAACTTACCACAGATTTTTGTGCTAAGCCATAGGCAACATTTGCAGTAGATTTCGGGGTTGAACCGACACCTCCTCCAGTTGTTACAATATCATTTGTTGTATAAAACGTTGGGTAGGCTTCACCGTCTGACCCGTGGTGCGCTGTCATATATCCAAGTTGACCCGCTCCATTTTGGCAACGCAATGCGTTTCCATCACCATACACCGTGAAATTTCCAGCTCCATCGGGAATTTTAAGTGTAGGTAAATTAAATGTTGTTGAGCCATTTCCAGCGCCAAAAGTTGTGCCAATGACTTTAAAAAGTTCTGAATAGGTCGTTCGAGAAACAGCAGAACCATCACATAGTAAATACCCCTCAGGAGGAGTGTTTGTCGCCCACATTAAGAGAGAACCTGCTTTTACACCACTATTTCCACCTCCGCTAAATATTGTCATTAGTATTCTCCCACAAATAGATTGAATTCGACTTTGGCTGAACTTGAGGGATTTTGGTAATAAATTAATATTTGTTGTGATGATGGAAACTCAAATGATTGTCCTTCTTGGAGTTCTATATACACGCTATCAGAGCTTCCGCCGGGTGGTGTTAATCTAAGTCTGAGTGTTCCTTTTGTAACGCTATATGCTATAATTCCGTTTTTTGGTGATGGTCGTGCGCCGGTCGTGCCTGCATTTAAACTAAAATGGTTAAATTCTATTTTAGTATAACCTAACAAAGTTGTTCTAGTGTCAATTTGTCCAACCACGTTTAGACGATTATCTTGAATTTGTCCGATACCCAGCACAAAATCAACAGTTAATTCAACATCGTTGTCGTTTCTTAGCTCTACAAACTGTACCGGCTCTGTTAAACGGTAGCCCATACCGGCGCGGAAAGGCGTGTCAATCATAGAACCGCCAAAACTCACTTTTAAAGCGTTTGGCAGGCTTGTTGATAAAAGTTGAAAGTTATCGGTAACGTATTGAACTTTATGATAACCGTGTGGCGGCAAAGTGATAGTTTGCTCCCAGTATGGCGCTTGAACCGAACCTAGATTTATATTGCTTACCATTTCTTCCCCCTAAAAATGAAATAAAAAACTGCGGCGATTGCGGCGTATAAAGCGATAGGTTTCACTGCGTCTATGATGTTTCTTAATTCGCTATCGGATTCCGCATAGGCTTGCGCGGTTGTGTCCATTGCTTTTTCAGCTGATTTTTGAACGCCTGTTACATAACTATCCCAAGCGCTATTTGTCTGTTCATTCAGAGTTTCAACCGTGCCGAGCAAGTTCTTTAAATTCTCGCCGGTCAATCCGCCCTCCGTGTAGTTATAGGTTGAACCTGCGCCGACAACTACGTTGTCGTGTGACAAAGCCCCTAAACTTGCCGCGGATTCGTTATTTGTTGAATTATCGGTGTAATTTGTGGTCGTTTTTGAGCTAGATTTTGATTTTGAACTAAATAACCCCATTACTTCCTCGCTATTTTCTTAAAAAGCCAATATCCGATAAGAGCTACACCGCAAAACGTTATCATTTTTGACAAGCTCATTGTCGGGCTGTCTATGTTGATGGAAGATGAGTGAGTTCCCCAGTTGCCAGTTGATAAGCCTGAGTTTGCGGTTGCGCTGGATGAGCCAAATCCTGCAAAAAGATTATTGAAAGCGTCATCAAGGCCAAGGTTTGCCTCTAATTCTCCAATATATCCGCCTGTATTTCTATTTGCGTCTGCGTTGTTTTGGCTCGAACTCATTTTATTACTTCCTTAAAAGCGCTACAACCAAAACAACCAGCAACGTACCGCCACCGACCCAAAGAAGCGTATCCTTATGCAATGTCATTCCCAAAAATGACAAAGTGTTATTATCTTCTTGCTGTTGAGCTAATACTTCCGAGTTTTTCATTGCTACATCAGCGCCTAATTTTGTTTGATAAACTTCTTGCGCCGTGTTTGCAATCCATTGCCACCAACTCGTAGAATTTCCTGCATTATCTGACATTTATCTAAATCTCCTAAAGTGGGCGGGAGCGACCCGCCCGATTTGAAAAACCTTTAAGCGGCAACGGCTTTAAGCATTTGAGCCGGTACGTTACGAATAGAAACGGCGACAAGGTCGTAGTTTCCATTTGTCGGTGCGGTTGTAAAAGTGGTTTTCAAACGCAACTCAGTTACGCCTTGCATAGGTAAAATACCTTTTACGGCGCCGTCTGAGAAAGAGTAGTTAAACACACCGGAAACAGCGGCTAAACCGCGAGCGTTGACGATGTAATCATCTAAAGACTGACTGATAGGGTCAAATACCGAGTTACCGTTGACAACACATTCACCGCCTGAGATTGCACCGCCGCCGTTGTGCGCCATAATTGACAAATAAGCTTCATTGCTATCACGCGGCAAAGTGTCAACCGTTGAAATACCGGTGGTGTTCATTGTCTGCGGGTAGTTGATAGCTTTGATATAAGAGCCAAGAGACTGGTTAGTTGCGCGGCGGATTGTGCTAACTTGGCAATCTGTCAAGCCGGTAACAGTTGAATTGAGGTAAACTTGAACCTGAATTGTCTGAATATCGGCGCAACCATACGCAAAGTAGTCTTCATTGTTCGAGTCTTTGAACAGATAACGCCCTATATTCAAACCGATACAGTTGGTTAAGTTTTGGGTGACTTCTGTTCCGAGCGCGGCGTAAATGTCATACAAACGCGCGATAGGCAGATTAACTACCTGTTCGCCGTTGATATTTAGGGCAATTTTGCCAACACCAGCTAAAACGTTTGCTTTGGTTGCGGCGGCGCCGGAATTTAAGAACTCAAGAACGATGTCGTCAATCGTATCAAATGACGGCACATTATAGGTCAAAATTGTTCCGGCACTGATAGCCTTTGATTCGTGGATAAGGATTTTTTTTACCTGTGACATTAGCGTTTCTCCTATTTAGATTTTGATGTTGCAGATTTGATGTATTCGTAAACATAAATACCAGCGACAACGCCTGCCATAATTTTAAGTAATGATTTCATAGGTTTTCCCCTCTGTTAAAATTAAAAAAACGATAGGTTATGTTTACCTACCGTTTTAACATTACGCAAGTCGCGCCTGCCTTATGTATGTATATGTACGTTATATAAGAAAATTTAGTTTATAGTTTTTTCAATTAGTGTTCCCTGAATTATAACGAACTCTTTTACTTCGTTGTTGCGAATAAAACATTGTGCCATTGCTTCTGTGTTAAATTCAAAAACATCAATACCCCGCCAAGAATTATACACGATTACATAAAACGTCATTTTATTACTCCCTCAGGGTTTTTGTAGATGTATTTAAAGTTGGTTAAATCGACAATACGTTGTCGGTATGGTGTGCCAAGCATTTGAACTGCCGCTTTGATGTCGTTAAAATCTGCAAGCCGGAAAACGAACAAGTCTGATAAGTTCGCGCGAAAAGGCAAATCGACTAAACTCATACGCTGACTAATACCGACAATGTTTATCCCGTAGTGTCGCCCTCGGCAACAGAGAAAATAAAATCCGTTATCAGTCATTGAACGGCTGATATTGAGCGGGAAGCTTGTATCAAGCTCATCGACAAACAGCGTGACAAGCGCATTGTGCCGGTTGAACTTATAGCCTGCCTGTAATTCGCGCAAGAAAAGGCTAATTTCGGATAACTGCTCTTTTGCTTTGCCGAGTTCCGGTACGAAGCGGACACGGAAGCCCTTTGCATAGTTTTTTATGACAAAATTCTTCAGATAGTTCATATCTGAAATACGGGTTTTGATTTTGGTTAAATCGTCCAGCGGGTCAAAGGCGATTAAACGGGTGACTTTTTCCACCAAATCAAGCGCCTTTGTGGTCTTCCCGCTACCGGATGCGCCAAATATTCCTATTCGGCGCGCTTGCACGTCTTTCTTAATCATTTTTTAACCTTTGCATCTGTTTTATGAAATAAACGTTTGAAAAGGCTTGTTTCTTGCATTTTACCCCTCGTTTTTTGGAAAAAGTTACGGATTTTTCCGGCAAGGGTTAAGCCGGACACTTTCCGGCTGACAATATCCGCCTTACTCCAGCAAAAAACGCCAATTAACCAAAAATCTCCAAACCAGCCGCCGGATGGCTCAATCAAAAAGTGCATTAGCGGATATTTTTGCGCAAGATTGTAGAGCTTTCCGGCTGTTAGCTTAGCCCCTGCGACTTCAAGCGTTTTTTCGTGATTAATTTTGAACTCCGGCATATCCCATATATCGCCGAACATATCAAACATTTCGATAAAACGTTGGTTAAATTCTTCTGTTGATAAAACAACGGCTTGCGGTTTGGTTTCCTCAAATACTGTTTCGTTAATCTCTGCAAATTCTTCATCGCTTACGTTGCCGCCGTTGTTTAAAATATTTTCGTTTGTCATTGATTTACCTTTCTAAAATTCGTCTTCGTCATCGTCGTTTAATAATCTTTCGTCAAATTTGGTTATTGGGCGGATATAGCCTAATTTTGCCACACTCACCGCCTTTTTTTGCGCCAGTTGGGCGCGGATGTAGCGGCTTTGTTTGGAATTTAGCCTTATGCAACAGCCATTGTCGCAGTACATATAAAGTTTTTGGTTTTTGTTAACTTTTAAATCTTGCATTTCCTCGCCGCAAACCGGACAAGTCATACGTCCTACTACTTCTGCCATTACATCCCCCTTGTTACTTCTTTGAGTTTACGTCCTGCGTCAATATCAGCAGGTATTTCCTCAAAATACGCTATTGCGTTTGGATTGTGGCTTTTGGCTATTTTTTCGCCTCTAGTGCGTGCCTCATTGTCGAGTTTGCCTGAAAGCTCAAATTTTTTAATTTGCACATACGCGCCTTTTTCATTTTTGATAAAAATTTTTAAAATATACATAGGTTTAACTCCTTATCTCAATTTCGCCTAAAAAATGTTGATTAAAATCTACAAGAATGACGTCATAGCCAAATTTATAGGTTAAGCAGTCAACAATGGCTTGAGCGGCTGGTGTTTCAGACAGCACAAAGCCAGCCGCAGGACGAATGGCGATTTTTCCGTCCGGTAGCTTGATAAATCTGTAATTTTGAGAATAACATTTGGCGACTTGTACGGCTTGGCGGTCTTCCTCTGTTATCTCCGCCTGCACATATTCGTTGCCGAGTTCTTCGCGTGCGCACGCACGCGTATTATTAAAATTAAAATTATTATTATTACATTGATTATAGTTCGTTGCGTCATTTGTGTCGCTAGGTATGCGACAATCTTGCCGTATACCCTGCGTCATATTTGTCGTATCGTTTAAAGCGGCTGTTTCATTGATGTTTTCGCCTTTGGGCTCTAATTTTAAGTAATAGCCGTTTGAAGTATATCCGCCGTCATTTTTAATACGTTTTGAGCGGGCTATTACCTGCTCTTTTTCGAGGCGTGATAAGCTCCGTTCTATTGTTCTGCGGCATACGCCTAAAGTTGTAGCAATTTTGGCAATAGACGGGTAACAATATCCCTCTTGATTAGCGAATCCTTGTATTGAGAGATAAACACGTAAGTCTGTTGATGTTAACCTTTTGTTTGTAAATACTTTTTGCGGACAAATCGAAAACATAGAAAATCCCCATCTCTATTGGAAATGGGAAATTGTAATATATATTATGCGACAAGGTGTCGAATTATGGAGAGGGGGAGTTGGAGGTGTGAATTTTGGGATTTATTTGAGGTTGTGAAGTTTTGATTATGAGGTTTGAGTTTTTTCTGTTGTTAAAGTAAAGAGTTGATAAATGGTGTGTTGTTCAAGGTTATGATTAGGAAAATTTGCAGATAAGGTTTTGGTTTTATTGCTTTTAGCTTGGCAAGCTGTGCTGTATCTTTTTGTTGGAATTGAAGTGTTTTGTGCTGTTGGTTGGTGTGGTATAATCAAGTTGGAACTATTGGTAGGATTTTGTTCGTTAATATCTACCTACTCTTTTGGCGGTTTGGGGGTAAAAAAACAGCCGGAGGTTTGGTCCGGCTATTTGTTCATTCATTTTAGATAATCTTGGAAAGTTCTTTTTACGTTTTCTTGAGGCAAGACGGCGGAATAGCTGTTTATAGCGTTAAAAAAGCGCTTTACAAATTCCGTTCCGATATTTTGCTGTTTGTAGCATGACGGCGTTGCCGGGGAGTTTTCAAAATAGAAGTATTCCATGTGAAGGTACAACGGCAGCGGTGCTGCTACAAAAGAAGACGTAACGTTTTGCGGTGTTTCCAAATATGATTTAATGAGGTCTTTGTCAAACATAAAAACAGGGTTTAAGAGCACCCTGCTCCCTTTTAATAAGAGTATGTCGGCATAAGAGCCCGCTAACAGGTTAAACATTGTTTTAACAGTTTTATCAGGGTCTTCCCAGTGTTTTAACAGAAGCGATGTCCAGCTATTTACAAGAGCTCCGGCTTTGATTTTATCAGCGATTTCGGTCGTGATGTCATAGAGCTTTTCAAAGCCGATTTTGAGGTCTGTTTTGAAATCATAGTTGTCTGATTCGCTTGTTTGCAAAGACAAAGCTTTGGCGTATTCCCTGCTTTTATTGGTCAAAAGTTTGGGATTTTTTGCTGTTTTTTCCGCTAACGTACGGTAAAACAATGTTTTGAACTCGTTGAACGTTATCACGCCAAGAGTTGATGTGAAAGAATTTGACATAATAAATAAATTTAGTTTTAAAATAATAAAAAATACCGGCTTACGATAATCATTTGAGTTTTTTTGTCAAGATGTTTTTATTAAAAGTAAAGGCAATATTAAATAAATTTTTGTTATCAGCGCCCTGCTCTTTTGAGGAAAATTTAGGAAATTTCATCAAAAATGACAAAAAAAGATTGCTTTTTAAAAAAAAATCTTTATATTAGCGTTCATTAAGAGTATTATGAAGATAAAGATTTTGTATAACATTAAAAAACTGTATTTATGAAAAGAATTATTTTTTTGTTAGCTGTAGTTTTTTGCAGCGTGTGTTTGACGCTTCCTGCCAATGCCGGTAGCACAATTACTTACACAAAGTATGGCGGCTGTCATCTGATAACCAAACAAGGGTATAGTATTTTTGGCGGAAGTTGGACGGAGTATGGTCTTGCAAAACAAGGCAGGGTTATTCTTTCGCCTGAGTACAAGATGTCATTTAATGAGGCGCTGCGTTTGTTTGTTTTTTGGAGATATCGCGACCCTTTTGGTGCTTCGGGGTATTGGTGCATTGCACTGTATAGCGCAGATTCCGGTGAATGCCTTTATTCGGCTCTGGTCGACTATGAACCGATGATTCATTTTACGCCGGATGGTAGCGGAAAATACACCAGAGCCGTGCTTTGTTCCGGCGGTGCTCAAATCCTTATCGGGGAATTTTTCCGCAAAAACGGAAAAACGTATCAACGTAAAAAACAAATCCAAGACATAGATGTCGCTTTATAATTGCAGATAATAAGTTTGCAGTAGAGCTTACAATCTATTAGAGTTTAAAAAAATCGCCAAACTTTGAGGAGTTGGCGATTTTTTGTTTATCGGCGTTGGTTATTCTTTTTTGCGCCAAACGTTTATGACTTCACCAATGTATTGAACATGGGGCGTGATTTTCTTGGCAGCGTAGAGGTCTTTGGCTTTTTGGTCTAAGAGTTCGCTCTTAAATGGTTCTTTATAAATGATTTTACATTCAACAGCGAGATTTGCCTCTTTAAAAATCGGATTGCCCAAAGGGGTGAAGATTGGGGTTAATCCGGCTTTGGCGAGCTTGTCTTCATTGCGGCCGGAGTGTGTGCCGATATAGACTAAGGCTTGTTTTTGTGTTTGCGGGAAGCCGGTGACCGTAAAGTATTCATTTTTATCAAGAAATTCGTTTGTATAGCGTTCGGGAGCGACATAAATTGTCATAATCGGGCGTTTCCATAAAATGCCGAATTGCCCCCAGCCGATTGTCATGGCGTTAAAGCTTTCTTTGTTTCCGGCGGCGACAGCTGCCCATTCTTCGCCAAATAGCGTGGCCGGATTTTTAATGTCATAAATTGAGATTTTTTCCCATTCCTGCCCCATTGTGTCTTCGGTTGCAGCGGCGGACATTGTGCCTGAGATGAGGATAGCTAAGATGAGGCTAAGCATTTTCTTTTTCATTTGACTCTCCTTTTGATGTTAGAAACGGTTTTAGTGTAATTATTAGAGTGGGCTTTAGGGCAAGTTTTGTTTGGGGTTATCCACAATAAAAAAGTGTGCTTTGCACAAGTTATGGATTGTACCGTTACGAAGCTTCGCTTCTACTTGTACGAACAACTAAGTGTTGCTGCGTTCGCTATGCTCGCTAGCAGCACTAAGAGAAGTTTGCCACGGCGATATGTGACTCACGTCACACGCCTCGCAATGACGTATGGAGGGGATTGTGTTTTTAGGGAATATTTTTTTGTTGCCAAAAGGTGAAAAATGTGGTATTCTATAACTGTTTAACAATATATTATTTAAATATAAAATTATGGAAAATAAAAAAATCAAAGAACCTCTGAAAAAGTATGAGGACGTGGTGTGGTTTATGACCATCGTTGTGTCAATGGCGTCATTCGTCTTGGCTGTAGGCTTGAGTGCCGCTACGGTTGAAGAGTTATGCAACATTTTCATCCGTCAAGGCTACTTGGCTTGGTTTGGGGCAATGGCTTTGATTTGGCTGTCGGTGGAAATATTTTACCATACCAGCGAAGCCAGTTGGAAGTTTTACAGAAGCTATTGGATAGCTGTTATGGTGCTTCTGTATGGCTTTTTGGCGCTCTTTGCCACCGAGTGGAATTGGAGCGCAGTAATCCTGCCTGTAACCTTGGCTTTACGGTGGTTTATGCCGTATAAGTGGGTCAAGGTGATTCAGGACATCTTTCCTGAAGAGGAAAATTAAATTTTCTGCCAAATATCTCGTTTGAGGTGTTTGGCAGTTTTTTTTATAGAAAAGGCTTGATTTTTTTTATGCGGTTGCGTATACTTTCGGCGGACTTTAATTGTTTTCGGGGGTAAAAATGCGACGGTTTGGTTTAAAGCTTTGGTCTAAAGATTTTGTAAAAAATATTGATTTTGTGGCAGACGCAGAGAAAGCACTTAAAGAAGGAAAATTCGATTATTTGGAGTTGTTTGCCCTGCCCTTTTTGTTTGAAGAGATAAAAGAAGAAGTTAAGGCGCGGTTTGGGCAAATTAAAACGATTATTCACGCTTCACACGCTATGCAAGGGCTTGATTTGGCAGTTAAAGAAGAATTTGACAACAATAAGAAGCGTTTGGAAGCAGCGCAACAGTTTGCGGATTTGCTTAACGCAGAGATGATTATTTTACACCCCGGGTGCGGTGTCGGTGAAGCGTGTTTGGCGGAAAGTATCCGACAATTTAAGGCAATGAACGATGCACGTTTGACAGTTGAAAATTTGCCGGCGTATTGCTCGCAGACAAAACGGCTTTTGCACGGCGTGACGGTTGAGGAAATTAAGCGTTTTATTGAGGAAACCGGGGCTAAGTTCTGCCTTGATTTTTCACACGCAATTTGCGGGGCAAACAGTTCTAAACGCGATATTTATGAAGTTTTGAGCGGGTTTAAGGCGTTAAAACCCTCGATGTATCATTTATGCGATGGTGAAGTTGAGAGCACGAACGACAGCCACTTGCATTATGGCGAGGGGAATTATGATTTACGGCGCTTGGTGCGTGAGTTTACCGATGAGGGAGCCCTTTTGACGATGGAAACCGGACACGGCATTCCAAACGATGTTCAGCCGTGGCTTGATGATATTTCTTATATCAGACGGGTTATTGCTTGATTTTTTTGCTTGTATTCAGACAAAAAATGAGGTATACTTCGGTATGTGTTAAGAAATAACCGGAGTTGTCGATGGGATGTTTTTTATTAAATGAAATGGGCGAAGTGCTGCTGGAGTTGGTTTCCGGGCTTAATTTTGCTATGGATATGCGGCTTGAAATCAATGAAGGCGAGCAATCTGCCGTTTTAAAAAGCGGAAATGAGAGCGTTGAGGTCGGGTTTGTGCATGAAGATTTAATGTTGGCGCTTAAAATGAGGCGCTATCTTTTTGTGGCAGAAAGAAATAATGCGTTTTTTCTTAAAAACAGCAAACTTGCCAAGGTTGTGTTTGTGGGTTAGGAGCATGAGATGAAAGCTGATGTTTACAGCGGGTTTTTAACAGGAAAAGTAAAAGCTTTTTCTACTTCAAAAGGCGTGCCGCCGTTGGTTTTGCCGAAACGGCTTTTGCAAAAAGCGCGACCGTTTATGTTGGCGTCAGCGATGATGGTGACGTTTTCGTGTCGTAATAACAATGCTTCTTTTGAAGGTAAGGTTGCGCCTAACGAGCAGGATAAAGTTGAGCTACGCGCCGAGTGGAAATCTGTTTATAATGAAGTGGTCAAGACCTATCATCTGACGGCACTTTGTGACAAAGAGCCGCTTGACGGGGCTTATATCGAGGCGCTGATGAAAGGCAAAGATGTGCCGGTGTTGACTGATTTTGATTTTAACCACAGGATAGAAAATGCGGAGAATTTTTGGGAAATTATCAAAAACGGGATTAAAGTTGTTAAAGATGTGCAGGAGAGCCCTGCCCTAACGTTAGAGCAAAAGAACGAGTATGAATTGCAGGCGGTGAAAATGCTCTCGCAAATCAGCCGTATCAAAGGGACGGAAAATGAGGTTGATTTGAAAGATTACAACAATATGAAGGCGTTTCTTTATTTTGAAAAAGTGGTGCAGTATAGTGATGATTATGATGAGGTTATGGAGAAAAAAGAGGGCTGGATTGATGAACGAGCGGAAGTGTTCGGGCGATATTATCAGGATTATGTCAAATTTGAGGAACGAGCTATGCGTTATCCGGGGGTGGAAAAGTTTGCGCGCGCTTTATACAGCAATAATGACCGTTTTATGATTTCGCCTCAAGACAGCGTAGCGGCAAACGCTATTAGCCGAACGATGTTGAAGGATTGGCTTGAAAAAAATGAGGTTAAAGATAAAGGGCTATGGGCGTTTACGAAAGTTGATGAAGATGATAATTGTAACTCGGTTGCTTTTTATTTTAAAGGAGGTGATAAACTGGAGCTTAGTTTGAATGTGGATGCCACGGGAAAATTGGCTAAAGGGGATTATTCGCCGGTTGGGACAATTCTTATTCACGAGCTTCAGCACGTGATGCAACAAGAACCGGTTTCGATGGAAACGCCGCAGGATGATTATAAGGAAGATATTGATGTCTTTACAGAGACTTATACCGAGTGCGATTGGCTTGCAGAGCTCGGACCTACGCTTTATTCTTTAGCGCTTGAGGATAAAATTTATAAAGAAATTCACGGAATTGAGGCGCAAAAAGCGGTTAATTATGGAACGATTAACACGGACAAAGGTAAGGTCGGCATTGGCGAGGTGGCGGTTTGGTTTGCTCAAATGATTGATAAATACCAAACAAACAGCGTTGATAAAATTTTAGGACAAAAGGAAGTTATTGAGCAGCTTAATCGTTGGGGCAACGGTACGATGTATGTTCGGGGGAAAACGTTTGAGAGATAAGCAAGTGGAAAGTCAAAAAAAAGTGCTTGCTTTTTATTTTTTGTGCGCTATAAACGAGAGGCATTGGAGAGATGGCAGAGTGGTCGAATGCGGTTGACTCGAAATCAATTGTACTCTTTTCGGGGTACCTAGGGTTCGAATCCCTATCTCTCCGCCATTAACGATAAGCCCCGCTTTATGCGGGGGTTATTGTTAATGAGGTCGTTTTTGAATGGGGATTATATCGATATAGGTAAAATTTTTGGTTGTAACAAAGATGTTTTTGCTTCTTTTTGTTTGATTTTCGTTAATAATTTTAGAGCAAAATTTCTTGCGGATACAAAGCGAATTATTCTGCCGAGACTTATTTTATGAGACATAGCTTCAAGCTTTGATAATAAATATATATTTATTGCGGTTTCCCATTCATTATAGGGGACGGATGAGCGGTTTAAAATTTGTTTTGCTATTTTTGCACGAGATAAGATATTTTTTAGCAGATTTAGGCCGGGTTTTTGGTTGTACCATATAAAATACCAGTAATCTTCAGCCGGATAACCGAAACGGCAATCTTCCCAGTCAATGAAAGCAAAAAGGTGCCCATTTTTAAAAAGAATTTGGCGGGCGTGAAAATCACCGTGTATCACTTTTAATTTTGAAGACTCGTAAATAAGCGTTTTGGGGGAAATTTGAGCCAAAAAGAATCTTATCAAACGGTATTGCAAGGTATTGCTTTGTTCTGATTTTAATTTTAGTGCTTCATAAGATTGAATGTATTTTGTTTTTATAAAATCTTTACTGACAGGAACGTTTAAAGACGTTAGTATTTGGTGAGCGTTTAATATTTCGTTTATTTGTTTTGTTGTGATGTCTTTATAGGGAAGCGTTGTGCCATAATATTTTTGAATGAAGCCGCTTTGGTTTTGAAAATAAAAAAGCTTTTCTATTTTCAGGCCTTGAAATGCGGGGATTTTTAGTAGGTTTGGCTGAATAAGCTGGATAATAGGGTTTGGTTTATAGGGTCTTTTTAAGAGTTTTATAAAATAGGAATCGTTTGGCGTTGAGGCATAAAAATTATAACTCATACCGCCAGAGTGAAATTGGCGGAAATTCATCAGTTTAGAATGAAATATGTTGTGTTCGAGGAAGGTTTTGAGTTGTTTTTTATTTTGTTTATTGAATGTGTTAGTCATCGTTAGTCCAAGTCCTTAGCTCCTAGTCATAAACGACCGTTTATGGAGAGTTGAAACTTTAATAAAGTTTAAAATGAAAAAACAGGGAATTTTAATTATTTAGGTTGACAAGAAAAAATTAGCAGGATACAAAAATAATAGATAAACTAGACGGTGGTTTATGGAGAGTGTAACCCGGACTTTAGGACTTGGACTTTATGGTTTACATAATGAAAAAACAAGAGGAGAAGGCTTTTAGGGGCTTTCTTGAGGATAAAGTTTTTTGTAAGAAGCTTCATTATTTTAAGCAATTTCGCGGCGGCGAGTTCAGCTATGACTTTTTTGTTAAAGTAAATGATGAAAATTTTGTGGTTAAAGTGCTGAAAAACCCGTACAAATTAAATAAAACGACAGCGTTTTTAAGCGAGCATATCAAAGATGTTCCGGTGCTTGCCGGTGTGCAATATGACAGCGTTTTTAAGTATGGCAAGGCGGATGGAACCATACAGAAAAATTACGGGAATCCCCTGCCCCGCCGACAGATTTCTTTTGCTCAAATGAAAGAGATTTTTGCAGCTTATCAAGCATTTTCCGTGTTAAAAGCACCAGCGGAGCACGAACCTGCTTTAGATGAAAATTTTGTTTTGGCACAAGGACTTAAAGAACGCCTTGAAGAAAAAAACAGCTTTAAGAACAGGCTTTGTTTGGGGTTTCTTCAACAAATAGATTTGCAAACGCTTTATTATGATAAAAAACGGCTTTGCCTTATTCACGGTGATTTTTTTAATAATCAGATTTTATTTCAAAAAGGCAAACTTTCGGCGTTTATTGACTGGGATGATGTGCGTTTGGGGTATAAAACAGAGGATTTTTGGCATTTTTTGCATTATAATTTGGATAAAATCCCCTTTTTCTTCTTAAGACGGTTTTGGCAGAAGAAATTAACTAAGCAGATTCTTTTGTTAACCGATGAGCGGATTGAAGAGTGGCAGACGGCGCTTAATGTTATGTTATTAAAAAGGCTTTGCAAACTTCATGAAAAATTTTCGTTGGGGCGTTTGGTGCGTTTTCTTATCTTAAAGAAATTAAGCGAAGATGTGTTGTTTGACCTGAAAACGGGACTTAAAGATGAGATTTCTTATCAAAAAAGCTTCTTTTTTGAGCGGATGCAAGGGTTTTGGTTTAGGCGGATTAAGTAGATAAAAAAGGCTTTACTTTTTTTAGAAACGGCTGTACAGTGTGCTTGTTTTGGTATTATTAAGTTATTATTCTTTGATACAAAACAAAATTTAAGTATTCACTTCTAAACTTTTAATTTTATGAAGAAAAAAGATTTTCTGATTTGTATTTCTGCGGCTATGGCTGTTGCCGGTGTTAGTGCGGCGGCTTGGTTTAGCAAAGAGCGCCTTTCCGGCAAAATTGATAAACTTGTCGGAAAGCTGGTGGAATTGTCCGATGACGAGGAAGAGCTTGATGATGAATAAAAGTTGTTATCAGCACGTGTGTATTTGAATTTGTCTTAAAAAAAACCGAAAGCTTGAAGCTTCCGGTTTTTTTCTTTTAGAGTTTGTCCGTTTCAGCATAAATCACGCCGTTGCTCTTTTTTTCAAGATTGGTAAGACTTTTTTCAATCTTTTTCCAGGCGGATTTTGAAACTTTTTTCGGATTTGAGCCATCAATGTGTGTGATGGCGTAGCCAACGCCTTGTTTGCGAACGATGAAAAGTTTTTCACCGTCCCTTTTTTGCAGGCTTTTTACAATCCAAAACGGTTTTTTGAGCGTTGAGAGTGTGTTGCCTTGAAAGTCTATCACCTGCCAGCAATTGTTCTTTTCTAAAAGCAATGTGTTGGCGGCACAATAAGCTGATGTGGCTTTGCAGAATAACTTTTTATCAGGGAAATAATAACAATTTTTGTTATAATTTGTGCCGTGGTAGTAATTTCTGTCTTCTGCTATCCAATGTGTCCAGTTATCAAACAAGCCGAGTTTTATGCCCTCCAGGGTGTAAACGTGTTTGCGTTCATGGGTATCCGTGATAACGATAACGTGCTTGTCCGTCATAACCGAAGAAGACTCGACGGGTTCGATGACACTCTCATTGGTTTCTTTGTTCTTGATACCGGTTAAGGTTTTACCGTCATCAGTGGTGAACGTGAAAGCCGTCAAATTGTTGTTTAACTCTTTTTCGTTTGCCGGTCGGCTGCATGATGTGACCATGAAAACAGCCAAGACAGCTAACATAATAAATTTTGGATTTTTCATAATAAATATTTTTTTAATTAGACATAAAAGTAATTTTATAGAGCTCAAGTATAACGGGTAAATTTTATTTTGCAAGTTGTTTGTACAAAATATACAAAAAAAATGCAACAACCAGGAGGGTTGCTGCACTTTTTACTAAATTTTGGCGACGTTTTTGCACTCAATGTAATTGGCGTTGCCAATCTGAGTGCTACGGCGTGCCTGTTTCTTGGCTTTGTTCCAGCGAGAGGATGAAATCACTTTTACTTTTTCGCCTGTTGGCGTGAAAAGATGGATATTTCCACTTTCCGGATTTAGAAGCCCGATAAAGAAGGTTTCTTCTTTGGCTGCGATGTCTTTTATCAGATAAAATTCATCATCAGCTGATTTCAGAAACAGTTTCCAGCTGGCGTCGCTTGCAAGCGTTTTGAAAAACCAGTTTTTCTCATCCTTCTCAATGAAAACGTGTTTTAAGCCAAAGTAGAATTTTTGACCTTTTACACTTTCTTGTTTTTCCGGGAAGTAGAATACTTTGTTCCACTCCCTGTGACCAATGTAAACCGGTGCTTTGGCGCCTTGAGGGTGTTTTTCCTCAAAAACGAGGAACGGTGCATCCTCGCTTTGGTCTATCAGCTTGCCATCAAGGCGATAGGCTAAGATGCTCGCCTCTTCGTCGTTGACATAGACGGCAAAAGCCTTTTCTAAAACCTGAATGCTGTCTATCATCTGCGGAGCGACGATGACGGCGCCGGTTTTGATGTTTTTCACACCAGTCAGCGTGTCGCCGTTTTCACTTAATTCGGTGAACGACACGAAGTCGCCTGTCAGCGGGGTTTCTACACTCTTGAACTTGTTGCAACCGGTTAGGCAAAGGCAAAGCATAGCGATTGCCATAAAAAAATAATTTTTCATAATTTTAATTTTTTTGATTAATAATATTTTTAACTCCTTTAACTATAACGCAAAAAAAGCGAGAATGCAAGCAAAAAATATACAAAATATACAAAAAAACGCAACAACCTTGATGGTGTTGCGCTTTTTTGTCAGATTTTAGCGATGTTTTTACATTCCAGGTACTCGGCTGTACCAATTTTTTTGTTACCACGCATGAGGCTTTTGGCTTTGTTCCAGCGAGAGGCGGAAACAGTTTTCAGCTCTGTGCCGTTAACGTCGTAAAGGACAACTTCTTTGTCTTCGTTTGGCAAGCCAATGCAGAATGTTTCGGCTTCAGAGCTCATGTCTTTGATGAGAAAAATCTCCCAAGAGATGAAGCGCCATGTTTGTTTACCGTTGGTTGTTCTCAGGCTCCAACAATGACCATCTGCAATATCTTCTTGGATAAAGATATGCTTTGAGCCTAAGTAATACTCGGTGCCGAGAACAACTTCGTCGGTTTTGGGGAAGTAAAAAGTTTTTCCTCGCTCTTGATAACCAATGTATATCGGTTCTTTAGCGTTGTGCAAAAACTTTTCCTCAAATACCAAAAAGGCATTGTCATTTTCGTCTAACGGACTGCCATCAAGGCGGTAAGCGAAAATACTTCCCTTACCATCGTTGACATAGACGGCAAAAGCTTTTTTCATCACCTGAATGCTGTCTATCATCTGCGGAGTGACGATGATGGCGCCGGTTTTGATGTTTTTCACACCAGTCAGCGTGTCGCCGTTTTCGGCTTGTTCGGTGAAAGAAACGAAGTCGCCTGTCAGCGGGGTTTCTACACTCTTGGAAGGTTTAAAACCATCAAATACTCCAAAAACAGCAAGTACTAACAAGATTTGGCTAAGTATCAGCAGAAACAAAACCACACACACTTTCGTGTCAAAAAAATCCTTAAGTTTCATAATTCTTATTTTTTTAATTGATTAATAATATTTTTAACTCTGTCAACTATACCGCAAAAAAAGCGAGAATGCAAGCAAAAAATATACAAAATATACAAAAAATATGGTTTTTTGTGAAATTATGACATAATTTCTTGCGCCAAGGTTTCGGCTGTGGTGATTTTTATCGGGGTTTTAGCAAAAGCGTTGAGATAGGCTTGTTTGTTGTTTAATATTTTTTCAAGCGTGGCAAAAAGAATTTCAGGTGTGGCGATGTCTTCATCTTTAATGATTTCAGCATAGCCTTTGGCTTTGAAATTTTGCGCGTTTAACCCCTGCTCTCCTCTTGAAGATGTGTTTGGCAACGGAACCAAGACCATTGGTTTTTGCAGGCTTGCCAACTCAAAAATAGCGTTTGAACCGGCTCTTGAGATAACAATGTCTGCAAGAGCCATTAAGTCTTTTAATTTAGTGTCGACAAATTCGTATTGCGCGTAGCCTTCGGCTTTGAGCTCCGGATTAAAGCCGTTTTTGCCGGCGATATGGATAATCTGATATTTTTTTAAGAGCTCGGGGAGATTTTTTGCCACGGCATCATTTAAGCTTTTAGCGCCCAGACTGCCGCCAATGAACATAATCACCGGTTTGTCTGCAGTCAGACCCGTGAACGCGGCGCCTGATGCTTTGCTGCCGTTAAACAAACGGTCTGAAAGGACGGGACCAATGTAACGGACTTTATTTTTTTGAGAGATAGTGTTGATGGTGTCAGCAAAGGTGGTGAAGAATGTATCCACAAACGGCAGGCTCATTTTATTGGCAAGACCGGGAGTGATGTCTGATTCGTGCATATAGATTTTTTTTCGGTTCAGATAGCCGCCGATGACAACTGGAAAAGAAACAAAACCGCCTTTGGAAAAGACAACGTCCGGATTGATTTTTCTTAATTTAATATAGGCTTCCAAACAACCTAGAGGGATTTTTGCCATATCAACAAGGTTTTTGAAGGAAAAATAGCGGCGAAGTTTGCCGGTTAAGACGCTTTGATAGGTGACTTCGGGGTATTTTTTGATTAATTCTTCTTCCATACCGCCTTTAGAGCCGATGTAGGTGACTTGCCAGCCTTTTTCTAAAAAATAAGGGATAAGGGCTAAGTTTAGTGTGATGTGTCCGGCAGAACCGCCGCCGGTAAAGACGATTTTTTTCATAGTTAATCTCCCAAAATTTCTAAGGCCAGAAGGTCATTATCCGGTGTTTCTAAGGATTGTATGTCATTATCATTTAAGGAGAGGTTAACAAGTTTGTTGGTTTTTGCCCCCAGAAGCCGCATTTTTTCGGCCTGAGAGAGCGCACCGCCCCTGCCCTGAAGTTTGGTCATCGCTTTAGCGTATGCGCCGTTGGCTTGATTTAAGCCGCGCTCTAAGGATTTCATATCATTAACGAAATCTGCAAGCTTGTCATAGATTTTGCCGCCGAGTTCGGCAATTTTTTGCACATTACGGTTTTGACTGTCTATCCGCCATAGGTTTTCCACGGTGCGCAGGGTTGGCAACAAAGACAGCGGCGTGGCTAAAATGATGTTTTTCTTGTAGGCATAGTCATAAAGCGCGTGGTCATATTCTAACGCGGCGATATAAGCGCTTTCAACCGGAATAAACATAATGACATAGTTTAGCGTGCGGTCTTTTAAGAGGTTTTGGTATTCTTTGGCGGAGAGCTCGTCAATATGAGCTTTGATGGCGGCAGTGTTTTTTTGCAGGGCTTTTTGCCGGTTGTCATCATCTTCGGCGTTGACGGCTTCAAGATAGTCGTTTAAGGAAACTTTTGAGTCTATAATAATGTCGCGGTTTTCGGGCAGATGGACGATAACGTCGGGGCGATAGAGCTTTTTGTCTTCATTCTTAAAGGTTTCTTCGGTGTCATAGTCTTGACCGAGCACAAGACCGGAAATTTCCAAAATCCGCCCTAAGCGGCATTCGCCCCAACAGCCTTGGGCTTTTTTGGAGCCTTTTAAGGCGTCGGCTAAATTTTGCGCGTCTTTGCTTAAGGCTAAATTTAAGTTGGAAAGGTTTATAAGCTGCGTATCAAGGCTTGATTTTGCTTTCACGCTTTCTTCTCTGGCGGCGGCAACTTCGGCTTTGAAAGCCTTTAGTTGTTCGGCAAAAGGTGTGATGACGGTTGAAAGGGCTTCTTTTTGTTCTTTTGAGGCGGTTTGGCGCTGGGTGTCGGCGATTTCTTGAGAGATGTTTTTAAATTTTAAGGTTAAATCCTCTTTGATTTTCTCTAAAAAAGCGATTTTTTCATTTAAGCTTTCTTCTTTGGCTTTGGTGGTGGCGGTTAGAGCTGTCAGTTGCTCGGAGGAGGCACTTAAAGCATTTGATAAATCAGCGTTTTTTTGTTCGGCTTTAGCTAAAAGAGCCTCAATATCGGCGAATCGGGCGGAAAGAAGCGCGAGGTTTAGCTCTTTTTCGGATAAATCCTGCTCTAATGATTTGAGTTTATGCGTTTTGGCGGCAGATTTGCAGCCAAGAGCGGCTAGTAAAGCGAGCAAAAATATAACAAGTGTTGATAAAACGAGAGTTATTTGGGGAAAATATTGTCCATCTAGAGAAATATTCATGAAAATTATCCTAAGTTTAAGTGCGTTTTTTGATTGGTTTTGAGTATAAAACCGTTTTTTTGGGGGTGCAAATGCTTTTATTGAGTTTTGCCGCATAAATTCAGGAAAAGAGGACAATTTTTTTTACGCTAAAACGGATTTTAACTTTTTTTGATATACTCTGTTATATACATCTTTGAATTTTAATTGTGATAAAATACAATAAATAGGGAAAAATATGTTGCTTTTAATAAAAAAACCGATTATCGTTTCGGTATGTTTTATGAACATACAACTTTTTGTTGAAACTTTAACCCTTATGCTGGAGAGGACTGTATGCGTAAATTAACGAATGATTGCGGCACAAGAAATACTTTCGGGTATTATGACGCCCGCGCAAATGAAATTGTTTTAAAACGTCCGTGTTATAAAAAAACTGATGTAGCAGAAACTTATGGTTGGATTGAATCGGCAACGGAATTGAAAAAAATTTCCATTGGTATCGGTGCAGCTGAAAACTTTGTTACTGATGATTTTGGGGATAATCTCTATGGCAGTGCCCGCGGCGTTGTGCGCCAAAGTGTTATGCAATCTATGGCGGTTGATAATGAAATTTTGAGAAATATCCTTACCCGTCTTAAATTCAAGAAAAAATTGACGAGCGTTGCTCTGAAATGTTTTATGTTTTCTGATAATGCGATTTTGTTTGATTTGTTTTTGCAAACAATCAGAAGTCTGGAAGGTTTGATTTATTTGGATTTAAGTGGTTGCTATTTTACAGATGAGCAGTTGCTTGATTTGGCAGAGTTTATCTCGCAGAGCCACATTGCCCATTTGATTTGGCCTGAGCCCAGGATGTCTGATTTGGTGATTGAAAAAGTGGCTGAGCGCTTTAAGGCAAATCGCTCGCTCGTGATTATGCGCGGTGTGCCACTCGATTTTCAAAAAATTGCCCAAGATAATCGCGATTGGCTGTTTTCGCTTGGTCGCCGTCCGACGATGGTGGGGGCTAAAGAAGCGGAAACGCTTAAAGAATACGCTTCTTCCGTTCGGCTTGGCATTGCCTTTGAAAAACAACGCTTGTTTGATTTGGAAAAAGCAGTTGAAGCTATTCTTGCTTAGTTTGCATAGGGTTTTAAGCAATGAACGCTCCTTCGGGGGCGTTTTTTTTATGGCTTGGAGGAGCTATTTGAGAGGAAAGTAAAATAAAATATTCAACATTTGAATATTTGTCCAGCTTTTATTTTAAGATGAATATTTTTGAATAATCGTTTTTATTTAATATGTTAGTTCTTCGTTTTTATGAGTTTTTGTTTTTCCTGTTCTGAAATATTCAGGGTTATGTGAATAATGCTTTGAGGAGAGTTTTTAGAGAATTTAGGGAAAAGAAAAACGCCCGCAAGACGAGCGTTTATTCTTTTTGGTTTGGTTAGACGTTAGAAGTTATATTTAACGCCCATATCCAAGTTTTGGCTGTTTTTACGCTGTATGAAGCGATTGTACTTCAAATATAGCGCAATGCGCTTGTATTCATAGTTCAGCATAGCAGAGAGAACGGCGCGGTCACGGCTATATATGCCGGCATAGTCGTTTATGCTGAAACTGCCGACGCCATCAGCGAACCCTGCCCTGATTCGGCGATACGGGTTGGCAAACTCGTGATAATAAGCACCGCCAAGACGAGCGGTCAGCTTGCCGTATTTTTCATCAGAAAAGCTTTTCTTGATGTATAGACCAATTCCTGCTTCGGCAGAGATATGATTACTTTGTTTGACTTTAAGGTCACCCATATTCATATCATCGGCGGTGTAGCCCTGGACGTTAAACATTAAAGCCGGCTCAAGTTCTGCTATATCTGCTAAATTCATAGAGTAGATAAGTTTGTTGCTTAGACCATAGATATAGTCGGTCAGGTCAGCTTCGTTGCCGATACCGCGGTCAAATTTGCCCCAGCCGTAGCCGAAGTTTAAGACCGAGGCCAGTTTGAGCTTTTCGGTGAATTTGTGCAACCACGGGAAGAACAAGGAAACAAAGTTTTGCGTACGACTGCCGCCGTTGTCATAAGAGCTTGACATCTGCATATAGGATAAACCTAAGCCTAAGCGGTTTTTATTGTCTAAGCGCTTATCGCCAAACATATAGGCTGTTGCCGTGGTGTTATCATAACCGGTGACGCCGTTTTTGGCTTCTGCGTCTTGGAAATAAGCGTCAGCGCCGGAGATAACACGGTTTTCCTCATCGTTATCAGCCAGAACAGCGTCGGTGATGACCTCAGCCGAGTTTCTTAACGCCATTAAGTTTTCTTGCGCCAAGTTGGGCAAGATGTCCGCGCCGGTTTGCTTTAAGATGTCGGCGGCAAGGATAGCGTCAGAGTTAGCGGATTTTAACTTTTCAAACAGTTGTGCCAGTTTTTCCTGATGATAGTTATTTTCCAGATAGTTGCCGATGGAACTATTGGGGGTAAACTCATTGAAATTGCGACGGTTTGCCTCGGCGTCATAGAGGTTTTCGTTGGCGTTTTTCTTGACTTGAGCGGTGAATAAGGCTGATTCTGAAGAGAGATTTAAGTCTTGAATATCTTGAGCTTTTATCGCCCCCTCTTCCACATAAGTATCTTTAAAGCCCTCTTTGACAACGGAGGTGCCGATAGTTAAGTCACCACTTAAAACGTCAGCTTCTATGTGCCCACCTTTTTCAAGTGTGAATTTACCGTTTAAGACATCAAGGTTTTGCGCGCCGATAAATTTAATCTCGCCGGCGTTAGCAAACTTGCCGCCGCCTAAATCTATGGCGGACTCTTCGGCATTTAGTGCCCCATTAACGGTGATTTGACCTTGGTTGATGACGGTGGCGTTTTGACCATTTTGCTCAATTTTGATACCGCGGCTTTGGCTATCGCCGGTGGCGGTTATTGAGCCGGTATTGGTAACGGTGACGCCGTTTTCAGCGTCTTTGACATAAATGCCGTAGGCAGATTTCTCATTGCTTGAAACGGTAATTTGACCGCTGTTTTCAATTTGGCTGTTATTGCCGTTTTCAAGATAAAGACCGTAAGCATTACCGGACGCGGAAGAAACATTTACCTCCCCGCTGTTATAAATATTGCCGGACTTAGAATACAGACCATAGATGTCCCCCGAACCGGTACCGCGCACATTAACGATACTGGTTTGTTGGTTGTCTGTTTGGTTATAAATGTCTTGAGCGGCAAATATACCGTAGGCTTGTTTGTCGGTGATGGTATTGATGTTGATAGTGCCCGAAGCTTGCGCCAGCTCTTGGTTGGCATAAGCGTTATATGCGTTGCGCGCGGATGATATACCATAAATGACGTTGGTGGCAGATTTGGTATCTTCTATATTAATTCTGCCTTCGGCTATGGCGTTGCCCTCGGCATAGGCATTATAAGCGTTATCATTGGTGGTTATGCCGGCGGCGGTTACATTATTGGCGCCGTCTTGCATAATGAGGTTAAGTTCACCTTTGGCGGAAACTGCATTTTCGGCATCTGTTCCGTTAGCTTTAGCGTTATAGGTTGTGCGGTTTTGTCCTGCCTGTAATGCGATTTTGGCGTTGGACGCGCTATTATAAAGCGTGAGCGAGGCTGTGGCGTCACCGCTTAACGGGTCTCCCTCTATCGGGGCTGAGGCGCCAGCATTAATGTTGGCAATTCCCTGATAATCTCCCTCTTCGTGATAAACTATTCGGGTTTGATTGTTGACAGTATCATTTAATAAGGAGAGCAAGGAGGCTGTTGATGTTCCGCAATAGTAGCAGGTCATACCATTATAGTTGCTGACACTTTTAACATTATCAGCACAGTCAGGTACTTCGCTTTCTGAAGCATAATAGCCGTTTGCAGTGTCGCAACTGCAGGTATAGCAAGCTGTTGTACCCGAAGTGATGGAAGCATCTACTTCTCCTTTAGTGAAACCGGTTTGATTGCATTGTGTATCGGTTCCGGTCTTTTGGTTCGAACAAGGATTGCTGGCGCACAGATAGCATTGTTCACTGGCGTAATAGAAACCGACGAGCTCTACTATTTGCCAACTGCTTTCGTTTGTTGTTGTCACAGCGTTTTGAATCTTCGGGCAACCTTCCGCGTTTATATAGCTTTCAGGATATGCCGAGCCAATTTTTTCGTCTTTGTCAACACATTGCCCGTAACTGCCGTCTCCGGGGAGCTTTTGGAGATAACATTCCGGATTATCCCAAAGCTTAAAATAAACATAGCCTTGAGCGGTTTTGTCTGTGACTAAGGGTTGGTTATCGTGCTCTCCGATACAATTGAAACCGCATTGATAACAATTTGCTATATTACCTTCGCTATCTATTCCTTGAGAGTTTTCACTATCGGGGACGACGATTGTTTGGTCGTAATAATGACCGTTTTTATAGGTGTCACAGTCTTCTTTTTTCAAGCCTGCCGTATATCCTGATGGGCAAGCGTATTCTACCGGATACCAACAGGTGATGTTGGTTGTTGCTTCTTTGCAATATTGCGTACTTGCTGCGGCAGCTTCACATTCTGTTTTGGATTCATAAGAATTACGACAGCTGTAATCACAGTTATAACACGGTGTGTTTCCGGCATAATTTCCCGATGGAGTGGCGGTTACGTTTTCATAAGTTCCCGCACTGCAACTCCCTGTTTCTTCAGAGCTTGGACAGGTGAGAGCCTGACAGATTTGGCAAAGGTCATTTCCGGAATAACCATTGCTAACCAGTTCCCAACCGGCTGCTCCGGTTGACCCGCAAGTTGAAACATCGGTTACATTTGCAGGACTGCAAGGTATTTCAACACATTTATTACAACTTATGCCGTTAGAGCTTCCGTTAGATTCTAATTTCCAGCCTGAGGGATGTTGCTTGTTATTACAATTTTGTATCCAGGTGTGATACCCTTCGGGACAATCGTCTTTAACAACCCAGCAACCGTCAGCTTCTATACATTGTGAACCAGCGGCGTTAGCTTCGCAGGCTTCCGGTGTGGAAAAGGAACGTTGTGCGGGGTCGCACCAGTAAATACATTCATTACACGGGTCAGAGCCGGCGTAGTTGCCGGTTGCTTGGACGGCAACGGCGATTTTGTTGGGAAGAGGAGGACAGTTTGCAGTGGATTCATACTCTGTTGAGCTTGGTGCCGTACACGCTTTGGCTTCACAATTGCCGCATTTTTCTTCGCCAGACCAACCGCTTTGTGTCCAATTCCAACCATCGGTTGTACCGCCGTTGTATTTGACACAGTCTGAAACTTCTTGATATTTGACATCAAAGGGGGATGTACACGGGGTCTTGCCAGGGTCAGGATTATCAGGGTTAGGCGTGGTCGAGCGATAATAACAGCCTGATTTGGGGTCTAACTGGCAAGTGTAGCCAATGGCGCCTGCTTCGTTGGTTTTACAGGTTGTTTCTGAAGCAAACCCCTCTTTTTCATCGCAGTTGTATAAACAAGTATAACAACGGTCTTCACCACTATATGCGCCGGGTTCGACACCGGTTACGGTCATATATTGCTTGGTGGGACAAGCGTTTTGGTTGATATATTCAATTTTTGAACCAATACGGTTTTGAGCATTATCTACCGGACACTCTTTTTTGCCAGGGTCAGGATTATCAGGGTTAGGCGTGGTCGAGCGATAATAACAGCCTGAGGTTGGGTCTAGCTGGCATATATAGCCAGTGGCGCCTGCTTCATTGGTTTGGCAAGTGGTTTGATTAGCAAAGCCTGTTTCTTCATCGCATTGATAATTACAGGTGAAACATTCTTTTTCGCCTGACCAGCCGGCTGAGGTCGGGGTGGTCGGCTTCATATATTTAATTGTCGGGCAATGCTCGGGGATATTATATAAGGTTGATGAGCCACGCGTGGTTTTAGAGTCCGTGTTAGGACATTCGTTTTCCCCGCCATCGGGATTATCCGGGTTTGGCGTGTGGGAACGGTAATAACATTGAGAGCTTGGGTCTAGCTGGCAGGTGTAACCGGTCGCGCCCTCGTCATTGGTTTGACAAGCGGTTTGGGAAGCAAAGCCTGTTTCTTCATCACAGTTATACAGACAGGTATAGCACCCCTCTTCGCCGCTATAAGCGACACGTTCAACACCGGTTGCGGTCATATATTGTTTTGTCGGACAGTAAGCTTGGTTGATATAGTCCACTTTTGAACCGATACGATTTGGGGCAGTATCAACCGGACAGTCATTTCTGCCGCCGTCCGGATTATCCGGGTCGGGGGTGTGGGAGCGGTAATAACATTTTGAGGTTGGGTCTAGCTGGCAGGTATAACCGATACCGCCCTCGTCATTGGTTTGACAAGTGGTTTGGGAGCCAAAGCCCGTTTCTTCATCACATTGATAATTACAGGTAAAGCATTCTTCATCGCCTGACCAACCGGCGTGTGTGGGGGTGGTCGGCTTCATAAATTTGATGATGGGGCAGTGATAAGGAATATTATAGAGTGTTGAAGAGCCGCGTGTGGTGGTGGATTCAGTCACAGGACATTCGTTTTTGCCGCCGTCCGGCGCATCGGGATTTGGCGTGTGAGAGCGATAATAACATTGGGTTGCGGGGTCTAGCTGGCAAGTGAAGCCAATAGCGCCCTCAGCATTGGTTTGACAAGCGGTTTGCGTGGCAAAGCCGGTCTTTTCATCGCATTGATAGTTACAGGTAAAACATTCTTCTTCACCATACCAACCGGCGTGTGTGGGCGCGGTCGGCTTCATAAACTTTCTTATCGGGCAATGGTAGGGTGTGTGATAAAAAGTTGAAGAGCCGCGCGTGGTTGGAGATTCGGTTGTCGGGCATATTTTCGGGGTACAGATACCGCACCATACATCTCCCGAATAGCCGGAAGCTGACCATTCCCAGCCCTCGCCTGCATGCGGTCCGCAATCTGCTACGGATTGGTATAAGATGGAACAGCCGGTGTCATATTCTTTCGGGGTACATTTGCCGCATTGGTCGCGGTGATGTATGCCGCCATCTTCCCAGAGCCACCCCTCGGCACCGGTGACACCGCAATCAGCCACGGTTTTGTAGCGTTTGGAATAACCTTCGGGACAGGGCTCGTGATGATTAATCAAATCTGTTCCGGCGGCAATTCCGGCAATAGCCCCGGCGGTTGCCGTTCCGGCTAAAATCCACGCACCGGCGGGAGATAATTTTAATTTTTCACCAACGACGATAGCACAAATCGGGTCTTTGTCATCGTGACAGTCCACCTCACGGTCTGCCCCGAAAACAAGGAGCATTTCGTAACTGTATTTATCTTTATTTTGTTGAGCCAAACAGAGGGCAGTTTGACCGTTTTCATCTTCAATGTTAATAAATTTCTTATAGTTTTGCAGAGCTTTGCCATCACGAATCTTGGCTGCGTTATAGATTTGTTCCGGGGTCGGATTCTCATTTGCGCTAGGCCTCGTTGCAAACATAAGTTGGCAGAAAAGCAGGCTAAATATACTCATAAAAAAAATCGTTTTGCGGCGTATTTGGCTTTTTTGTAACATTGTTTTCCTCTTTATTTGCGTACTTTAAACGTTCCTTTTTTATACGCAGCAAAAAAGAAAAAGGTGCTTCAATAAGTCTTTGAATTTATTTATTGTCCATTTTTAGCGCGCTGCTGACAAAAAAGGAACCTTTAATTTCAACATATCTAAAATATGGGGCAAAACAATATTTTTTTAATAAAAATACACAATATTGATATATCAGCCGAGCTTTTTTAAGTTTACGGCATAAAGGATTTTGGCTTTAATCGTGAGCTCTGAAGCGGGAATTTCATAACTTTCGTAGTTTTTATTATCAAAGATGACTTTGACTTGGTTCTCTTTAAAGCGTTGCAGGCGGACAAGCTCAAAATTGTCTTGTGTTTTTAAGAGATAAAGCCCGTTTTCCTGAAAATTTTGGCAAGAGGTGTCAACAATCACAAGCTCGTGTTTTAAGAGGGTCGGCGCCATTGTGTCATCAGGCATTATGTATAAAAAGCAAGTCTTGGTTGGGAGCTGATTTAGGATTGGAAGCGTTGTGTGTGCCGGCAGATTTAAGACCTCGGGATTAATGATTTCAAGCTCGGTTAAGCCGTTTGGCTGTTTGAGAGCATTTTGCGGCTCAATAGCCTGTGGTGAAACGTTTAAGATAGCGGCAATTTTTTCAGCTAAATCCGGTTTTAGCCCGATTTGAGAATTTTCTATTTTGGTTAAATTAGCTTGCGAGATGGAGAGGCGGCGGGCCAGTTCGGTGACGGTTAACCCCTGCTCTTTTCTTAAACGTTTGAGATTATTCATTTTCCTCTCCGCAGGTTTTTAGGTAGGCGCGCACGGCTTGGCGATTTCTCTTTCGCCAGGCTTGGTCACATTCAGAATTTTGGTTATAAAATGCGGCGCAAGGCGACGTGGTAAGTGCGGGTTGAAAATCAAGACATTTTTTATTAAACGCCGTGATGATTACGTCCGGAATTTGGACGGTTTTGAGTTTAGTATCGGCAATTTGATAAGTATAGGTGCCGGAGATAAACTGACCGCTGAGGTTTTTTAGGCGATAGAGGGGGATTTTTTTTAAACTGTCATAGATATACATATCACCGTTCGGCTCATCATCTAAATAGACCATTTGGCTGATAAGGGAGCCTTTTTCGTCATAATATTTGGCGATACCCTCTTTTTTATTGTTTTGATAAGGTATTTCTTCGCTTAATTTGCCCATGCGGTCATATTTTTTCATTATGCCGTTAACTTGACCCTGGATGTAGGGAATTTCTGATTTTGGCGTGCCGTCGGTGTAGTAAACATACCCGGTGCCGTCAAGGATTCCGTCTTTTAGGGTGTAAAGTCTAATTATCGTGCCTTCAAAATATTTGACCATTTCACCGGTAATCGGTGCACCGTCGTTATCAGTGCAAAACATAATGTTTTGCGGGGCTTTGAGTGAACATTGGACATCGTCCGGGGTGATATAGCGTTTTATGTCAACTTCTGCTAAAACCGGGGTTGACAGTATAAGCGTTAAAAATAATGCGGCATATTTGTTTGGCATAAGTCCTCCTTTTTTTTGTTATTTTACAAAAAGAAGTTTAATAAGCTGTTAACAAATAAGAAAAACGCGGAGTTTTGAGGCTCCGCGTTTTATTTTTTTCTTTTCTTTAAGCTTCGGTTAAGTGCGGCATTTGCGCTTCTTTAACCAGCTCGGCAACAGCCTCCGTTAACGGTTTGACTTCTTGCTTTTCAGAGCCCAGGCGGCGGATAGTGACCGTCTTGTCTGCTTCTTCTTTAGCGCCGACAACCATAATGACCGGAATTTTTTCTAAAGAGTGTTCGCGGATTTTATAGTTAATCTTTTCATTGCGCAGGTCGGTTTTAGCGGTAAGACCTGCGGCACGCAATGTCTTGGCAACAACTTCCGCGTAGTTGTCAAACGCGGAAACAACCGGCATAACAACAACTTGTTCAGGAGAGAGCCATAGCGGCAATTTTCCTGCGTGATGTTCAATCAAGATACCCAAAAAGCGCTCGATTGAGCCGAATAGCGCCCGGTGCAACATCACCGGCTGGTGCTTTTCGCCGTCTTCACCGATATAAGAAATATCAAAACGTTGCGGGAGGTTCATATCTACCTGAATTGTACCGCATTGCCATTCACGACCGATAGCGTCACGCAAAATGAACTCCAGCTTCGGACCGTAGAAAGCGCCCTCGCCTTCGTTGATTTCATATTCGTAGCCGTGTTTTTCCAGCGCGTTTGCCAAAGATTTTTCTGATATATCCCAAATTTCGTCCGAACCGATACGTTTTTCGGGACGGGTGGAAAGATAGATTTTGATTTTATCAAAACCGAAGTCTTTATAAATATCAAAAATCAACTTCATGGTGGAGATACATTCTTCTTCCATTTGCTCCGGTGTGCAGAAGATGTGTGCATCGTCTTGCGTGAACTCACGGACACGCATTAAGCCCATCAAAGCGCCGGAAGCTTCATAACGGTTTACCTTGCCGAACTCCGCCAATCTTAACGGCAGGTCACGATAACTTTTCAGACCTTGTTTATAAACGAGCAAGCCGCCGGGGCAGTTCATCGGCTTAATGCAGAACATTTTGCCGTCTTCGGTTTGTCCGGAATAGTTATGCGCGCCGTATTTTTCCCAGTGACCGGAAGTTTCCCACAAACATCTGTCCATAATGCGCGGGGTGGAGATTTCTTCATAACCGTTATGGTCTTGACGGTTACGCATATATTCGATTAAGCGGCGGTATACTTTATAACCTTTATCATGCCAAAAAACAGCACCGGGAGCATATTCCGGTTCAAAGTGGAACAAATCCATCTCCCGACCGAGTTTTCTATGGTCACGCTTGGCGGCTTCTTCCATGCGGTCTAAATATTCTTTTAAGTCTTTTTTGTTCGCCCATGCGGTTGCGTAGATTCGTTGCAACATTTCGTTGTTCGAATCGCCGCGCCAATATGCGCCGGCAACTTTCATTAATTTGAAAGCGTCACCGATTTTTCCGGTTGAAGGAACGTGCGGTCCGCGGCAGAGGTCAACATATTCACCTTGACGATATAATGAAATTTCGGCGTCTGCAGGCAAATCTTCAATAATTTCAACTTTGTAGTGCTCGCCACGAGCTTTAAACAAAGCAATTGCCTGTTCACGGCTGACGACTTCACGCGTAATCTTTTCGTTGCGTTTAACGATTTCGTGCATTTTTGCTTCGATTTTTTCAAAATCTTCGGTAGTAAAAGGTTCTTTTCTTGAAAAGTCGTAATAAAAACCGTTTTCAATGAACGGACCAATGGTGACTTGAACATCCGGCCAAAGTTCTTTAACGGCTTCAGACATAACGTGTGAGCAAGAGTGGCGCAGGATTTCCAAGCCCTCTTTATCTTTAGAGGTAATAAGGCGCACTTTGGCGTTGGTAGTTATCGGGGTAGTGACATCTTTTAATGTGCCGTTAATCTCAACGGCTAATGCGGCCTCAGCCAGATTATGACTTATACTTTCTGCAAGTTCGAGCCCTGAAATTGGGCTTGCAACTTCCTTTATGCTGCCGTCAGGCAGTTCAATCTTAATCATTTTATACCCCTTTAGTCTTAAAGTTAGTTATTATCTTTGTCTATCAATGAGCGATAGACGGCTAGCGTTTTATCACACATTATTTGTTTTGTAAAGTTTTCTTTTACAAAATTTTCAGCAGCCGTGGAGATTTTTTTGCGTTCGCTTTCCGGCAGGCTTAAAGCCCAGTCAAGTTTTTGGCTTAAATCTTCAGCATTGCCTGAGATGAAGTGGCGTCCGGTGACGCCGTCTTTTAAGTTATCAAGTGAACCGCCAATGTTTGAAGCAAGAACGATTTTGCCCATGGCTTCACCTTCAGCCGCAATCCGCCCAAACGCCTCAGGCTCAATGGAGGCGGAAACGACAATATCGCAGGCTTTCATTAAGGCAGGCACATCGTCAGTATGCTTGATGAATGTAAACATTCCCTGCATATTGTATTCTTTAATTTTGTTTATCAGCCCTTCGGTGTATTTGGTGCGCCCCTGGTCATCACCGGTGAAGACGCAATGAAAGTCACCGCGGTCTTTAATCTTGGACAGAGCGTCAATTAAAAGTTCTTGACCTTTCCAACGGGTTAAACGACCGATGAGCAGGATGATTTTTTTATCTGTCGGCAATTCGTATTGCTCTATCATATTTTTCAGGCGTTCAGGCGTAACGGAAGCCGGATTAAACTTTTCAGTATCCACGCAACGATGAATAAACACGAGTTTATCTTCGGGGGTGTGATAATTTTCCATGACGTGGCGTTTGATATGCGAAGAAATCACAATAACTTTTTCACCAAAGGTCATCACCTGATTATAGAGTTTTTTTATGCCTTTAGGACCCAGACCGTAAGTGCCGTGAAACGTGGTCATATAATGCACGCCGGCTTTTTTGGCGGCAAGATAAGCGCTCCAAGCGGGAGCACGCGAACGGGCGTGAACGATATTTATACCCTCTTTTTTGATAATTTCGGCGAGTTTGTTGGCGTTAGCTATTATTTTAAAAGGATTTTTGCTCTTTAAGGGAAGCTTGAAATGTTTGACACCTATTCTTTCAAGTTGAAACTCCAGCCTGCCGCCCTGACTGGCAACATAGTTTTTTATGCCGTTATGGCTCAATGCTTCGGCAATCTGCACCGTGCCTAATTCAACGCCGCCCTGCCCTAATTCGGGCAAAACCTGCAAAACAACCGGAGCTTTTACTTTATCTTTACTCATTTTAGTATATATACCTCTAATCAAGTTAACTTTATGAGGCGCCTTATGCAAAAATTCACATTTAAAAACGGACACACCACATTTATTGAACATATTAAGCCTGAGGCTTTAAAAACTCAAAATTTTACTGTGGTTTATACACACGGATTTTGTTCTGACCCGTTTGGGCGCAAGCCTGAGGAGATAAAAAAATGGTGTTTAAAGCATGGTCGGGGATTTGTGCGCTATGAGCTGGCGGGACATGGAGAAGATGTGAGCCGATTTGAAGAAACAACGCTAAATACTTATAAACAACAGCTTTTTGAAATTATCGATGAGATGATTGACGGCGATGTTGTGGTGGGAGGGGCTTCGCTTGGCGGGTGGCTGTCGCTGTTGGCTGCGTGCCGTTTTCCAAAAAAAATCAAAGGAGTGTTTGGGTTAGCGGCGGCACCAGATTTTTTGAAAACCTATTTTGAAGCGTATTTTCAGCCTAAACATAAAGAGATTTTAGAAAAATATGGCAAGCTTGAGTTTCCGGTAGAAGATTTTAAGTATGTTATTACAAAAAAGATGATTGAATCGGCTGAGGAAAATTTATTGCTTGATAAAGAGGTTATTCCTTTTTCGGGCAAGGTGCGGTTGTTACAGGGAATGAAAGATAAATCTTTAGACTGGCGGACGGCTCTGCTGATTGCAGAGAAAGTTTTAAGCGATGATGTGAAAGTGGTGCTTCTTAAAGACTCTGACCATAGGCTGGGAAGCGACGCAGATATTGCAGAGTTGTGGCGGATGTTAGATGATTTTTAGGGAGGGCTGGGTGCAGGCAGAGCCTGCAGGTGATTTTAGAATTTTGAAGTAAGGAATTGATATGTCATACGATTTAATGTTTCAAAAAGCCGTTGAGTTGCATAATGCCGGGGCGCTTAATGAGGCGGAGGCAATTTATCTTAAAATGCTGCAGGTTATGCCGGAAAACTCTGATGTGTGGAATCTTTTGGGGTTGATTGCACAAGCCAGAGGCGATGAAATTAAAGCGGTTGATTGTTTTTTGAATGCGATTAAGTATGCGCCGGTGCCGTTTTTTGCCCATTTTTTTAATTTAGCTTTGAGCTATAAAGCCTTGAATAAAAATAATGAAGCAAGAGAAGCGTTAGACAAGTCTGTTTATCTAAAGCCTGATTTTAAGGAAGGGTGGAACACGCTCGGGGTTTGGAAAGCTTTAGGCGGTGCGCTTGAAGACGGAATTAAGGATTTTTGCAAAGCGCTTGAAATTGACAGTGATTATGAAGAGGCAAGAGTGAATTTATGCTTTTACAGCAAAGATAAAGCGATGCTTTTTAAGATTGCAGATGAAAATGAAACGAGCTTTTTCGCAAACTTTAAGGCGGCAGAATGTGCGGAAGATATGACGGCTCGGGAGCGATATTTAAAACGTGCGGTTGCGGCGGCGCCGGAACGGAGTGACGGGCTATTGGCGATGGCTGAGTTTTATCAGCAAAAAGGAGATTTTAACGTTTCTTTAATTTTTTATCATAAGGTTTTGAACTTAAATGATAAAGATGTTGCGGCGCTTTTGGGCGCGGCAGATATTTATTTGGCACAAAAAGAGTTTGACAAAGCAGAGAAATATTATCTTAAGAGTTTTGAACAGACAAGAGAACTTGCCGGTGCGCATTTGAACTACGGAATTTTGTTATATCAGACCGGGCGGTTTACTGAGGCTTTGGAAGAGTATCGCAAAGCGGCGGCGCTGGCACCGGAAAAGCCCGAGGTCAGCTATAATCTGGCGCTTATCTTAAAAGAAACCGGAGATTTGGAAGAAGCTTTAGGGCTGATGTTTAACGCGCATATTAAAGCGCCCGAGAACAAGACTTTTATGGTCAATATTGCCGAAACATTGGCGCAATTGTTCCAACAAAATGCTGAGTTGGCGCTCAAAATTGCCGAAAATTGGCAGAAACAGGAGCCGGATAATGTGTTTTCCAAACGACTCTTGAGCGGTATGAGCGGCGGGACGGCGGATAATGATATAACGTACAGCGAAGGGCTGTTTGACACCTTTGCGGCGACATTTGATGAAACGATTGAGAAGTTAGAGCCGAAAATTATTGAAAAATTTAAGGAAATTCATGGTGGTGTTACGGGACGCGTGCTTGATTTGGGGTGCGGTACGGGACGAGCCGCGGCGGCGCTTAAAAGTAAGGATAATGCTTTTATCGGGGTGGATGTTTCCGGCGGAATGCTTGAGGTGGCTCGGGCTAAAGGCAATTATGAGGCATTATATCAACAAGATATTTTGTCTTTTTTACGTTCTAAGAGCCCTACCCTTAATAAGTATGATTTGGTGGTGGCGTTTGACGTGTTTTGCTATATGGGAGCGCTTGATGAAGTGCTAAAAGAGCTTTTGGGGTGTGAGGTGTGGTTTTCCGTCGAATCGGCTGATGAAGAACGGGGAAAAGACTATTACCTTATGGCAAACGGACGGTATAAACATTCGGAAAACTATGTTAAGAAAACACTCGAAAGTGTTGGTTTTAAAGAAATTAACGCCTACCCGCTCGTTTTAAGGAAAGAAAACGGCGAAGATGTTGCGGGAATCCTCTATCAGGTGCGTTGATACAAACAGATGTTTTTTTGAATAAAGACTTGACATTTGACAAAAATACGTTAATATTTTGGCAGTATTTTTTATTATGATGTTAAACTTTTAAATTTTTGTGTTATGAACAAAGCAATATTTTGGTCACTGTCTGCTGTTGGCGTTGCCGCCGTGTGTGTATTGAGGTATATTTATAAAAAAAGGCATGAACCTATTGATTTTTATGAGTGGTGGGAGGCTCATAGACAGGACGCCCCCGTCGATGAAGAATGGGAAAAACAACTTGCCGCTATTGCTAAATCCGCGGAAGAGGATATATCTCCGCTTTATGACGGCACTTGGAATTTCAAACATTAGTGATTTATTTCGTCTTTTTAACCTCTCCTTTTATGGAGAGGCTTTTTTTTATATTTCTGTGAACAACGTGAAAAAAAGATTGAGCGAATCATTTTGACGCTCTAGCTTAAGGATGGTTTGTTAAGTTTATTATATATGTATGTTTTTTGATTATTGGACTTTTTTTTATTTCGCGGATATTTATGCTTTGTTTCTATTTGTTAGCATAGATAAGGTGGAAAATTTAAGAGATACGAGGTGGACTTTAGGCCAAAAGTTTCCCACCCTCAGCTTAAAATATATACACGGATTGCCCGATTAGTTTATAGTTATTATTAAAAGACCTTTCAGATGTCTGAAATTGCGCAATGAGTTTCGGCGCCTTTAAGATGACAGTTTTCCCTGCTTGGTTTTAGAGGCGCTATTTAATTTCAATGTATTATTGTTCTATATTTATGTGTTGGTTTTATCTTACAATTCAAGTTTTTGTTTTTATTAAAAGCGCGGGTTTAAGGCGCTTTTTTTTGTGCGTTTTTTATTGTTTTTAAGCGAAATTTAAGGTATACTCTTTAGTATAGTTCTCTAAAGGAGGCGCTTATGGTTAAGGCTGCAGATGTAAATAAAGATATTAAAACCATTGCCGAAAAGGTTGGAACAGCAGTTTTTTCGTATAATGAGATTCACAATTCCGAGATTAAAAATAATTTTCATTATGACTATCAGAAAGTGATTAGCGAAGTGTCCCGCCTGAAAGGAAAGGATATGACACAAGAGCTGTTGGAACAAGGCGTTTTATCCCCCTTACCCGGCGGTGAATATCGAGTTGACGTTGGTAATACAACAAAAGGCGGCGGCGGAATAAATTTTGGCGGAACTGCTTTTTTTTCCTTTTCTGCAAACGATTATCAAACAAAATATCACGAATTGGCGCATTCGTTACAGAAACATTACGGCTTATTTAGTGCTGAAACGGTCGATAAGATGTATAATGACGCCGAGACAAAGCTTGGCGGTAAAGAAAAAGCTGAAGGCAAGCTGGCTGACAGAAGAGATTATAAGCTCTATCTTAATGAAATGCATTCGGAGAGTTTTGCCTTTGCCGCATTGATGCTCAGAGCCAAAGGTCCGATAGATTTTTTGTATCAGACAGCCATGACGTATGCTTCCGGTGTTAGGCGTAATCGTAATTCTTTGTTTAATTTTCGCAAACCGGTGTATGGTTCAGATAATGCCAACACAAAATACTATACGTCTTATTCTGTGCTGAAAGAAACGATTAAACGTGTTTGGAAAATCCGCTTAACCGGAAAGACTAGAAGCTTTTTTAAGAGTGATGGCGTTATTGATGATGAGAAGCTAGCCAAATTTGCAGAGCAGACGGTTATTAAAGGCGCATACACGCCAAGGACACTGAATACTTTATTTAAAAATAAATTTTTTAGCAGAGTATATTTGCGTGAAAACGGCTGGCGACGAGATATGATTAAGTCGCTTTTGAACAAGCCTGTTGCCTTGATTTTTGTTGATAAATCATGCTCTCCAAAGGATTTCAAGAAACACGCGGCGTTGCGCTTTCAAGAACAAGAAAAAATGAAAGAATTTGTGACAAAGCCTTATTTGGGCAATGATAAGGAAGAGGCTGCATTACTTAAATATTCGCAAATAATGTTTTGGACACGTGAACATCTTAACAAAGATGATAGTTTATGCTTTCAATCAGGTGTGGAAATTTTGGCACGCATCAACGGGTGTAGCGAAAATATGAAAAAGTATGCGGAAGATAGAATTTGTAAAAATTTGTCTTCAGCGGTTTCTGAAGATAATGCAGGCAATATTCAACCTTTGTTGAGTTTTGCAAGCAAGGTTATAGAGGAAAATATGGATAATCCGTATTTTATGGCTTTATGCAAAACTATGGCTCCGCATTATGAAGTGGAAGCTTTGCGAGGTAAAAAAGCAAAAGAGCCAGATGAGTCTGTTTTGAATTTGGAAGAATTAAACAATAAGGCTATTGATACCGGTTTCGGGTATTGGCCAATTAAGGAACAACTTAAAGAAATTGCTGAATTTGCCGAAAAATATGATAAAAGCGGCGCTTTAAGAAAAAATTTGGAAATAGCTTTAGTTCAACAGCGGGATTTCTTGGAAGATGATGTTTTTAGGGCTGCGTTAGTCAGAGATTTCGCCCCCAAAAGTCGTAAAGAAGGTTTTAGCGCTGAGCTAAAGGAATGTATGAATAGTGTGATTTACACTCATTTAACTAATAAAGACAATCCTAAATATGTGGAGGCTTTACACTTCCTTTCTGAACACAGCGATGAAAACTTACGGCGTCTTGTGAGAACAAAATTTGAAGAAGAAAAGGAAAGGTGTACAAAAAAAGCAAATGCACAATATGGGGAAATGCAAAAGAGTGCGCAACCTAAGAATGACAGAAAAATAATCAAAAAACGACAAGCTGATTTGCTTAAAAACAATGCTGCTTTGCATAAGGTTTTAGGAATGCTTGATATGATTGCACAAACGGCTGACAAACATGATACGAGCGGTGCGCTTAAAAAAGATTTGCAGATGGCTTATCTTAAAAACGAAGATAAAATGCTATCGCTTGGGTTTTGGGGAAATGTGGCGCAAAAATATGCCACGCAAAGCCCCGAGGGGAAAGAGGCTTGCCTTAAAGACATCAGCGCACTTGGCTTAAAGCTTGGTAAAGATATTAAGAAGAACCTGAATAATGTGCCCTCTTCGGCGGCAAAAAAATATTTATGCAGAAGAGAGGATGAAAGTCAAAAAGCAAAGTGCGTTGACCAAACCAATGCTGCCGTTAAGGGAAAAATGTTTGGTGTAGACGGCGGACGGTAAAAAAGGTTTGTGTTTACGCTATTTTAAGCTTTCTTTTGTATGATTATTTCACATCTAATTTATTAAAGGAGATATTTGATGGGAATTGTTTTGATTGTGGTCGGCATTGTGTTGATTTTGGCTGGATTTGAAGTGACGAGTTTGGTTGCTATCGGCGGCGTGTGCATTGCTTTCGGGATTTATGCGATTTATGCTTCGCTTATTAGTAAGAAAAATAACGTTAAAGAGGCGGCTTCGGGGATTGATGTTCAGCTTAAAAAGAGATATGATTTAATCCCGAATATGCTTAAAGCGGCAAAAAAATATATGGAGCATGAAAAAGGCGTGTTTACGGAAGTGACCAAGCTTCGCGAAGCGGCGATGAACGCGACAACTTATGAGGATAAATTTAAGGCTGATGCAAGTTTGTCGCAGGCATTGAAGTCTTTTAACATTCAGGCGGAAGCTTATCCGGAGCTTAAATCTGATACGGCGATGGCAACGGCTCAGCAGGCAATGGCAGAAACCGAAGAACATATTGCCGCGGCAAGACGCTTTTATAACTCGGCGGTTAAAGAATATAAAAATGCGCTGGAGATATTCCCCTCCTCAATGTTTGCTAAGATGATGGGACTTAAAGACGAGTATCCATTTTTGGAAGCGGCAGAAGCAGAGAAGAAAGCCGTTGATGCGAGCGATTATTTATAATTTATGTTCTTTTACTTTAGCGCTGCGTTTGCGGCGCTTTTTTTGTTTTGTTAAGTCGGTATTAAGAATAAACGGGTATGATGGTAAAAAAATATAAGGAGAACTGTGATGTCACGCGCGGAAGATATTTTTGAAAAGCTGATTTATTTCGGGGAAGATGCTATTGACGAGTTTATTGAAAACCGGCAGACCGAGGAGCTGTTTTTAGACTTTAAACAAGCGGCGTCGGATGGTAAATCTATGCGGACATTACATCAAAACGACAGGAGGAATTTGGCTAAAGCTATATCGGCGTTTGGCAATTCGGAAGGCGGCGTTTTGGTTTGGGGTGTTGAATGCGCGAGAGATTTGGAAATTGGCGATGTGGCAAAAGCCAAGGTTAAGGTCAAAAACGTGCATAGGTTTTTAAGTTGGCTTGAAAACGCTATTTCAGGGTGCACCATTCCTTCGCATAACAAGGTTAGAAACCATATTATCGGTGAAGATAAAAACGGGGACGGCTTTTTGGCAACGTATATTCCAAAATCGGAAATTGCGCCGTTGATGACAACGACCGGCAGTCAAATTTATATCCGCTCAGGGTCTAACAACGTCCCTGCCCCGTATGCCGTGATTGCGGGAATGTTCGGCAAACGTCCGCAACCGAATATTGAGCTTGTGATTGCAGATAAAACGGTGTTGGCGGGTAAAGACAGCGAAGATGATATTTTTGTCGCGCCAAAAAAGAGCAAGAAAAAAGAGAACTTTGTTAAGGTGCGGTTTTCGTTGTTGGCGGAAAATAATTCCAATGCCGTTGCCAAAGAGGTTTATTTGTCGTGCAACACACTTTGTTTGGGCGGCGATAAAAACAAGGTTAATTTTTATTATGACAGCCAGCTTGAGAATTTGTCAGCCGCGCATAACTCGATTAATCTGATTACGCCGTTAGAAATGCGGGTGCCGCCGCGGGCGCTGTTTTCGTGTGCTAAAGCGGTGATTAAATTTTCTGATGACATTACGGAAGATTTTTTGCTTGAAGGAGTTATCGGGGCGGATGAAGCAACGCCGAAGAGCTTTCGGATTTTTGTTTCTAAAAACGATTTACGCTCTTTTGTGGCGCAAGGGCTTAAAAAGAACGCAGATTTGGCGGTTTTGGCCAATGAGTTTTTTTCGCAGTATTTAAGAACGGAAGTGTGAGGTTAGTTTTATGAAACGGATTGAAATATTTACGGACGGTGCGTGTTCGGGAAACCCCGGAGCCGGCGGATGGGGCGTGATTTTAAGATATAAAGATTTAGAAAAAGAAATGTCCGGCGGAGAAGCGGAAACGACTAACAACAGGATGGAACTACAAGCTGTTATTGAGGGGCTTAAAGCCTTAAAAGAGCCTTGCAACATTACGCTTTACACCGACAGCCGGTATGTGATGGACGGAATTGAAAAATGGATTTATTCGTGGAAGAAAAACGGCTGGAAAACGGCTAATAAAAAATCTGCGGTTAAAAATGTCGAGTTATGGCAAGAGTTAGATGAGCTAAGGAATAAGCACGAAATTCGTTTTGTCTGGGTTAAGGGACACGCCGGACATCAGGAAAACGAACGTTGTGACGAGCTTGCCAGAACGGCTGCGGCTGAGTTTAAAAAGGCATAAAAAAAACAGCCGGTTTAGGGCTGTTTTAGGGAATTAAATCCAAATGCTCCTGATAGATTTGACGAAGTGTGGCTTCGTGTTTTTCAACAAGATAAGTTATGTCTTCGGGAGCCGTTCTCTTTAACTCTTTTAGTTGATACTCAAGCCATTTTTTGAGGGCTTGTTGGTCTAGAGATGGAAGTGTGCTTATTCTTACTTTAAATCTTTCAAGTCGTGGCTCGTCATCAAATGCGTTGCCGGTGGCTTGAGGAAGATTTTTATTTAAAATAAGCCATAGTTTGCGTCCCCTTTTGAGCTGTTGCTTGCGGCGATAGGACGGTTGCAAGCCCAAACGAATGAGATGCGTGGTTTTATTAAATAATTTTTTCATAAATAAAATAATTTAGTTAAATAATTTTTACTCAAGGAGATAATATATGATTTTTTTAGGTCTTGTCAAGCCAGAGGTAAAAAAAAAATTTTGATTGATTTTTTTTAGAAATAGTTTAATAGATGAGGGAAAATTTTATTGTTTAGATATTATGAGGAAGATTAAATTATTTTTTTGTTCGCCTGAGGTTTGGCTCTCTTTGAGCGTGATTGGGCTTGCATTTTGGTTGTGCGGGATGTTTTCCCATGAAGCGCCGGTTTGCCTTAGTGTGTCTGAGTGGGAAGAAGCTTTGATTGTCAGCCGGACAGAGATTCCCCTGATTGAGCAAAACAAACGGACAGTCGGACTCAAGCTTAAACTTGACAATCGGCAGGAGATTATTGTTTATGATTTTAACAAATTTCCCGAGCTTCGTTTTTTATGGGATAAAAAAGTCGGCGATAAAATTCGTTATCGGCGGAATCCTGAAAAACCGTTAGGGAAAGAGTTTGGGAAAAGCAAACAAGAAGCGCCTCAGTTTTGAGGCGTTTTTTGTGACTGAATGGAATATAAGTTTAATATAAAAGAAAAACACCTCACAAGGAGGTGTCTTTCTTTTTAATGGTAGCGAGAGAGGGATTGACGTCGTTTCACTCCGCCGCACTGGCGCTCTTCGGCTTTCAGCCGACCGGCGTTCTTCCGCCCGCCTTTCGCTGGTGTCGAACCCACTTATGGGTTCTCATCCCCTGTCTGTAAATCAATTAAAAAGAAAAACACCTCACAAGGAGGTGTCTTTCTTTTTAATGGTAGCGAGAGAGGGATTCGAACCCACGACACAAGGATTATGATTCCTCTGCTCTACCGACTGAGCTATCCCGCCATCAAATGACAGCGTTTTATTTACAGAGTATTTTTAAGATTGTCAATAAGAAAAATAAAAAAATGTGCAAAAAAGGAGATTTTTTTGCTAACTGTTTTAAAAGGCTTAAAAAAAATTGATAAAAGTGAAATAAAAAAAGTGAGGCAAAGACCCTCATTGATGAGGGTCTTTACCTTTCAGGGAGTTGAGGAAACGGAAAGGGTCACTTTGCGCGGTTTTAAGTATTGCGTCGATTATCATATACAGCCTGACGGCAAATAATCCGCAGACACCAGAAATGCCGTATTTAACGGGATTGGGGATGTCCATATATTCCGCCAAAAGCCCTGCCAGCATACTCACAATGAAAGTTATGAGCATATCGCGCAGTGTTTGACGAATGGAAATAAAAGGCTTGATAACGATTGTTACCAAGCCCAAAAACGCGCCCCATAAGCCGTAGCTTATGAAGATTTCTTTGATTCTTTCCATATCTCCTCCTAATGTAGCAGAATTGCCGGAATCGTGATGGTTTGCCCTTCTGGCACTTCTTTTAAGTAAATGCGGACATAACCATCAAGCGCCGTTGAAACCGGTGCAAAATTGCCCGATACGGCGGATACCGGGTCAAAAACGACGGTCGGCGCGTGCGAAGATGTGGCTGAAGAAACAGGAATATCCAATTTATACGGATAATCCGAATACGTTTCATCGGCGATGACATTAGCCACATTTGCCGATAGATTAGTTATCTTTAACGTCTTGTTATTGTTTACAAGCGTATTGATTTCGCTTTTGGTATAATATGAAGCAAGCTTTGTGTTTACTTCCTCTTTGGTGTCATAGTTTTGCAACAAGACGATGGTCTTCTGGTAATATTCCAAAACTTTGTCGGTCATTGCCGGAACTTGTTTGATAAGGGCGAAGTTATCATTAATTTCCAACATTAACTCGTAGATTTCTTCGGGTGTTTTTTCGGCGCCGTCAGGAACCAAGACACAATGAGTCAGCGTTTCTTTGATGGATTGAAGCGCCATAATTAAGCGGTCAAGCGAGATTTCATAATCTTTGGCGGGAAAATTTTCGCCTTCGATAAACGTTGTGAGCTGGGTTAGCGGCACGTTACGCTTAATCGTGATTTTGGTATTTGCCGAGGGCGCTGTTTTAAACACCACTTCACCGCCGGAAGGGCGCCCTGCCCCGTTTAAGTCATAATCTGTGCCTTCCTCTAACGGCGTTTGATTAACGTCCTTATAGACGGCAATTTCATGATTAAAAAAATAAAACGGTATAGCAAACGAAGTTGTTGTGCCGTTTGCTATGTATACCGCTTTAGAATTTTCTGATTGAACAGTCATATTCTTCTCCTAAAATCAAATAAAAAAAACCGCGGGAACCCACGGCTTTAGATTAAAATTAATAAAAAAAAACGGCTTTTAAACCCTTAAAAGCCTTCAAATGACACTTTGCCATTCTAAAAGATTTGTTAGCATAGTCTGACAGAAGTGTCAAGTGGGGGAGAACGTTTTTAACAGCTCTTTTTTTAGCGCCCTTCGTTTTGCTTTTTAATCAGCGCGGTTTGAGTTTGGTTTGAAGTTGCTTCAATAAACGCTTTACGGTTTTGATAAGATAATTTCTGAGCGTTAAATGACACTTCAATTGATTTTTTAGCAATTTCAAGCTTAAGCCCGGTTGAAAAAGCAATATTGAGGGTATCTTCTTTGCGGGTATAGATGTTTTTTTGTTTGTTTTGGTTTGCATCCGTCCATTTTTCTTCTTTCAGGCAACCGTCTTTGCCGATGGAGAGGCGATGGTTAGCGGTAATAGCTACTTCTTCATTTTTGTCAAGGGTGATGGATTTACCGTTTTTCAGATAATTTAAAACCTCAAGTTTGGAGCTTAACGCTATTTTGGCATTTTCAGGCGCGGTCAAAAAGTATTTATCGTTTGCAGGAAAATAGAGCTTTGTGCCATCGGGATATGTTAAGTGACGGCGTTTTAAGTCTAGCTCTAAACCGTTTGCGAGCCGCAAAGAGGTGATTTTATTGTCGAGAACCGTTATCGCGGCATTGCCGGCATATTCTTCGGTATAGCTTTTGGAGGCGGTCTTTTTTTCGAGATGCTTTTTGTTGACTTCCCTGCCTTTCGGGGTGATGACGCTTAGGACTTTTTGGTTGTTGTAGTCGATTGTGACGATAAGCCCGTTTGGATGTTTGATTTGATAGATGTTATCTTTGATTAAGACTGCTTTCGGGGTCAGGTTATCTATCTTATCTTCCAAGAGCACAGCGGCGCGTAAAAAGACCGGTAACATTTCTTGTACACGTTGGTTTAATTTATCATTCAAATAATTATGGCTTAAGTCATTTCTCAGTTTTTTAAACTCATTCCATTGTTTGACTTCATCCGGCGATAGGATTTTTTTGGTGCGGCAATATTCCCAGGCATAAGGAGCCGTTAAGTTTTTGCCTGACAGCAGACAATAGCGACAAATTTTATAGTCTATGTGACTGAAAACCTCAATATAATGGCGACGAAACAGGCAATTGCTTATACGACTGAGAAACGTATCTATATCCATTGACGTATTATCTATAAGCTCAGCATTGGGACTGATTTTGGATAATGTTTTAAGCAAAGATTTTTTTTTATCTTCACCGTAATTATAATTGGCTTCGACATAAAGGCGCTCATGATTTTTTTGAGCTTCTTTTATTTGTTGGGCAAATTTGGAATTGCTTTGACCTGGTTGTCTGATGATAAATTCGGAAACAAGCTCGGAAATGAGCGGAACAAAGTTGCCGGCCATAGTGATATATCCGTCAATCCGCTCTTTTAAGGGTTTATCACATAAGCGACAATAAGAATCAAGAAAGCGGCGACGGATAGAGATATTTTTTTGGCTTTCCGTATCATTAAATTTGCCGACACCGTCAAGCGTATCCCATTGATGGTGCATAAGGTGACGAATATTCAAGGTGTCTTGAATAAGCGTTGCCGAGTTAATCAGACCTTGGTTTTGAGCCTGATATAAATAATCTTTATTATGCTTTATAATAATTTGCTTTAAGGTTTTATCCGTTTCCTCGGCCAGGCTTGCGAGCGCGCTTAAGATGATATTTTCAAAAGGCGCGGTTAATCTGGAAGCCAAGGCTTCGTTTTGGATATTTATAAGCTCTTGTTTGTCAAGCTCGTTTTTCTTGAGTGGCAGCATACTTATAATATCAAGCATGGCGGCAAAAGTTTTTTCAAATTTTTCGTTAGCAAAAGCGTCTTTTAACAATATAGGGTCATCGGGGTTAGGATGATAAGTTAACATATAATTTCCCGAGATGTTAAAAACGGCATCTTTTAAGGTTTCATTTGGAGCAAAAGCGGCAATATAGCGCTCCACCCGACAGGGAAACGCGTTGCCTTCGCTTTGCACGATAAAATCGTTGGGTACGGCAATAATCCCCTGCCCCAGATTATCAAATTTCTGAGCGGTACAATTAAGGGAAACATAGCAATAATGTTTGCTTTTATCAGCCGGCTTATTGGCTAAAAAAGAGGCATAGTGCGCATGGTCTGTTTGTTCTTTATATTCCATCTGCCAAGGGTTGGTTTGGGCGTCTTTGCCAAAAAGGCGGGTCAGCTCGTAGGCGGCCAAGTTGTTCTTTTTATAGCGTTTGACGACTTGTTCTAAGTTGCGCATTAAAACGATATAGTCTTTATAGGCGGCAAAAAGCCGGTTTTTTTGTGCCGGGCTTACGGAAGAATAGAGATATGTTGTTTTTTTATCAGACATCGTTTGTTTTGATTATTTTTGTTTGTTTGAGGTATATTGCCTAAAAGTGGAAGTTTTGTCAAGTTCTATTTATGAAAAAAACGGTAAAAAAGGCAAATTTTTCTTTACGAAACAGAAATTTCGTATTATTTTGACCTAAATTGTTCTTTATTTAAGGGGATGGAAATGAAATTTGGCGTTTATTTTTTGATTGCCGGGATATATTTGGGAGCGTGTTCTTATGCGGTTGCCGACCAGTCTATTTATGATGTCGTCAATGATGAGGATACGGCAAGTTTTTCGGATATGGTGGTTCTTGGCTATGATATAGATGAACCAGACGGTGACGGTTTTACTCCTTTGATGATTGCTTCGGCACTTGGCAAGACTAAATTTGTTCGATTCTTGGTTGATAACGGCGCAGATATCAATCGTTGCAGTTATAATGGGACAACAGCTTTGCACAGAGCCGCTCAGGCGGGCAATAATGACGTGATTGATATTTTGCTTGATGCCGGAGCTAATATCAATATGCCTGATTTTGACGGTAAGACTCCGCTTATTGTTGCAGTTGATGCCGGACGCCGCTTTACGGTTGAGCTTTTGGCGGCAAGACGCGCCGATATTAATTTCCGCACAGCAGACGGACAAACGGCTTATTCTATTGCTCAAAAGAAACGTTTTAATGAAATAGCTGATTTTTTAGCGCTTAAAGGGGCTAGAAAATAATCTTTTTTTGATTTCAGACTTGCGGTTGGCTATAAGCTTTCCTATATAAAGAAGTAAATGGTACTTTGATTTAGGAGAATTTTATTATGGCCGAAAAAATTGAGTTTAAAACCGAAGTTAACAAACTTTTGGATATTGTGATTAATTCGCTTTATTCGGAGAAGTATATCTTTTTAAGAGAACTGATTTCTAACGCTTCGGACGCGCTTGATAAACTTAAATATTGGAAACTTACTAATCCGGAGCTTACAACTGCCTCAGGTGAGTTGCGCATTTTAATTACGCCGGATAAAGAGAATAACACACTCACTATTTCCGATAATGGTATCGGGATGAACAAAGACGATTTGATTAACCATATCGGCACAATTGCCAAGTCCGGCACGTCAGAATTTTTGCAGAATGCTAAAGACAATGAGTCCGCCATTGATTTAATCGGCAAATTCGGCGTTGGTTTTTATTCGGCTTTTATGGTGGCAGAAAAGGTAGAAATTTTGACCAGGCGGGCGGATACCAAACAGGCTTATTTATGGGTTTCCAACGGAACCAACGGATTTGAAATCAGCGAGGCAGAAAAAGAGAGCAATGGTACGGACATCAAGCTTTATCTTAAAGAAGACGCCAAAGACTTTACGGATACGATTTATTTAAGAAACATCATTCACACTTATTCGGAGCATATTGACTATCCGATTGTGTTAAATTTGGGTGAAGCCGGTAAAGAAACGGTTAACCGCGCGGCAGCGCTTTGGACTCGCAATAAAGCTGAAATTACCGAAAAACAGTATAAAGATTTTTATCAGCACGTTACCAAGAACTTTGATGACCCGTGGATGACGCTTCACTTTAAGGCTGAGGGAAGCTTGGAATATACGGGGTTGTTGTTTATTCCGACCAAGGCACCTTACGATTTGTTCCAGCCCGACCGTTTGACCGGAATTAAGCTTTATGTCAACAAAGTGTTTATCTCGGATAAGGTTGAGGGGTTGATGCCGGCTTATTTAAGGTTTGTCAAAGGGGTGATTGACAGCGCAGATTTGCCTTTGAATATTTCGCGTGAGATGTTTCAACAAAACGCTTTGATTGCCAAAATCAGACAAGGTGTGGTATCACGCGTGTTTAAAGAGTTAAAGAAAAAGGCTCAAAATGAGGACGATTACGAGATTTTTTGGAAAGCGTTTGGCATTGCGTTTAAAGAAGGAATTTATGAAGATTTTGCCAATCGAGAAGAAGTGGCAGGACTTTCGCGATTCTATTCGACCACATCAGTTGATAAGCTTATTTCTTTAGACCAGTATATTGAGCGTATGGGGGCTGAGCAAAAAGAGATTTATTACATTACCGGCGATGACGCCAAAACGCTCTTTTGCAACCCGATGTTAGACGCCTTTAAGCAAAAAGGGATTGAAGTTTTGCTTTTGACTGACCCAATTGACGAGTTTTGGACGCAGACGCTGCTTTCTTATAAAGGGCATGAGCTCAAACACATTTCTCAGGCAAAGATTGATTTGAGCTTTGCAAGAGATGAAGCTAAAGCCGATGACGAAGGGCTGAAGCTTTTAATGGAAAAAATGAGTGAGTGGTTTAAGGATGAGGCTGGCAAAGTTGAGGTGACGGATAAATTGACCAAGAGTCCGGCAAGCCTTACGGTTGAAGATGGGCAGATGAGCATTCATTTAGAAAGATTGATGCGCAACCACCAGCAAAAGACCAGCTTTGACAGCAACCGCATTTTGCTGATTAATCCATATCATCCATTGATTATTAAGCTCTCTGAGCTTATCAAGCAGGAGGAGAAAAAAGACGAGGTTAAGAGCGCGGCTGAGTTGATTTTGGCTCAAGCCAAGATTGCCGAAGGCGAAGCGGTGTCTAACCCTGGTGCGTTTAGCGAACAACTATGCAACTTTATTCTTAAAGCTTGCGGGGAGTAACCTAAAATAAAATTAAAAAAACAAAAAAGCGCTCTTTAAAGGGCGCTTTTGGTTGTTACTGCAATGATTGTGAGCGGAGGTAAGTGATTTGGGGTTTATCTTTCTTATTGAAAGACAAGATAACCTCTATCATCTTGGCATCAAGCTTCTTGGAATTTTTCAACATTTGCCAGATTGGCTTTTGTTTGCAAAAGAAAGTGAGCGCCATCAGGCTCGGTACGGAGAAATTAACAGGATTTATCAAAATATTATTATGATTCTCCCATTTTTCGTGACTGTAAAAAGCCTTGATAGAGTTTTGCTGCGGTGCGCTGAGTGTTGGCATACGCAAGATGTCTTCGGCAATTGAGAAAGGAACTTCCGTTAAACGGTCATTTATAATGACGGCAAAACGAGGATGTGACTTTTGTTTTAAGACGAGCAGGTGTTCGTCTATAATCACGACGTCTTTCTTTTCGCATATTCCAAAGTCAACCCCTACCCTTTTTTCCATTGTTCCTTCGTCTACATTAAAGACGCGGAGGTGGTTAAAGTTGACCTTTTCTGTGGTCGGACCATCCAGCATCAGGAGATACTTGTCAAACAAGATGATATTTACCTTGGCGTCATAAAGTTCCATAAAGGCTTGTTTTGCCTTGGTAAACAGAATCAGCGTATAAGGTGTGCCATCCAGCTCCATGCGGCGATATATCACGACATTCTTGCGCTTAATGGCATATTGCGCAGCGGCACTGTTTTCTTTTCGCTTCACAATTTTTTGTAACATTTGAAATGTAATCATAAAAATAATTTTTTTAAATTAGACATAATACTATTTAACACTAGGAACGGAGTATAGTTTATGGATTTTTTTTGTCAAGATGTTTTTGGAGGTTTTGTTGGAGGACGACGATTTAAAATAAAAAAACGCCACGAAAGGATATATGATAATGGTATTTTATGAGTTTTGAGTGCGATGAGAGGACTTGCTGCGTAAGTGTTGCGCTGTTCGCAACACTAACTTCGCTTCGGACAAGCCAGCTCTAAACTCTCTTTGTTGCTTTTACAAGCAAGTCGTTCGTTAAGAGCTGCTATAGCTCTCGGCAAAAACAACACACTGTGTTGTTTTATCCTGCGAGCCCCAACACTTTCGTGTCGGAGGTTTGACCCCTAGTTCTCATTTAATATAAAAAAGCAGGGACAAGCCCTGTGTTTTTATTTTAATGGTGGCCAGAGAGGGGATCGAACCCCCGACACGAGGATTGTCTGTCCTCTGCTCTTCCAACTGAGC
>JAGAZZ010000007.1 GCA_017939155.1 Alphaproteobacteria bacterium | reverse complement strand
TCTGCTCTACCAACTGAGCTATCTGGCCGGTACGAGATAGGATTATATAGGAGTTTTTTTTAGTTGGCAAGCGTTTTTTTTGATTTTTTACATATTTTTGTGAATATGTTATCAATTGTTTGTTTTGACGTTACTTTTTATTTTTTCTGTTACTCAAGAAACCGGCAAGATAAGCAAACGCGTATTTAGCGACTTTGATAATCATATCCCTATCCTTTTGGCGCAGATTGCCCCAAAAGTTAAAAATTCTTTTATAAAGCGGTTGTTTGGGTTTTTCGGGAGTGTTTTGGGTTTGTATTTCTGTTTTTTCAGCTAACTTCAACGGGCGAATTTGCTCACGATAAGGTTTGAGCAATGTTGCTATTTCCGAATCTGTGATATAAGCGCCATGCAGACGGATTAAGCTGCCGTTTGCCGCCAAGAACAGCGAATCGCCGCGACCGAGCAGGCTTTGAGCGCCGGTTGTATCTAATATCGTGCGCGAATCTGCAGAGCTTGCGACTTTATAGGAAAGTCTGGTCGGAAAATTGGCTTTTAAGACACCGGTGACAACATCAACCGAGGGGCGCTGTGTGGCAAGGATTAAGTGTATGCCGGCGGCGCGGGCTTTTTGCGCCAAGCGCATTACGTCTTTTTCCACATTTTTATCAAGCGCCATCAGGTCAGCAAACTCATCTATAACGCAGACAATGTAAGGAAGCTTCCCCTGCCCTGAGGTATTATACTCAGCCAGATTTTTGCTCATCTTTTCGCTCAAAAGCTCATAACGGCGGTCCATTTCTTCGGTTAAATATTTGAGAATGGCGATAGCTTCCGCGGTTTCAGTGATGACGGGCGTTAAGAGATATTTTTGGTTATTATAGATACTGAATTCTATCTTTTTGGGGTCTATCAGGACAAATTTGAGCTCTTGGGGTGGAAGAGCCGCCATTAACGATAAGATAAACGTATTCAAACCGACTGATTTGCCGGAGCCGGTGGTGCCGCCGATTAAGAGGTGGGGCATTTTTGATAAATCCGCAATAACAGGAGTTCCTGTTATATCCGCGCCTAAGATGAGCGGCAGAGTTTGCTTTGTTTTAGCGGTGAGAAATTGGGGCGACTCCAGAAGCGTTTTAAAATCAATAGTGTCAAACTCATCTAAGGGGATTTGAAACAAAATGCTGTTATTGGTGTTTGATGGTTCAATTCTGAGCGAGGAAACGCCCAGTTCACGGCGAATATCCTCTTCCACTGCCAGTATGTTTTTTAATTTTGTGCCGGCTTTGGGTTCAAACTCGATTATTTGCAACAGCGGACCTTGGGTGATGGTTTTAACGGTGCCGTTGATGTCATAGTTTAGCAAAACTTCGGTTAAATCGCGCATTTTCACTCCTCTTGTTAAGTTATACCGACGATAATATATCTGTTATTAGTTAAAAAATAGTCAGCAAAACGCGTTTTCACACCAAAAACAGAAAGAGGATTTTTTTAATCTTTTGATAAGTGTATAAAAACTATTTGACATATTTTGGCATTGCTTATAGTTTTTTCTTGCTATGAATGATGAACATAGTGAGGTTTAGAAGCCTCTTCTTGTTGCCTGTTTACAGGCGTAAAAAACTGCCTTTTGGTCTATTGACTGGGAGGCAGTTAATAAGGTTATGCCAAATAGCTGCACAATTCAAGAAATTGCTTCTAACTCCCAGTCGCCTTCATCAAGCGGCTTTTTTTTGTTATGTGAGGATATATGAGCAATAATATCGAATATTTAATTGAACCTGCATTTGCCAACCCAAATGCTTATACGTTGGTTTTTGCACCGGATAATAATTACACGCCTTATTTCGGCGTGGCGTTGAAGTCGTTGATTATAAACAGCAAACCCAATGAACTTTATGATATAATTTTGTTTGAAAATGATATTTCAGAGCGCAATAAAAAGCTTTTGGCGGCAATGTTGCCGAAAAATTTTAGTTTGCGCTTTTTTAATTTAGATGCTTACATTAAAGCAAAATTCAGCGGAATTTCCCTAAATGCTTTCAGCTATTGGTCGGTAAGTATGTATTACCGCTTGTTTATTCCGTTTATTATGCAAAAATTTGACCGAGTGATGTATGTTGATTCGGATGTTTGCTTTCATCAGAATATTAAGGATTTTTATAGAAAAAACTTTAACGACAAAAAATTGATTGCCGTTCTCGACCCTCTTTCTCAGATTGTTAAACAAAAAAATAAGCATTTTCAGCTATACAAAGACTACGGTGTCGAAAATCCGGAGCTTTATTTCAATTCGGGCGTTTTGCTGTTTAATATAAGGCAAATTGACCTTGTTTGGTATGAGGAAAAACTAAAGGCGGCTTTATCGCTTCCTAAATTTCATTATCCTGACCAAGATGTGCTTAATGTTGTATTTTACGGGCAAAATCAACTGGCGGAGATGAAATGGAATTGTCAATACGGAAATTCTTTGATGAAGCCGGAAGAGTTTATGGCTTATCCTCAAGAATATCGTCTTGAATATACGCAAACAATAAAAGACCCTGCAATTATTCACTACACTACAGCTTTCAAACCATGGCATTTTCCTGATAAAGAGGCGGCGGATATATTTTGGCATTATGCACGGCTGACGCCGTTTTACGAAGAAATCTTATTTATGCGTTTTAACGGGCTTTATGAAAAATTGCGCAATCGACCAGAGTATCTCTTTAAGTATCGTCTTTATAAATTATTAGCGTGTTTTACGTTTGGACAGTTGAAGGCGCATTACAGAAGTTTGCGAAGCAAATATAAGGCTTTGTTAAAATAAGCGGCGTTTCCGGCTTTAAAAATAACAATATAACGCTCTGTTTTTGCGCTTTTTGTGCATTGTTTGGGGAGAGATGGAAGAAAATGCTTGTATTTTTTTGAATGTCGGCTTATGAATGGAAAGAATTTAATTTTAATTGAGAGGATAATTATGTCTAATCCCTTGGATACAAAAATTATAAGCAGACTGGCAGAAATCTTAGATAAAACAAATTTAACCGAATTAGAATACGAGGATGAAAGCTGCCGAATCTCCCTATCAAGACAACCGGCCGGCGTTGCCGTAACAGGTGCGTTTGCACAAGCTCCAGCGGTTGCCCCTGCTCCGGTTTCTCAGGCTGCGGCACCGGTTGCAACAACCAGTGCTCCCGCTGAAAGCGCTGAGGTTGACTATACGAACAGCCCGAATGCGGTTAAATCGCCGATGGTTGGTGTGGTTTATTTGTCTGCTGACCCGAAATCTCCGGATTATGTTAAACCGGGTGACACGGTGGCTGAAGGTGACACGGTTTGCTTGGTTGAAGCTATGAAAACCTTTAACCCGGTTAAAGCGCACAAAGGCGGCAAAGTGGTTAAAATTTTGGTTGAAAGCGGCGACCCGGTTGAATACGGTGAGCCTTTGGTTGTGATTGAATAAACTTTTTTTGGGAATTTTTAAATGTTTGAGAAAGTTTTAATTGCAAACCGCGGCGAAGTTGCGCTTCGAATCCACAGAGCCTGCCGAGAAATGGGTATTCGCACGGTGGCGGTTCACTCTGAGGCCGATGCTAATGCCATGCACGTTCGTTTGGCTGATGAAGCGGTTTGTATCGGGCCTGCAAGGTCTTCCGAATCGTATCTGAACAAACAGGCGATTATTTCCGCGGCATTGATTACGGGCGCGGACGCTATTCACCCGGGCTTCGGCTTTTTATCTGAAAACGCTGATTTTGCCGAGATGGTTGAATTGCACGGCATTACGTTTATCGGTCCGAGTGCTGAGCAAATGCGCTTATTGGGTGATAAGATTACGGCAAGAAAAGCAGCTATTGAAGCCGGTCTTCCGATTACCCCGGGGTCAACGGCTCTTGAGAGTGTTGAAGACGCTAAAGTGTGGGCTAATAAAATCGGTTATCCGGTGATTATTAAAGCCAAAGACGGCGGCGGCGGCAAAGGAATGAAAGTGGCTTATTCCGATGATGACATCGGCGAAGCTTACACCATGGCCAAAGCGGAAGCTAAAGCGGCTTTTCCGTCTGACGTCGTGTATATGGAAAAATATTTACAGCACCCGCGGCATATTGAAATGCAGATTTTAGCGGATAAATACGGCAATGTGGTTCATTTGGGCGAACGTGACTGCTCTATTCAACGTAATCATCAAAAAGTGATTGAAGAATGCCCGTCACCGGCTTTGAATGACACACAACGTAAAGAAATCGGCGAGATTGTCTGCAATGCGATTAAGAAAATCGGCTATCAAAACGCAGGAACGCTCGAATTTATGTATGAAGACGGCAAGTTTTATTTCTTAGAGATGAACACTCGTCTTCAAGTTGAGCATCCGATTACGGAGGCTGTTTCGGGAATTGATATTGTGCGTGAGCAAATCCGCATTGCCTCAGGCGCGGCTTTGGGCTATACACAAGATGATATTCAGTTTAAAGGACACGCGATTGAGTGTCGTATTAACGCCGAAGACCCGGAAACGTTTGCGCCCTGCCCCGGCAAGATTACCGAGTGGCACGCTCCGGGCGGTTTAGGAATCCGTGTTGATTCCGAGATTTATTCGGGATACTCCATTCCGCCGTTTTATGACAGTATGATTGCTAAACTCATTGTTCATGCCAAGACCAGAAACGCCGCTTTGATGCGTTTGCGTCGGGCTTTGGAAGAGTTTATCATCATGGGCGTTAAGACGACGATTCCGTTACATCAGGATATTATTTCCCAAAATGAATTTATTGATGGGCAATATAACATTCATTGGTTAACGGAATACATGAATAAAAGAAAATAAAGGTTTGAAATGCAAGAAAAACTATCAGTAAAAAAAGTTTACAGAAACGCTTACAGATACGTTACAAGTCATTTGTTTGCATACTGTTTTTTGAGTATTTTTTATTTCTTGGGAAGTTTGGCTCCGATGTTTATCGGCGCCACTTCTTTTAGGGTGGTTTTTCTTGTATATATCTACCTTTTCTTTTATTTTGCCGCGGGATTTTACTATAAACAGCAGATTTTGAAAGACAAAGAGGTGTTTATTGCCGCGGGGTTAAGGTTTTTGACGGCTGTTGTGATGTTTTTAAGCGCCATTTTGGCAAGCACGGTTGTGATTAACTTTTTGCTTTATTTTGTTAAAGAAGCGTTGCCGACGGGCGGTGATGTTGTCGTTTCGCTCATTCTTGGCAGTGTTTTTTGGCTGGTGGGCAAATATTTGTTTATCTTTATGCTGTTTGTGGCGTTTTTTATCGTGCCTTCGTTTACGTTTGTTTCAGAAATTACCGGCAAAAGCCGTTCGCTTTTGAACGCATACGCTAAGACTAAAGGGAATTTTATCCGTATCGGGATGACGGCGGCCGTGGCGTTTATCATCTTATTGTGTATGATGATTGCGCTTAATTTTGTTAACCCGATTGTAGCGGAGATGGTTCGCTCCGGTATTTTGGCGTTTATCTCTATTGTGTATTTTAAGATGTATGATTTCTTTTATAATCTGCCGCTTAGCAAACGCCACAAAAAAGAAATCGTTGCCGTTTCAGAACCCGCAAAAGAGCTCTTGGAAAACGAAAAAGAAGTAAAAAAGGCAACAAAAAAGAAAAAGCCGGTTGAAAACGACGCCGTCTAACTTGCAAATTTAGGAGAGAATCGCAATGCTGATTAAAGATAAAGATATTTTAAGCGAGGAAACACCGCTACCTGCCGCTAAAACAGATAAAGAAATCAGACGGGTTAGCAAAGAAAATATGTATCATGCCTGGGGAGATGCGTTTGATTATTATTTAAGAGGCATTACGCAGAAATATCTTGCGTTTCACGGCAGAGCGAGCCGGCTTGAATTTTGGGGCTTTATGGCGGCCGAGGCAATTGTTTTGGCGGTGCTTTATGTTTTGGGCAATGTGATTGATGTGGATATGCTCGCCTATTATTATTTTTTGGCGACATTGCTGCCGATTGCCGCTATTAGCGCCAGACGCTTGCATGATATTAACAAAAAAGCGGGAATTTATCTTGGTTTATTTGCCGTTTTGGTTGCGGGAACGTTTTTTATCAGCCTTTATGTTTTGATTGCGCTTTTGGTGTGGTTTTTCTTTTTAATCAAGCTTTTTTCCAAGCCGACAGATGAAGAAGACGGACTTTTTGGCGAAGCTGACGACAGCGATGAGGTTTATGGGGCAGATAATGACCGCATTATTGCCAAGTTTAGGTTTATTTTCCTTTTAATTTTATGTGCTGGATGTGTTATCAGCTGGGCGCTTTTTGATAATTGGGCAAGACAAAACGAACAGCGCGTTGTGCTGGAAACGATTATGGAAGATGTTGCCGATAAAGGAACGGCTGCCGGTTTAGACCCGCAGCAGGTTGAACAGGCTAAGGCTTTAATGAAGAAGACACTTAGAGCTTGGCAGGGCAAGACGGTAAGCCAAGAAGATATTTTGAAAGAAATCAGTAAAGCTATTGGTGCCGGAGCTGAGGTTAAAGAAAAACCTTAAACGTTGTTTGAGATTGTTTTTAACGAGGAGAAAATATTATTGCGACGTCTTTTTTTGATACTTATCGGCGGAGGTATACTGGGATTTTTGGCATATTGGGCTTTTTTTGCCAAAGAATTACAGATTTCAGTTGTTTATGCCGAGGACGGATTTATTAAAAAAAACACGGAGAAACTTCCTGATAACTTAAAGAAGAGCTTAAAGAAAGCGCATATTTCGCCAACAAAACCTATTGACATTTATGCGGCTAATTTTTTTGTTCCTCATATTCCCCAAATACAAAATAAAGAGCATTTTAATATTCTGATTTTAGGAAGTTATCAGAATGTTAATCTTTTATCGACGAATGAATATGATTTGATTTTGACTTCCTCACCTGATTTGATGTCTTTTTTGAAATATTATGGTATTAGAGCGCATTTTTTCCCGATGTTTACAAGAGGAGATGATAATTTGCAAGCTGAGTGTGCGGCTCGTTTTGATGATAAAAAGTGCTATGTGGTTTTATTCGGGGCTTCCCCTCTTGTTCAACAAGTTTTAGAAGATAGAGGAATTTCGTTTGTTTTATATGAAAAAGCTGATTTTGAAACCGCACAAAAGCTAATTTCTGATATAGGGCATATTTCCGGTGTGGTTTTTGATAATAATGCGCTTACGTCTGCCAGTATGGATTACTCCCCTTTTTTGCTTGATGTTTTATGGCTTAAAATTCCCGTGTTAACACAAAATATTTTTGCAAAAGATGCGTCGCTTCATCTTCTTACCCCTCTGGCAATGTATGTTTTAGGGGATTATTTGACTTATTATAAAGACAAAGACGAGGTTTTAAACTTCTTTTTGCATACCAAAGAGGCTTTGCGGGCAAGCCGCTTTATCAAGTCTTTTCTTTCGGTTGAGGCAGCAGCAGAACGCCTTGCCGTTGCGCTTAAAGATAAGAAGCCGCCTTTTTTAAAAAGCACTCATTTTTATAATATCATTTCTTCTACTCATGCCGGACTGTATAATAATGGCGATTATTGGATTGCGAAAGATTTAGAGAATATTTTTTATAAAAACGGCATATTTTCCGGCGTCAGTTTTCCTTTGAGCTTATTACACGATGAGGCTGATGTCAGCATTTATTTGCGCGGGGGAATTCCGCTTTCTGCAAATATAAAGAGAGCTGATACTGTCAGCTTGATGTATATTTTGTTTCCCCCTTTAGATAAAGAAGAAGATTTATCGGACAGTCTTGAAATGAAAGAAACTTACTTTAAGAAGCTTAAAAATGAATTTTCTTATGTTGACGGGCTGACTGTTTCTTCTAAGACGTACGCTCAATGGCTTAAAAGCTTAGGGGTTAAGGCTTATTATGTGCCGCAGTTTACCAATACCGATAAATTTCATCCTGACTTTAGCAACGATTTAAAAAGCGATGTTTTATTTGTCGGCAATAAGACATTTTATCGCAAAACACCGCAGATTTTGCTAAACCATCATCTTCCCATTGATATTTATGGCGGAGGCTGGGGACGGTTGGCAAAAGCAGAATATATTGACAATCGTATTTTAAGGAAATATTACAGCTCGGCGAAGATTGTGTTAAATGATACACGTCCAGCTATGCGGAAGTTTGATTTTATTCCTAATCGCATATTTGATGTGACAGCGTGCGGCGCTTTGGTTATTTCTGATTATATACCGGAAATTGAAGAATTTTATGGCGACAGTGTGCCGATGTGGAAGACAGAAGAGGAGTTAGTAGCGCTGGTTAAGTATTATCTTGACCCGGCGCATGAAGAAGAGCGGCTTGAAAAAGCCAAACAGGCGCAAGAAATCACGCTAAAATATTTTACTGTTGAAAAAGTAGCGCAACAATTTGACGAGATTATTGCCAAGATTAAACGGGAGAAACAAATTGATGACTAAAATTAGATACTTTTTTTTGTTTTTTCTTTTATTAACAGCTGCAGGATTCTTTTTTATAAAGCTTCCCAAAGGTGAAATTAAACTAAAAGAGCCTTGTGGCGGAAAGGTTTGTGCGTATGCGCAAGCGCTTGTTTCTGAGGTTAATAAAATCGGCGGTTTTGAGGGAAATTATACGCTTTATACGGCTAATTTTGAGAAAGGACAACACATCTCAGAAGTTGATACGGAGCATAATGTGTTATGGCTCGGCAGTACAAGGGACTATTTGCCGGATTTTTCTAAGTTTGATTACATTTTGACCTCAACACCGTTACTCAAAGATTTTTTGAACGCGGATTTAAATTTGAAAGAAAAAGTTTATTATCTGCCGTTGTTTGCCGATACTCCAAATATCTCAAAGAAAAATGGTAAATTTATAGCGGTTATCGGAGAGCCACCCTATGCCGAAGAAATTCTTAAAGAAAAGAAACTGCCTTATCGTTTATATCAACCCCATGAGCGGGAGCGCATTTTGCAAGATATGCCTGAATTTCAGGCGGTCATTGCCTTAAAAACAGCGCTTAATGATGAGTCGCTTGATTTATATCCGATATTTTATACGATTGCGGCGCAAAAAATTCCACTGGCTACTTGGTGGGGGTGGATGGATTTTGTGGAAGACACTCTCAATTTGTTTAATGACCGGATTAGCTTTTATATGGGGAAAAGCGATTTGGAGCGTTTTATTCTTGATGTTTTGCATAAACCGTTGCCGCTTGAGATTGAAAAGCGGGTAAATGATGCACAAAGCTTAGTTTTTAAGGAATATTCGTTAAAACATAATGCTAAAAAACTGGTGCATATTTTGCCCACAAAGAAAGAACCGAAAATAGAAATTGATGACAAAAGTTTGAACTTTGATTTGCCCGTGGCGGTTGGACATACCGCAAGCGGAGATTATTGGCTGATTTCTGATTTGAGCGGCTATATGGCAGATATGTGGCAAACTTCGATGACCTTTTTTAATTCGCTTTATAAATATCCGACTAAAGTTAATATTATCGTCAGAGGAATGAAACCTAATGCGGAAGATGCTTTTGGGTATATTAATATTTTATATTTAGCCTACCCGCAACTAGGAAATGAGGCAAACATCGAGGATACAGAGGTTTATTATAATGAATTGGCTTATGATGTAGTGCAATATGATGCTGTTGCAGTTGCCTCTAAAAATATTTGGCAAGAACTCTTAAAAAGAGGAATTAAAGCTTATTATGTGCCGCAATTTACTAATACAAAACGTTTTTATCCAGAGTTCCACGCAGAATTAGCCTCAGATATTTTCTTTGTCGGAGTGAATGCGTCTTATCGCACAGCGGCACCTATTGCTTTGAAACACAATTTACCGATTACAATTTACGGACCGAATTGGAATGGGGCGGAAGTATATGATTTTCTTGATAATCGCGAGCTTTATAAACATTACAGTTCGGCGAAAATTGTCTTGAACGATTCGAGAAAAGAAATGCTTGTGCATAACGTTATCAGCAACAGAATTTTTGATGCGACGGCGTGCGGGACTTTGGTGATTTCTGACTATATACCTGAAATTGAAGAAGTTTATGGCGATAGCGTGCCGATGTGGAAGACGGAAGAAGAACTTGTGGCGCTGATTAAATATTACCTAGACCCGGCGCATGAAGAAGAGCGGCTTGAAAAAGCCAAACGGTCACAAGAGATTACGCTACAACATTTTACCGCAGAGAAAATTGCCAAGAGATTTGAAGAGATTATTGCCGAGGTTAAGAAAGACAAAGGGCTTTAAGCTCTTATTTATTCCATATTCGCGGGGAACGGCGCTGTGTATAATATATCCCTCTATCCAAACTGATAAAACCGCCTGATTTGAGCTCTACGGGGCGATTATCCAGTTTAACCTCTCCTTTGCTAAAAGTGATACGCTTTTGGCAGGTGCAGTTCTCTTTGGTGCAGGAGAGATTTTGGTTAGGTATCTGTTCGCCTTTTTGCGGCGTTTGACCGGTCCAGCTTCTAATTAAGAATTTGTTTTTATGCCATGGGGTTGGGGTAAGTTTGCCGTTTTCATCCCGACAGGCGTAAGTTTGCCCCAAGTCATCAAAGACAAAGTCCGGTTTTGGCGTGGTGAGAAAGCTTGAAAGACCTAAGACGATAGCGACAATTCCCCAAAAGCGCCATTTTTCCTGCCATATACAGAGCCATAACAGACCTAATGTTATCAGCAATATTCCCCAATCAGGCATTTGCGCCAAGCCCTCGCCGTTTTTGGCGCCCGGCAGAGAAGCGACATAAGCGGTGATGTCATTTAACAGCCCTACCCCGGCGCTTAACAGCTTTAAGCATAAGGTTGAGCCGCCGAACGGCACCGTGATTAAAAAAGCCAATAACGCCGGCATAATGACAAAGGCGATAACGGGGGCGGCTAAGAGATTGCCTAAGCTGGTGTATAGCGAAAGCTGGCGGAAGTAATAAAGACTATATGGTGTTGTCATCAGGCTGGCGACAAAATCCGTGATTAACACGCCGACAATGTAGGTTAAGATTTTGCCTGTGAGCGATTTTTGCGCAAACCAAGCATGTAGCTTGGCGGCGTTTTTCTCATAAAATGCGGTTAAGCCCAAAACAGCGGCAAAAGACATCAAAAAGCCCGGGGAAACGACGGCTTCGGGCATAACGCTTACGACAATAAGGACAGCAAACGCCCATAGTCTTAAAGAGATAGCGCGGCGGTTTAAGAGCACGGCTAAGAGAATGATTGAGGTCATAATGAACGCTCTGATGCAGGAAATGCTTTGACCTGAAATCAGAAAATAAACAAAGGTGATAGCTAGGGCGATGAGGGCGGCCGGTTTGCGCAGGTCATACCTCCCCTCGCCCAGGTTAAAGAACAAAAGCCTAATGAGGAAAAACGCTAACAATGCAATCATCCCCATGTGCATTCCGGAAATGGCTAAGAAGTGAGCAAGACCGGCGGTGCGATACTCAGCGGCTTGAGATTGCGAAATGGCGCTTTTATCCCCGATGGTTAAGGCTTTTATGATACCTTGTGTTTCAGGATTAGCGGGGGATAACGCTTTGATGACGGCTTGGCGCATTGCAGTGAGCAGATTGGCTATTACTGAGGGAGAGTGTTCACAGTCTTTTTGAAATACCGGGCTTATGGCGTAGCCTGAGGCGCTGACACCTTGGTAAAAATTTGCCCTGTCCATATTATAATTGCTTAACGGATTTGGAGCATAGTTTTGCGGAAATTTAGCGATTAACTCAACACAAACGCCCGGTTTGAGCCAGGAGAGGTTTTGATTTAAGCTGATTTTATAACTGCCTTTTAAGGGCTTTTCAAAATTATCGGCATTGATAAGTTCTATCCGCCGGCGACCTGATGAATTATAATCTGTTACTTTAACTTGTCCTGTTATATAGGTTGTTTCTTCGATATTTTTTTCTACACTCAAGTTTTGATAAAGAGCGTTGGCTTTGGCAACACATAGCCCTAATGAGAACACTGCCAGATAAGTTAAGAGCTTGAAAGTTCCGTCACGTCGGTTATTCAGATAAAGCAATAAAAGGACGGCTTCCAGAAAGACCACCAAGAGCCATACCGGCAATTCATAGGGGAAAGCAAAATAAAAAGCCGCGCCCAAAGCATAAGCGACGGCATACCAAACAAGCAGACTTTCCGCTTCATTTTGATAATTTTCATAAGCGTAAAGCTTGAGGCGCAGTCCTTGCTTTTTTAGAAATTCTATCACTTTTGGGGTCTTTCTTTTATTTTATTTAAGATAATTAACGCGGCTTTTTGGCTCGGTGTTTCTTTGCCGACGCCAAGTTTTTGATGAAGCTCGGTCATTTTTTGCAAGAAAAATTCTCTTGCTTTGCCTTTATTATCAAGATACGGGGTTATGGCTTCCGCCAAGGCTTTTGGGGTACAGGATTCTTGCAACATCTCTTTGATGACGCGTTCGTTTAAGATAATGTTTGGCAGATTGACCGACCATATTTTTAAGAAATGGCGAGCGATGAACGCCGTTAAGGGGGCGACTTTGTAAGCGATGATGTGCGGAATTTTTAAGAGCGCTAATTCCAACGACACCGTGCCGGAGGCGGCAATAGCGGCGTGAGCCTTAACAAATGCCTGCTTTTTTTCCGCGGGGTTGTTGATTATTTTGATGTCTTTCATTTGGCTTGCTTTTATGATTTGGCGGACAGAGGTTTCCACCGTCTTGACGGTCGGGAGGGCAAATTCAAGCGCCGGATTTTGTTGTTTTAAGAGAGCGGCGGTTTGTAAAAACACCGGCAACAGGCGCGTCACCTCATTATGTCTTGAACCGGGGAGAAGCAAAATGAGGTTATTTTCTTTTGTTTTAGTTTGAGCTTGTTTTATATCCTCAATAGCCGGATGACCGACACAATCTGCCGTTAAGCGATAAGGGGTAAAATACGCCGGTTCGTTCGGGAACAGGGTTAAAAGATGGTCGATGTATTTATACATGGTTTTCGCCCTGCCCTTTTTCCATGCCCAGACTTGCGGGGCAACGTAATGGATTTGCAAGGTATCTATTTTATCTTTGCGCAAGGCTTTATGCACACGGGAAGAAAAACTCCAACTGTCTATCGTGATGACGGCGGCAGGCTGTTTGGCTTTTATATCCTCGACGGTTTGTTTTAAGCGTTTTAAGACTTTAGGAATGCTCGGGATAACCTCGGCCAAGCCCATTATGGCTAAGTCTGTAATATCAAATAAAGAGGTCAAACCTTCTTTTTGCATATTTTCACCGCCTACTCCGGCAAATTGAAGCTTTGGGTCGGCTTTTTTTAAGGCACGCATAAGCTTTGCACCCAAGGTATCTCCCGACGGTTCTCCGGCTATCAAATACACTAACATTCTTCATACTCCGCGGGATTTATCCCTTTGATAAACATTTTATATTTATTGGCAAGCGCTATTACTTCCGGCTCATTGACAATCAGCGTATTGCCGGCGTGAACGGCTATGCCTTTAAAGCCTTGAGCGTGCGCGTTTTCGACGGTTTTAAGCCCGATTGTCGGCAAATCGACCCGCAAGTCTTGCGAGGGTTTGCGCAGTTTGATTAAAATTGGGGCTTTGCCTTGGCGTTTGTATTCGCCGCAACGGGTTATCAACTTATCTGTTCCCTCAATCCCCTCAACGCCTAAAACCAAGCCCTGCTGGACAACGACGGACTGTCCGACATCCAGCGCGCCTAAAGAGGTGGCGACGGCAACGCCGCGGCGGATGTCTATTTCATCTTCTTTATCTGGCTTTTTGGTGGTTAAAGTGCCGATTTTAACCAAAATATCGGGCATAACTTCTTGTATGCCTACAACTTTCATCCCCTCGGCTTCGATTTCTTTAATCAGCGCGCGCAAAATACCGTCATCCCCTAAGGCTTTGGTGCCGATTTTGGCAAAAAAAGCGGCGGTTTTTAAATCAGGGACGAGCTCTTTGAAGCTCGGGCGTTTGATGGTGCCGATTAAAACGATTTCTTTAACGCCTTCTTGTTTGAAACGTTTAAAACCGGTGCCTGCCTGCCCTATTCTTATTGCTTCATGCGGGATATTTTGGGTACAGAGATTCTCGGCAGCGTTACCTTTTATGGCTAAAACAAAATACGGGCGGGCATTTTTTTCACACCAGTTGATGAGCTTAAAAGGAAGTTCGCCGCCTCCGGCGACAATTCCCAGCTTGCGCTCAGGGTTATGAGCGATTGTCGACTCGTTATTTAAGGATTTTTCTTTCATTTACATACCTTTGAAAGCATTAACAGTTGATTTTAAGATAACAGGAGAAAAAAAATTTGCAAAATATTAAAAAATATTATTGACAACTATTTTATTTGCGTTTATATATGCTTTCGTTACGTTGATAACGTTATATATCGCGGGGTAGAGCAGCCCGGTAGCTCGTCAGGCTCATAACCTGAAGGTCGTTGGTTCAAATCCTTCCCCCGCCACCAAAAATAAGAAGCCAGTCCTTGTGACTGGTTTTTTGTGTTAGAGAAGAACAAGGTGCCCTTGTGGTGCCTTTTTTTGTTTATGTGTGTTATTAGAATTGAATTACATAATAAAAGGCGCCGTTTGGCGCCCTTGGTTGGTGAAAATGTTTTTATTTGCTCTGTATGAGTTTTTTTAGAACTTCAATTTCCTTTTTCAGCTCATTGTTTTGCGTTTGGAGCTGTTGCAACGTCGCTTGGTTTTGGCGTATTAAATCCAAGACGGGCGAGGTTTTATGCGCAAAGGAGAATTTATTTTTCAATCGCTTGATTTTATTTACAAATCCACTTTTGTTAGTGATTTTCCGATAGATTTTCTTTGTCACTTTTTTGATGTGCGATTTAATATAATCTGAAGCCGGATTGAGCTTTAAGATAACCTCTTTCAGTTCGGTTTTGCTATATTGATGGTATTTTTGAATCACCTCAACAGTCACAATTTGTCCGTCTTTGACCGGCATTTCATAGCGGAAAGGCTTATCATGCCAGGTTGTTATCGGGGAAGATAAGATTTCTTTACCATTGATTTTTATGGATTTATAGTCGACCCAAAGCGGGAAGCGTACGCCATTGGCGCGTTTATCCATTCCTTTAAATTCCAGACGAAGTTTGCCGTTTTGTATGGCTTTTATCGTCAATTTCAGGATGTTTTGATTTGCTTCAACAACAGCACCCTGCCCTTGCGCATTAGCAAACCACGATGGTTTATTAACCTTTGCGGTTGTTATGACGTCGACGGTGTTATTTTCTGTGCCGAAGTTTTTAATATCAATACGGATAGTGATGAGCTTTTTATAGAGATTGTACACAATGGTTTTGAAATATTTTTTTCGTAGATAGAACAACCTCGGAAGGTAATATGGGAGAAGGAGATATGTTGATAGTTTATGGTCAGTATATTTAGATGTTAATTTAACTATTTGCTTTTTATATTTTTTTTGCTCTTCTACAGAAAAGTTGTTAAAATGATGCATTACTTCTTTTATATACCATTTTTTATAAATTTGATATATATAATCATTTTGCTTTTTAACATACGAGAGTACCAATTCTACTATTTTCAAATAATCATCGAACAAAATATTTAATCTTTTTGTTGTTGAGTTGTCATAAACTCTTCTATAATAAATAATATTTTTTAATAAGCCAACTCTTTGGGCATTTAATATTGATTTCACAAAAAATACGTTATCTTCAAAAAATAATTTTTCTGGAAATTCTATTTTGTAAATTTCTATAAAATCCCTTTTATACATTGTTAAACAAGCGGCAACTGGTAATCTATTTATAAAAGGAAGACAATCTTTGTAATTAAATATTTCTTTATTCCATTCTTTGGGAAAATATTGAAAATGATATTGTTGGTAAATATTTGTAGTTTTTGTCTTATCACTAAAATTATCTCCTCCGAACATTAACATATCTAAATTATTCTTTTTCATTTGATTATATAACAATTCACATGCACTATTTATTAAATAATCATCTGAATCTAGAAATTGTATATATTCTCCTTGGGCTATTTTAAGTCCTTTGTTTCTGGCTGCGCCTTGCTTTTGATTCTTTTGTGTTAATACTTTTATCCTAGTATCTTTTTGTGCATACTCATTAAGTATTTGAAGAGAATTATCTGTTGAACCGTCATTAATACATATAATTTCGATATTTTTTAATGTTTGATTAATGGCGCTATCAAGACACTCTTTTAAATATTTTTCGGCATTGTATACCGGAATGATGAGTGATACAAAAGGTCTTGTTTTTATCCCTAGTATATGTAGCTCTTTATCTATGATATTCATATTTAGTACTTCACTATCATATTTATTTTGATTAATAATATTTACAATATCTTCTGATGTTTTTAATAAGAATTCCTTTTTTGCTTCTTCTGTTAATCTTTTTATATTCCATAAATATTTATCTATTTTAAGAGCTTCAACAATTTTTAATTCGCTGGTATTTCCTTGGCAAAATTTATTTAACTCAGTAAACTCATCACATACGCAAAATATTTTTTTACAATCTTTAACTGAAGATGCTAAATTATCGCTTCTATAATGTAAATGAGCTTCTTTAACAAACATTGCCCTTTTAGCTTTTAATAGTACTTTTATCCAAAAAGATGTATCCTGAAAAGAAGCTCCAGGTGTTTCATTAAAACGAATATTATTATTTTTTAAGAAATCTCTCTTATATATAGCTGACCAGATTGAAGGTGCTCCGTTAAATGTTTTCTTTACCGTTATTGGTTCAATTACTTTACCATAAATATCTTTTTTATTAAACGCTTCTATCAATTTATTTGAGTTTTCTGTTGTTTTATATTGATTATAATTTTCTTTTACGAAATCACATTGTTTTTCATTAATTTTTGTATAAAGGAATTCAAACATTTCACTGTCTATAAAGTCATCACTTTCAACGATTCCGATATATTCACCTGTGGCATTATCTAGTCCGATATTCATGGTTGCGCCATAACCGGAATTTGGCTTATGAATCACTTTAAAACGAGAATCATTTTTACAATATTCATCACATATTTGCGGACAGCTATCTGTTGAACCGTCATCAAGCAAAAGAACTTCAATATCCTTTAGAGTCTGATTTTTAATGCTATCAAGACACTCTCGTAGATATTTTTCAACGTTATAAATTGGAACCAATATTGAAACTTTAGGAAAATAATCAATTCTCCAGTTTGTTTTTTCTGCATACTTTTTATAAAGTGGCGTTAAATATTCAATAAATTTATTCCAGGGCTTTTCTTTTCCTCCCAAATGTAAAATTGTAGCATTCTCATAATTTTCAACTCTTGTGGAATAGAATTTTTCTTTATACAACTTTTCTAGTTCACTTATACTTAAACTATCAAAATATACATTTAATAAATTATACCTAATTGATAAATATTTTACTTTACCACCTAAAACTACATTTAATGCATCTTGATCCATAAAATGGTTATAACCATTTAGTCTATAATACATTAATTTATCTGTTATATTATCTTCTCTTAATTTTTTTAAATTTAATAAAAGTACTCCACTATTAAAATACGCTTTCCAAGGAAAATTCATTTTTTTTAGATGACCGTTTTTTCCACATATTGTCATTGTATCCATAACAACTCCAGCATAATAATCTTCTATTTTCGTATTATAAAGTTCATATAAATCGTTTTGTATTAGAATATCACTATCTAAATAAATAACTTTATTAATACTTTTTAATATATTTGGAATAAAGAATTTTGTTAATGCTGCTATCGACACATGTCTTTCAATGTTTATTTTTTCCATATCAATTTGAATAGAATAATCATCTATTATATTAATCAGCATATCAACTGATTGAAGGTTCTTTAATTTAGTGATACTATTCTGACTCAAATTTTGAGCAAGAATATAGATGTTATATTCGCTATGTTTGCTTTTATTTATTTTTAAAGATTCTATAGTAACGCAGGTTGGTAGTGCATAATTCTCATCACATATAAAACAGAGGTTTATCGCCTGTTTGTTTTTCTGTTTTTTCATAATTTATTCTCCTTTTATTTGTTCAAAAAGTTCTAATGCGCGATTTATGGCTTTGTCCATATCATAGTAGCAATAATCGCCCAGGCGACCTAAAAAATAAATATTTTGCATTTGCTGCGCCTCTGTTAGGTATTTGGCGTATAATTTTTTGTTGGCTTCATTTGGTATAGGGTAATACCTTTCATTTTTGCCTTGTTCAAAAAATTCCGAATATTCTTTGGCTATAACAGTTTTATCACTTATGTCATTTAAGTAGTATTTGTACTCATGAATTCTGGTGAAATCATAATTACAGGGATAATTAACCACAGCATTATTTTGATAATATGGAAAATCATATTCTTCCATTTTGAAATAAACGCTACGGTATGGTAATTCGCCATATTTATAATTAAAAAATTCATCGATGGAGCCGGTAAAAAAAACTCTATTGTAAGCTTCTTTTATATCTGTGTATTGGGTATTTAGCCGAACTTCTATATTCTGATAATTTAATATTTTTTTCACCATATTTGTGTATCCGTGTAAAGGGATGCCTTGGTATTTATCTTGAAAATATCTTTCATCACAACTGATATATACGGGGACTCTTGCTGTTACAGCACTATCTACTTCACTCGGATTTGCACCCCATTGTTTTGCCGTATAATGTAAAAATACTTTTTCATAAACATACTCTGCCAAGAATTTTAAATCTTTATCATCTTGTTTTTGAAATTCTAAAATCGGCACTTTTTTATTATATTCAAATTTAGCCAACAGCTTTTTTTCCATATTTTCAGCCATTGTTTTGGGAAAAACATCATATAACGTACGTATGTTAAAAGGAATTGTGGTTTTAATTCCGTCAATAATTGCTATAACTTTGTGCATATACGTATTAAAGTCAGCAAAATGATTGACGAACCCCCATACATTTTCTAAATTTGTATGAAAAATATGAGAACCATATTTGTGAATCATAATTCCGTTTTTATCACGATAATCATAAGTATTACCGGCTATGTGACTTTTCTTATCAATTATTATGACTTTTTCATTAAGTTCTTCGGCTATTTTACGGGCAATTGTGGCACCAGACAAGCCACAGCCTACAACAAGGTTGGTTTTCATGATTTATTCTCCTAGCTTTGCTTTAACATTCTGATTTCGTTTTTCAGGCGGTCACACTCTTCTTGAAGATGGAGCGGATATTCCAGTGCATAGCGCAATTTGCCCAGTAACCCCAGTTCGTCGACGTTTGGGCAGGTCATCTCGCCCGTAACGCTATTATAGCACCTGCCCTCTTTAGAACCACAGATGAGGTAATGCACTAAAGGGCACATTGTGTTTGCCATAACATCCGGATAATCAGCTAAATACTGATTGCCGTCAAATTTCGGGCTGGGGTTGCGTCCCTCTTTCCAGCCGTATTTGACATAATGCTTAGCGGCGCTCATCTTGCGAGATTTCACATCGGGATTGTTTGCCAAATACCACTTTGTATCAAACAGAGGAGATGCGTTTACCAACTCGACATAACGTTTGTCGTTGTATTTTTTCTTGTTTAGCAGATGAGTTAATCTCATCAGTTTTAATAGTGCTAATTTCATAGTGGGCTCCTTTTGAGGTTCTTTTTTTAATCCTAATATTTTATAAAATTGAGTTTGAAAATGCTTGTCATTCGGGTAGTCTTTGAGGCTTCGTTGCAAAAATTTCTGGTATTCTTCGGAGGCTTCTGCTGAGAGGTGAAATTCCGTTTTTAGTGCCAAAGCTTTTTTTAAGACTTCTATAATATCCTTTTTACGCTTTGCTTTTTTTGAAACATCTTTACCGATTGAGTCTTCTTGCACTGTATATTCATAGTTTGGCGTTGGGGTTAATATGATTTTGTCTGTTTGTAAAAATGTTTTGAGGACAAATAAATTATCTGCCGTGTATAGACCTTCGGTAAAGCAGATTTTATGTGCGTTTAAGTATGTACGTTTATAGAGTTTATCCCATATAGCGCCGTTTTTCAGCGCTTTGAATTTATCCGCCTCGGTTTGTATTTTTGCGATACGATGAGGCTCGTTATTATACATTGCATAAATGATGTCTGCCTGAGCGGACGCGGCTTGCTCATACAAACTTTGAAAATAATCTTGGGGAATTTTATCATCGCAATCAAAAAAGCCGATATATTCGCCTTTGGCTTGCTTTAAGCCTAAATTTCTTGCCTGATAAGGACCTTTGTTTTCAGCGTTTTTAATGAGATGGAAACGTATATCTTTTTGTGTTTTTTGCTTGAGCAGCGTGAACGTATTATCTGTCGAGCCGTCATCTATGATGATAAACTCTATTTCAGGGAGTGTTTGAGCTAAGAGATTATCCAGCAGATTTTTCACCCACTTTTCACGATTATATATCGGGATGATGACACTAACTTTTATCACGCGGCGCTCCTTTGGGAATAAACCGGCAACTTACAGATTTTGATGATTGTTTTACCGGATTTGGTGTGCTTCTTTTGATAGAAGAAACGCGTGTAGCGTTTTATCAGAAATTTTATGGCATAGTGGTTTTGGGGTATCCCTCTAAGCTGATAGTTTTGTTGTTCAATGATTGCGCCAAAGGCTCTTTCTATGACATGAGCCAAGGTTTTATCCCTCACTTTGCCGTTGGTTGGTGAAAAATCTGCAATAGACAAAGTGCGTAGCGGCTTTAACAATGAAGCTTTGCAAAGAAACATTGTGCCGGCAACAAATGTAACCTTTGTAACCGGCGGCAAGGACATTTGAGATAATACGGCATTAATTTCGGGTAATAATTCTTGATAAGCGTGCTTTTCATTAGTCAGACAATATTTTGCTCCGAGCATTCCTATTTGAGGATTTTTGCTAAGTAGCGCTAAGTTTTTATGTATTTGTTTTTTGGTTATTAAAAGCGCATCTAATAAGATTTTACGCCATAAAGCGTTATCAAGTTTATTGCCGTTTAAGATGGTTTGATTGCGCTTATTCTGATTTTTGGTATGAACTTTAAGAACATAATCATATTCATCGAGGTTGATATGGTGCAGGAAGTCGATAAAAGCGCCGACATCATAGCCGCGGTTTTCGGGATGTGTTATTTTAGCGTTAGGAAAAATTGAAAGAATACGGTTGCTTATGGCTTTGGCTTGCGCGTCGGTTAACGAATCTGTTAAGGGGAGTGTTACATACAAGTCCCAATTTATGCCGGGTTGATTTAAGTTTGTCAGAAGTTTTAGCATTTCCGGCAATTGGGTTTGATAATACAAATGGAAGTGAACAGCTATTTTCATTTTCTGATAACACCTAGGGAGATTGCTTTGTGTTGTCTTTGCCGGAGAAGCAGAGATTTTTTCTTAGATTGTAGTGACATTATCGCACTTATTTTTAGCATAACTGCTCCTTTGTTTTTGTATCTAACGAACGTTAGATACTTATACTAAACAGTATATTGAAATGTCAAGCTATAATAATTATTTTTCCCTTATTTCTTTATAATTACCAAGTTGTTAGGTTTTCGTTTCAAGAATAAAACATTTGCGTTTAACGTTGGTTAAAAATAATAGTGAAAAATTGGCTTGATAACAAGCAAAGCCCCGCTCATACGTTGCATTGCAAATTTTATAAAGTTAGATTTTACTTTTTCTTTTAAAAATAATAAATTGCTTGAAAAGTGTCGTTTTTTTGTGTATGGTGCGGGTATTGGATGTTATAAAGAAGGAAAAGGTTGTGGCTGATAGTGATTTTGCAATGAACGAGAGTGTGGAAGATGACGCTTTAGAGAGCAATTTTCTTGGCAACGGGGATATTTGGACGGCACTTGACGGCGATGATTATAAAGATTTTTTACTTTCGGTGATGGATAAATGTTCGCGTACAAGTAATATCAAAGCAATAACTAAAGATTATTGTTTATTGGAATATCAGCCTAAAAACTCTTTGATTGCTTTTGAAACACTTTTCAAACATGAAGAAGAGCAAGCTTTATGGCAAGCTATTTATCCTTTTTTACCGGGAATTGAAAATGAGCTGACTTTGTGCGAACTTACAGAAGATAACAATCGGGGATATGTCTTGCTTAAATTTGGCGAGGCGCGCGCGATGTGGATGTTTCAACCGCTTTTTATTGAGCAATTCCGTGTTTTTGAGCAATATCTTGATGCAAAAAATAAAAGGCATAAGTTCATGATTGCCGGACTTGGTTGGGATATAACAAAGATAACTGATAATCTTCTTGAGATTGACGAAGGTCCTCTTTATGAAGAAGCGTTAGAAGAGTTTTTAGCCTCAAATCCTAAAAAAACAAAAAAGGATTTTCCATCTGTTTTTATAGATTATTCTTATGAAAGTTTACTTGAAACCAGAGATATGGGAATTAAGGATGCTTATTATTTTGCTTCACGCATTCAGGAAGTCACAGAATTTAAATGTTTTAAGAAGACGTTTTATTGTTTAAAAATTGAGGTTTTGGATTTTGCTGACCGATATATTGACCAAGGTATGCTTGTTAATTTGTATGTTAGTCAAAATCAGCTTAACGGGTATTGTCCTGCGGTTCATGACAATATATGCGGTTATATGCAATTAAACGCTTATATGAGCGAGGAACAACTGAAAAATATGGGAGTTAATGCTTATTATGATGACGGGTCGGATTTTCGCAGCGCTGTTTATACTAACTTTAACTTGGGATATTTTGTATTGATGGCGATTATCGCTTGGAAAGCCCCTATTCTTCTACTTCCATACGTCTTGATTTATCCTATCGGACTTTTGTTTTGTTGGGTTATCATTACTATAAGAGAGTATTTTTCTCATCAAAAACAAAAGGATTAACTTAATTTTGCTTTAAAGCTAAAAAAACTCCGGGAGACCGGAGTTTTTTGGTTAGTTGTAGTAATGTTCCTCGATGAGGTCGAGGGCGGCATCAGAGAGGATGTTTTGATTTTGCTCAATGTATAGCTCTGCCAGCGGTTTGTTGTAGGGGAGTTTTAGAAACTCAAGTTCGGCTTTATCCCAAAACTTATGACCTTTTTTGATATAAATTTCGGCCAATTCGTAAGCATGCTCGGGTCTAACGAGGACACTTTCTGCGCGCGGGTGCAGAGGGTATTTTTCTGCATAAATCTCCAGCAACTTGGGCGCATTGGGCATTGAGAGCATATCAGCCTCAACAAACGGCGTGAGCCGATGACTGTTGACATAAATTCTGAGCAAATCGGCAGCTTCTTTATGAGCTAACATCATTAACTGCTCTGCTTCGGTCAATTCCTTTCCGGAATTGATTTTGCTAATTATTTTTTCCATAATATTTAATTTTAATTAATAATTATTTTACGGGATTATGATAAGCGCTATGCGTGTTTTGTCAAGTTAAATTTTAAGCGTCGGTACTGTTGCGATAAAAAAGGAATGCTCGTGCATAGGTTATGGATGACATTATTTGTTTGAAGTATAAAGAAAAAAGCTCCCTCGTTTAACGAGAGAGCTTAAGTTTAAATGGTTTTCACCGTGCGGGCGGATACTTTGCCCTCAGACCAAAGTTCGGTTCCGGCCTTCTTGGCGGTCTTGAACTGGGCGGGGGTTAACGCCTTGATGTCTTTGCCGGTGGTGTCGATATAACCTGCCCAACCAGGGGTTTTAATCAGGTAATAAACGTTACCGGCGGCATTGACAACGACAACCTCGGTGCACTCAGCTGCCATAATCGGTTCATCTGAGCCAATCTTGGCTATGCCGTAGCCTTCTTTGAGCTTAAAGATGAGCTGACCGTTGGTCAATGGATATTCCTCAAGCTTCTTGCCCTCAACGCCGCAGAGATTGGTCTTTGCCGCGGTGTCGAAGCCGACAATCCAATCCTGAATTGAGGCAAGCACAAACTCCTTGTTGGACTTCTCGCCGCTCTTTACCGTATAATACGGCTTCACGACGAAGCTGTCGCAATGGCAGAAGGTTGCGCCGGCGGTGCTCATCAGGCTCTTTGTGCCATCGGTCTCTACTGCTTCAATGAAAGATTTGTTGTCAATCACCTTGGCATAGACGCCGAGCTCATAGCCGGTCTTGTCCTGCAAAGAAACTGTGCCGTCGTCCTTGTTGACCATAGTCATCTCGCCGATGGGTGTTCCTACGGGCTTAGCTTCCTCTTTTGCCTTGTTACCACACGATGTTACTGTTACTGCAGCCATTGCTATCGCGAACGCTGCTACGAAAAGATTTTTTTTCATAATTATAAGTTTTTTTTGAATTAATAATATTGTTTACTGGGATAGGTATAACACGGAAACAGACATTTGTCAACATTTTTTTGTCATTACAGAAAATAAAATAGAATTTTACGACTAAACTATTGTTTTTAATATAGATTGTCTGTATTCTAAAAAAATATATTTTGTCAAAATTTGAGGGTGTAAGACGCTTAATTTTCAGCAATTTCGGCAAGAAGGTCATTAAACGCTTGGGTAAGCGTTAAGGAGTCTTCAGGTTGCGTGTCTGTTACTTTGGGCAATGTTAGAGGCGAAAACAGACGATAGAGCGTGGGAGCTGCTTTGAGCGGCTTTCTCTTGATAAAGATTTTGGCGGGAAAATGCTCTTTTTTGATAGCGGAATTTAAGAGCTTTTCGATTTTCGACGCGGCGGGGTTTTGTGCGTCTGCGGCATAAAAGAAGCATTTAAACGTGTCTTGGTTTGACTGCCAGTAGGCTTTAACGATTTCCAACAGATTAATAGTATCACCGAAAGAAAAGTGTGCGGACGACTCGGCGGTTATGTCCGAGATATGGCAAACAAGTTCTATTTCCAAGCCGTTTTTATGCGCTTGAGTGAAGACGGCGGCTAAAAAAGAAATATCGCTCATATCGCCAAAGGAGAATTGCACATCGTTATCCTGAAACGTGGCGGCGGTTACCGGAAGTTCGGTTGTGACTTTGAGGGCGTTTGCTCCTTTGTCTGCAAATGAAAAGTTTTCGGCAATATCGCCTAAAACGATGACTTTACGGTTTGATTTAACTAACTTTTTTAATATTTCATTACCTGATTTTTGCGATATACCGGTTAGAATCGTTACTTTTTGTGTTGCCATCTGCCTTCTCCATTGTTTTTTGAATGAGAATATGGTGGCGCGTTTGTTTGATGTTGTCAAGAAATATCTTTATTTGTGGGTTGATTTTAAGAGAAATGTTCCCTGCCCTATTTTGAGGCTTGTTTGATATAAACGGGGATTGTGAAGATTTTTACTATCAATTTTCCTTTAGAGGTATATCTTTTTTGGATAAAGAAACGCCTTATGGAAGCTCTCAGGCTCTCTAAGCGATAGTTATGATAGCTTACCCCTTTGATTTGATGTTTTTGAGCTATAACAGCAAGACCAAACATTCGCTCCATTGTGTGTGCCAAGGTTTTATCGTGAATAGCAGCTTTGGTCGGGGCAAAATCTGAGATATGATAGTTTAAAAACGGCTTTAACAGGTTTGCTCTGACGAAAAACATTGTGCCGGCGACAAAGGTCAGCGGCTTTTTTAAGCTTAAGCCTAATGAGGCGGCGCATTGGGCAAACGCGGTTAAGTCATTTTTCTCTTCGACAATCAGCGGCGTTGGGGCTATCATCCCGACAGCGGGGTTTTGGTTTAACTCTTTAAGATTGCTTAAAACGATTTCTTTGGAACCGATTAGCTCGTTTAACAAAATTTTACGCCATAGAGCGGTATCATAGCGTTTGCGGTTCAGTTTGGCATAACTTATTTTTTCACGGCGCTTGGTGTGCAGTTTTAAGATATAGCTGTATTGGTTTAAGTCCATACGGTGCAGAATTTCTATAAACGGACCGATGTCATAGCCGGCGTTCGGGGTTGGGATGATAACGGCTTTTTGGGCAAACTGATTTATTTTGGCAATGGCTGATATTTGCTCTTTTGGAAGAGCAGGATGTTCGGAAACGGTGACAAACAAGTCAAAGGGAATATCTGCCTCTTTGATATGGTTCATTTTCTTTAGAAAATCATCGGTTTGGCTTAGGTCGTAAAGGTGGAGGCAGACGGCAAGTTTTTTCATCACAGTCCTTTGCGGGCGTAGGCAAAATTTAAGAAATTCAGCAGATTGTTCGGGGTGACGGGCATTTTGGTTTGCGCCAAAAGCGCGGTTGAATTTATTTTACCAAAGACAGCCGCATTTAAGCACCGCTTTAAGAGGTAGCGTGCGCAAAGAGCCGAAAACTCAGGCTCGGGCATAAAACCAAGGGCAAGATTAGCTTTGGCAATTTTTTCTAACACCGAAGCCACGGCGTTTAACATCTCAGGATATTTGATTTTACAGCGCCCAAGAGCGGCGTAGTTATCAAAAACAAATTTTTCTGCAGGTGTTAATTCTATTCCGTTGTCTTTAAAATATTTATCGTGAAAGGCGCATTGTTCGTTAAAAATCTTGGCATGGTGACGTTTTGAGACCATATCTTTATGAAAACGATATTTGTATAAAACCTCGTTTAAGTTAGCAAGTTTGGTGTGTTTGCTCATCTCATAATAAAAATCGCGGTCGTTTAGGCTGACATAGTTTTCATTATAGCGGATATTATGCGCGGTGACAATGTCTTTTCTAAACATAATCGTCGGGTGATGAATAGATGATTTAAACAGCAGGCTTGAGCGAATCGTAGCGTCATTTTCAGGATTTAGGACATTTTTAAAGCGGTTAAGCTCGCCAAACTTTTTATATCCGGTGCCTACAAGCCCTATTTCTTGATGAGATGATAAAAATGAAACCTGTTTTTCAAGCCGATGAGAAAAAGCTATATCATCATGGTTCATCATCGCCAGAAGCGGAGCTTGAGCCAGCTCTATCAAACGATTATAACTGGCGGCGACACCAAGATTTTGTTTATTTTCGACATAACGGATACGAGGGTCTTGGTAGGAAAGAACGATGTCTTTTAACGTCTGCTCCTCGGGACTGTCATTTAAGATGACAAATTCAAAGTCTTTAAATGTTTGGCTTAAAATACTTTCCAGCGCAGCTTTTAGGTGTTCCGGACGGGTTTTATAGATTGGCATTAAAACTGAAACTTTTGGCGTCGTTTTCATCTCTATCCCTTTTGTTTTAAATAGGTTATAGATGATATAGCCTGCTTGAAAGTTAATTTCAAGTTTTTATTTTGAGCCTTTAACAACCTAAAAAAACGCTTCTAAATCAGTTTTTTATTCCACCGTAACAGATTTAGCGAGGTTGCGCGGCTGGTCTACCTCTCGGTTCAAAGCGCAAGCGGTTTCATAAGCAAACAACTGTAAGAACGGAGCACATAACAGCGGGGTTGCAAGTTCTGGGGCGTCAGGTAATCTGATAACGTCATCAAAGATGTTTTCAGGCAAAACGGCACTTTCTGTAGTTAAAGCAATCAGCGGGGCACGGCGGGCTTTAGCTTCTTCACAATTGGAGAGGACTTTAGCAAAGACAACGCTGTCTTTAGGCAAAACGGCTAAAACCGGCATATTTTCATCTAATAAAGCGATGGGACCGTGTTTTAATTCACCGGCGGCATAGTCAACCGCATTGATATAGCTGATTTCTTTTAATTTCAGAGCGCCTTCGGCGGCAGTTGCAAGGTTTATGCCACGTGCCATATAAATAAAATCGGTGGCGTTTTTATATTTGGCGGCCAAGGTCTTGGCTTGGTCATTTAGCTCTAGAACCTGCTCAGTTAAGGCGGGAAGCGTTAAGAGTGTATTTTTGATGGTTTCAGCATAAGTTGGGGTTATTTTATTTGATTTTTCAGCCAACATCACCGCAAGCAAGTATAAAACCATTAATTGTGCCGTATAAGATTTGGTGGCGGCAACGCTGATTTCTATTCCCGCCATCAAGGGCAAAGAGGCGTCGGCATAACGGATTATGCTTGAATTGGCACGATTGGTTAACACCAAGACTTTGGCGCCGGCTTCTTTAGCCTGGCGGACAGCGGTTATGGTATCGGCGGTTTCTCCTGATTGCGATATGCCGATACAAAGCGTGTTTTCATCGGTTAAATTAGTCTTATAGATATATTCGCTGGCAGCGGTTACTTCCACAGGAAGACGACACAGACGCTCAAATAAGGCTTTGGCAACACGCGCCGCATTTAAGGATGTGCCGCAGGCGATGATTTCAAGCTTGGTGACGTTATTAAAAAGTTTGTCAGCGTCTAAGCCCGGAAACGTTATCGGCGCGTCTTTAGCACTCAATGAAACAGATAAGAGGCTTCGCATAATATCGGGCTGTTCCATAATTTCTTTTAACATAAAATGCGGATAGCCGCGGCGGCTGATACTCTCGGCTTTCATATCAATTAAGGTCATCGGCTTGATTTTTATGACGCCTTCAAAGGTTTTAATCGTGATATTGTTTTTGGTGACAATGGCAAGCTCTCTATCATCCAAATATATGCTTTTATCCGCCTGACCTATGAGCGCGGGAATGTCGCTGGCGATAAAATTTCCGCTTTGCCCCTGCCCTAAGATTAGCGGCGCATGGTTTCTGACGGCGATAATTTTATCGGGCTCGTCTTGGTGCATAATACAAAAGGCAAACGCGCCTTTGAGCTGTTTGATAGCATTGATGACGGCTTGTTCGAGATTTTTGGTTTGTTTATATTCGTCTTCAATGAGCAGAACGGCGGTTTCAGTGTCGGTTTTGGAATGAAAAGTGTATCCTTTGGCTTGTAATTTTTCTTTAAGTTCTTGATAATTTTCAATTATACCGTTATGAACCAAGACGATTTTTTCATCGTTAGAAAGGTGAGGATGGGCGTTTTCGACTGTCGGTTTGCCATGGGTTGCCCAACGGATATGACCAATTCCTTTAAACGTGTCTGCGGTGTTGTTTTTGTGAGCTAACAAATCAACAAGGTTGTTTAATTTGCCGGAGGCTTTGTAGACTTTTATGCCGGTATTGTCATTAAGCGCCAGTCCTGCCGAATCGTAACCGCGGTATTCAAGATTTTTTAAGCCGTTTAATAAGATGTTTTGCACAGCGCCTGTGCCGATGTAACCGACTATTCCACACATTAGTTTTCTCCTTGTTGTATTTTTCTTAGCGTTTTTAAGATGTTTTCCCGATTGCGGGGTTTGATTTTTTTGATAGGCTGACCGGCATAAACCGTCCAGGGTTCAAACTTGAAATTTGCCGGAACAAAGCTCAAAGCGCCGATGACCGTTCCTTCGGGAATATGATTTTGCGGCATAACCACCGAATTACAGCCAACGGCGGTGTATTTTTCCATAATCACATCACCCTCGATTTCTTTAACATAAGGGACGTTGTGGGTGACAAGCTCGTTGACATAGTCATTAGATGAAAGCCAAATCCTCACCCCTGAGGCAAGGCTTGAATATTGTCCCATTTCAAAATGGTATTTATCCCCGCCGCCGGCGATATAGGTGCCGGGGGCAATTTCACAATCCGAGGCAATTTTGCAGGCGGATGTTATGCGGCAAAAATCTGCTATACGCACGTTATCCCCAACCTCAAGTTTGTCTTTGGATTTGATGACGACATACTCGCCTAAGGTAAATTTTTTTCCTATTTTCATCTCTTTTCCCTTATTTTTCCCTGTTCTTATCTTAAAGAGAAAAAAGAGCTTTTGGCAAATCAATTAATATTTTTAATTGTTTCACTTGAGTTTCTTTTATTTACGGATTATTAAACAAGGGCGTTTTATCAATGCGGAGTTATTTTTTAGGATTGAAGATGAAGAAGTTTGTTTATACGATTTATTTTTTGATGATGAGTTTGGGGCTTTCTTCCTGCAGGGTCGGGAGCCTTGCGTTGGTTTATAACGATAAGACTTCGATTGAAGAAGACGGGCTCAGGGTTGACGCGGCGCATGAGCCGATTACCGGTATTTATCAGAAATATGACAAGACGATGCGGCTTAAAGAAGAAGCGCATTATGTTAACGGCAAACTCAGCGGTTTATATAAAGCGTATAACAACTCCGGAAAGGTTATCTTAGAAGCTTCTTATAAAAAAGGGTTGGAACATGGCAAAACCACGGCTTTTTATGACAACGGCAAGCCATACGAGGTGTCTTATTATAAAAAAGGAAAATTGACATCAGCGCAACTTAAGTATTACCTGAACGGGGATTTAATGAGCAAAGGAAGCTATAAAAACGGGCTGAAACACGGCTTGTTTGAGGAATATTTTGCTAACGGCGCGGTTAAGAGCTCGCTTACTTATAAAAAAGGTAAATTGCACGGTCCTGCCCGCTTTTATACTCAAGACAACCATCTGCTTTCTTACACAGAATATGTTAACGGCAAGAGAGAGGGGGCGGCATTTTCTTATTATAAAAACGAAAAGCCCAAAGTGCTCGCTTATCGCAAAAACGATAAACTTGAGGGAACAGCAAAAGAATTTGATAAAAAAGGAAATTTGATTAAAATTGTTACATATAAAAACGGTGAGGAAATCAGCAGCGTAAAATTTTAATTTTTTAATTGCATTTTAGGGAGCGCTCTTTTAAGGTTATTTTAACGTAACTTTATTTAGAGAATGACTATGGAAAATGAGATTGACGTTTCCTTTGTGATGACGGTTTATAATAAGGAATATTATCTGCCGGCCGTTTTAGAGGCACTTTTAAACCAGAAAGGGCTTAAAAATCCGGAATTTATTTTTGTTGATGACAAATCCAAAGACCGCTCGGTTGAAATTATCCGCGAAAAGACCAAAGGGATTAAAAACGTTACCATTGTTGCTAAAGAGGTTAACGAAGGAATTTCGGTTACGATTAACCAAGGATTAGTGCTTTCCCGCGGCAAATGGGTCAGAATGCTTGATTCTGATGATATTTTGCCGATTGATTCGACATATAAAATGATTGCGCTTGCCGATATTCATAAGGCGGATATGGTTTACGGGCAATTTAAAAAGACCGGACTTGAGCCGATGGAGTTGGTGTCTTGGAGTATGCCCGGCGGACCGTCTTATACCTATAAAAAAGATGCGCTTGATGCCGTTTTACATGGGCGCTTTACACGGATGGGACAATTGATTAAAGGTGAAGTGTTGAAAAAAGCCGGCGGCGCAGACGAGAGAGTGTTTATTCAAGATGAGAGTATTCCGCTTCGCGCGGCAAGAGTGGGACACGGGATTATCAAGATTTTCTCAGAAGTCGTGTTGGTACCGAAAGAAACGAATAATTTAAGCAAAAACACCGTCCAGCTCGATAATGACCGCTTTTTCGCGCATTATAATATGTTACTTGATTATTGCGATAGCTTAGATGATAAGACTCTTAAGACTATTTATGAAAAAGCGCTTTCAGCTAATTGGAAATACGTTAAAAAGAATATGAAACACCCGTATTTGACGGATGATTTCAAACGCTATATTCAAGCCAAATTGTTTACGGTTAAGCCGGATTTTGCGTTTTTAGAAAAAGCGGCAAAGCGGTTTTACAGCTTAAGCGGCGTGTTACGCACCAAAATTTAATCTTTTGCGTTGTTTAGTGATAAGACTGTTTGCAAGACGTCTTCGACTTTAATGTCATTAATTGAATTTTGACCGACAAAATTTATCACATTGTCGCTTTTGTCCTGCGCGTAGGCGGTTTGCGGACTGAACAGAGCGATGGTTTTATGTTTGGAGGTGGCGACAAAGTGCATCGGTCCGGTGTCATTGCCGATTGTGACAAGAGCCAGGCTTCCTAAAGGCGGAATATCGGTCATTTGGGTTTTGTTCATCAGATTAACGGATTTGGGGGCGTATTCCATAATTTTTTCAATGTTTTCTTTTTCGGAAGCGGTGCCTATAATAACGCTTGCTATACCCTTTGCGCTTAAGAGAGCGGCAAGCCTGCCATAGTTTTCCGGGTTCCAGCGCTTAAAGTCATGTCCTTTGGAGCAACCGGGTATCATTAAGACAAATTTCTCTTTAGGCAACGTTTGTTTGACCTCGTTACTTAGTTGGCAAAATGACATATCCTCAGCTATAAGGTCAAGATGATAGGTGCGCGTTTCTTTTTTGCCCCAGGTGCAGGGATATTTTTTAATAAGCGTCTCTTCGGTCATATTATCTTGAGCTCCCGGTTTGGAGGGATAGCGGATAATCAAGTTATGTGATGAAGCAAGGCGCGCGAGCGGCAGATATTTTTTTACCACCCGGGCAGAGCCTTGGAGGTTATAAATAAAGTCATAATGACCGTCGACGATTGTTTTTTTGATAATCCGATACCAGTCTGAAGGATTATAATTTCTGTCATCAATGACAATTTTATCAAAATAGCCGGTGGATTTAGCTAGTTTTTTCTGCGAGGTGGCGGTGATTAAGGTAATCTCGGCGTCGGGGTGATGAGCGCGAATCGTCTTCATATAGCTTAACTGGTGGATAAAATCGCCAAAAGCGCCATGTTTGATGATGAGTATTTTTTGCATATTATTTTCCTATAAATAAGCTGTTGCCTCGATTATTGAGGCGATGTTTTGTTTTTGTTTATCAGTTTGTTCATCTAATTTCAAGAGGGTTTTAACCCCGGCGGCGGCAGCGGCCTCCCTATCCCGCTCTTTATCGCCCAGAGCTATGGAGTGCGCCATATCAATATTGTATTTTTCTTTGGCTTTTAAGAACATTCCGGGGTTTGGTTTACGGTCGGGACCATCTAAATCCGGACAATAGAAAACATCGGTTATCGGGATGCCGTGTTTTTTAAACTCGTCTATCATAAAAGCGGTTAAAATCTCATAGTCTTTAACGGTGTAATAGCCGCGGGCTATGCCTGACTGGTTGGTGATGACGATGATTAAATAGCCTTTTTGATGCGCCTTTTGGCATAGCTCCAAAATGCCGTCCATAAACTCAAAATCTTTGATTTGATAAAGATAATGCTTTTCAACGTTTATGGTGCCATCACGGTCTAAAAACAGGGCTTTGGTTTTGATTGTCATTTTGCTAAACCTTTTTTAGGCAAAAATTCGTTTTTCAATTTCACCGCAGATGATGTGACCGACGGCTAAGTGCATTTCCTGAATATTATTGCTGGTTTGAGCCGGAACTTTTATGGTTAAATCTGCCATTTCCTCCATTTTACAGTCTTTAGCACCAACAAGCGCAATCGTAAAAATTCCCATTTCTTTGGCTAGCTTAAAGGCGCGGACAACATTCTCAGAATTACCGGATGTTGATAGCCCGAACAGGACATCGCCCATTTTTCCTACACCTTCAAGCTGACGGGAAAAGATATTTTCAAAACCATAATCATTGCCGATGGCGGTTAAATTAGAAGTATCCACGGTTAACGAGAGGGCGTCTAAGGCTTTTCTTTCCATTTTATAGCGACCGACAAGCTCGGCGGTTAGATGTTGGGCTTGCGAAGCAGAGCCGCCATTGCCGCAGAAGATAATTTTATTGCCGTTTTCTAAGGCGTTTACGCATAAATTGACAGCGTCTTCAATGGCGGCGTCTTGTGAGGAAAGCGCCTTAAAATTTTCGGCAATTTGCAAAATTTCATCTTTAATCATAATTTTTCATCCTTTCAACCATTGAGGTGGTGGAGTAGCCCTCCAAGCGTTTGAGTGTAACGGCGCGTCCGCCTTGTTTGATGACAAGTTGGGCTTCGGGCCAGTCTTTGAGTGCGTAGCCCTCTTTGGCTATAACATCGGGCTTTAGGGCTTCGATGAGCGGTAACGCCGTGTCTTCATCAAAGATGATGACATAATTTATCATTTTCAGCGCGCTTAAGAGCCCTGCTCTGGTCTGTTCATCCTGCAGAGGACGTGCGGGACCTTTAAGGCGTTTGACCGAAGTGTCCGAATTTATGCCGACAAAGAGGATATCGCATTCTTTTTTGGCTTCATTAAATGAATGGAGGTGACCTAAGTGCAGACAGTCAAAACAGCCGTTGGTAAAGCCCACGGTTTTTCCAACTTTACGCAGGTTTTCTCTGATTTTAACCGCTTGTTCTAAGGTTATTACACCTGAGGACGGGGTATTTTTTTCTGCTTCATTCAGCGCCTCGGTTAATTCTTCCGGTGTGACGCTTGCCGTACCTAACTTGCTGACGGCTATGCCCGAAGCTGTGTTTGCCAAGGTTAAAGCGGCAATTTGCGGTGTATTAAGAGCAAAAGCCGCGCCTAATACCGCAAGAGAGGTATCTCCGGCACCCGAAACATCAAACACTTCTTTGGCAATTGTCGGGACGTGCACCATATTATTGATATATTCCCTTGAAAAACAAGCCATACCTTTTTCAGACAACGTAACGACAAGATTTTGCACCTGATATTTGGCAAAAAAGATTTTGGCGGCTTCTTTAAGCTCTTCTTTAAACAGCGGACTTTCGGTGTTAAACTTAACGCCGGTACTTTCTGAAAACTCTTTCAAGTTCGGTTTGACTAAAAAAGCGCCGTTGTATTTGGTATAATTGGGACCTTTAGGGTCGACAATGACTTTTATGCCCTCCTGATTGGCGTTTTTGATGACCATTTGGCAGACTTCTTTGGTCAATGTGCCTTTATTATAATCCGATAACAAGATGACATCGGCTTTTTTTAGGAATTTTACAAAGATTTTCTCCAAACGGTCGATGATGCCGGCGACATCGGGAAATTTCTCTTCTTTATCCGCGCGCAAGAGCTGGGCATTGCCGGCAATATAGCGTTTTTTGATGATGGTCGGATAATCTTTGAGCTTAAAGAGATGTTTATTAATAGATGTTTCTTCAAATAATTTGTTTACCGTCAACCCTGCTTCATCATTGCCGATTAAGCCGATGAAAGAGGTATTAACCTTGAGTGCGGCGGCATTTAGGGCAACGTTACCGGCACCGCCCAACATCTTTTTTTCACTTTTTAAGCGGATAACGGGAACCGGCGCTTCGGGGGAAATACGCTCCACCTTGCCATAAATAAACTCATCTAACATCACATCGCCGATGATGAGCATACGGACGTTTTGAAAATTTTTGATATATTCGGATAACTCTGACATTTTATTTTACTCTATTATAGTCGGGAAAGGATAGTCTTTAGGATTATACGTTTCTTCTAACAATGAAGCAACGTATTTGGCAATAAGTGTTTCATTAAACAGCTCAAAATAGCGCTTGTGTCCGTTTTGGGCGGTCTTCATCCGCTCTTTTGGGGAGTGTATATAAAACTTTATTTTTTCCAAAAGTTCGTCTTGACTGCTATAAAACGCAATTTCATCATCGGAGAAGAAATCGGCAAAGCCGGTGTTACGGTCAACCAAAGCCAAACAGCCGTTGCCCATGGCGTGTGCCATACGGTCTGACGAATAAAGATAATCCGAATTAACGCGTGAGAGGTTTAAGACCATAGCGCTTTTTTTGAGTGCATCAAGATAAGCCGCGCCGTTTAATGCCGGACAGTTCATTTTTGGAAAACACAAGGTTTGCTCGGGAAATTCCCTAGTTAAGAAAGCAGCAACTTCTTTTGAAGTATAATCTTTGCCGCAGACGTCCCTTAAAGCGTCAGGGTGGGCTGCAAAAAAGAGGTCATATTCAGGAGATTCGTCTGCAAACACACGGGCAGTTTCAATTGACGCATCTACCGGATTAGGGATAAAGCCCACTTTATTTTTGGTTAAGTCAAACGCGTTTAAGAGCTTGCGGTCTGCCGTGGTTATGACGGTATAATCGACGACAGGAAGTTTTGCTTTGATATTATTGATGTTGTGCAGTCCGCCGCCCGAGGTGACTTTAGGGTTAATGCTGTCAACGTTCCACTGGAGGATTTTTATGTTTTTGAGCTTATCTTTTATTTTCAAAAGCGTTTCTGCAGTTATGGTGTCCGCGTGTCCCAAGATGAGGGCGTCAGGCTTGATATTTAAGCAAAACTGATAAAAATTTTCATTATTTTTTTTATCACTGAAAAAAGTTTTATTGCCTAAAAAGCCGAAAGCGCGGGACATATCGCGGTCACTATAAGTGATGACCTGGTGGTTTAGGCGGGTTAAGCCGTTATTTAACTTATAGCCCATTGAGCTCAGATAACAGCCTTTGAGGCGGATTTGGTTAAAATTTGCACAATGGATTATTCTTAGAGGCATATTTTCTCCTTTGGCGTTATTTTGCAGGGGTTTTCTTTGTTTTTGGCGTTTGGGAGGCAAGTGTTGCCATTTTTTGCCCCATTTTTACGCTTTGTCCGGCTTTTAAGGCTTTCTCAAAGGTTATTTTTTTGTTTTCAAACACGCAAACCGTGGTACTGCCTAAAAGGAAGCGACCGAGTTCATCACCTTTTTTGAAGGTTATATTGTCTTTTTCATAGTGATAAATCGTCTTTTCACGACCGGCTGAGGGAGCAATGACACCTTGAAAAACGGTTTCTATACTGGCAACAATAGTGGCGCCGACCAGCACAACGGCAAAACGACCAAGCTTTTCATTCTTAAAAAAGCAGATTACTCGTTCGTTCTTGGCAAAAAGATTATCCACATTTTGCGCGGTCAGAGGATTGACCGAAAACAAAGTTCCCGGGACAAACACCATTTTTTCCAACTTGCCGTCAAAGGGCATGTGCACGCGGTGATAATCTTTCGGAGAAAGGTAGGTGGTATAAAATGCGCCGGATAAAAACGGCTCGGCGTCTTTTTCATCACCACCTAGAAGAGCGGTTAGGCTGTAATAATGACCTTTGGCCTGCAAGACGGCGTCTTTATAAATTTCACCAAACTCGCTGATTGTTCCGTCTGCAGGGTTAACCACTGCCGGAGCGGCTGAAGCTATCGGACGAGCACCTTTTTTTAAGGCACGGGTAAAAAAGGCATTAAAGGTTTTATAGCCTTTAGGGTCAGTTATTTCCGCCTCACTTAAATCGACCTGATAATGTGCAATAAAGGTCTTAATCAGCCCTTCGGTTAAACTGCCCAAGTCACGCGACGCCAGAAAGCCCGCTGCACGAGAAATAAGTTTTTTAGGTAGGAAATATTGGGATTTTACTTTTATATCGTCTATCAGCGATGACATTTTTTTCTCCTTAAAAGCCATACAATTTTGCTTACTTTAGCAGGACGGGCGATATTGTCAACTCTTATAAATAAGGTGTTTATGTTTTGGTATGGAATATGGAGCCTTGTTTTATTGCGAAGTTTTGCTTATTTTAGACAAAATAGCTTGATTTTTTATTTTTTTTGTGTATGATTGAGGCGTAAAGCTCTTATTTTGTCTTCTTATCAGGTTAGTTATTGTAAAAGACGGGCTTTATTTAATCTAAAATAAAATGTTTTACTTAAATAATTTCAGCGTATGAAAAAAATTGTTTTTTTGAGGCTGGCTATTTTTTTAGCGGCCTTATTGCTTTTTTCCTGCGGGGCACACGAAGACTCACCTGTGCTCGGTGGCGAAAAAAAGAAAACCAGCCTGACTTATTCGTGGCGTGAGGCTTACGATAAAGACACGGCGTTTCTTTATTTAGACCAAACGCTTAGCTTTGTTGAAAATGGCGAGACGCAAACGCTCTATCCGAAAGCCGTAATTAAGCTTTATCCTAAACTTGACACGGTTTACTATGCCGCAGGTTTTGACCCCTGCCCTTATTTTGAAAAAGCAAACGAGATTCAAAGCTATCAAGGAGTTAACCCCAGAAAGCGGGTTATTTTTCAAGAGATTATGCTCAGTGACGGGCAAACGCTCGTTGCCGAGGCGTCTTATGATATTTATTCGTACAGAAGCCAAGGCTCGGAAATCTTTTTTGAAACGGCAACGCTTGGGAAACTAAAGTTTGTAACAGCGGAAGTTTTGGACGGCGACGGGTGTTTTATCAACCAAGTCACGTTTAGCGTGCCTTGGGAGATTAAATCCTTAAACGCCAGCGGCAAAAAAAACATTCAGGTATCTTATGCCAAGAAGAAGCTCAAAGAAGTCGACAAGCTCCTAACCACTTCATACGATAAAGGAGTTGAGTGGGTGGATGAAACGCACTTTAGCCTTTTTGTCAGCAAAAAAGAAATTTGGCGGATTGATGGTGAAAAGGAATATAAATTTTCTTCGCCTCCACTTGAATTTTCTTTCAATGCCGGCGCGGACAAGACTGTTTCGTGCGAGAGCGTTGATTTTTCATCCAAACTTTCGTTTGAACAAGAGGCTAAAACGCCGATTGAGAGCGGAATGTTTGCGATTAAAAAAGGAGATGTTCGGCAAAGAGTGATGTTTTCAAGCAGTTCGTCTTATTTTGAAGATGTGTTTTCTTACCCGTTGTTTGAGGCTACAGCCTTGATTGACGGCAACCGGTTTGAGTTTGACTTGGAAGCGCAGTTTCTGGTTGAAAACCTTATTTCCGGCATAAAACAAAACGAGTTTGAAAACAAGACGAGCGGACGCGTGGTCTTTTTGGGAAAGACGTTTGAAAAAACAGTTTTGACCAAGCTTTTAGCAAAGCCGGCTGAGCCCCCTGCGGTGGAGCTGAAACGCGGTAAAGTATTGAACGTGTTTGTCAGCGCAGTGTTTGATATGGATGCTATTAATGCAGGCGGTGAGATTACAAAAAAATGCGTTTTGGTGCGGTATGAAAAAGGGTATGAATGGGGAATTTGCAACTATCAAGAGGCTTTTCCCGCAAGCTTTAAGTTTCAGGAAAGCAGCTATGGCGCATTTAATTCCGCGGCAAAAAGCGATGTCGGCGTGGCATTTGAGTTAGCCAGAGTGGTTGAAAACAAATCTACCCTTTTGTGGTATGGCGAAAACAACCGGCAAATTTCAGGCATTGATGCTTTAACGGCGATGATTTACGGCTGGGCTTTCAACCAAAACGGTAAGCTTGCCGCGGTTATTTCCGATTACAGAGCGGTTATAGCCGATGACGGCTCTAAAGTTGAGGTTTTTGCGCCTAATGGTGCAAAAATGACATTTAGCGCCGACCCGTCTTAATTAAAAGTCCCTTAAAACTTTGTGTTTTAAGGGATTTTTTTGTATCTGTTTTATTTTGCCAAAAATTTAAAATATTTGTTGATTTTTTGTTTATTTAAATATATTTTATTCTGAGTTTAGTTTACTAAAAAAAAAATACAAGAAAGATGCCGGAAAGCAAGACACATACAAGGCGACCTAACGAGGCTATTGACAAAGCGCAAAATAAGTTTTTAGCGCTCGGGTTGGTGCGTGATGCGGCTGAATTTGAACAAGACCATAGAAAATATATGGAGCTTTCTTACAAATATCATAGATTGTGGCTTAATTACTGCTATAAAAACAGCAAAAGGCTTGCCGGTTTCAGTGCTCAAATGCGCCTGAACGGGGCTTCATCCATCAGGGCTGCTCAAGAAGCACAAGAGATGCTGAAAAAAGAGTTTGAACAAGAGCTGTTATCTAAAGCCAAAAACCGAAGTTTTGAAGAAGTTTGGCAAGAGGAGCAGGCATTGGTTAATAAAGACGGCAAGTGTCTTCGCCCGATTTACAATCATCATGCCTTAATTGCCCTCTCTTTAGAAGAAATGCGGCAGGCAAAAAAACAAAAAAAGCACAAACCCGAACCAAACAAAAAGACTTTTGGATTTTGGGGCTTAAAAAAGATAAAAACTTTTTTTAGAAAGTTTAAGAAAAAGATTGATAAAGAAAAAGATGATACTGAAAAAGCTAAAAAAGAAGCTATCAGGCGAATCCTTGCCAATATTTACCGTTATCATCAACAACAGATTAGAAAAAAGTCAGAACAACTTTGCGAGCTTAAAAAACGCACGTTAGAGAGAGGCGAAAAAACGTTTAGATACGCTTTGATGACCCTTCCGTTTGCCGGGCTTTCTTACTCCGGCTTTCAGTTGGCTGCCAACACCAAAGATGTTTTAAAAATCCCGAAATACGTCACATTAACGCCAACCAAGCCCCTCTTGGCTGATGAGAGCAAGACGGTTGCCCTTAACACTCCAAAACCTGCGCCCCGTTTGGTTAAAATAAAACCTCAAGCTAAAACAAAAAAACAACCCTCTCAGATTAAAAAGGACACTGAGGTTACCAAGCTTGAGATTGACAGTATGGCGTTGCTCCAGCAGAAAATAAAATTTTCCATTCCGGATTTTTCCGCCGACGAGCTTTTGGCAAAAGAAATTAAAAAGATTGATTTATCCGCCTCTGAGTTTAAGGCGTATGAAAATAAAATCTTGCAAGAAAAAGACCGGGACTTGGCGGAATTTTGCGAAATTTACCGCCAATGCGCGCATGATAACTACATCAAGCTTGAGTGCGGCAATAAAAGAAAAGCGTTTAGGGAAGCAAACATTGCCTTAAAGCATTACGGCTTTTCTAAAATTTCTCAAGGTTTGCATTGTTCGGGGATGAGTATGGCAAGCTTGTGCCAAGCTGCCGATATTTTTATTGCCAAGCACCCGCAAAGTCCTGTTTCCTTGGCAATTAAAGATATTTTGAAAAATTGCAACAACGTACATTCGTGCGTGGCACTTAAAAACGATTTGTCTTTGCAAACCGGCATGGTGAGATATTCGCCAAATATTGAGGCGGATATTAAGCAATATATGCAGGATAAAAAGAACGCGATTGTTTTTGTTTGGACGAAGCGGACGAAAAGACAGTTTCATCACCAGACATTTTTTACAGCGCCCGAGGGCTCTAACCAAGCTTATATTTATTGCGCTTATAACAATCAGCATTGGGGCGGAGAGCAAACTTTTTCGCGCTATATGCGTTCTCGCCGGCGTTATGGCGACAGCGCTTATTTTACAGATATTGGCGAGAGCATTAATTCGCTTGCGCTTACTTATGCCAAAAAAGAAATTGCCCGTTATAAAGAAAATAAGCCAAATGATAATGACAACCTTTGGGCAAGCAATATCGGCTTTTCGCAAGCGGCCGAGTTTATCAAAAAGAGCATTTTTACACGTTGATTTTTTAAGGCTTGACTTTAGGGGGTATTTGCTTTTATCTGTATTTAAATGATAACTTTAAGAGCAAAGTATGGCAAAAAATTCTTTTATATGGTTTCTAGGCAGCGCCTTAGTTTTTTATTTTTCAACGATTGTCTGCTTGTTATATGGTTTTGATGTGGCAAGGGTTAACTTGCTTGTGGCGATGGTTCTGACGCTGTTGTTTAAAGCCAACGGCTTTGTGCGGGATAAGTGTCTGGGGCTTTGGCTTCTTGGCGCCATTTTTTATGTGCTGACGTTTTTTATTTCAGCGCGGGTTTGGGGCGTGTGGCTGTTTTTTATCTTTTTGCTTGCCGTTTATGCTTTAAAGACTGATGAACGCAAAGAGAGTTTAGGAAACATATTGGTTTTTGCGGCGGCGTTTTTTAACCTTTCTTTTGTGACAAACACGGGGATTGGCGATGTTCAGTATGACTTTGCGTCTTGTTTTAACTACATTGAGTATATTTTAGAGAATGATTTTTTGTTTTGGCGGGAGAACCCGCTGCTCACACGTCCGGGTTATTCATCGTATCATCCGATTTTGCATTTCTTTTTAGCGGCAGGATATATAAAATGCGGTATGCTTTTCGGGCTTTCTAAAGATATGGCGGCGGAAGCGGCACAGGTTGTGTTTTGCTTTTATATGCTTGGGTATTACCTGTTGGCGGCAAAAATTTTAGAACGGCTCAATCTTGGTCGGGCGGCATATTTGGCGGGACTTAGTTTGGTTATATTTTTTCCGGCTTATAATGCTATTGCAGGCTTTTTTAACAATGACTGTTTGTTGTTGCCCTTGCAGGCGGGCGTTTTTTACTTTGCGCTTTGCTATTATCAAGACGGGGAGCGGAAAAATTTAGGATTGATTTTTCTATTTGCCACGGCGGCGGCTTTGACCAAGCTTTCCGGGGTGTTGGTTTTGCCGGCGGCGGGGCTGATGGTTTTGATGAGGCTGTTAGAAAAAAGAGATAGAAAAACCTTAAAAGAAGTGTTGCTTTTAGGGTGTGGCGTGTTTTTGGGGATTATGATTTGGCCGTTATACCAACACTTTATGCTTAAAATACCGTTTGGCTTTGTGCCGCCGCAACCGCATTTGGGCTTGCAAAATTATAGTTTGTTTGAACGCTTTAACCCGCTCAAAGCTTTTGTTTATGAAGATATGTTTTATCATGATTTCGGGACGAACTTATGGGAAACAATGACGAAAACCGCTTTGTTTTTGCAATGGGATTTCAGCTTTAGAGGGAGTGATGTTTCCTTTTTGCTGTTAACGATGGTATTTTTGTATAAACTTGTTGTCTTATGTTCGGCGGGGTGTTTTGTTTATCTTGTGTTTAAGGCGAAAGATAAAAAAATGTTTTTCTTTTTTGCCGTGCTGATTTTATCTTTGCTTTTAGGTGAGGTATTGTTTGTGCTCAAGCATCCGTTTATGTGCAATCAGGATTTTCGTTATGTTGCCCTTTTGCCGCTGGGGTTTGCGGGGATTTTGGCGATGGGAACAGATGAGCTTAAAAAAATAGCCAAAGTTGTTTTTTTACTTATTTTAGTCTTTTGTTTGTGCTGTAGTGTTGTGTGGTGGCGGGTTTCTTTTTGAGGAGCTTGAGGATAACCTTGGCGGCTCCTTGAAATTTTATTGCGTTAAGGTTATGGTGTTAAAGAATTTAATTTAAGGAAAATGCGATGTGGCGTCCGGTTTTGATGATTAACGGTTTTATTATGCTCATTATGGGCGTGATGATGACGTTGCCTGCGGCAGCGCTTTATTATTTTTCGGGAAAACCGGACTATGTGTTTATCCAAAGTGCGGTGATTGCCGTGTTTTTGGGCGGGGCGCTGTTTTTGGCGAACTTTGGCAAGATTGAAAAAATTTCCATTTTAGAGGGATATTTGATTACGGTGTCGTGTTGGTTTGTGACCCCGCTTGTGGCGGCGCTGCCGTTTTTGTTTAATGACAGCTTTGAAGGTGTTTATGACGCGGTGTTTGAAGCGACTGCCGGCATTACTGCCACGGGAGCGACGGTTTTAAAAGATGTTGAAGCGGAGCCGAAGTCCGTGCTTTTATGGCGGGCTATGCTTAACGGGCTTGGCGGTGTCGGAATTGTTATTTTTGCAGTTGCTTTGTCGCCGTTTTTAGGCACAGGGGGAATGCATTTGTTTAATAAAGAAAATTCGGATACCGAGGAGAAGTTTTTGCCCAAAATCCGCTATATTGCCAACGACATTATTTTGGTATATATTTTGCTTAATTTGTGTTGCGCCGGGCTTTTGAAAGCGGCGGGGATGAACTGGTTTGACGCGCTTTGTTTTGCGCTTGCAACGCTTAGCACCGGCGGAATGACGATTAAAAACGCTTCTATCGGCTTTTATGACAGCGGGTTGATTGAGGGGATTGTTGGTATTTTTATGATTTTAGGTGCCCTGCCCTTTACCTATTATGTTTTAGTGTTTAAAAAACGGAGTTTGGAGGCGGTGACAGGCAACCCGCAGATTAACGGCTTTTTGAAATTTCTCTTTGCCTTTATCCTCTTTTTTAGTTGCTGTTATATGTTTGAGAAAGGCGTATCGTTTTTAGAGGCGGTGCGCGTGGTCGGGTTTAATCTGACGGCGGCGGTGACGACAACGGGGATGTATTCATCGGATTATTTGGCTTGGGGCTCATGGGCTGCGGTTGTCTTTTTGATTTTATTCTTAACCGGCGGCTGTACCGGCTCAACAACCGGCTCAATTAAGATTTTTCGCTGGCAGGTGGTGGCGGCGTTTTTGAAAAAACACTCGATTAAAGCGGTATCGCCTAACCAAGTCGCGGTGATGAAAACGGGCAATAAAGTGATTGATGACAATATTGCGGCGTCAGTATTTGCGCTGATTTTGGCGTTTTTATTAGCGATTGTGTTTTTTACGCTGGTGCTTTGTTTGAGCGGGCTTGACTTTTTGACGGCGTTTGGCGCTGTTGTGGGCAATATCACGGGTGCGGGCAGCGGATTTAATGAAGCGGTGGGACCTAACGGAAATTTTGCGGCGTTCAGCCCGTTTGTTAAGTATGTGCTTTCATTTGTTATGGTCTTGGGCCGGCTTGAAGTGATAACAGTATTAGTGTTGTTTTTTAAGATTCGCTTCAAATAGTTTTTTTTGACAAAAAGCTTGACATATTTCTAATACTCAGGCTATAATGGCGTGAGTTAAAATAGAATTATGTTAAATTAAATATTTTTTTATTATGAAAAAGTTAGAATTAGGGACTGTGTCCCATCCTGAGTGGTATTCTCGCCCCGGAAAAGACTGTATGATTCAAGATTCCGTGGAAGCGTATGAGTTCTTTAAGGAGTTCTACACCCCACATGGTATTGTGGTTTTAGGCAAAGCGACATTGACTTCAATTACACAAAGTACCATTTTGGTGTGGATTTACATTGACGTCAAAAAACAAGAAGTCCTTTCTTTGTTGCCTATTTTCGTATCTGATTATGAAAATGCCCAAAGTTTGGATATTCTCTCGGTTGATTTCTTTGAAAATGAGATTTTCTTTTTCATGGATGGTGAGCTTTATACCAGCCTTTTCACCTCAACCGGACAGATTAAACTTGTAGAGGTTCGCACCCTGCCTATTCTTAATGAATTTTATGAGGTGTTGGAGCTTGAGGCTTTTCATAAAGTGACAGAACTCTATCCGGCGAAAGTGTACAACTCGGTTGACAGCAGCTTTCTTGCGACTGTTTGGGCTTTTAAAACGGAAGGCGACGAGCTTTACTTTAAGCCTGTTTGCATTGCAGACAACGAAAAGTTTGACAATGTTGACATCGGCAAGACAGAGGTTTTCCCGATTGATTTGGGCGAAACTGCGGTGATTGACGGCGAAACTTATGTTTTGCGCTACAAGAAAGAGTGGAGCTTTTATTTTGACAAAGTCTTTGATGCGGAAAAAAAGCCCTCTCAGGCTAAGAGAAAAAGAGGCAAAGCACACAAGGCAGTCGTTGTTAAAATAAATTCTGCCAGCAAGTAATTAAAAAAAGAAGGGATTTTCCCTTCTTTTTTTATTTTGAGGTGGAGCCGAAACCGCCATTTCTTTTTAAGGAAACACTATCATCTCTGGTTATGCCAAAGGGCAAGAAGATTCCCTGGCAGACAGAGGCGCCGGCGGTCAGGTTTAAGATTTTATCTTCGTTATTGTCGTTGGTCATTTTGATAAAGATATGACCTTCGTTGTCGGAATAATAGTAATCGCTGTCAATGATACCAAGGGTGTTATCCATTTGCAGGCGGTATTTGAAGCCTAAGCCTGATTTCGGCATAACGCCTAAGAACCAGCCCTCGTCGATTTTCACCCTGACACCGGTCGGCATTAAAAGCGTTTCTTTAGGGTGTAAGATGATGTTGATGGGGGTAAAAAAGTCATAACCGGCGGAGCCTCTGGTGGCACGCACGGGGAGTTTTATATTATCATAAATGGTTTGAATTTCCGCTTCGGTATCGGCAAAGAGGTTATTCCAAGCGGTTTTGAAGGTTTCAAAACTTACTTTTTCAAATTTGGCTATACGGTACATTTTTATCTCCTTTTTATTAATTTTTAGAGTGAATGTTTAGGATTGCAAGGAAAATGGCTGATTTTTCCTCATTTATTGTTTTGCTGATTTAAGAACATAGATAGAACGATTTACTTGACAAGCAAGATTTTGGCGTTAGAATAGCAAAAAAAATAAAGAGGATAGCTGTGAGATGAAACATTATTTGGCGTTGGTTGATTGCGATTGTTTTTTTGTTTCAGCCGAGCGGGCGTTTAACCGCAGACTGGAGGGACGAGCCGTTGCCGTTCTTTCCAACAATGACGGTTGCGTGGTTTCGCGTTCTAATGAAGCCAAAGCTTTGGGGCTTAAGATGGGTGAGCCGTATTTTATGGCAAAAAATAAATTTCCGGATATTCTTTATGTTCGCGCAAACCAAGAGCTTTATCACACGACCTCGAAAAACGTGATGAATTTGCTCAAAACATTCAGCCCGGAGGTGGAGGTTTGCTCGGTTGATGAAGCGTATCTTGATTTAACCGGAACAAAACTCTTGTATAAACAAAATTACATTCAAACCGCTTGGCAGATTAGAAAAGAGGTGTTTGAAAAATTGCATATTCCGGTTTCTATCGGGCTCTCAACCACAAAAACCTTGGCTAAGCTTGCCTCGGATATTGCTAAAAATAACGGTGGCGTTTTTGCTATCGGCGGGGCAAAAAGAAAAAAAGTTTTGGCTGAAACACCGATTTCTGATGTGGCGGGCGTGGGCAAGAAAATTTTATTCAAAATGCGGGAAAATTGCATTTTCAGCGCGCTTGATTTTATCTCCAGACCGGATTATTGGGTTAAGGCTCAATTTGGCGCGCACGGGATGGATTTGAAGAACGAACTGTCGGGTGTTTCTTTATTTAAGGTAGAACGTGAGGGAAAAGCGCCGCAATCTATTCAACAAACGGCGGCGTTAAAGACCTTTTCTCGTGATATTGAGGTGCTTAAAGCGGCACTTTTAGAGCATATTCACACCGCTTGCCGCAAAGCAAGAAAAGAGGGATTGAAAGCCTCATTAATTGAAGTTATGCTAAGGACTAAAGATTTTCAGGTCATCAGCCAAAAGGTTAAGCTTGATAATGCCAGCAATGTGGAAACCGAGATTGTTCCCCCTGCCCTCCAGCTTTTAGAGAAGATGTTTACGCCGGCTATTTTATGGCGCAGTACGGGGATTACGCTTTTGGGGCTTCAAGGAGATGATTTTGAACAGCTTGATTTATTTTCCAAGCCTAAAAAAAGCGATGACCGACTCGGCAAGATTTTAGATGAGTTAGAGGAGAAGTTTGGCAAAAATATTGTGCATTTGGGGTGAAATTTTGAAGATTGACTTGCAAGGGGAAAGCTTTTTTTTTTCTGCGTCATTGCGAGCGGGCGTTAGCCCACATGTGCGAAGCAATCTATGACTGAACGTGGAGCGTTGCTTTATTAAAATTTGTGTGACTGAAGTCACTGGATTATGGATTGCGCCGCTACGGAAGATTTAATCTTCCTACTTGCGCGAACAACTAAGTGTTGCGTCGGTTATTCCGCCCTAGCAACACTAAGAGAAGTTTGCCGCGCCCTCGTGCGACTGACGTCGCGGGGCTCGCAATGACTCAGAAGAGAGATGTTTCTCCTGCGCAAAGCTAAGAGAAATTTCTATCGCTACGGAAGGCGTTGCCTTTCTAGCTTTTAGCGAATAACTAAGTGTTGCTGCGGTTATGATTAGATAAAGTAACGCTTTGCGTTTAGTTATGGATTGCTTCGGATAGGTTGCGCTTACGCCATGCTACTCACTATGTTCGGACAAGCCAGTTGTAAAGATTGTTTTGGTTGCCTTACGGCAAGTCACAATCTAACAACTGAATCGCTCTCGGTAAAAAGCGTCCACCGGACGTTTTTTTTATACCTGCGAGCCGCAATGACTCGGAAGGAGATGACGTCTTCTATGCCTTTGAGCCTTAATAACCTACATAAAAAAGAACCCTGCGCCACAGAGGGTACAGAGTTCTTTTTTTTTGTTAGTCGCCTTCCAGATTTAAGTTAACCAGCGGATTGCTTCCGACCACCTTGGGGAAGTTTTCAGCAATCGTTTGTTTAATCGTATTCGGGTGCTCGTCGATAGCCTTACCCTTTTTCTTCAGGGCGTCGGCCTCGGCCTTACCTTTGGCTGCCAGAGCATAAGCGTCTGCTTCTGCCTGTTTCATTGCAGCGGTCTTGCGGGCCTCGGCAAGCTCCTCAATCTGCTTGCGCTTCTCTTTTGCCTTCTCAGTATCGATGCGAGCTGTTTCCAGTTCGACAGTTGACTTGATGAAGGCCGGGTCAAAGATGAAGTCCTTGATAATTAAATCAAGGTAACTCAGAATTGTGCTGCTTCCGCACAATTCGTCCATCTTATCCTCGACCTTTTGCTGAAAGAGATTTTTTATCTCATCTTTCATTTGGTCGGTCAGCGCGGCATTGCCTTTGATGTCAGCATGCGTGTACTGCTTGGTGACATCTTTGAAAATCTCGGTTAACCACACGCAGAAGTAGTTTTCCTCCAGCGGCAACACGAGGTTGTTTGCTATACGCCACACCTCATACGGATTAAATCCGTAGTGGATGGTGTAGGTATAGCCCATCTTGTAGATGTCGGAGGTTTCGACATCTGTTATGGTATGCTCGTGGGGCTGTTTTTTTGTATCAACCCTTGTTACCATAGTAACGAAAGGAAGAACAAAGTTCAAGCCCGGCAACAAAGTTCTTTTGTATACTTTACCAAGAACTTTGATGTAGCCTGCGGTTCCCGCGTCAATAACACAGAAACTGTTGGCTAACAGGAACACCAACGTTGAAATGAGCACCAGCCACCAACCAAGCGAAGCGCTGAGGAAGAAGGCTCCCAAACTTACCAGCAAAGCAATGCCAAAATGGATGGCATACTTTACTTCAAGAACGTTGTTTAATTTCATTGCGTTCATAGTTTTTTTATTTTAATAACAAAGAGCTTATTTAACTTAAAAACAGATATTTTAACCGATGATTTTCTGCCATCTCTCCGCGTAGGAGCTTCAGCGATAACGTTAGACGCCTTCTAAGCAAAATTTCAACCGGTGGCGTATAAAAACAATTTGAAAACTTAAAAAAGCCCGCAAATTACCCTTATACAGCCTAAAAGTTTTATAAGAAAAACAGTTTCCTTGTGTTGTTAATAATTTCTAAGTAATATATTTTAGGAGTATAGTGTAGCATAAAATCGGGGTATCGTCAAGAGTTATTTGCTAAGGAATGCTGCGCATAAGTTATGGATTACCACGGCGATGTGTAGCTTACGCTACGCGCCTCGTAATTGTTAGTGAAAAAATATAAAGAATAAGATAAAAAGGAAAAGGAAGGGCGGAAGAACGTCTCGTAAGAGAACGAAAAAGTTCGTCGTCATCAAGTTCTCCGCCCAATAACACATGATACTTGATGGGTTGCTT
>JAGAZZ010000058.1 GCA_017939155.1 Alphaproteobacteria bacterium | reverse complement strand
TGATGACGACGAACTTTTTCGTTCTCTTACGAGACGTTCTTCCGCCCTTCCTTTTCCTTTTTATCTTATTCTTTATATTTTTTCACTAACAATTACGAGGTGCATGGCGTCAGCCATACGCAACCGTGGTAATCCATAACTAAACGCTTTAGCGTTGCCTTATCTCCCTCCTCACGCCGCTTTTTTTGCCTGATATTGCGCTTTATAATCTGCTATAATCGTATCTTTTTTATAATAAAAATTCAAATAATATCCCAGCGCAACCACCATCGCTCCTGAAAGCCACGCCAGCGGTGAAGCCCAATATATCCCCTCATAACCGATATGCCGCGCCAAAATAATTGCCGCAAACGACCTCACGCCTAACTCAACCACACCCGAAATAACCGGATAAAACGGCTTGCCGACACTCTGCAACGTGTTTTTGAAAATAAAAATAATCCCCAAAAAGAAATAAAACATAATGCTGATGTTCAAATACGCCGCGCCGATACGAACCGAATCCAAATCAGGCACTTCCATAAAACTGCCGATAAGCTTCGGACCCAAGAAAAACACCAAAACACTCAAAAAAACGCTCAACCCCAAAGACAATAAAACCGTCTTTTTAACCGTTCTCTTAATCCGACAAATCAACCCTGCACCAAAATTTTGTGCTGAAAACGTCGCCATCGCTAACCCAATCGCCATTAAAGGCTGTGTTGCCAGTTGTTCAAACCTCAGCGCAATCGTAAACCCGACAATCACTTTTTCGCCAAAAGAATTGCAAACCGCCTGAATAACCATAATGCTCAAAGCCAAAATCGAATACTGGATAGACATCGGCACCGCAATATTCAAATGCTCCCGCATAAACGCCCATGAAAAAGCCCAATCCCCCTTTTTTAACCGAAACAGCGGAAATTTTTTAAACATATACCACAAACACAACACATCGGAAACCAAAATGGAAAGCACCGTCCCAAACGCTGACCCTTCCACCCCGAAACCGCAATATTTAATCAACACAAAATTAAACACCACATTTAAAACCGACGTAAAAACCAAAAAAAACAGCGGTGTCCGGCTATCTCCCGCCGCGCGGATAAACCCTGATAATAAATTAAGCGCCACAATCAAAATCGTCCCCGCCCCTAAAATCAAAATAAACCGGTACGATTCCTCAAATATCCCCTCCGGCACGTTCAAAACCATCATCAACCGTTTTAAGCTTACAAACAATATCAATGTTAGAACCACACTCAACACCAAACTGGCTCTAATCGAGTGCGTCACCGAACGCCGCATCCCCTCAAAATCTTTCGCCCCGAAACGTTGCGCCGTCACCGCGGTCAAACCGCCCGTAAAGCTAAACGCAACAATCAAAAACATAAAATAAATCGGCGCACTCGCCCCAACTGCCGCGAGAGCCCTCTCTCCAATCAAATGCCCGACAATATAAATATCCGCCAACTGATAAAATTGTTGAAAAACATTACCGATAAAAATCGGTATCGCAAACAACACAATCAATCTCAGGGCATCACCCCGGGTCATATCTTTAATCATTTTTCCCTCATTTTGGTTATCAAAAAACATATAGTCCCTAAAAGTAAAAATCCTATTAACACCAAACTGAATATCTTGGGGAAGAAACAATATTAACTATTGCCGCCAAACACAAAATGCGCCACCTTAGAAAATAAGCACACCCCAATTTAAAACCAAAAATCGCTGTAAGCGATTTTGCAACGGGTTTGAGAAAGTGCGGTGCTATAAGTGGCGCCGTGAGCGCGGTGTACATAATTAGTACATAAACGAACGCCGACGCTTATATGACCGTGCTTTATCAAGCCCCCACCACAAAAAGGAGTGGGATTAATTGCGAAGGAACCGCAGATGTCCCCCAAGGAACACGAGCGTACATAAAGGTACGTGACGTTCCGAAGAGGGGCTTCCATCTGCGAGTTCATTCACAATTTAGCACGCTCCCCCAAGAATGAAAGAAATACCTACCTATGCCTATTCGCATCCTCCCCTCCAACTTAGTCAACCAAATCGCCGCCGGCGAAGTCATCGAACGCCCCGCCTCGGTCATTAAAGAACTGGTCGAAAACGCAATTGACGCCGGAGCACACCAAATCACCGTCACGCTCAAATCCGGTGGCAAAACCCTGATTATGGTTGAAGATGACGGCAAAGGAATGGATGAGCAGGACTTAACCCTTGCCGTGGAACGCCACGCCACATCAAAACTTGCTGGCAATGACTTGTTTGACATCAAATTCTTGGGTTTCCGCGGGGAAGCCTTGCCTTCCATCGCTTCTGTGGCGAAGCTAAAAATCACCACCCGCCAAAAAGACGCGGAAACTGCCCTCACACTTGAAGTCAATGGTGGTGAAAAATCCCCTGTCCGCCCCGCTTCCCGTAACCCCGGTACCACCATAGAAGTCAGAGATTTGTTTTACACCACACCTGCCCGCCTCAAGTTTTTAAAAACCGACACCGCCGAAGTTGGCGCCTGTGCCGATATTATTAACCGCATAGCGCTTGCCAACCCCAACATCTCCTTTTATCTTTACGCGGATGAAAAGAAAAAAATCGCCCTCACCTCCGCCGCCGGTGACCTTTTTGACGCCAGGCTGAAACGCGCTGCCGAAGTGATGGGCAAAGACTTCTCCGAAAACGCGCTGGAAGTCAGCGCCTCACGCGAAGAAATGTCGCTGACGGGCCTGGTTAGCCTGCCGACATATAACAAAGCCAACTCCCTTTCGCAATATCTCTTTGTCAACAACCGTCCGGTTAAAGACAAACTCCTCTTGGGCGCGCTCAAAGGCGCCTACGCCGGTGTGTTAGAAATTTCCAGATACCCCGCCTGCGTGCTGTTTTTAGAGGTAAACCCCATGCGGGTTGATGTCAATGTCCACCCCACCAAGGCCGAAGTCCGTTTTTATGACCAACAAGGCGTGCGCTCGCTTTTAGTCGGCGCTATCCGCAAAACCCTGCTTAATGGCGACAATAAAACCTCAAGCACCGCCTCTGCCACACTCTTAACCGAGCTCGCACAAAACGTAGAACCTTATAGTCAGCCTTTCACCACCTCTCCGCTCCCCATACTGGAAGAAGCCGAAACCAACGACTTCAAAGAGTATGACCAAGACTTTTTAGCCCCAAGCGCCACACACACGCCATCGCCCGCTTTCTTCCAGCAACCCCGTTTCACAAAAAACACTTCCCGCGGCACCGGCGTTCTTCCCGAACTAACCACCGCCTATTCCGTCAAAACCGAACAAAAAGAAGATGATGAAGACAGCCTCACCCTCCCCTTAGGCGTGGCTAAAGCCCAGTTTCACGACACTTACATTTTATCTCAAACCGCCGACGCCCTGATTTTAATTGACCAGCACGCCGCCCATGAACGCATTGTTTTAGAAAAATTCAAACAAGCCCTGTCACAAAGCCAAACCCTCCCCGCCCAGCTTCTCCTTATTCCGGAAATTGTTGACTTAAGCCTAACCGAAAAAACCGCCCTCTTGGAAGAAGCCCCTGGTTTGCAAAAACTCGGCTTAAAAATAACCGACTTCGGCGCCAGCGTTATGGTAAGCGAAATCCCCGCGCTCATCAAGGACGCTCCGATAAAAAAACTCATCCAAGACCTTGCCGCCGAGCTTGTCGAATGGGGCGCCAGCACTTTGGTTGAAGATAAAATCAACCACCTCGCCGCCACCTTCGCCTGCCACGGCTCCGTCCGTGCCGGTCGCCGCCTGAATATTGATGAGATGAACCACCTCCTGCGTGAAATGGAGAAAACCCCGCACGCCGCCGAATGCAACCACGGTCGCCCCACTTACGTCACCCTAACCTTAAAAGACCTTGAAAAACTCTTCCACCGCTAACCCTAAAAGCCCCACACCCCAAAAAGCGGTAAATTTTGCTTTAGTACCGCAGATGTCCTGCAACACACTCCAACCAGGGAGTGCTCCCGAGAAAGGCGGAAAATTTTGCTTTAGTACCGCAGATGTTGTCCCAATAATAAGGCAAAGCCGTAGCAATGGGGGGGATAAATTGCGGTGCTATCGTCAAATTCCCGACTGCGGTGTACATAACCGGTACATAAGGGAGAGAATTTGGCGATATGACCGTGATTTAGCACATCCCCCATATAAACGCGCCGTGGGGCTTCCATCCGTGAATTCAATGCCAAAATTTACCCCTTTATCTCAAGAGCCATGCCATCATACCCCGGCTCCATCCCCCTCGGACACCTCCCATACACTTCCGCATAATCGCACTCAACCGCCATGTGCGTAATAATCGTCCTTTTCGCCTCTAACCGTTCGGCGTATGAAAGCAAATCTTCAAATCCGGCGTGAAAACGCGTTCCGTGCGGGGTGGTCAGCGGCATAACCAAAACCTCAGGCGTTTTTTTAATGAAAGCAAACGCGCTCTCGGGAATTTCCCGAAAATCAGAAATAATCACCACTTCCCCGTCATTAAAAATATATCCTGAACTCTCCACATTGTGCCCAATCAGCCGCACCGCCGTCACTTTCAGCCCCTTGAAATAAAAGCTCTGCTCATAGTCAAACACATTGGGCTTAAGTGCCGCCCGATAAACCGGATTAATCTCCGTTCCCTCCTCAGCAATCAAATAAGGAAAACGGGACTTAATCACCGCCATATTCCCTTTTGAGGCAAAAATATCAATTGCCTTGCCGCTGAGACGATTCACTTCGCGCAAATCATCAATCCCGTGCAGATGGTCAGCGTGCGTATGTGTGTAAAACACCGCGTCAACTGCCGTAATTTTGTTATCAATCAGTTGCAAACGCAAATCAGGCGACGTGTCAATCAAAAGCTTCACGCCTGAAAGTTCAAGATATGTCCCGCTTCTGCGCCGAATATTTTTCGGGTTTTTCGCATCGCAATTGCCAAACCCGCACGCCAACGACGGCACACCGGGCGCCGCCCCTGCTCCTGTTATGATAAGTTTACCCAACGTCTTTTCCTTCCGTTTTTAAATAGTCCGCTGCTTTTTGATAAAGCTTAAAAAAGTTCTTTTCCGTCTGCTCAGCCGTATCGTTCAAGCTTAAGCCCCGAAGCTCAGAAAGCTTTTCCGCCGTTTTAATCACATACGCCGGCTCATTAACTTTCCCCCGAAACGGTACCGGCGCCAAATACGGACTGTCTGTTTCAATCAAAATTTTCTCTAAAGCGTAGCTTTTAAACACTTCTCTGATGTCTTCAGCGTTCTTAAATGTCAAAATCCCCGATGCTGACACATAAAACCCCAACGCTTCAACCTTTTTGGCAAACACCATATCAGATGAAAAACAATGAATAACGCCAAAAATCCTGCCAAACGTCTTTATCCCATCATCTAACAGCGCCAACAAATCATCTTCTGCCTCGCGCACATGAATCATCAAAGGAAACCCTGTCTTCCCTGCCGCCTCGATATGGCGCCAAAACATCTCTTTTTGCTCTAAAATGCTGTCCGCCCCATAATGATAATCAAGCCCGCATTCGCCAACGGCAACCACCAACGGGTCATCAAGCGCCCTGATAATATCATCGGTTTGCACCAAAGAAAGCTTTTGCGCCGCATTTTCCGGATGAACGCCTGCAGACGTAAACATCAACGGTGCTTCCTTTCCCTCCTTGCGCAATTGCGCCATTTTGCGACACATTGCGAGCTGACCGTCCATCTCGTCCAAGTCTTTGCCCGCGTTCAAAAGCACGCGAACCCCAGCCTCACCTGCGCGAACGGCTGTTGCCTCATCTTCTAAATGACAATGGCTGTCAACAAACATTTACCTACATCCTCTCAGGCGCATTAAATCCTAAAAGATTGATAGAAATATCCAAAACCCCGAGTGTCAGCTTAATCAACGCCAGCAGAGAGCCCAAAACCTTAACATCATCTTCAGCCAAAATTTTCTTCTCATGGTAAAACACATTAAACTTGTTCGCCGTTTCATAAATATACGAGCAAACAATCGACGGCGCGTCTTTTTTAACCGCCTCGTGAATAATGTATGAAAATCTAGACAAAGCTAACGCCAGCTCTCTTTCCGAACCCAAAGAAAACCCGTTAAAACACGCCAAAGCTTCAACACCCTTTTCTCTCAATTTTTCCAAAATAGATTTAATCCGAACCATCGTATAAAGGATATAAGGTCCTGTATTTCCTTCAAAAGACGCAAACTTGTCAATATCAAAAATGTAATTGCTCTCAATCGGGTTCATCAAATCACCGTATTTAACCGCCGCAAGACCAATCGTTTTTTTCAAATTCAAAACTTCATCTGCGCCAAGCGCCTCTTCGCCTTTAATCGACACTTTGTCTTCAACCATATCAAGCATATCCGAAAGCTTAAGCGTCCCCCCGGCTCGGGTTTTAAACGGTTTGCCGTCTTTACCGTTAACCGTCCCGAAACCGATAAACGAAAGCTCGGTTTTTTCATCAACGATTCCCGTCTTTTTTGCACATCTGAACACACGCTCAAAGTGCAGCCATTGCCTTTTATCCACCACATACATCACACGGTCAGGCGAAAAATCTTCTTTCCTTTGTACCAGCGTTGCCAAATCCGTCGTTTCATAAATAGCACTGCCGTCAGACTTTAAAATCATACACGGCGGAATCGGCTGGTTGTCACTTTCTTCTTCCACATCAACCACCAACGCTCCTTGGCTCTCATAGGCAAAGCCTTTGTCTTTCATTTCTTTGACCATAGCGGGGATATAATTATCCGCATCGCTTTCGCCTTTCCAAAAGTCAAAATCAACCGCCAAACGGCTGTAATTGCGCTTCAAATCCGGCAAAGACACATTCATAATATGCGCCCATAACGCCCGATAGCCTCTTCTTCCTTTTTGCAACTCCTGTGTGGCATTCCTCGCCTTGATAAGATAATCTTCGTCTTCTTTAGATTTTGCCGAAGCAAACGGATAAATTTCTTCCAAATCTTTCAAATCAAACGGTGCGGCTTCAGGATATTCTCCCTGATAGCTCTCATCAAAGTAACACAACTCAGGCTTTCTGACCGATAATTCATAAATAATCAGCCCCATCTGCAACCCCCAGTCGCCCAAGTGCGCATCAGAGATAACATTATGTCCGGCAAAACGGTTCAGCCGCTTCAAACTCTCACCAATCACCGCCGAACGCAAATGCCCGACATGAAGCGCCTTGGCAACATTCGGTCCGCCGTAGTCAATCACAATGTTTTTCGGCTCCTTTGTTTTCTCAAACCCTAAATTTTTATCCTCCAGCATTCCGTTCAGATACCGGCACAAAAAGCTGTCTTTAACCATAATGTTAATAAACCCCGGCGCCGCCAAATCGACCCGTTCAATCACCTCGTTTTCATCAAGCGCTGCCAAGACATCTTTAGCAATCATCATCGGCGCTTTATGATAAACTTTCGCCGCCCCCATTGCCCCGTTTACCTGAAACTGACACAAATCCGGTCTTGCCGACACGACAGCTCGTCCGAGTCCCGCGTCATATCCCGCTTTTTCAAAGGCTTGAGAAAAAATCCCGCTTAAAACTTCAATCACCGTATCCACAACACATACTCCGAAAAACAATAAAATCTGCCCTAAGTTACCCTCAGCCGTTCTCACTGTCAAGCACAAAATCGCCGCTTTTTTTACCCTTAATGCAAAAAGTTCTTGCCAATATAAGAAAAAAGGGATATACTTAATTTTGTCTAAATTATCTTTTTGCCTATTATTATATCTGTTTTCATCTGATGAGAAAAAGTGTATAGTTTTAGGCTAAGTCTAACTTAAAATTTAAAAACTATGAAAAAGAGTATTCTAATCAAAGTGTTAAACACGATTGCCGCCTTAATCATTTTAGGCGTTGTCATCGTCAGTGTCCTTAACCTCATCGACTTGCGGGCATCATATCTTGCCTCGCAAAGTATGATACAGTGGTATAGTGTAACCGTTGCCGCTTGGACAACCAATCTCTGTCTCACACTTCCCATGGTCTTGGCGTTAAGCCTGTTCACGCTGAAGTATGACACAAGAGAAATTGTCTTCAGCTCCTGCCTTGTTCTCGGCATGGGCATCACCGGCTACTATAGCCTCATCCTAATAGGCGCTTGTCTTTCAACCGGCGCATATTTCAAGATGATGTTTTGGATATTGTGCACTGTAGAAGTTGCAATTTTGTTTTTGCTTCTACTTCGTTGCGGAAGCACTATCAAAGAGATTTGCCTTGATAAAATTAAGGCAAAATTCAACTCTAGCCTGCTCTCCCCAGCCTGAAAACAACAAAAAACGTTAATTTGCCCAAAGCAAATTGACGTTTTTTTATTGCCAAATCAATTTTCCCTGTTATAAAGAACCTATGATAAACACGCATGAAAAATATATGGAAATAGCGCTCCGTGCCGCTCAAAGAGCAGCGCGTGAAGATGAAGTCCCGGTCGGCGCCGTCGTCGTTTCAAAAGACGGTAACATCTTATCAATCGCTCACAACACCGGCGAACACGGCAAAACCGCGCTTGCGCACGCTGAAATCAAAGCCCTTGAAGAAGCCGCGCTCAAATTAAACCAAACCAGACTTTGGGACTGCACCCTCTATGTCACATTAGAACCCTGCGCTATGTGTGCCGCGGCTATCTCAATGATGCGGATAAAAACCCTTGTCTTCGGCGCTGAAAACAAAAAAGGCGGTGCCGTCCTAAACGGCGTGCAATACTATCAATCCCCCACGTGTAACCACCGCCCGACCATCATCTCCAATATATTAGAAGAAGAGTGCTCCACCCTCTTAACCTCCTTTTTCAAACAAAAGCGCTAAAACACCTCACCCCACAAAAAAAAGCTTCTCCCGTGGGGGAGAAGCCTTTTTTAAGTAGAAGCATTTAGTTACTTGTGATGGCTGTTAAACGTCACAGTCTTGCCCGATGGGGCTTTAACCGTGATGTTATAACCGTCCATTGTGTAGGTGTAGCCCGGAATTTCCATAGCATACTTGCCTTTCACAATGTTCTTCCATCCAATCACCATGCAGCTCAAGTCCTTGTCTATTGCAGAGAACATCTTGCCTGAGGCATCGTACCAACGAATAGCATCACTGCTATCTACACCGCGAGCCGGTTGCCAATGATTGCTGTTGTTCTTGTCATAACCGACAGAGTTATATCCCTGATAGGTGTCTTCCTTGAACATAAAATCACTTTGGCTTGGCAGTTCTGTTTCATAGAGGCAAACGGCGTAAGTCACACCATTTTCCCAATTAAAGCAGAACGCGCGGCGGGTCACGTTTGACGTCGGGTCATAAGTAGCTGTTACCATAAAGCCCTTGGGTTTGCCCAAGTGTGGTTTGTCTGGCTCAACCGGCGTGTTATCCTTCACCTTTAAGATATGAGTTACAGCAAGGTCTGTTGTATAAGAACCTTCGGTGCCGCGGGCTGTTCCGTTAACCACAACATTAGCGTTGTGATTAATGTAACCGTTTGCAGTACCCTGCTTGCTGATGTTCAATGACTTATTTGACATTGCAACAACAGGCATCGGAATTTTAACGGTACCAACGGAATTATCCGTGTAAACAAACTCATAGTTCTTGTAGCTGTAAGCAGAGTTGATATTCTCGGCTGGTGTGCCGTTGCTTAAAGCATGGTTATAAGGATAACGATACTCAGTCACACTCCACGCCCCTTGTTTGAGGGTGTTTGTGGTGGGCTGACCTGCCGAAGCCGAAGCCTTATGATTAACGTTTGTCACAACCTTTTCCTGCGCTGAGACATTCTTGAAGTCAAACGCAAAACGCTTGCCGAACGTATCGCTGGCCTTGATGGTCTGGCTGGTGCCGTCATCTTTTTTGATAACGATTTCAGCATCAACCGTGCCGTCAGGATAAACCTTTGTCTTTTCCTCGTGACCGGTTATGGAAGCTGCGCGCTTAACATAAATATCGGTTGTAGAAGTTTCAGATAAGGTCTTGCCGGCGCCGCTCGCGGTAACTGTCAGCTTATGCGGCGTGACGTCATAGTTTCCGTCTTGGCGCTTGGTCCCAAAGCTCTCGCTCTTTTGTGCGGACAGCGTTAAGTCAAACGTATGGGCAAATTCGCCATTATCAAACACAACAACACCATCGGTCAACGTTGTGGCAATATTGCCGCGGCTAACCTTGCCGTTAGAAACGGTGTAGATGAAGTTTTGTTTGTGTGTGGTAATCTTCCACGGCGTGTCCGTTGTCGAACTTGTCTGCTCGGTCTTAGCCTCGGTTGCGGCAAAGTTGGTATTCTCAGCCGTCACCTTGCCGTCTTCAAACGGGGTCAAGCCAACCGTGAACGTCTTGGTAAAGGTTTCCACCTCGTCCTCGGCAAAACTGTGCGGTGTGGTTTTAATCACCTTTAGAGTTGCCGTGTTGCCGTTCCAGCTCTGCTCTGCCTTGTAGGTAGGATTACCGGTTTCGTCAGCCTTAATTAACAACAATCCCTCTGAAACAAGAGTTTCAGCATCACCACCGTTAAATGCGGCAGTTGCGTTGTAATCATAATCATAAGCCTTATAGCTCACCTGATTGCGAACAACAATGTTGTAATTTGAAGCAACGTTGGCACCCAAGCCTGTTATCTGATATTTGCGGGCGGGGAAAGATTTGGTTGTATCTCCGTCTTTAAATGTCACAACAGGTGTTTCCTCAACGAACTTGAAGCTGCCTCGCTCGATGCGGTTTGTGGCATCTGCCTGCCAGTTTGTCGTGGTATAAACCGCAACAAATTTGGTGTAAGACGAGAATGTCTTTTCCTCCGTGCTAGAGCTTTGTGAACGCTTATCAAGCGAGCCGTTTGACCAGTTCAATGAGCTTGTGATAACCTCACCGAAAGCCAAAGCCTTGGCGCTGTGCCTGCCGTCATAAGTATACTTGGAAGAGGTGGTTGTGCCATCACTCCAAATAATTTTCTTGTCAACAATATACTCATCTCCGCTTCCTGATAAGGTATAAACCGAATCAACCGGAACCACGTCTTGCGGTTTGTCTTGCTGCATTTTGAGGATAACTTCCTCATCAATAACATCAAGTGTGCAATCGCCAAGTTTGGCCTGAATACTGTTAACAGAACGGAAGGTTTTGCTCTCTTCGGTTTCAGAAATCTTGTTGATGCTAAAGCCTAACTCCTCAAACTGCAGCTTTATCGGCGCAATCTGATAAGAACCGTACTGGCTTTCAAACATAACCGGGAACTGATAAGTGAAACTTACCTGGCTCTCGACAGAGGTTTTGTTCTCTTTGCCGGTGTTGACCGAAGTATAAGTTCCGGTCATCGTGCGAACGGTAAAACCGTTGTCGCTTTTGGCTTCTGAGAACTGTTTTTCAACAAGCTTTCCTCTTGAAGAGGTTGCAAACAAGCTATCCAAAGAAGGCTGCTCACGTTTCTCCGGGGTTATGACGTTTAAGGACAAATCCACTGTATAAGTGTTGGTGAATTCGTTTTTATTGGTCTTAACCTTTTCGGTGATTTCGTAAGCCGAGAACGGACAGCCGACAAAACGACCCGAATAGCTCACGTCCTCAACCACAGTTGCGGCGGTGGTAACAACCTTGCGGTACCATGGCTTCATCGTCACGGTTTCGGTTACCTCACGGCCGGAAACGCCTTTGGTGGTAAATGGTGCGTTAAACACCAATGTTACCCGATAAGGGTCTTCAGTTTCCGTTTTTGCCTCAAACTGGTCGATAACGGCGCGGTCAAACGACACTGAGCTGATTTCAGCGTGCGGTGTTGCCAAAGTGTCACGATTAATGATTATCGCGGTGTAGCGGTAACCGTATGACACGGTAGCAACCTGCCCGTCGGTGAACTCAAAGGTCTTGACCACATCTTCGCCCAGAGTTGTTCCGCTCTTGTAAGGCGACTGTGAGAGAATGTACTCTCGAGCCACTTCAACCGGAACCTCGTCCTTTGACTTAACGTCAATGCGGGGCTTAGAGAGCCTGACGTTCAAATATGCCCCCGGTGTAAAGGTGACATAAATGTCTTCCTTGCTGTTTGACAGCGTCGAGGTCTGCTTGAACGTCACATCGCTTTTGACAAGTGTGTCCTTAACAGTCGGCACCACGGCGAGAGTTCTCTCAGAATCATAGTAATGGTCCTTGATAATCTCGATGGTGTCCTTAATCACGGTGTTTGACCGTGGTTTAATCTGCTCTGACTCGCAAGAAGTCAATGACATCACACAAGCTATGAGGATAAACCACATAGCACTAAAAACGCTTCTTTTGAGCGCTTCTTTTGTTACATTTTTTGTTTCCATAACTTAAAAAAAATTAAACTATTAAACTTTTATTTATTTTTACTCAAATATGTAGAGATGCGGCATAACGCGGCATCGGGAATAATGTAATTAAAAAGAATGCACCCTGGTTGATAATATACATATATATAGTATAAGGGTACAATAATATTTTTTGCGATTACTCTTGTAACATATCTTTTATACAAAATCAAGAACTTTTTTGCCTAAAATTGACAAATTATCTATTTTTTTTATCAACTGCTCCTCTGAAATGATATTTTTCTTGAAAAATTGCAAAACAGAGATTATAGTTTAAGCGTTTTTTAAATTATGATGGTATGAAAAAAGTATTATGTTTTCTCTTAAGTTTTATGCTTTTACCAAACTTCAGCGCTTGCCGGACTGATTTATCAGAGCAAACAGAGCATAAAACGCATTGTGTGTCCCAATCACAAGACGTTGAAATATCCCCCTTAAAATTTTGGGGAATCTTTATCGGCAGTATTTTTGTGTTGGGTGTAACGCTTTGTCCGCATCTGCATGACAAAGGTTGGCATAAAAAAGACAGAACCCCCTAGGGTTTCTGCCTTTTTTTATTGACAAAAAGCCCTCCTTTTTCAAGGAGGGCAGAGATTTAAAATTCTGCTAACACTTCAGAAGATTCTTTAGTGTTATGGATGTTAACCATAGCAATTGTGTTATAACCATTATCAACGTGCAGAACTTCACCGGTAATCGCTTCGCCAAGCGGAGAAAGCAACGCCAAAGCGGCGCGACCAACCTGTTCTTGTGTTACGTTGGCTTGCAACGGCGCATTTAATTCGTTCCAACGTAAAATCTTTCTAAAATCGCCGATTCCGGAAGCGGCCAATGTTTTAATCGGACCGGCGGAAATGGCGTTAACACGAACTTTTTGCATTCCCATATCAGCGGCGGCATAGCGAACAGACGCCTCTAAAGCAGCCTTGGCAACGCCCATGATATTATAGTTCGGCAACACGCGCTCGGAACCTAGATAAGTCAAGGTAACGATGGAGCCGTTTTCGTTCATATAAGGAGAAGCACAGCGGCAGGCTTCCAAGAACGAATAGCAGGAAATGTGCATCGTGTTGGTGAAGTTTGCCAAAGTTGTGTCAATTGTGCGACCTTTTAACTGGTCTTTGTCAGAAAAGGCAATAGCGTGAACCACAAAGTCAATCTTGCCCCATTTTTCGCCAAGCTGTCTGAAGCACTCTTCAACCGAAGCCGAGTCGGTCACATCGCATTTAATCAATGTCGGTTCAAAAGAAAGTTTTTCAGCCAAAGGCACAACTCTTTTTTCCAAAGCTTCGTTTTGATAAGAAATGGCGATTTGCGCACCTTGCGCGTCTAACGCCTGAGCAATTCCCCAAGCAATGGACTTATCATTGGCAAGTCCCATAATCAAGCCTTTTTTTCCGGCCATAAGCAGTTCAGCAGTCATAAATTTACCTCATTTAATGTTTATAGTATGTTATAAGAAACTAACTGAAAACGAGTAATAGCCGAAGTTTTGGCTTTTGTAAACAATTATTTTTATAAGATGTGTATGGAAACTCCGGTTTCTCACAAAAAGCCCTTAAAGAGCGGTATGCACCCCGTCTTGTTAAACAATAACTCTTTGAAAACAAAACTTATTTAAAAATATTTTGTAAAAAGTGAAAAAAATGCTTGCAATTCGAACAAAAAGAGAACAGAATAACACCGAATTTAATAACAGCACTTTTTAAGAGGTATAACATGGAAAAAGACAAAGCCCTAGACGCGGCGTTGAGCCAAATTGAGAGAGCGTTCGGCAAAGGGTCGATTATGCGCTACGGACAAGATACGAAGATTGATATTGAGGCGATTTCGACCGGTTCTTTGGGAACAGATATTGCGCTTGGTATTGGTGGTTTGCCGAAAGGTCGTATCGTTGAGATTTACGGTCCCGAAAGCTCCGGTAAAACAACGCTTGCCTTAAGCGTCATCGCTCAAGCGCAAAAAAAGGGCGGAACCTGTGCTTTTATTGACGCCGAACACGCACTTGACCCCTCTTATGCCAAAAAAATCGGCGTTGACATTAATAATTTGTTGATTTCGCAACCTGACGCAGGCGAACAAGCGCTTGAAATTGCTGACACATTGGTACGTTCGGGGGCAATTGACGTTTTGGTGGTTGACTCGGTTGCAGCCCTTGTTCCGAAGGCTGAGCTTGAAGGGGAAATGGGCGATTCGCACATGGGCTTGCAAGCACGCCTGATGAGCCAAGCGTTAAGAAAACTCACCTCAACGGTGTCACGCTCAAATACACTCATTATCTTTATTAACCAAATCCGTATGAAAATCGGCGTGATGTTCGGTAATCCGGAAACAACAACCGGCGGTAATGCGTTGAAGTTTTATGCTTCTATCCGTATGGATATTCGCAGGGTTGGCGCAATTAAAGACAAAGATGACGTTATCGGCAGTCAGACCCGCGTTAAAATCGTGAAAAACAAGGTGGCTCCGCCATTTAAAACAGTTGATTTTGACATTATGTACGGCGAAGGTATTTCCAAGGTCGGCGAATTGATTGATTTAGGCGTTAAAGCCGGAATTATTGAAAAAGCCGGCGCCTGGTTCTCTTATAATGGTGAAAAGCTTGGGCAAGGCAGAGAAAACGCCAAGCAGGTTTTGCGTGACAATCCGGCACTTGCAGATGAAATCGAGCGCAAAATCCGCGCTGACGCCGGTCATTTGACCTCAGAGCTGATTGGCGATGAGGAAACCGCGGAAGCCATGGAAGACTAACCCCTTAAAAAAATAAGTAAAAACGAATAAACTCCCGCTCTTAGTCGAACGGGAGTTTATTTTAAATAATGAGGGTGTTTACACATCTCGTCATATAATGACGATAAAACGAAGCAAGCCCCATGGTCATCTCAGCGTTGGAGTTCTTAAAGATGACCTTGTTTTTCACTTTTTTAACCTGTGCCTTTTCAAAGTGACGATGACTGGCCAACCAGACAAACATACAGTTCTCAATATCAAACACATAAGCTTTGACATCGCTAACCATAAGTGCCGGACGATAACTACACCGCTCACCCTCCTGACAGACCAAAAAACCATAACTAATTTTTTTTGCGCTCGTTTGCAACAACGCCGCAAAGAAATTCTTTTCGAATTTCAATTCTAAAACTTTTTTCATAATAAAAAAATAATTTTTTTTGACAAGAAACAGGATACTCTATTTTTTTGTCCAAATCAAGCTTTTTTTTAATTTTTTTTAAATACTTTTATGTTTTTTTAAGCAATTAATATGGTATACTAAAAAAAAGATGCAAAAGATAAGGAATAACAATGAAACAGCAAAGCGATTTAGAACTTTTAACCACCCTCTATTCCCTGCGAGAAAGTGCACAAAAAGTCTTGCGCAAAAATACGGCAGAAAAACAAAAATTCTGTTTAACAATGGGTGAACTGGCAACCGCCGTCGAGCTTAACCAAGCAACCGATGAATCCTTGCAAAAAGCATTTGAAGAAGTTATGCCTTCCGTGTTGGACAAGCTTGCCTCATATCCGCCCAACGTAAACGCACTTGCCAAACAAAAATTTGCCCAAACCGAAAAAATGTACGCCCTGTTCGGGCTGAATAATTGCAAAACCTTCAACAGTACACAGATTTTCTTAGACAAAGCCAAAGCCGAGCTGGAGAAATTAACTAACAAAAAAGTCATCTCTAGAGGCAGTAAAGCCGTCACAAAAGAAGATTCAACCGTCTTGGCTCTTAAAGAGGAAATCAGACGCTGGATTGCTTCGACCGGCAAAATAAAATCCGACACCGCCAAAGCAACCGCCCTAAAACAGCTCGAAAATACAGAAAAGTTAAACGTCATCGCCAAAAACAACCTCATCACAGTTGATTTCGGAATGCCGGACCTCAAAGCCGTTTTTTCGGTAGCAACCAAAGACATACGTTTGGAAAGTGCCGATATGATTTCAAAATTTGGCGGTCTGCAAGAGGTTTTGGGCACTGAAGCTGCGCAAAAATTTGCCCAAACACTCACCAAACACAAAAAAGGAAAAGACTATCTGACCGCAAAGGGAACAACCGCCGATAATGCCCAAAAAACCCTGAAAAACGCTGATAAAAAGAAAAAAGATAACCTTAAAGCGCAAGAAGAAACTTTACAAAAAATTGAAGACCTGCAAAAAAAACTTGCCTTCCAATGGCAAAAAATGATACGCGGGGCAAATCCGGTTTTGGCGTGGACATATTTAATTAAACACCAAATCAAACAAGGCAACCCCGACCTTATTGAACAAATGACGCAAAACATATTAAACTCCAAAGCGCTTTGGGGATTATACTCAGCCAATGAAAAGGAGCAAAAATATAATCAGGCCAGCTATTATGATAAACTTGTCAGCACGGTAATACCCGCTCCGAACATTAAAGAAATTATTGAAAACGCCTATCAGCAGTTTACCGCAGGAGAAGATAAAACAACCTGCGCCAAACTGGTGTTTGCAAAAGCGCAAAATTCAGCCCCGCAGGGATTGCCAAAAGAAATTGTCAATCAAGTGGTCTTAGACACGGCGTTTCAATTTGGGATGAATGTTTATACCGCAAAAGCGGATGATAAAAAAATTGAGTTTATGAATAAAATCTTGGCAGCACATAATATCAACATCGGCTTTGAACAAAAACTCATCACGGAAAAATGCGCCGAAACACGCCTCAATGACATTATACACGAAAAAGACGGTTCCGTTAAAACCTATAAAAAGAAAATGACCGCCCTGCTTTATGATATGGGCAAAATTATAGGCGATTCCGACTTAGCGCAAAAATCCGGCGACATTTTTTTTAATGCGGATTTAAAAAAGCGCTTTACTGAGCTGAAAACCGGAACCTGGGAAACATTCTCCCGCGACACCGAAAATATCTCCAAAGCCAAAGACACCAAAAAGCTGCTTGATGAGGAGTACGGACAAAACGCAGAGACCATAGTGGCGGCAATGCGCGAAGGACGCGAAGTCAAAGGCGACAGCCTGCACCACGTCATCTATGCCTATTATGCACCTTTGCTGGGAAATGACAAAGAAAAACTTTTAGAACAGTTTAATTCTAGAAACAACACGGTAGAGGTCCTTTGCGGACATCCTGCGTTAACAGATATGCACAAAGACGTGGAGCACCGGTTTAACATCAGCTCGGGCGGCACGGTTTTGGTAAAAAGAAACAACGAAAAAATATACAAAACATCTAACACCGCACAAATCGGTGACACCTTGATAATGCCGGTGATTTTAATCAGAAAAGATGCCCACTCCCCCTTTCAGCCACTGATGAAGCCTGGACAGTTGTTTATGACATCAGAAGGAAAAACAATCAGCGACCCATACGGGGAAAACAGCGGAAACACGCTGTTTAATAAGCGCGAAATTAAAAATAACCGCAACAGTCGCTAACAAAGCACCAATCTTCTCCCTCCGCGCGTCCGTGACGTCAGTCACTCATACGCCTGGTAATCCGCAACTCGTGCGAAGCACACCCCAAAAAGAATAAGGCTTCCATTTACGAGCTAATTCACAATTTAGCACGCTCCACCAAGCCAAAAAAAAAAATTTAAAACCGAAAATCACCTCGGTGATTTTGCATAGGGTTTGAGAAAATGCCCTGCTTGAAGTAAATTTCCGACTGCGGTGTACAAAATGAGTACATAAAGGAGAAAATTTACGACAATGAGGGCGTTTTATCAAGCCCACAACAGCCCCTCCCGCGAGCTAATTCACAATTTAGCACGCTCCACCCGGCAACAAACTCCAATAAAGGAGCGTGATTAATTGCGAAGTAGCCGAAAATGTCCTCAAATAAACCGGAGCGTACTTAGACGTACGTGAGGATTTGTTTGAGGCTTCCATTTACGAGCTAATTCACAATTTAGCACGCTCCGCCAAGTCTTTTTTTAAGCGAATATGTCTTCCTTTGCATACACCCCAATATTAAACACATCCGCGCTCAAAAAACGCTCGTTCTTATTAAGACTGTAAAGCTCCCTCATATCTTCCTCATCAAGCTCAACATTTAACGCAGCCAAATTTTCCTGCAAATGCGCTTCCTCGGTCGCCTTGGGAATAACTGCCAGACCTCGCTCCATTCCCCAGGCAAGCAAAACCTGAGCCGGTGTTGCGTTATTTTTCTTGGCAATTTTTTTAACCACTTCATCTTCCAACATCACCGAACTGCCCGAACCGAGCGGCGCATACGCCGTCACGGCAATCATATTCTTTTGACAATATTCGATTAACTCATCTTGAGGAAAATACGGATGACACTCCACTTGGTCAACCATCGGGTTAATCTCAACTTTGTCAAGAAAACCCTCAAGCCGTTTTTTACCAAAGTTGGAAACGCCGATGGCTTTCACCAGCCCTTGGTTGTAAGCCTCCTCCATCACACCCCAGGTTTCCTCTAAAGGCACTTCTGCAAGGGACAGCATATCCTCAGCCTCTAAGGGCATAATCGCCTCTTTTCGTTGCGCCACCGGCCAATGGATTAAATAAAGGTCAAGATACTCAAGCCTTAAGTTTTTTAAGCTCTCTTTGAGCGCGTCCATCACGTCTTCAGGCTTGTGCGCGTTGTTCCAAAGCTTGGAGGTCACAAAAATATCTTCTCTTTTTAAATTATCTTCCACAAAAGCACCCGCCAGCGCTTCGCCAATTGCCGATTCGTTATTATAAATGGAAGCGCAGTCAAAATGCTGATAGCCTAATTTCAAAGCCCATCTGATGGCCCCGTAAACCTCAGCCGCGCTGCTCTTCCATGTTCCCAAACCTAAAACCGGCATTTTCACTTCATTATTTAATTCAATAAAACGCATCTCACACTCTCCTTGAATTTTTTTTTCTTAATATAATCAACAAAAACGCCAAATAAACCCCGAAAACTTGTCATCTAACAAAAAAATTTACTTGCAATTAACAAAATATCGACTAAAGTTTATTCATCGTTACTAACATGGCGATACTTTCTTAAACTCTTGAGAGGAATTTTATAATGAAGAAAACTTTATTATTGGCAGGACTTGCCGGAATGGTTGCCGCAAATGCGGAAGCTATCAACGTAACCCCTTATGTTGGGTTGGATGCAAACTATGGTATTGTACACGGCGATGCTGCTACAAAAGGCATTTTAAGCTCTAAAGATTGGTCTTTATCCGGCATTTTGGGTGCTAGAACTGACCACTATGGTATCGAAGCTTTCTACAACACCGGTTTGGAAGAAAACAAAAATGCATATTCAACCCGTATCAGCGGCTATGGTGTAGATTTGTTGGGTTATCAACAGCTCGGTTGCTCCGGTCGTTGGGAACTCGTTGGTTCTGCCGGTCTTGGCTACTACACAGGAAAAGCTAAGTGGAACAGCGAAAATGGCTCTGGTTCTTTAAAAGACCATGGCTACGGAGAACGCTTGGGTGCCGGTGTTCAATACGCTTTGTCTGAAAACACAACAGTACGCGCCATGTACCACCATACTTGGATTCACAGCTCTCACTTAGACGGCTTGGATGAATTCACCGTTGGTATCAGATACGCTTTCTAATCAGAAAAAGCTTATCCGAGGGGTGGTCTTCCACCCCTTTTTTTATCCCCTAAAACACCCCTGCTCCCTCGAGTCATTGCTAGGGCTGCCCCCTTAAATGAGTCCCCCTTGAGTCATTACGGCTCGCAGGATAAAAAACGTCCGGTGGACGCTTTTTACCGAGAGCTATAGCAGTTGTTGGGTTGTGACTTGCCGTAAGGCAACCAAAACAACCGCTACAATTGGCTTGTCCGAACGGAGTGAGTTCATAGCGTAAGCTACATAACGCCGTGGCAAACTTCTCTTAAGTCCTTGCTAGGGCGGAACAACCGACGCAACACTTAGTTGTTCGCTTAAAGTAGAAGCGAAGCTTCGTAGCGGCGCAATCCATAACTTGGGCATAGCCCACCTTATCCCTTCCTCAGCTCCCCCTTAAGTGAGTCATTGCGAGGTAAGCCGTAAGGCAATAACTGTGGCAAACTTCTCTTAAGTCCTTCCCCCACCCGAGTCATTGCGAGCCCCGCGACGCCAGTCGCACAAGGGCGTGGCAAACTTCTCTTAGTGTTGCAAGGAAGGAACGACCGTGGCAACACTTAGTTGTTCGCGCAAGTAGAAAAGCGTAGCTTTTCGTAGCGGCGCAATCCATAATCCGGTGACTTAGTCACGCAAATTTTAATGAAGCAACGCTAAAGCGTTTAGTCATGGATTGCTTCGCACACATGGGCTTACGCCCGCTCGCAATGACTCCATAAAATAAAAACTTCTCCCCCTCGAGTCATCAACCCAGTAAAAATTTTATGCACAGATATTTTTAATTTTAGCGTTTAAGGCTATAATAATTTTGCGCATAATGGCGGTTAATGCCACCATTTTAGGTTTAGC
>JAGAZZ010000057.1 GCA_017939155.1 Alphaproteobacteria bacterium | reverse complement strand
TTCAATGACTTAAAAACAGAGCTTCTCGGCTTCCTCGTCTATTACAATGAACATCGCCCTCACTCCGCTCTTAATAACCTTACTCCTAAACTTTTTGCGCAAAATATGTAACGAAATTATTGACATCTACAGCAATGACTCCCTGAAAGACAGGCTTCTCCCTCTCCGAGTCATTACAGCTCAAAGGCATAAAAAACGTCCGGTGGACGCTTTTTACCGAGAGCTATAGCAATTGTTGGTGCGCGACTTGCCGTAAGGCAACCAAGCAAACCTTACAACTGGCTTGTCCGAACGGAGTGAGTAGCGTGACGTTAGTTGCACGAGGGCGCGGCAAACTTCTCTTAGCTTTGCAAGGGAGGTACCCCCTCCGCGTCATTGCGAGCGGGCGTGAGCCCATATGTGCGAAGCAATCCATAACTAAACGCGTTAGCGTTGCTTATTCCCCCATAACCTATGCGAAGCATTCCATATCAAAAAAATTTAACTTGACTTTAACCTCTCCCTCTCTATACTCCATTCCGTAAATACGAAAAAGGTATTTGTAAGGATTGAATCCCCTTTCTAGAGACGTTATGTAGAAACGACAGTCTACGACTTTCGGTTTTGGCTGGATGTCGGTAAAATATACTGAATATACCGGACTGTTTCTCTAGCAGGGTTCAACATCCAGTCGCTTGAACTGAATACTTTTTTATAAAAAAAATAAATCATTAACTCATTCTTAATCTTTTAACTATATTCTATCTTCAGAATGTCAGATGACGTTTCGGAGGATTGGACCCCTTCTAGAGGTATCTATGAAAATAGATATGAAACGTATACTGCTCTTTTAGTCTAAGACTGGAAGGCAGTAAGATAGCGTTTATAATAATGTAAAATACTGCTCTTGCCTTTAGCAAGGTCCAACTTCCAGTCACCTCTTTTTTAGGTGGCTTTTCTTTTACACTATTTAAAGAGGGAGTTTGGAATGAAAAATTTATCATCAGTAGTTTGCTTTTTATCTATAATCGTTTATCAATCTGCACACGCTCAAAATTACAACAATTATGAGCAGGTGGAACATAACGCTCCTCAATACATCACTGTAGAAGGCGAGCGTTATGTTCGCATTCCAACCCAGCGCCCTCAACAAAAATATTATCAATACCAACGTCCCGCGCAACCACAAAACACCCCGCAATATGTCCTCAGCGAGCAACCCTCTTCCGTAAAGACGCTCCTTTCCGCCGCACCGCGTTTCTACATCGGCGCCGATTATTCTTTGAATGCAACAAACCTCAGCAAAGATAACGATATGCTCGTTGATGACAAAAATTCCGCCTACGACGGAGTCATCGGTCTCAAATTTAACCCCTACGTCAGCCTCGAAGCTTTTTATCAAAACTCAAACGACACCGAAAAACACAACCATTTCATCTCCGGAGTAGACGAAGATATGCCAGACGGTATCACCGACACCGACTACTGCACCTCCCTTTCCTACAAAGCCTACGGCGCCGACCTCCTCTTCACAATACCGCTTTATCAAAAAATAGACCTCCTTTTCGGTCTCGGTTATGCCCAATATGATTTTGATTTGGACACCACAGTTCAACTACATAACAAACTCGTTGACGAAGGCTTTATCTCACTCGACTCAGCCTCACACTCAACCGGAGCTTTCCGCTATAACGCCGGGCTCCAATTCGAAGTCTATAAAGACCTCTACTTACGCGCCACCGCCCGCTATGTCAAATTTCAGAAAAAATCTGTCCTAAAAGATATGAAAGAACTCTCTTTAGGCTTAAGATATGTCTTCTAACAAAACAAAGCAACGCATACCTCCTCGAGTCATTGCGAGCCCCGTGACGTAAGTCACACAAAGGCGTGGCAATCCACGACTAAACGCGTTAGCGTTGCCTTATCTTTCCGTAGCGGCGCAATCCATAACTTGTGCGAAGCACGCCAAGGGCTTGAGAACGGCGCAATAAAAACAATTTGGGAAATTGTTTTTATGCGAGACGCAATGAGACTTGACTTTGTGAACAAGGCGACAGCCACCGTGAAACAAAGCCTTAGTCGGAATTGGCTATGCTAGAGGTAAATTCCCGACCGCGGTGTACATAATGAGTACATAAAGAAGGGAATTTGCCTCTATGATTGTGCTTTAGCGAGCCCCCAAAAAGACTGAACGCGAAGCGTTGCCAAGGGCTTGGAGAGTGCCGGTGCTATAAGTGGCGCCGCGAGCGCGGTGTACATAATGAGTACATAAGCAAGCGCCGACGCTTATACGACCGGTGCTATACAAGCCCCCCCAAAAAAACAACTTGCGCAAAGCACACCATATTTATCTAAAGCTACCAATAACTTCCATATTCTCTCATTCAAATAATTTTGCTGGTGGAAAAAATGCGCTAAAACTTTGACTTTGCCTCCCCCGCCTTTTATACTCTCCTTAATTATTAACGGAGGATACACTCGTGAAAGCCTATATATTTAATTTTATAACAGCAACCCTGGTAGCGCTGATAGTTTATTGTCTAACCCTTATCTTAAATAAAAACGGTATCTTTATAAGCAAGACAACAGCCTGCGTCAACACAAGCCTTGCTTTTATTTTAAGCTTTGTCCTGCTTATCCCCTCTGTTGCTAAAAAATTAAAATACGCCTTAACCGAACTTGACTGGGCAGAAGAAACCGTCCGCCTTTATAAGTCCGTTCCTTTTAAATACCGCCAAAGCTTTTGGCTTATTTTCGGCTTTATTAACTTAGCCTTTTTATTTCATACCATAAACTTTATGTGGGGCAATAAAGATTGGGCGGCTGTTCGCTTTGCCGTAAACCCTGATGAAAGCCTGCAAGCCGGCTCTTTTTCGGCTTATTGGCTCCAAGAGTTGCTTTTTGAAGGCAAGATTCTCCCCGTTGCCAACAATCTTCTTGCCTTTGCCGGGTTAAGCTTAGCCGGGGTGTTGCTTGCAATATACTGGAATCTTCCCAGACGCGCCTCTGTCATCGTCATCACCGCCCTTCTTTTTGCCATAACCCCTTATACCTTAAGTGTGCTCTATCACGCCAGAACATCACTCGGCGTTTTGTTCTTGCCCGCCCTAACCCTGACCGCCCTGATTTTATCGGAGTATCGCCCGCAATCACACACTTACGCATATCTTGCAAACCTGCTCTGTATCTTTTTGTTTTTGGTGTCATTAGGAACATCTTTTCTTGTCATAAACTTCATCTCCACCGCTTTCTTCGGTCGAGTCTTGTTAAAAACCGTTTATGCCGACATCAGCTTAAAAAGCGCTTTTTCCCGTATTCGCCAAGGAGTATCAAACTTCTCAGCCGCGGCAATGATTTATCTTTTAATCCTCTTTGCCTTAAAAGAAACCGGGCTCTTAAGCCAGGAACACGCTTTGGCTCTAAACCCCATCGCCCCGTTTTTCAAGGTAACGGCACTTTTTAAATATGCGTTTTGGCAATTTGCTATGCCTTTGCCGTTTATGGATAGCGTTTATCGTTTCTTAAACCTCGCTTTTGTCATTTTTGCCCTCTTGACGATGATTTATAAAGCCCCCAACGCATCAGCCGCCGCCCGCGGGCTTCTGCTTGTTCCGGCAATCGTTATTTTATCATTTTCATCGTTGCTCTTTGATGCCGCACCTTTGCAAAATATGTCACAAGCAGGCTTTTTCTCCTTGCCGCTTATTTTGGCGTTAAGCTACGCTGTTCTTGTCCAGCTTAGCGCGCCAAAGCCCAAACACGTTGCCTTAAGCCTTGCCGTGCTCTTAATCTTTATGAACTTTGTTCGCGTAGCTTACGCGCAAAAAGTATGGAAATTCGGTTGGGAAGCGGAAACCAAATTAAGCGAGCGCATTATCACACGTTTGGAAAAACAGCCCGAATTTGACATTACAAAGCAATACACCCTCTTGCAAATCGGTGAAAAGAGTCTTCGCCACAAATATTACATAAAAAAGAGTGAAGAGCTGAACAGTCCTGAGCTCATAGCCGCCGCCTATTATCCGGCAAACGGCGCCGCCGACGCTTATAACTTTTTCTATCAAACAGATTTCTTAAAAGGCGATGATAAAGGGGAAGCCTTAAACATTCCCGCCATCAGAGATTATCTTTTAAACACCGCCCGCCCCTATCCGGCAAAAGAAAGTTTGTTTATCAGTGGCGATTATATCATCTTGGTTTTAGATGAAATCGCTTTGGAACGCTTAAAAAATCGTTTGCGTTAATTAAATCTGAACTGAAAGGACTCTCATGACAATCGTTTCAAACGTCCCCCTTATCTATGCCCCGTTCAAAGGCATCTACCCCAAAAAAGAAAAGGCGTCTTTGGTTATCGCCCCGCCATACGATGTCCTCTCCTCCAAAGAAGCCAAAGAAAAAGCAAACAACAATCCGTTAAGCTTCCTGCATATTTCCAAAGCAGAGATTGACTTTGCCGATGATACATCTCCCTATGAAGAAAAGGTTTATCAAAAAGCCGCAGAAAATTTTAACCGCCTGATGACAGATAAAGTTTTATGCCAAAGCGCAAAACCCTGCTATTATGTTTATCAAATCAAAACCCCATCACACACGCAAACCGGTCTTGCCGTTGCCGCTTCGGTAAACGCATATCAACAAGGTCGGATTAAACGCCATGAGCTGACCCGTATCGCCAAAGAAGATGACCGGGTTAAGCAAATCCGCTCCGTCGGCGCGCAAACCGGCCCCGCCCTTTTAATTAACCAACCGATAGCCAAAATAAAAGACCTTCTTGCACGCATAACCACCACAACCGCACCGCTGTTTTCTGCCCTTGGGGAATATAACAGTGTCCATAGTTTATGGGAAATTGCCGACAAAGCGGATATTGACTTAATCACCACAGCTTTTTCTGAGCAAAACCAAGCCTATATCGCAGACGGGCATCACCGCTCAGCCGCCGCCGCCCGTTTAGCAAACAATGACAATGCCCGTTTTCTTGCCGTTGCCTTTTTTGCCGACGAAATGGAAATTATGGACTATAACCGTGTGGTCTATGACTTAAACGGTTTGAGTGAAAGCGAGTTTTTAGATAAGCTTAAAGCGCAAGGCTTTGAGGTCACCCCGACACAACAAGAAAAACCCACTAAAAAAGGCGAGTTCACACTTTATCTGAACCACACTTGGTACAAGCTTACCTTAAAACAACCAATCGTTACAACAAACCCGGTAGAAAGGTTGGATGTCAGCGTCTTAAGCGCGCTTGTTTTGGATAACATCTTAAATATAACAGATTTAAGAAACTCACCGCGTATAGATTTTATCGGCGGTATCCGAGGCGCTGAGGAAATAAAAAAAGAGGTTGACAAAGAGCCGAACCGTGCCGGTTTTATGCTCTATCCGACGCAAATTGAAGAGCTTATCGCCGTTGCTGATGAAAAAATGCTTATGCCGCCCAAATCCACGTGGTTTGAGCCCAAACTTGCCGATGGCGTTATTTGCTTAAAACCAGAAGACTAAAATTAAAGGAATAAAAAATGGAACCGGAAAAACTGTATTTAAACTTTGATGAAATTAAACATTTAAGCGATATATTAGCGCAAAAAATTGCCGCGGATTGTGCTGATTTAAGTCAGGCGACATTGGTTGCCGTGTCAAGAGGCGGGCTTATTCCGGCGCAATTAATCGCCTATAAGCTCAACATCCGTGACATCAGGGTAATGAAATTAATTTCTTATGATGAAGATAACACCCGTCAGGAAATCAAAGACATTTCAACTGACCGCCTGTTTGACGGTGCCGATGTTTATTTTATTGATGACTTGGCAGACAGCGGCGCCACCGTGCGCTATATCCGCAAAAAATTCCCCACCGCGCGCCTCTGTAGTTTACTCGAAAAAACTTGTTGCAATAAACATCCGGACATCACCGCCCGCGAAGGAATAAAAGAAAACACCTGGGTCATCTTCCCCTGGGATTAAAATAAATTTTCTTTTCAGCGGGGCTCAATGCCCCGTTATTTTATTAAAATTTCCTTGACTTTTTGCCTAAATTAAATATCTTTGATAAAGTTAAAATAATCTTATGTCGAACTATTAAAAAATATCATTATGAAAGAATTTGATTTTTTCAAAATGCTTGATTTGGCTCCCGAGCGCGCCGGGCTGTATCTCTACTGTTTGCACAAAAATTTTTGTTTAAGACTAAGGGATGAAGAAAGGCTGATGCAACCGCAAAACCTGCCGTTGTTTAAAGCTTATGTGGCTGATTTTTCCCTCTCCCCGCAAGGCGAGCGCCTTATGCTTGAACAAAAAAACGCCGATGAGCTGATTAAGGCTTATTTAAAAGCCGGCAACACGCTCTATTATGAAAATAAGGCACTGTGCGCAACCTATCAAAGCCCAGAAGACGAACTTGTCCTTAAAACGACTGATGACAACTTGAAGCCGTACATCAAAATCAGCTTAAAAAGCGCTCCGTCCATCTCGGCATCTGCTCTCGAGCTGATTGCAGCCAAAAGTGATGTCAAATTGTTTGAAATCTTTTGTCAGCAGTTTCCGCATCAAGACAAAGCTAAGCTTGAAGAGGCTGTCAAAAAATGCGTTGCACCGCAAAATCAAGCAGAATTCTTAAAAATTTGCTCAAAATATCTCTAAAACAGATATTTTAAGCCCAAACGCTTAAAAAAACTCCCTAAAATGAACTTTCAAAGTCAGTTCAAAAGGGAGTTTTTTTTATAAAAAGCTCTATTAAACAATTTTGTTAAAAGACACGCTCAACTCGAGTCATTACGGCTCGCAGGATAAAAAACGTCCGGTGGACGCTTTTTACCGAGAGCTATAGCAGTTGTTGGGTTGTGACTTGCCGTAAGGCAACCAAAACAATCTTTACAACTGGCTTGTCCGAACGGAGTGAGTAGCGCGTAAGCGCAACCTACCCAAAGCAAACTTCTCTTAAGTCCTGACTAGGGCGGAACAGCCACCCTCCCCGAGTCATTGCGAGCCTCGCGACGTCAGTCGCACAAGGGCGCGGCAAACTTCTCTTAGTGTTGCTAGGCTTTAGCCGCAGCAACACTTAGTTGTTCGTACAAGTAGAAAAGCGCAGCTTTTCGTAGCGGTACAATCCATAACTCGTGCAAAGCACACAAATTATAAATTAAATTTTATTTCAACAAAATTGTTTAATCGAGCCTTTTAATAAAAAAAACACAAAAGAAACTATCGAGAACTTAACAAAAAAAAGCCTTGCAACACATTATGCTGCAAAGCTTATCATTGGTAGAGGTAGTCAGAATCGAACTGACACGGGCTGAGCCCACAAGATTTTGAGTCTAGCGCGTCTACCAGTTCCGCCATACCTCCATACTCAACATCGAAAATGTTTCTAACCGATATTTTTTTCAATGTCAACAGTTTTTTTTATTTTTTTTTGCATCAAGAGGCTTCCAAACTAAGTTTTTATATGCTATAAAAGAAAAAAATTTGTTTTTTTATGATAAATCATAACTTTAAGGGGAACCCTGCTTGGAAGAGTTAAAACAAAACGCACTGGATTTGCTAAAAAGCGGCGACTATGAAAAAGCCGCTAAAATCTACTTAAAACTCGCAATAACCGCTCCAACCGATGAAAAGCTCTTAATTGCCGCCGCCAACTGCTATGACAAACTAAAAGAAAAAAAAGTCGCCCTAAGCCTTTATAAAAAAGCTCTCGAGCTTAACCCCGCCTCAATCCCCGCGCTCATAAACGCCGCCACGATATACTATGAAATAAAAAAATACGACAAAGCCCTGACGTTATCTCTAAAAGTTTTAGAGCTTGAACCGGACAATTTCTCCGCCCTCCAAAATGCCGGCAATGCCTGCTACGGTACCGGAAATTATGAAGAAGCCTTGAGCTATTATGAAAATATGTATCGCCTCCACCCCAACTCTTATAACGCCTTGCTAAATATTGCCGGCACTGCTTATAACCTAGGCGATAATCAAAAAGCCATAGATTATGCCAAACAGGCCATAGCCAAACGCCCCACGTCAGCCGAACCATACATTTTAACAGGCAATGCTTATATTGAACTTTCCAACAATGAAGAAGCCTCTGCTTATCTCAAAAAAGCCGCGGAAATTGCCCCGACGTCTGACTGGCTGATGAGCTCAATCGCCAATCTGTGCCAAAAAGCAGGCAATCTCAAACAATGCCTGCACTACGCCTGGAAAGCCATAACCTTAAAAGCTGGTCGCCTCACCGCCGACGACCATATCAATTTTGCCTACCTCTTATATGAAGCCAAAGAAGAAAATGAAGACGAAGCGCTGACAAAATACATCACCCGTTGGCAACAAACTTTTCCGGATAACCCGATTGTCAAACACGCGGCCTCCGCGCTGTTAAGCCTGCAAGACATCGCGTATATGGATTTATCTTATGTCAAAGGCTTGTTTGACAGCTTTGCCCCCTCGTTTGACGAGATTTTAAATCAATTGGAATATCAAGCGCCCGCGCTGATTGCAGCAACCCTTAAAGATAACTTAAAAACCAAGCTTTTTAAAAAACGCCGCATACTGGATTTGGGCTGTGGCACCGGTCTGGTTGCCGAAAACTTAAAACAATACTTTGAAAATGAAGAGTTCTACGGCGTCGACATCTCCGAAAGGATGCTCGAAGTTGCCGGTAAAAAAGGTCTGTACAAAGCCCTCTATGCCGATGACATCATCAGTTTTTTGGAAACGAATGAAGAAGTTTATCACGCCGTCACCGCAGGCGACGTCTTCACATATTTAGGCGATTTAAAACCGCTGTTTCGCCTGCTTGCCAAAACCGTTAAGTTTAACGGCCTTCTCTGCTTTTCAATCTCTAAAAATCAAGAAAATAATAATGATTACTTCCTTATGCCTTCCGGACGATTCGTCCACACGCTTTCTTATGTCAATCGTCTGCTAAAGCACTGCGGTTTCAAAACCTTAAGCGCAAATGTTGCCGTCCTGCGCCACGAAGGCGTTAAAGAAGTCGAAGGCTATATCGTCTTAGCCCAAAAAGAAATCGAAGTCATCTTTGAATAAGCAACCCCATAAACTATAACTTGACAATAAAAGAAGCCCTCCGTATAAAGGGCTGTAACCAAAAAAGAAAGGAAATAAAATGCTTTGTGTTTACCACTCGGCCGACCATGACGGCAAAGGTTCTGCCGCAATCGTGAAATATGTATATAAAGACTGCGAACTCTTAGGTTATAACTACGACCAGGAAATCCCTTATGACGAACTGGCAAAACATCAAGACATTGTTATCTGTGACATATCCTTTCCGATGGACTATATGTTTAAACTCCATAACGAAAAAAATTTAATCTGGATAGACCATCACGCCTCCGCTATCGCCTTATATGAAGACTATCTCAAAAAAGAAGGCGGCTTTGGCATCAAAGGCTTAAGAGAAACAACCTCCGCCGCCATTGAGCTCACCTGGCGCTACTTTCTCCCGGAACGTGAAGTCCCCGAAGGCGTCAAACTCTTAGCCTTAAACGATTTATTTGATTTAAGGGATAAACGCGTCCGCCCGTTCGAATTTGCTTTTCAAGCCCAAGGCGTGAACCGTCCGTATGAAAAAATTTGGAAAGAACTGTTTGAAAACCGGATTGATATTCCCTTAATGGTTGAAAAGGGTAATGCTATCCTCTCATACATCCGCCATAGGGATTATCGCCTGGTGCGCAATATGGCCTTTGAAGGCAAATATCAAGACTTGCGCTTCATCGCCGTCAATATGCCCCAAGCCGGCTCAGACTTCTTTGAATCGCTTGATAATATCAAAAATTATGACTTTATGGTCAGTTTCTCCTTAAACAAACGCTCGAAATGGAACTTGTCTTTTCGCACCACCAAAGAGGGCATAGATGTTTCCAAAATCGCCGCCTCACTCGGCGGAGGCGGACACAAAAAAGCCGCCGGTGCCTCCGGTTTAAACCAACTGCCGGACTTTTTAACCGCCAATGTTCGCGAATGGACGAAATTTAACTAATCATACTCTTGAGCGATTCTCTGTTTAATCATCTCGCCGGATGTCCTATATTTTCCGCTTTTAACCGAGAATACCGCACCGCCGCCATAACCGCCGACGTTAACGCGCCCGTGTTTCTCGGTCATAGCCATACGCCGCCTTTCTTCAACAAAGGCCTGGCGTTTTTGCCGCATAAGTTCGCTTCGTCCGACAGTTTTAAGGTTTTTGGCATGCACGGCAAGCATACGCCCGATATTAGCCATAATCATCGACGGGCTCTTAGAGCTTTCCAACATCACTTCTCGTGAAACCGCCGGCAACCGCTGGCTGATAATCGTTTTAAGCCGTTCCAAAAGTTGCGGATTGCCATAATCAGGCGCCTTTCCGTCCTTTCTTAAAGGCTTTTCCGCATCACGAAAAATCTTATAACTTTCAAACAAGAACAATCTGTCATCACTTGATGCCAAAATCCGTCCCTGCGGATTTGCCTCATCATGTGTTTTAATGGCATCTAACGCCTCTAAAAAAGAGGAATTGTTTGCAAAAGCCTGAAACAGGGTAAATTCCCGACTTTCTTTAATACTTAAAACCATATCCTGCCTCCCCTGAAAACAAGAAACCATACAATAAAAAGAGTATACCACACTTTTCCCCTCAACACAAGCAAAAAATCCCTGCACAAGCTCAAAATTAGCTTTTTATTTCTGATTTTTCTGCTATAACAAAAACAAAAGCAACCTCTAAGGAGAACCCCATGCGCCTATCTTATCATGAGTCATTGCGAGCCGTGACGTTAGTCACACTTAGCGAAGCAATCCATATCTTATGCTTTAGCATACCTTATCATACACACCGTAACCTCTAAGGAGAACCCCATGCGCCCTGCTCGTTCTGAATTAAACGCCAAATCCCTGCGCCTGCGCCGCGCCCTTAAAAAACTTACCGGCTTTATGAAACAAAACCTCATCTTAATCACCTTAACCCTTGCCGTTTTTTTTGGGCTGACCGCAAGCTTTGCCGACTGGAACGGAGCTTACGCAGATTCAGACGGCTATATGCGCGCCTTAAGAATAAAAGAATTAATCAACAATCCCTCTTTTTATGAAACGCCGCTTCTTTTCAGCAATTATCCTTTCGGCGAAGTCCTGCACTGGACAAGACCGATGGACATCTTATGGCTTATAATGACACTGCCGTTTTTATACCTTAATAACTTAAATGACATCATTTTTATCTCCGGTGCCTTCATCTCCCCTGCCTTGTTTATCTTAACCGCATTAGCGCTGACCTATGGTTTAAGGCGCCGTTTCAATCCGTGGCTCACGCTTTTCGGAGTGCTGATTTTCTTAAATTCACCTCGCAACACAGACTTTTTCTCCCCCGGTCGCCCCGACCACCATGCGTTGATGATTCTTTTATCCGTTTTTTCGCTCTCGCTTGTCCTCTGCTGGTTAAAAAAACGCCAAGACCGTTACTTGCGTTTACTCGGCATAAGCTTAAGCTTTGCCACCTTCACCGCCATTGAAGGTATACTGATTTACGCCATTTTTCTAAACTTTTTTATTTGCCTTTATATCAAAAAAAACCTCTCCTTAACCCCCACTGTTAAAATCGCCAAATACTTTGCCCTCTCTTTTAGCTTTTTCTATCTCCTGAACCCGCCCTATGAAGGCTGGCTCTATCCTGACAATGGTCGAATCTCGATTCTCTTTGTCACCGCCGCTTGGTTTGCCTATTTTGCTCTGCTGGGCTTAAAAAAAGCCCGCCTGCACACTGCTAAATTAAAACTCTTAAGCTTATCCGCCGCCACACTCGCAGCCCTCCTGCTCCTTGCTCTGATTTTTAAGGTTGATATTTTTGCTTCTCCCCTCCCCCCCGAAATTAAACTCTGGAGTAACAGTATTGCTGAAATGAGAAATATCACCCGCCTTAACCTTCCTCTGATAATAGAGGTCTTCCTTATGCCCTTCACTGCTCTAATCATAACCTTTTATCTGCTCCCGCTCCCTGCCTACCGCCGCATAATGTTCCTAAACTTATGCTTAAGCTTGCCTTTGTTTGCCTTAACGCTCTTTGCCATACGTTTTACCTGTTACGAACCGCTCTACACGATTCTCCCGTTTATAGCCCTCGCTGACAAACTTTATAAAGCCTCCCCTTTTGCCACTCATCAATCAGACGAACTGCCTGATAACCTCTTTGCCTACCTTCTAACCTTCTTTGTCATACAATCCCTACTCATTGTTCCCGCACAACTTGCCTCAAGCAATAACAAAACCGGCTCTGCCGTCGTCAGTTTTTCTCCCGCCCTCAACCAAAACATCCGCAATATCGGCGGCACGCTTGTCACCCATATTTTCCTCACCCCGCGTTTTGTCTTCTCCTGTGATGTCAACACCGTCGGCACCCCTTATCACCGTAATATTGAGGGCATAACCGACCACTTAAGCATTTTAAATGCTGAAGATGACCAAACCCTCATCCCGTTGCTCTTAAAACACCAAGTCACGCAAATTTTAGTTTATGACGGTTATCAAAAATTATCTGAAAAACATCCCCACCGCCTCATCAACCGCCTGATAGAGCGCCAAAACCTTCCCCCGTTTTTAGAAGAAATCCCCACTTCCGTCAAAAACGCCCGCCACTATCAAATCAAATTCTAAATAATCCGAGGATAAACGCCGCCAAAAACTTGAACCACCGCAGACAATGTCTTATAATAAGAAAAAACAGGAGTACACTTATGCAAAAAAAGTTAAGCCTCATCGTCACCATAGCTTTTATCCTCGTCACACCGCACCTCTCTTTTGCGGTAGACTTTAACGATGACATCTCAATTGATTTTCTGTTAGGCTCAAACACCCCAAAAAAACAACCCGCCAAGAAAAAACCAACTCCAGCCCCCAAAAAGGAAAACTCTGACCTTGATTTAGATTTTGGTCTTGATGAAGAAGTCCCCGCCGCACAAACCGCTCCCGGCAAAAAAGAAGACAGTTCTTTATCTGAACCTCAAACCACACCCCAAGCGCCAAATCCGCCTCAAGCTTCTGAAAAAAAAGCCACCCCTAAAAAAGCAGCATTTGTTCCCACAACAGACCTGGTCACAAAAGTCAAAAAAGGTCTCCCGTTTACAATAGAAGAAACCGAATACTGGGTTGCCGAAAATCCTGATGTCAACCAATGTCTGGATAACGGACAAACCATGCTCATCTATCTCGTCACCCGCTACAAGGATGCCGAATCTGTCGCTTTTCTGCTTGAAAACGGCGCCGACTTAAAAACCCATTGCACCCCGCAATATGACGCTCTGTTTATGGCAGCCTTAAACAATAGCTCACCGGAAGTCTTAGACACTTTAATTAGCAACGGCGCCAACTTAATCGCCAAAGACGAAGACGGCAACACCGCCTTGCACTTAGCCGCCGCATTCAACCCCAATCCGAACATCATCACGACTTTAATCGATAACGGTCTTTCCCCTGAAACTCAAAACCGTTTCGGTCAAACGCCTCTGCACTTAAGCGCTTTTAATAACAAAAACCTGAAAATAACGCGAACCCTGCTTGACTATGGCGCCAACCCTAATCAAGCGGATACGCTCTCTCGCACCCCGCTTATGGCGGCAGCTATTGCCGACAATGCTGAAATGATAAAATATCTCATCAGCCGCGGAGCTGACCTCAACCGCCTTGATGCCAACAACCTCAGCGTGCTTGATTATCATAACAAAACCGCATACTTAAAAAAAGGCGAATTTCAAAAAAAGACTTTTCCGACCATTTCCTCCAAACTCAACACCGCGTTTGACTTCATCACATCCGAGCACCATAAGTTTAACACGCTTTTAACCCAAAGCACCAACACGCAAAATCCCGCTCTTACCGCCGATATTGCCATCAAAAACCACGCCGATATTGACATTTTAGATAAAAACGGTTGCACCACGCTCTTAAATGCGCTCAAAACTCAAGCACCCGCTTCACTAATCAAAAAACTGCTCGACGCCGGCGCTAACCCTAACCTCACTTGCCAAAACAACACAACCGCGTTAATCTTTACCGCGCAAAACGCAAGCAGTGCTCCAACGGAAGCCGGCAAAAAAGCAACCCTGCTTTTAGCTTCCGACGCTAATCCCAATGAGCCCGACGCTTCAGACAAAACCGCTCTGATGTATGGCTTAGCTTCGCCTGAATTTATCCAAACGCTCATCACTGCAGGTGTTGACCTTAATCTTAAAGACCACGCCGGCGAAACCGCCCTCTCTTATGCCTTAAAGCAAAACGCCCCCGAAGACACCGTCATCGCACTCATCACCGCCGGAGCTGACCTTGACCTTAAAGACAACGCCGGCGAAACCCCGTTATCGTACGCCCTTAAACACCGCCTTTCTTCAAACATCATTTTTGCCCTCATTAATGCCACAGCAAACCTTAACACCCCGTTGCCAAACACCGCCGGCGACACGCCGCTCCTCTTTGCCGTCAAAAATGACTTATCGTCTGACATCGTCAAACAAATGCTAAAAAAAGGCGCTGACCCGAAAATAGCTGACCAAAACGGCCTCAACACCTACGACATCTTAAAAAACAACCGTTACTTCAACGCTGCACTCAAAAACAAAACCCGCAAAGACAACCTCGGCTCATTCTAATTTCCTCCAAATCTTTACAACCCCCTCTAACACCCCTCCTTCCTCGAGTCATTACGGCTCAAAGACGTAAAAAAAGCCCGGTGGACGCTTTTTACCGAGAGCGATTCAGTTGTTAGATTGTGACTTGCCGTAAGGCAACCTAAACAACCGCTACAACTGGCTTGTCCGAACGGAGTGAGTACGCAACGTCACTTTCTCTATGAGTCATCAACCCAGTAAAAATTTTATGCACAGATATTTTTAATTTTAGCGTTTAAGGCTATAATAATTTTGCGCATAATGGCGGTTAATGCCACCATTTTAGGTTTAGCACGCGATATTAACTCATTGTATAT
>JAGAZZ010000056.1 GCA_017939155.1 Alphaproteobacteria bacterium | reverse complement strand
CCCACAATAATTCAAAAACCTAATCATACTTTTTACATCTCCACTATACCATTTTTATTTTTATTTTTCAATACTTTTTTTAAAATTCTGTCTATTTACAAAAAATCTTGACTCCTTTTAGACTTTAAAACTAACCATTTGCGAGTCATTACACCCCCGCAACGTCCCCCTCTCTATGAGTCATTACGGCTTGCAGGATAAAAAACGTCCGGTGGACGCTTTTTACCGAAAGCTATAGCAATTGTTGGGTTGTGACTTGCCGTAAGGCAACCAAAACAACCGCTACAATTGGCTTGTCCAAACGGAGTGAGTAGCGCGTAAGCGCAACCTACCGAAGCAAACTTCTCTTAGCTTTGCAAAGGAGAAACGACCGTCCTCTCCCCGAGTCATTGCGAACCCCGCGACGTTAGTCGCACAAAGGCGCGGCAATCCATAACTCGTGCGCAAGCACACCTTATCTAATTCACAATTTATCACGCTCCAGCTAACTTTTCTTCCTGAGCATAATATACAACGCGCCTCTTCCCCCCATTGCCTCACTCGGATTCTTATAAGCCAAAATAAGCGGGCTAATCTCCGAACTAGAAAGCCACCCCGGAACCGCCTTGCGCAACACACCCCGTTCGCTAAACACCGCTTCGTCATTTCCTTTTCCTGTTACAATCAGAACACAACGTTTTTTCATCGCAAATGCAGACTTAATAAACCCGCACACCCGCTCAAACGCGTCTTTCTCCGTCACGCCATGTAAATCAAGCACCGCCTCAACCTTAAACTCCTCACGTTTAAACCTCTTAGCCAAACAGCCGTCCATTTGCGAAAAATCATCTTGTTGCACGCTTTTTCCCATTTTCAGCACATCAAACGGAACACTCATAACTTTATCACGGCGAAACTCAACCTCTTTGGGCTTAATCTCTTCAATATGGCGATTAACACGAAGTCGTTTTACGCCTTTAACAGCTTCATCCCAACTTTCATCACTTGCCATAAACTTTAACCTCCGCCCCTTTAGGCAACAAGATAAAATACTGCCCCCGAGCGTTCATTCGTCCGGCCTCTGCTAATGCTTCCTCACCATGTCCCCAAAAATAATCGCCGCGCACAGCGCCTTTAATCGCACTGCCGACATCTTGCGCCATCACCATTTTATTTAATTTATCACCATCCGGCGCCGTTGTTTCCAACCACATCATAGACCCGAGCGGAATATATGCCCTATCAACAGCCATACTTCTGCCCGCAACCAACGGGAGCCCCATAGCGCCGATTGGTCCTTCGGCACTCACGATTTTATGAAAGATAAACCGTTCGTTTAACAACATATTTTTTTTAGCCGATTCGCCGTTTTCATTAAGCCATTGGCGAATTTGCGGCATAGACGCCTCACCCGATTTAATCAACCCTTTTTCAAGCAAAATGCTACCGATTCCCCGAAATTTATGCCCGTTGTTATCCGCATACGCCACACGGACTTCTTCTCCATTCGGAAGCTCAGCCACCGCCGCCCCTTGTATCTGCATAATATAAATATCAACTTCGTTGTCGCCCCACAAAATCACCGGCGCATCAAGTTGTCCGTTATCAATTTCCGCTCGGGTATAATATTTAACAAGTTTTCCGTTTTTAACTCGTCCGACTAAACGCTGATTAGGCAGGCTTGCGTCAAAATCGCGCAAATTAATTTCTACCAAATCTTTAGGTTTGCCGTAAATCGGATAAATATATTTCCCCCCTCTCTCACGGCTGGCTCTAAGAGTCGCTTCATAATAAGAGGTAAACTTCCCTTGCGACTGCCCGTTAAATTTAACCAAATAAGGCTCAAAATTCTCCTCAACATACCGTTTAAGTGCCCGCTTGTCTGATATTTCCAAAATCTTCCGGCAATGTGTCTGATATTCTTTAAGAGAATATTCCAAATGTTCGCTTCTCAAACTTTTCTGATTTTTTTTAATCAAACTCCTGCAAACATTTTTCAAACTTTTATCAAACAGAGAAAAATCATCTTTTTCCCACCCGTTTAAAGACAAAAAGCTGCTCTTTTGCAGCTCAAATTGTCCAGCCTCTTGCTTTTGCTCGCTCCCTTTGCAGGAAACAAGCAAAACAAAAAGCAAAAATATCAGTCCTCTTTTTAGCATTTTTTCGTCGAACACAATAACCAACTGTTAACCCGCGGATTAAGACTTTTTTCAAACGTCCAGACATCAGAAATCTTCTGAACATAATTTTCATCACCCTCAATCACTTCGCCCTCGGCGTTTTTAAGCAAATTCACCTGTTCGCTGACAAATTTAACGACCAGATTAACATTATCCTCATCAACAAACTTCACCGATTCGATTTCTGTTTCAACAAAACCGATTAAATCTGTTTCCGCAGTCATCCCCTGCTCTTTGCGTTCATTAATCACTTTTTCAAACTTTTTCAAGAGTTCGCCGTTAACCAACTTGGATAATGTCCCCGCGTCTCCTTTGCTGAAAGCAGACAAAATCATTTCAAAAGCTTTCTGTGCTCCTTTAATAAACAAAGCTTTATTAAAATTAGGGATTCGTGTCAATTCTCTGTCAAGCGGAGATAATTTGCTCAAATCAACCGATTCTCCCCCCTCGGCAACCAAACTCTTTTTAGGCTCTTTATACAATTTTTCAAATTGTTCCTTAGGAATAATGATAACTTTGGCATCTTCTGCCCCGGTGCCAAGAACACTCTTGAGCTTGTTAAAGATAACGAAAACTAAAACCAGTAAAAATATAATATCCAAATATCCTGACATTTCCACACCTTGTTGTTAAATCTAAGATAAATATAGCCCCAAATATCTTTATTATCAACTATTATATTTGACGTATAAAAATAAAACCCTATATTAAAAGAAATAAAAAACAATTTTGAAAGGATAAACCGCAATGAATGACAATACCCCCACCGGCGAAGTTTCTATAAATATGCAGTACATCAAAGATTTTTCTTTAGAAATTCCGCACGCACCGCAAATTTTTTCCAAACTGGCAATTCAGCCGCAAATCAATGTTGACCTCAATATTGACGCCAACAAGCTCGATTCTGATAATTTCGAAGTCACCTTAAATCTCCGCATTAATGCTAATATTGAAAATGAACCTCTTTTCATTCTCGAGCTGTCTTATGCTGCCGCTTGCACGGTGAAGATTCCCGAAGAGCAAAAAGAACCTTTGTTATATATCGAGATTCCGAAGCTCCTCTTCCCGTTCGCAAGGCAAATTGTTTCTTCGGCAATTGCTAACGCCGGTCTTCCGCCGCTGATGTTAACGCCGGTTGATTTTGCCGCTGTTTATCAGGCAAAAAAGCAACAACAGGCTTCCGCTAAGGCAAACTAAAATGAGATTAGCGCTTTTTCAGCCCGATATTCCGCAAAACACCGGCACGCTGTTGCGCTTAGGTGCTTGCTTAGACTTACCGCTAGACATTATTGAGCCCTGCGGATTTATTTTTAATGAAAAAGCCATGAAACGCGCCGGTATGGATTATTTGAATATGGCTTCTTACCGGCGCCATAATTCTTGGGAAGATTTTTTAGAATATCGCCAAGAACACCCTGAAGAATATGGACGAATAGTTCTTTTAACCACACACGCAAGCGTTCCTTATACCACCTTTAAATTCAAACCCAACGATATTATCTTAATGGGCAGGGAAAGTGCCGGAGTCCCCGAAGCCGTCCACAATATTGCGGATTCGCGCCTGCTTATCCCTATGAATGCCAACGCCCGCTCCATCAATGTTGCTGTTTCCGCTGTTATGGTAATCGGTGAAGCACTAAGACAAACGGATATGTTCCCTAAATCTTTTTAATATGCTGTTTTTGCTAAATAATTAAAAAAAATTTAAATTTTTTTAATTTTAGGTATAGATTTGTTGCAAAAAATGTGATATAGTCACCTCGTTTTCATAATAACACTTAACACTACCTGGAGGTAATTCCCTATGAAAAAAAGCCCAGTTGCTACGTTCAGCTCCGGAGAATACGTTGTATATCCGACACACGGCGTAGGCAAAGTCACCAATATTGCCAAACAAACAATTGCCGGCAGCGAACTGGAACTTTTAGTCGTCAATTTTGATAAAGACAAAATGACCCTTCGAGTTCCAATGGCTAAGCTTGATAAAGTCGGTTTGCGCAAAATTTCCAATGAAACAACCATGAAAGAAGCTCTTGCAACCTTAAAAGGCAAACCGAGAGTAAAAAAGATTATGTGGTCTAGACGCGCTCAAGAATATGAAAATAAAATCAATTCCGGCAACCCTGTCGCCGTTGCCGAGGTTATTCGGGATTTATATCGCAATGAAAATCTTGCCGAACAATCTTACAGCGAACGCCAAATTTATGAACACGCCGTAGAGCGTTTAGCCAGCGAAGTTGCCGTCTATGACAATATTTCTGTTGAAGAAGCAAGCAAAAAACTTCTTGATACAGTCGCAACACGCAACTTATAAAATCATTATGATTAATAGTAAAACCGCCGCAAAAAACGGCGGTTTTATTTTTGCCATATTTATATTAAATTTTTCGCTCCTCAACATGTTTAATGCTCTCCATAAAGGTTGGTCTATTTTACATATTAAATTTTAAAAATCCCTTAAAATAAAATTTTGCTAAGTTATTGAAATAAAGCAAGCACCACTACTTTTGTAAAATTAATTTTCGGCTCTCCATAAAGGAAGATTTATGAAGACAAAAGGAACTTAATTATGACGATAAGACGTAGCGGTTTTGTAAGTGAGCTGGGACGCTCAATGGTAGAAATGTTAGGCGTTTTAGCTATTGTCGGCATCCTTTCAATCGGCGGAATATCCGCTTTTCAAAAAGCGATGACAAAACACAAAATTAATAAAACAACAGAAGAATTTTCGCAATTCATCAACGAGCTTTTAAGATATTCCAAAGATTTAAAGCGAATGCACACAAATAATGAAGCTAATGAACAAGCCTATATTGCCCCATCAATAGAATTTTTCTTACCCTCAACGTGGAGAAGAGAGTCCATATATTTATATGATAGTATGAATAATCGAATAAATCCTTTCATCCGTAATGACCAAACCGGCGTAAAAAATAAATATTTAAGTTTAGATTATAAAATGCAAAAGGGCAAAGACAATACTCAATTTTGTATCGCTCTTTACAATATGGCAAAACCATACGCCGAAATGCTTAGAAAAGTAACTGTTTACACCGACGATGGAGAACATGGCACAACTAACCCTGTATGGGGAACAATTGATTGCGGAAAAAATAAAAAATGCCTTACAGATATAACTTTTGCAGATATAATAAACTATTGTAATACCTGCAACGGTGAAAAAAAAGGATGTACCTTTGTGATTATGTTTCGACTATAATAGGATATTATAAAAAGGAGCCTCATTAAGGGGCTCCTTTCAACAAAGCTAAATTTTTCCTATTTCTTTTCAGGGATAACTTCACCTTCTAAAGAATATCTTTCAACTTTGGCATTATCACGCAAATCTTCAAAAATCTGAGCAATAACTTGTTGCGTAACCATATTCTTCAACTGAGGTTCAACTTCTTTGAGTTCCAAAGGCTTTGAAGCTCTTGCGTCTTCAACCAAAATAACATGATAGCCGAATTCGGTTTTAACCGGAGTCTTAGAATATTCGCCTTTCTTCATATTGAAAGCGGCATTAGAAAATTCAGGAACCATCATATCTTTTGTAAAGTATCCCAAATCAACTTGGTCTTTAGAATATTCTTGAGCTAATTTAACAAAATCTTCGCCTTTTTTCAACTTATTGATAACTTCTTTCGCCGTAGCTTCAGAATCAACCAAAATATGCTTTGCTTTAACTTCTTTTTGGCTTTCAAACTTAGAAGTATAATCATTATAAAGCTTTTTAACAGCGTCTTCATTAACTCTGTTTTCTACTTCTTTTTCCAAATAAAGCTTACGCGCTAAATCCTCTTTAGCTGTAACAAGCTGTCTTTGATATTCGGGAGATTCTTCAATCTTAGCCTTCTGAGCAGCCTGATATACCAATTTGCTGTTTACAAAAACATCCAAAGTCTTTGCATAAAATTCCTCAAAAGGAACTCTGTCCTTAATTTGCGGATGGTCAGCATAGCTTTGTTTCAAATCATTAATATAGATAACTTCACCGTTAACTTTTGCCGCAACGCCTTTATCGCCGCTGGCATTTGCATTGTATACCTTAAAAGATACAAAAGAAGCAACGGCAACAACAACAACTGCCACGGCAGAAATTGTAAAACCGACAAGTCTCTTTTTCATAAATACCTCCAAAAAATAAAGTTTTTTTACACTCGTTTATCCATATATACCAATTTATAAAATATTCCAAGTATTTTTTATTTGGCGTTTATAACTTCTGTTGATAGTATTGACTTTATGACATATAAACACTAAATGTAGCTAAAAGACATATATATTTAAGGTAAAAAAATGTTAACAGGAATTGCACGCAAACTTTTTGGGTCAGCAAATGACCGCTTTGTAAAAAAACAACATAAACTCGTCGAACAAATCAACGCTTTAGAACCAAGCTTCATCAATCTTTCCGATGAAGAATTAAAAAATAAAACCGCGGAATTTCGCTCTCGCTTAAAAGAAGGCGAAACTTTAGAGGACATTCTCCCCGAGGCATTTGCCGCTGTGCGTGAAGCCGCTAAAAGAACTTTAGGACAACGCCATTATGACGTTCAGCTCATCGGCGGTATTGTCCTCCATAAAGGGATGATTTCAGAAATGAAAACCGGCGAAGGAAAAACCTTGGTCGCCACCTTAGCCGCTTATCTTAACGCCATAGAGCAAAAAGGCGTGCATATCGTTACTGTAAACGACTACTTAGCCAAGCGTGACGCCGAGTGGATGGGGCAGGTTTACCGCTTTTTAGGCTTAACTGTTGATTATATCGTTCACGAAAAATCTGATGAACAAAGAAAACAAGCTTATAACGCCGATATAACCTATGCCACAAATAATGAACTCGGATTCGATTATTTGCGGGACAATATGAAATTCTCTCCCGAAGAGCGTGTTCAGAGGGATTTTAACTATGCTATTGTCGATGAAGTCGATTCGATTTTAATTGACGAAGCAAGAACACCGCTGATTATCTCCGGTGCCGCCGAGGATTCTTCTGAAAAATACATTTCCGTCAACAATGTCATTAAACATATCAACGCTTCCGATTATGAAAAAGATGAAAAAGCTAAAAGCGTAACATTAACAGAATGCGGAATGGAACACGTTGAAAAGTTGCTCAAAGAAGCCGGTTTAATCACCGAAGGCGGATTATATGACCTCAAAAACGTTCCGTTAGTTAACCACGTCAACCAAGCCTTGCGTGCAAATATTATGTTCACAAAAGATGTAGACTATCTTGTTCGTGACGGAAAAGTTTTAATTATTGACGAATTTACCGGTCGTGTTATGGAGGGACGCAGATATAGTGATGGTCTGCACCAAGCCTTAGAAGCTAAAGAAGGTGTTGAAATTCAATCAGAAAATCAAACCCTTGCGTCCATTACATTCCAAAATTATTTCCGTCTTTATCCCAAGCTTGCCGGTATGACCGGTACCGCAATGACCGAAGAAGCCGAATTTTGCGATATTTATAACCTTTCCTGCGTTGAAATTCCGACAAATCGTCCCGTTCAGCGCAAAGACGAGCATGACTGCATTTATCGTACCGAAAAAGAAAAATATAAAGCTATTATCGACACTATAAAAGAATGTCATAGCAAAGGGCAACCGGTTTTGGTCGGCACAACTTCTGTTGAAAAATCAGAAGTAATAGCTTCTTTGTTAAAACAACAAACATCGATTCCTTTTGAAGTCTTAAATGCAAAACACCATGAAAAAGAAGCCGCTATTGTTGCCGAAGCCGGGCGCTATGGTGCAGTAACCATTGCAACCAATATGGCCGGACGCGGAACGGATATTCAATTAGGCGGTAATCCGGAAGTCACCTTAAAAAAGCGTCTGACCGGAAATGAAACTCCTGAAGAAATAAAAGCCTTAAAAGAAACTATCAGCCAAGAAATTTCTGAAAACAAAGAAAAAGTTCTAAAAGCCGGCGGTTTATACATTTTAGGAACAGAACGTCACGAAAGTCGCCGTATCGATAACCAATTGCGCGGTCGTTCCGGTCGTCAGGGTGACCCGGGAACTTCAAAATTTTTCCTCTCCCTAGAAGATGACTTAATGCGTATATTCGGTTCTGAAAGGATGTCAGAAGTCTTAAAACGTTTAGGATTACCCGAAGGCGAAGCGCTTGAGCATCCGTTTATCAGTAAAGCCCTGGAAAAAGCTCAACAAAAGGTTGAAGAGCGCAACTTTGACATTCGTAAGAACCTCCTAAAATATGACGACGTTATGAACGAGCAACGCAAAGTCATTTACGAACAACGAAAAGAGATTATGTCCACCGATGATTTATCAGAAACAATCGTCACCATGCGTCATGATTACATCGCGGCATTAATCGCTTCTAATATTTCTTATGATACGCCAACGGAAGAATGGGATGTAACCCACCTAAAACAAGATTTGTTTAACACAACCGGTATGACTCTTCCTGTTGAAGAGTGGGCAAAACGTCCCGAAACTACCTATGAAGATATGATTGAGCAAATCATAACCGAGGTAGACAAGCGTCTTGCAGAAAAAAATGCCGGTATAGATGAAAAGTTTATTCGTTTGGTAGAAAAAAGCATTTTCTTGCAAACCTTAGACCAATTGTGGAAAGAGCATATCGCCACGCTTGATTTAATGCGTCATACCATTGTTTTGCGTGCCTATGGTCAAAAAGACCCGCTTAATGAATACAAAAAAGAAGCCTTTAATATGTTCTCTGATATGTTGGATTTGTTAAAAGAAAAAATCACGCTCCTTATTTGTCACATGACAATCAAGCAAACAAACGAGCAAGACATCAGAGAACAGGAACAGCGCCGCCTAAACCAAAAAATGCAAGCTGTTCACGAATCCTTAAACGAAAAATCTTATGCGCCGGAAAACACCACAGCAGATGACGCTCACCCGGAATGGAAAAATATTTCCCGCAACAGTCCCTGCCCTTGCGGTAGTGGCAAAAAGTTCAAACATTGTCATGGAAAGGTCGCCTGATAAATGTCTGAACCACTACTGGAAATAAAAGATTTACACGCCTCAGTCGGCGATAAGGAAATCATCAAAGGCTTAAACCTCACAATCAACAAAGGTGAGGTTCACGCCATTATGGGGCCAAACGGCGCCGGAAAATCATCTTTATCGTATGTTTTAAGCGGCAAAGACAATTATGTTGTCACCTCAGGTCATATCCGCTTTAAAGGACAGGATTTAACCAAATTATCAACCGAAGAGCGGGCGCAAGCCGGATTGTTTCTTTCTATGCAATATCCGACCGAAATTCCCGGCGTTGCCATATCAAACTTCTTAAAACAATCTTTAAACTCGATTCGCAAAGCACAAAACCTCCCCGAGTTAGATACAATATCTTTTATGAAGTTATTGCGTAGCGAAGCCGAAAAATTGCAAATCTCTCAAGAAATGCTTAAAAGATTTGTTAATGTAGGTTTTTCCGGTGGTGAAAAAAAACGTTTTGAAACGCTGCAAATGGCTTTGCTAAAACCATCATTCTCAATTTTAGATGAGATTGATTCAGGTCTTGATATTGACGCACTCAAAACCGTATCAGAAGGTGTCAACGCTTTAAGAACCAAAGACAATGCCTTTTTGGTGATAACCCACTATCAGCGCCTTTTATCGCACATCATCCCTGATGTTATACATATTTTTGCTGACGGACACATCATAAAAACCGGAGATAAAACATTAGCTCTCGAATTAGAAGAAAACGGCTATGCCAACTTTATCAAAGAAGATTAGCCAATGCCCTCACCGTTAATAAAAAATATTGAACTCTTTTTAGATGACAAGCCTTCTGTCTACGCTTTGCGAGAAAAAGCAAAACAAACCTTGCTCTCAACCGGTTTTCCAACCTTAAAAACGGAAGCTTGGAAATATACCCCCGTAACCGCTTTAACAAGCAAAGATTTCAATGTTGATACATCTGATAAAATCTGTGGTGATACCTGTTGCTCACACCAACATCATCAAGACGACGCTATTATTGAAATAAAATTTTGCAAAGGCAAACTTCATATTGAGGAATACAATACGCCAACCGGTCTGACAATCACCCCGCTTCCTCTTGCTTTATACGAAAACGAATACAAAAAGTATATTTTCAACTCTTTTGAACTTGAAAAACACCCGTTTGCCGCGTTAAACGGAATGTACTTAGAACAGGGAATTTGTATCTATATTGATAAAAACACTAAAATTGAAAAGCCGCTTGTTATTAAATACAATCAATCCTCTGCCGATAGCCTGCAACTAAATATCCATAACATCATAATTTTGGAACAAAACGCCAAAGCAGATTTAATCGAGCAATTTTCATCTCATAATTCAAACAGCTATTTTACCAATGTCGTTAACGAAATATATCTAAAAACAAACGCTTCTTTTACGCATTACACAGCTCAAAATGAAAGCCCGAATGCTTATCACATTGTCTTAAATGCCGTAAAACAGCATAACGACAGCTTATACAAACATTTTTACTTTGCCTCTGGCGCTAAATTAAGCCGCCACGAAACACTTATTAACCTTGAACGAGAAAATGCCCGTGCTGAAATATACACCGCCTACACGGCAAAAAAAGACTCCCTTACGGACATAACAACAAATATTAATCATTTAAATCAAGAAACGTTCTCTAATCAATACGCCAAGGCAGTTTTAAACGCCGATTCGACTGCCGTTTTTCAAGGAAAAATCCATATTGCACCGCATGCAATCAAAACCTCGGGCAACCAACTGCACAAAGCTCTTTATTTAAACGATAATGCTACGCTAAACTGTAAACCGGAACTTGAAATATATGCTGATGACGTCAAATGTTCACACGGCGCCAGTTGCGGAGAAATTGATAAAGACCAACTCTTTTATTTAACCTCGCGGGGCATTAGTCAAGAAACCGCTAAAGAAATCCTGACCAACGCTCACTTAGAGGAAATAAAAGCTTTAATCACCGATGAGAAAATCAAAAACCTACTTTTCTTCAGTAAATAAACATTTTGATAAATAGTTAAAATGTAACACAAAAAACGCTACAGCCGTAAAAATAATAAAATCAAGAAAAAACTCCATTCCGGCAACTTTCACCCATATAGGAAGATAAACACTTGATATAAAGTAAGAAAACACCACTTTTAACAAAGAAAAGAAAATCAAAAAATAAATCAAAAACCAAGCAGCTAATTTAAAAATATTATCAAATATCGGCCAAAAAGTTTGCTTTAGCACCATCACGCTCTTTTGCTGTAAGAATCTGAAAAATATAACAAAATTTATCAAAAGAACCATTACAAAAATAATAATGGCAGAAACGCCGATAAAAACAGCCAATTCTTTCCGCCAATCACTAAAAGGATGCCGCATATTCAAAAAATAAACGCCGAAACAAACCACCGCCCATAGAGAACAATACAAAAAGACGAACAATAAAGCTTTTAAATCTTGCTTAAAACATTTCTCTCTGATGGCTTGCTTAAAACTCATTCCCCCAAAAGCAATACACATCCAACGGCTGACATAAAAACCAAATCCCAAAAACATCACACCCGAAGATAAAACGAAAGAAAACATACTGCTAGAACAAAAACTCTCATTTAAAACTCCGCAAAAAAAACTACGTCCCGCTAATAATGTCACAATTGAACATATCAAGGAAACAAATCCGGTCAAAAGCAAAAAATCCTTAAAATATTTGCAAATCTCTGTAACCGGATAAGTCAATCCCTCAACAAACGGAATTTTAATACTCTTTTCATCTTCTGTCTTTTGTTCAAACATCACCTTGTATCCTCCTAAATTAAAATTCTTTAACCGAAGCAACCCCCGGAATACTCTTTAGCCTTGTTAACATCATATTATCGGCAAAAGCAAAACCGTCATTAATTTCGATTCTAACATCCCAATCATCGAGTTCAGGTTCCAAATAAACCTTATTAACCCCTCTTTTATCAGAAAATAATATTTTTTTAATTTCACTAACCGCCGCAATATTGCTAATAGAAATAACCAATCCTTTCGCTTGCTCGGCAATAGCCTCGTCTATCGTTCTGACGCTGTTAATCATAATACGCGGATTTTCTTCTTCCGACTGCTTGTTAATCGTAATTTTAACCAACAACGGACACCCGGTATTAATTGTGTCTTCATACTTAGCCAAAGCATCTGAAAACATCATCCCCTCAAAATTTCCTGTTGTATCAGACAAGCCCAAAAAAGCATATTTATTGCCGTTTTTGCTTAGCCTCTTTTGAAAGCTCTCCACACAACCGGCAATATTTGCCTTAATGCTATCGCCAACCTTAATATTTGCCAACACTTCCTGACACGTTTTTACGCCGAGTTTCTTCATACTGTCTGCATACACGTCTAATGGGTGCGCCGACAAATAAAATCCGATAGCTCCCGCCTCAAGCCGCAGTTTTTCCAAATCCGGCCAATCCGGTGCATCAAAAAGCTTAACTTTGGAAGAATACTCCTCCACCCCGAACAAAGAAGACTGAACGCTTGTTTTCATTTCCGTTGCCGAAGAGATGTTTTTCAAAATCAAATCAATGTTTGCAAATAGTTTTCCACGCTTTTTCTCTATGCTATCAAACGCACCGGCTTTGATTAACTGCTCAAGTTGTTTACGATTAAGCTGTTTTGCGTCCACACGATTAATAAAATCGGAAATATCCTTAAACTTGCCGCCTTTTTCCCGTGCTTCAACAATAGCGTTCATATTCGATTCGCCAACACCCTTAATCGCCCCAAGCGCATATCTGAGCTTTCCGTCCTGTACGCTGAATTTTGCCAAAGATTCATTAACATCAGGTTTTAAAACCTCGATTCCCATAACCTTGCATTCAGCCTTAAATCCGGCTAGCTTATCCGTATTTGTAATATCCAAATCCATAACTGCACACATAAACTCTACCGGATAGTGTGCTTTAAGATATGCCGTGTGATATGAAACAAGAGAATATGCCGCCGCGTGTGATTTATTAAAACCGTATGAAGCAAATTTTTCCATTTGGTCAAAAATGCTCTTAGCAACTTCACCGTCAATACCGTTTTTAATAGCCCCTTCGGTAAACATCTCACGTTGATGAGGAATTTCCTGAATTTGCTTTTTACCCATAACTTTTCTGAGTTTATCCGCACCACCCATCGTATATCCGCCAAGCTCACGGGCAATCATCATAACCTGCTCTTGATAAACCATAATTCCGTAGGTTTCTTTCAAAATAGGCTCAAGCTTCGGATGTAAATACTGGATTTCCTCCTCTCCGTGTTTACGTTTAATAAACGTCGGAATATTATCCATAGGTCCAGGACGATAAAGTGACACAATCGCGATTAAATCTTCAAATCTATCCGGCTTAATTTGCTTATGCACATCTTTCATTCCCGCCGATTCAAACTGGAATACCGCCGTTGTTTTTCCCTCTTGCAGCATTCTATATGTTTCTTCGTCATCAAGCGGTACAGCTTCCATATCCAAATCAATTCCCTGCGCCCGCTTAATCCAGTCAACCGCTCGTTGAATAACCGTTAATGTTTTTAATCCCAAAAAGTCAAACTTAATCAAGCCGGTTTCTTCAACGTATTTCATATCATACATCGTCACCGGCATATCAGCCCGCGGGTCTTTATAAAGCGGAACAAGTTGTTCCAGCGGTCTATCGCCGATAACCACGCCCGCCGCGTGCATACCGGAATTACGGTATAACCCCTCAAGTTTAATTGCAATTTCAAAAAGTTTATTAACCTGCGGGTCATTTTGCCGCATTTCTTCAAGCTCCGGCACCATTTCCAAAGCCTCCGGCAACGTTGGGTTCTTTCCCTGAACGCCCGCCGGAATCATCTTAGAAATTCTATCTGCCTGCGAATACGGCATTTGCAAGACGCGCGCCACATCCCTTATCACCGCTTTTGATTGTAATTTACCGTAGGTAATAATCTGTGCCACATGGTCAAACCCATATTTTTCCTGCACATATTCAATCGTTTTATATCGATTCTCTTGGCAAAAATCGACGTCAAAGTCCGGCATATTAACACGTTCCGGATTAAGAAAACGCTCAAAAAGTAAATCCAGCTTTAACGGGTCAAGCTCTGTCACCTTTAACGACCACGCCACAATAGACCCCGCGCCGGAACCACGTCCCGGTCCCACCGGCACACCATGCCCTTTAGACCATTTAATAAAGTCCGACACGATAAGAAAATATCCCGGGAATCCCATCTTCTTAATAACGCTTAATTCATACTCAAGTCGTGCATAATAGCGCTCGTCAATTTCAGCTTTTTGTTCTGCTGTCATCCCTTCTAAATAAACAGCTTTTTTTAACCTCTCATCTAACCCGCGATAAGCTTCTTCGGTAATAAATTCATCTTGAGTCAACCCATCAGGACATTCAAAAATCGGCAACAACGGGTCAACTTTTTTAGAAAGATAATTACACAGCGTTGCAATCTTAACCGTGTTTTCTACAGCCTCAGGCAAGTCAGAAAACAACTCAACCATTTCTTCTTCAGAGCGCAGCCGATTATTGATAGAAAACTTACGTCTGTTTTCATTAGACACATATTCTCCCGCCGAAATGCAAACCAAAGCGTCATGCGCCTCATACATATCTTCATCTAAAAAGAAAACCTCATTCGTTGCCACCAACGGAATGTTATATTTATAAGCAAAATCAATAAAAGTATTTTCTGTCAGCTGTTCTTTCTCAATCCCAATGCGTGAAATTTCCATATACAGCCGGTCTTGAAAAATATCTTTAAGCTCCTGAGTAAAAGCCTCTGCTTCTTCATAACGGTTTTCCAGCAACAAACGCCCTATAGTTCCTTCAACGCCACCGGTTAAAGCAATCAAACCACCGTTAAAATCTTTCAAATTTTGTAACGTTAATTGCGGTGCCCAGCCTTTTTCCGTATTATCCAGATAAAAACGCTTCATCAGCTTCATAATATTGCCATAACCTTCGGCATTCATAACTAATAAAACAATTTTATCCGGCTCAAGTTCTCGCCCCTTAGATTTCATAATATCATCAGAATCCGCATTTCTCAGCAAAAACTGACATCCCATAATCGGCTTAATCCCTTCATCTGCCGCATACTTAGAAAAAGCTTTTCCCCCAAACATATTAGCCGAATCCGTCACAGCCACCGCCGGAACGCCCATATCATGCAATTTATGAATAAGAGTAGGCAACATAATCGCTCCTTCCGCCAGCGAATATGCCGTATGAACTCTTAAATGCACAAATTTCGGGTCTTTCATTATAATATCCTGCTATTTTATTTAGCTCAATCTTATCACAGTCTTCTAATATCTCAACAACTATTATCGTTATATAACAAAAAGAGAGCGCTAAAAAGCGCCCTCTCTTATCATCTAACCAATCACTATTTCTTCAAAATAGATTTACCGGCATAAATAGCGGCATCACCCAACTCTTCTTCAATTCTGATAAGTTGGTTATACTTAGCCATTCTGTCTGTTCTAGACATAGAACCGGTCTTAATCTGACCGCAATTCGTTGCAACGGCAATATCAGCAATTGTCGTGTCTTCTGTTTCACCGGAACGGTGTGACAAAACAGCCGAATATCTATGACGTTGTGCCAAATCAACAGCTTTCATCGTTTCAGTTAATGTACCGATTTGGTTAACTTTAACCAAAATAGAGTTAGCAACACCCTTTTCGATACCCATAGCCAAACGCTTCGGATTCGTTACAAACAAATCATCACCAACCAACTGAACTTTATCGCCGATAGCGTCAGTTAACATTTTCCAGCCTTCCCAATCATCTTCGGCCATACCGTCTTCAATTGAGAAAATCGGGAATCTTTCGCACAAATCTTTATAAAATTCAACCATCTGCGCGTTGGTGTAAGATTTGCCTTCGCCTTTCATTTCATATTTGCCATTCTCATAAAATTCAGAAGAAGCCGCGTCAATTGCCAAAACAACATCTTCACCCGGAACAAAACCGGCATCTTTAATAGATTGAACAATAAAGCTCAAAGCTTCTTCAGCAGATTGCAAATTCGGCGCAAAACCACCTTCATCACCAACGTTGGTGTTATGTCCCGCAGCTTTCAAGTTCTTCTTCAAAGTATGGAAGATTTCTGCCCCCATGCGGATAGCTTCTTTAATAGAACCGGCAGAAACAGGCATAATCATAAATTCTTGAATATCAATTGGGTTGTCAGCGTGTTTACCACCGTTAACAATGTTCATCATCGGAACCGGCAAAGTACGTGCCATTGTGCCGCCCAAATAACGATATAAAGGCATACCCAGCTCATCAGCCTGAGCTTTTGCAACAGCCATAGAAACAGCCAAAATAGCATTAGCGCCTAATTTTCCTTTATTTTCAGTACCATCAAGCTCAATCATAGCCGTATCAATATCAATCTGGCTTTCCGCGTCAAAACCGATTAAAGCGTCGCTGATAGCTTCGTTAACATTGTTAACAGCCTTTTCAACGCCTTTACCCATATAACGGTTTTTATCGCCATCACGAAGTTCAACGGCTTCATGCACACCGGTAGAAGCGCCGGATGGAACAGCCGCACGGCCAAAAGCGCCTGATTGTAACAAAACATCAGCTTCAACAGTAGGATTTCCGCGAGAATCTAAAATTTCTCTTGCAAAAATATCAACAATCGTACTCATATTATACTCCTAAATTAAAAATTAAGTTGTGGCTAATATAACTTCAGATGAAATAAAGTCAAGCGACATCTACATTTTATAGCCAAAACAAAACAAATAAAAACACTTGTAAAATAATAAAAAAAAGCTAAACTGAATAAAAATAAAATTTAAGGAGAAAATCCGTGTTTACAATGAAATGGCACTATCGTTTTATGGAACTGGCAAAACTTGTCGCAACCTGGTCAAAAGACACCTCCACCAAAACCGGTGCTGTTATCGTTGGCCCAGATAAAGAAATCCGCGCAACCGGATATAACGGATTCGTTCGCGGAGTCGATGATGATGTTTTTGAGCGTTTTGAACGCCCCACAAAATATGACTTTTTCGAACACGCTGAAAGAAACGCTGTTTATAATGCTTGTCTTTGCGGCACTTGTGTTAAAGGATGTGTTTTGTATGCAACACACTTTCCCTGCACAGATTGCACTCGGGCAATCATTCAATCCGGCATAAAGCTTGTCGTGACAAACCCTCTTAAAATAGATAAAAATACGCCGCAAAATACTTGGCGTGACCGTATAACCTATTCCGAACAAATGCTCAAAGAAGCTGGCGTTGAATTGCTTATTCTGCCACCACACGAATAAAAAAACTTCTTACCCCGCTTTAAAAGCTCTAATCCGTACTTATATTGCAACTACATTTAGCCAATACCTTGTTTTCAAAGGAGATATAAATGAAAGTTTTAATAACGGACGAACAATCGCTCTTTAGAGATGGACTTTCTCTGCGCTTAAAGCAGATAAATCAGGATATATCCATAATACAATCATCAAATTTAGCCGAAATGCAAAAAATCTTATCCAAAGACTCAGATATAGACATCTTAATTATGGATATAGATTTAGCTGAATTAAACGCTGCAGAAATAATTAATAAAATAAAAAATACCGCTCCAAACACAAAAATTGTCGCTATTTCCTCGTCAGAAGACACCAGAAACATCAAAAAAATCTTATCCTTAGGTGTTAAAGGTTATATCCCCAAACGTTCCGACAGTAATATCCTAAGCGGTGCCTTAAAACTTATACTGGACGGCGGAACATACATTCCTCCCGCAATGCTTGACAATGGTATAGATTATAGTGCCTATTCAAGCGCTTCTCCTTTGAAAAAAAATCTAACCAACAGGCAATCTCAAGTATTAGATTTAATCGCTCAAGGAAAATCTAACAAACAAATCGCCTATGATATGGGGGTTTCTGAAGCAACCGTTAAACTTCATATCAACGCACTATTGCGTTCTCTTAAAGTAAACAACAGAACTCAAGCCGTAATTACAGCGCAAAAAATGGGATTGATTTAACTATACCACCGCCTTTATTTAGTATTATTTTACTTTTGGGTTATATACTGGCTTAAATCAATGTTGGAGATTTTTTATGCTTTATATAACAATAGGTTTTATCTTTGGATTTTCAATTCCATATCTCGCCAGGCGTTTTTCCAAATTTATGCCGGCTACATTGGCGTATGCGCTATATCGTATTTTCAGTCCAAACAAAAGGGTTTCAAAGTCTAAGCGTTTGAACTGTCATAAATATATTTTACTTCGCAACCGTTATTTTATGCGCTCACTCGGCTGGGGCATTATCTCAGCAGCAATTATTTTCTTGGGCTCACTAACTCTGCCCTCTGAAGAAACGCCTTGGATAACCTTTTTTATTCTGATTCTCTTGTTGCTCACAGAAATAGATAAGCGGATTCTCTATCTGCCGGACATCTTAACTTCTCCGTTACTTATTTCAGGTTTTTTATATGCTACATTTGCCGGACAACTATTAGGCTCTGATACCCAAATAGCCACCGCAAACAGCGCTTTAGGAGCTGCTTTTGGTTATATTATTCCGGTAATAGCTTCGCTTTTACTCATAAAAAAACACCCCGATAATATGGGAGGCGGCGATATAAAAACGCTGGCAGCAATCGGAGCTTGGCTCGGTTTAAGCAATATCGCCTATGTCATCTTACTTGCTTGTCCGATATTTGCTATATCTTGTTTTATAAACAAACAACATCAAGGCGCCTTCGGACCTTCCATCGTTTTAGCCGCCTTGATAATTCTTTTTATACTGGAATATTAACCTAAAAAAACCTCTGTTTTCACAGAGGTTTTTTCTTTTTTCTCTAACCTGATTACTTTTCAGTGCCATAGTTATTAGCTTTAGCATCACCCGGTGTGCAGAGCAACAGTAAAAGAGCTATTGCGCCAACAAACGGAACAACAGCAATAAACAACCACCAACCCGGCAAATTAATATCGTGCAAACGACGAATAAGCAAACCAATACTTGGAACTAACAAAGCCAAACTATAAAGCAATCCCAAAATTGCAAAAATCGGCAAAATTGCCATCAAAATCTGAAAAATAATGCCTATAATCATCGAATAAAGAGCAAACATCCAATATTGACGACGAGAAACACGACCATCAAATTTAGCATAATTCGTTTTAAGATATTCAACAAAATACTCGTTAAAACCACCTTTAAATTTTTCAAAATTAGCATTTTTAATTGATTTAGCTGCTCCAACAATATCCAAACCAATACCTTTTAACCAATTTTTAGCAACATTTACATCTTTTAACGTATTAAAATCCATACTGCAAACTCCTAAAATTTTATTATAAAACAAAAAAGCAAAACTGCTTAAAGACTAAAAACATATTGCTCTTAATCTATTATAGATTCAATCAAAAACAAAAGATATATACAAAAAACCCGCCGACATTTTATCAGCGGGCTTTCATCGCTATCAGCTCACATTAGCAAGCTTTTTTGCAGCAGCAGCCTTCTTTAGCCGCGTCAACAGCTTTCGGTTGACCTTTCTGCTTAACTGCAGCTTGAGCAGCAGCCAAACGAGCTACCGGTACACGGAACGGTGAGCAAGAAACATAATCCAATCCGCAAGAATTGAAAAATTCAATTGATGCAGGGTCGCCACCATGTTCACCGCAAACACCCAAGTGTAAATCCGGATTAGTCATACGACCATGAACACAAGCACGTTTAACTAATTTGCCAACACCTTCAACATCAATAGATGCAAACGGGTCTGCAACATAAACGCCTTTTGCTCTGTAGCAATCCAAAATAGCACCGGTATCATCACGGCTCATACCCAAAGTCGTTTGTGTAAGGTCGTTTGTACCAAAACCGAAGAAACCTGCAGATTCTGCAATGTTTTCAGCCTGTAAAGCAGCTCTCGGCAATTCAATCATTGTACCAACGAGGTAATCAATTTTCTTGCCTTTTTCTGCAAATACTTTTTCAGCTGTTGTATCAATGATATTTTTGCAAATATCAAGCTCTTTCTTGGAACCAATCAACGGAACTTCAATTTCAGGAGTTACCTTAATACCTTTATCTTGGCATTCCAAAGCAGCTTCCAAAATAGCGCGTGTCTGCATTTCGCAGATTTCCGGATAGGTAACAGCCAAACGGCAACCACGGTGACCCAACATCGGGTTCAATTCGTGTAATTTTTCAGCACGGTTTTTAACCTGAGCCAAAGTCATACCCATCTTGTCAGCCAATTCTTGCATTTCAGCGTCTGTATGCGGCAAGAATTCATGCAACGGCGGGTCAAGCAAACGAACAGTTACTGGCAGACCATCCATAATGGTAAACAAGTCAATAAAGTCTTGCTTTTGATAAGGCAACAAACGAGCCAAAGCAGCACGACGACCTTCTTCAGTGTCAGACAAAATCATAGCACGCATATCAGCAATACGGCTAGCGTCAAAGAACATATGTTCGGTACGAGCCAAACCAATACCTTCTGCACCAAAGTCACGAGCTTGCTTAGCGTCTTTCGGTGTTTCCGCGTTAGCACGAACTTTCATCGTCTTGATTTCATCAACCCAAGTCATCAATTTACCAAAGTTACCGGTCATCTCAACTTGAACAGTCGGAACTTTGCCTTCAATAATCTGACCTTTAGCACCATCCAAAGATACCCAGTCACCTTCTTTGATAACAGAACCGGACTTTGTAGACATTGTTTTAGATTTGTAATCAATAACAATATCAGTAGAACCGGAAACGCAAGGAGTACCCATACCGCGAGCAACCACAGCCGCGTGAGAAGTCATACCGCCGCGCGCTGTAATCACACCCTGAGAAGCGTGCATACCGCCAATATCTTCAGGAGATGTTTCGTTACGGATAAGGATAACTTTTTCACCTTTGGCAGCCCAAGCTTCAGCGTCTTCTGCATTAAATACAGCACGACCAACAGCAGCACCAGGAGAAGCCGGAAGACCATTAGCAATAACTTTCTTTTCAGCTTTCGGGTCTAACATCGGGTGTAACAACTGGTCAAGCTGGTCAGCACCAACGCGCATAATAGCTTCTTCTTTTGTTAACATACCCTCTTCATACATTTCAACAGCCATACGAACGGCAGCAGCAGCAGTTCTCTTACCGTTACGGCATTGCAACATCCACAATTTACCATGCTCAATAGTAAATTCCATATCCTGCATATCTTTGTAGTGAGCCTCAAGGTTGTTACGAACATCAACCAACTCTTGATACAAATGCGGCCATTTTTCTTCCAAAGAAGTGCCATCACCCTTAGAAGCCATCGGTTGCGGCGTACGAATACCGGCAACAACGTCTTCACCTTGTGCGTTTACAAGATATTCACCATAGTAAACATTTTCACCGGTTGCCGGGTCACGAGAGAAGCAAACACCGGTAGCGCAGTCATCACCGGCATTACCGAATACCATAGTTTGAACGTTAACAGCTGTACCCCAGTCACCCGGAATATTGTTTAATTTACGATAGGTAATAGCACGGTCAACCATCCAAGAACCGAATACGGCGCCGATACCGGCCCACAATTGGTCCCAAGGGTCTTGCGGAACAACTTTACCTAATTTCTGACCGATTTCTTTATATTCTTTTACTAATTCTTTCAAATCGTCAGCAGTCAAATCTGTATCAGATTTATAACCTTTAGATTTCTTCATATTTTCTAAAGCTTCTTCATACAAATCCAAATCAGCGCCTAAAACAACGTCTGAGAACATTTGTAAGAAACGGCGATAAGCATCGTATGCAAATCTTTCGCTACCGGAAGCCTTAGCCAAAGCTTTAACTGTTTCATCATTCAAACCGAGGTTCAATACGGTATCCATCATACCCGGCATAGAAACGCGTGCACCGGAACGAACAGAAACCAACAACGGATTAGTATTATCAGCAAACTTTTTGCCCATAATCCCTTCAACGTGAGCTAATGCTGCACGAACCTGGTCTTTCAAATCAGCCGGATAAGTCTTGTTATTATTGTAGTAATATGTACAAACTTCTGTTGTTACCGTAAATCCCGGAGGAACAGGCAAGCCAACTTTGTTCATTTCTGCCAAGTTAGCACCCTTACCGCCAAGGAGATTTCTCATGGACGCATCGCCTTCGGCTTTGCCGTTACCAAATGTATAAACCCATTTACTCATGGTTATAGAGCTCCTATCAGCTTAAAGTTAGTTAAAAACAGCCGCACACAAAACACCATCGTTAAGCACGCAGCAGAACAATAAATTCTGACACAAACTTATAACAGTATTTTAGAATATTCAAGCAAAAATTTTTTATTTTTCATTTTAAATTAAAGTTTTAAAACAACATTATAGTAGAATTTTATTTTCTATTAAATAAACCAAGTTAATCATTGCAAGCGCCACCATCCAGCATAAGCGCGCAGCAAATGAAGTCATAGCACCCCCCAACGTCACTCTCTCTATGAGTCATCAACCCAGTAAAAATTTTATGCACAGATATTTTTAATTTTAGCGTTTAAGGCTATAATAATTTTGCGCATAATGGCGGTTAATGCCACCATTTTAGGTTTAGCACGCGATATTAACTCATTGTATAT
>JAGAZZ010000055.1 GCA_017939155.1 Alphaproteobacteria bacterium | reverse complement strand
ATAATCTACAAACTCAGCATCACCCTTCTCAGCCAATACTTTTGTAATAGCTGCCGTCAATGTCGTTTTACCATGGTCTACGTGACCAATCGTTCCAATGTTGCAGTGTGGCTTACTGCGTTCAAACTTCTCTTTTGCCATCTTAATCTTCTCCTAATTCAAAGATATCTAATTATTGATTGCCTACGCAATCGGAAAAATGGAGCAGCCGCCAAAATGATGGCTGCTCCGGTTAAACTTAGCTGTTTTTAGCCTTAACGGTTTCAGCAACTTCTCTCGGAACCTCAGCATAATGGTCAAACTGCATTGTAAACTGCGCACGTCCTTGAGAAAGTGAACGCAAGGTGTTTACATAGCCGAACATATTAGCCAAAGGAACTTGGGCATCAACCACGCGGGCATTACCGCGTTGGTCCATACCGCTGACTAAACCACGACGTGAGTTCAAGTCACCGATAATATCACCCATATACTCTTCCGGCGTAACAACTTCAACCTTCATAATCGGTTCAAGCAATTTCGCATCTGCCTGACGCATACCTTCACGGAAAGCGGCACGAGCAGCAATTTCAAAGCACATAACGTTTGAGTCAACTTCGTGATAAGCACCATCATACAATGTGCACTTAACACCAGTTACCGGATAGCCGGCCAAAACACCGGAATCCATTGCTGAACGCAAACCTTTTTCAACACCGGGGATATATTCCTTCGGAACGTTACCGCCAACAACCGTATTATTAAATTCAAAACCGGTATAACCTTCCATCGGTTCAAATTTAATTTTAACTTTCGCAAACTGACCGGCACCACCGGATTGCTTCTTGTGCGTATATTCAATATCACACGGCTTCGTAATCGTTTCACGATAAGCAACCTGCGGATTACCAACGTTAGCATCAACCTTAAATTCACGTTTCAAACGGTCAACAATAATGTCGAGGTGTAACTCGCCCATACCTTTAATAATCGTCTGACCGGAATCAGGGTCGGAAGAAACCTTAAATGACGGGTCTTCCATTGCCAAACGTGACAAAGCCAAACCCATCTTTTCAACGTCAGCTTTAGTTTTCGGTTCAACTGCCAATTCGATAACCGGGTCAGGAAATACCATGTTTTCCAAAACAATTGGATTGCTCGAATCACATAATGTATCACCGGTTGTTGTATCTTTCAAACCTGCCAAGGCAATAATATCGCCGGCGTGAGCTTCTTTAATATCATCACGCTTATTAGCGTGCATCAACAACATACGTCCGATTCTTTCTTTCTTATCTTTAACTGAGTTATAAATATAAGAACCGGCGGTTAACGTACCCGAATAAATACGGGTAAAGGTCAAAGAGCCTACAAACGGGTCATTCATAATCTTGAATGCCAAAGCAGATAACGGTTGGTTATCATCCGCCTTGCGGGTAATAACATCATCCGTCCCCGGCTTGGTACCTTCAACATCAGGCAAATCCAAAGGAGAAGGCAGATAGTCGATAACGGCATCCAAAAGCGGCTGAACACCTTTGTTTTTAAATGCTGTTCCGCATAATACAGGAACAAAAGACATTGTTAATGTACCTTTACGAATGCACTTTTTCAAAGTATCAACAGAGATTTCTTTGCCTTCAAAATAGTCTTCCATAGCCTGGTCATCCATTTCGACAGCCATTTCAACTAATTTGCCGCGATATTCTTCAGCCTTGTCTTTCAACTCAGCCGGAATTTCTTTAATTTCAATCGGAGCATCAGCCGTATCACCGGTATAAACGATTGCTTTCATTTCAAGCAAATCAATCACACCCTGAAATTCAGCTTCAGCGCCAATCGGCAATTGCAAAGCCATCGGTCTTGCGCCCAAACGGTCTACAATCATATCCAAGCAACGATAGAAGTTCGCACCGATTCTGTCCATCTTGTTGCAGAAGCAGATTCTCGGAACGTTATACTTATCAGCTTGTCTCCAAACCGTTTCAGACTGCGGTTCAACACCGGCAACCGAGTCAAACACTGTGATTGCACCGTCCAAAACGCGCAAAGAACGTTCAACTTCAACCGTAAAGTCAACGTGACCCGGCGTATCAATAATATTGACGCGATAGCCTTTCCAATAGCAGGTGGTCGCAGCAGAAGTAATGGTAATACCACGTTCCTGTTCCTGTTCCATCCAGTCCATCGTTGCGGCACCGTCGTGGGTCTCACCGATTTTGTGGTTTACACCGGTATAAAATAAGATACGCTCTGTTGTTGTGGTTTTACCGGCATCAATATGCGCCATGATACCGATATTTCTGTACATTTCCAATTTATGTGTACGAGCCATTGTCTTATGTTCCCTCTTGTATTAGAATTTATAATGCGAGAAAGCTTTATTTGCTTCAGCCATTTTGTGAGTGTCTTCACGCTTTTTAACAGCGGCACCACGATTAGCAAAAGCATCCAAGAGCTCGTTTGCAAGCTTGTCTGTCATGGTTGTTTCAGAACGCTTCTTGGCGCTCGCGATAATCCAACGGATAGCCAAAGCCTGACGACGGTCTGCTCTTACTTCGCAAGGAACTTGGTATGTTGCACCACCAACGCGGCGGGAGCGAACTTCCAAAACTGGCTTAACGTTCTCAATAGCTTCCAAAAAGACCGTTAAAGCTTCCTGCTTAGACTTCTGGGCAATAATATCAAATGCAGAATAAACAATCTTTTCTGCAACGGCTTTTTTACCCTGTTCCATAACATTGTTAATAAATTTAGCCACAACCTGATTGTTAAATTTCGCATCAGGAAGGACAACTCTTTTAATAGCACTATGACGACGTGACATCTGATATTCTCCTATTTAGGTCTCTTAGCGCCATATAAAGAGCGGCGTTGACGACGTTTAGCAATTCCTTGAGTATCCAAGGTACCACGAATGATATGATAACGAACACCAGGCAAGTCTTTTACACGGCCTCCTCTAATCAGCACCACTGAGTGTTCTTGAAGATTATGACCTTCACCAGGGATGTAGCTGATTACTTCAGAGCCGTTGGTCAGACGAACACGTGCAACTTTACGCAAAGCGGAGTTCGGCTTTTTCGGGGTTGTAGTGTAAACCCTTGTGCAAACACCTCTTTTTTGCGGACACGCGTCGAGAGCCGGGACTTTGTTTCTCTTCTCTTTTGGTGTTCGTGATTTACGAATTAACTGATTAATTGTAGGCATCACAAATTTCCTTAAAAGTTAAATATTAAAACACTTTGCCCCTAAAATAACGATTCTCAAGCCCATTCTTCTTATAAATTAAAAGCCAGCCCATTGAATTAGCGTCATTTAAAGACAAAACAAACCAACAGAGCAGTCAAACTGCCCCCTTGATAAGTTGCCCGAAATCTACCATATTTTTTTTTTAAGTCAACCACTTTTTAAACATTTTTTAATTTAAATGTGTTTTAAACCGTTTTCCCGAATCGGAAAAGATAAAAAAATTGACATCCTCACCCCAAATAAAAATTTTATAAAAAAAACTCTTTACAAATAAAAATTATTCCTCTAATAATACCACTCGTTAATGCGCCCGTAGCTCAGCAGGATAGAGCAACAGCCTTCTAAGCTGTGGGTCAGGCGTTCGAATCGCCTCGGGCGTACCAGATTAGAAAATCTTGTTTTTTTATAAAACAAGATTTTTTTTATGTTCTTTTTCCTTGCAAGATTCCCCTCGTTTTGCTATACTGTCAGAAAAGGGAGATTATAATGGAAGATAATTCGCATATCAAACTCGGCAAACGTGTCAAAAGAAATAAACTTTTCCCCTTGCGTTGGCAACCAACTGACGCAATTCCGCCGGATGAACCCTGCATTTTGGCGCTCCCCGGCTCAAATGCCAAAAATTCCAAACAAGCCAACGGTTTTGCCAAAATGATTGAAGAAACGCTAAAAAAACCAATCATCCCCGTTTACAGCGTAGAATATGATTTTGATAATCGTGATTTTAGGCTGGACCGTGAAGCTGTGCTTGCCCGTTACGAGCAAGGAAACCCGAACCTCCCCTTTCTTAGAGAAGTCAAAGAAGAAGACAAAACCTATATCCCCCAATACATCAAAGAACTTTATCAGATGACCCTTGCCCCGCGCCTAAGGGATGAAAACGGTGCCCGTGTTCCCATGGGAAAAGCCGCCCAGCGCTTAAATATGCTCGTTTTTGCTAATCATTGCCAAGGCTCCACCGTCGCACAGCAATTAGAACATCTGATGCAACAAGACCTCAAAGATTTGGGCTATAAAGACAGCGCGCAAGCCTATCTCTTAAAACAAGTGCATAACGTGGATGTCGCCCCGGTTTCCCCCATCGGCAAAACGCAAACGACAACGTTCAAATTTGTTTCTTTTTCTGATGAAACTGCAACCTCGGTTCACACCCCAAAAGTGGAATACATCCTCAAACGCAAACAAGAGCATGAGCGTTATCTTGCCAATATCGGCAATATCAGTAAAGATAAAAAGCTAACAGATGACAAACCTTTTTCGATGAATTTTGCCCTCTTTCGCCCAACCGAAAACGAAACCATTTTTGCCGTCAATAACATTTATCCCATAGAAATTCAAAAAGATGAAGATTATGAGGGGATTGAGCACGTTTTCGCCAGCTATTCTGACAAAGATGATGATGACCGCACCAAACAAGGTGACCAAATGAGCCTTATGTTCAGAGAACTCTTAAATCGTTTAGCCCAAAACGCTAAAAACAACGAAAAAGAACTCACCGAATTTCCCGACATTTTCAAAGATAAATCGCTAAAAACGTCGCTCTCTCAGCTCCAAAACAACCGTTACAGCTTCGTCACCAAAGAAACAAAAATCTTAAAAAGCAGAAAAGATACCACCCGCTGATACCTATTGGAACACCCAAATAACATTCCTTCTCAAATCGGAAAATATACCTCAAATTGCTGACCTGAGGCTTTACCCTGAAAAACCTTGCACCTATCCACAATTTCTTCAAACGTTAAATCTAATAAGCATTTTTTATCTCCTCCACAATAATTATTGCCATATGCCCAAAGATTTTTATCCGAAACACCGGAAGCACGCCGCCAAAGCATTACCGCCCATATACTATCCGCATACAACTTGAGCTGATTAAAATATGTTATGCATAAATTCATCTTAATTTTCTCATCACGCCCTGTAAGCACATAGACAGAGCTCCACATCGGTCGCCCTCCCCAATCATTACGTAATCGAGTTTCAATTTCATTCCCCATACTATCATACAGCTTTCTGTTAGTTCTTTTCCACTTGGCTGGTATAAAAAAATCAACTTCCGATGTTAAATTCACCAAATACCCACCTTTCCTTTTTTCGTTAAACAGCCTTCTCCAATCACTCGAATACCGCAAAGACTTATTAACATACTCAGCCATTTCTTCCATTGCCTGATTAATATCATGTTTGCTCATCGCTTTGCGAAACGCCGAAATACCACCAACAGATAAAATCCCCACAATAGCCAACACACCCAACATCTCAATCATCGACCGCCCCAGCTCTACAACCGCATTTCCTCCCAAGACACCATTCTTCGCCATCTCAATTTGCCCCCTAGTTATCACCAAAAACCTAGGTTTATGACGAATTGAATTTCTTTTTTAACAAAAAAATTAACTAGAGATTTTTCAATAACTTAGCGTATCTACATTTTAATTGATTTTTAACATTTGCTCTATAAAATAAACCTACCTTTATGAATAGCCAATTTTTCCCTCAAAAAAAACACTTTTCCATCCGTCACTCATGATAAACAATCTTCCATAATAGCCATCCCTCAATCAACGCTAGTCTGTTCATCGAGGAACCATCTTAAAAAGTATGAAATTTATAAAATGACTACGGATACCTTATTCCTAAAATTTGAGTGTCCATAAGTACAGGAATTTTAAGAATAAGTCCCTACACCCGCAAAAAAATTTGCAAAACTTCACACTTTCTATTATACTTATTCCCCTGCAAACAAAAAACAGCAGGGTCATATACAACCGTTTATAACAAAGTAACGCTTTGCATTCAAGCTTTTATGGCTTTAGCAGATTACAGCAACGTGCAGGTTTAGCAATGCTTCACAAAGGAAAACATCCCTCCTCCATCACAACGCTAAAAAACGTTGCTTAACACATTACCTCATCTCACTTTGCTTTCAAACAAGCAAAACAAGCCACATCACCGTCCGCTGTTATTTCTCACCGGTCGCTGTGCAACAGTTCGCCTTGTCGCCGACGATTTTGCATTTGCCTTTCCTTTTGGAGCAGCAGTTCGTGCATCAACTCGTTTATTAAAAGCATTAACCCTCCCGTCCTTAGGATTGAGCTTTTTTCCTCTAACCACAGACGGCGTACGAGTACGACTTTTCGCCACCATCTTTGACGGTTGCTCTGGCCTTCCTGTTTCTCCGATAACTTGGTCCATAAAGTGACCAATTTTCTCTCCGGCTTGAGCAAGTAAGTTTCCGGCTGAAAACAACAGAGATTGAGTTTTCAACTCATTTCTTAAAACAGTCCTATTTCCTTTTGCATCTTCCTTATATGCAATAGTCTTACCATCATCCAGATAGCCAATTGCATTTCCTTTGTTATCTTCCCTACGTAAAACAGTCTTCCCATCTTTCTGATAACAAGTCATATTGCCTGCAGCATCTTTTCTATACGCAACAGTCTTGCCATCTTTCTGATAGCCAATGACATTTCCGTTAGCATCTTCCCTGCTCATAACAGTCTTACCATCCTCATAATAGTAAGTCTCATTTCCTTTTGTATCTTTCCTGCACTGAACAGTCTTACCATTATCATAATAGCTGGTAACATTTCCCTGGCTATCTTCCCTGCCCCAAACAGTCCCGTTTTCCCGATAGCGAATAACATTTCCTTTATTATCACTCTTGCTTAAAACAGTCCCATTTTGCCGATAACAAGTCCTATTTCCATTTTTATCTTCTCTGCTCGAAACAGTCTTACCATCTTCCTCATAGAAAGTTTTATTTCCATATTTATCAGCGACTAAGCCAAGAGTTCCATCTCCCCGATAGAGCATTTGAGTACCATCTTTTTTAACTACTAATTTTTCTTTCATAGCACATCTCCTTTAATAAAAGTATCTCTATAAATATTCTCAGCAAATCGCCATCAAGATTAAGTCTATTATATCTTTTTTAGCTCTATAAGTCAAGCCGAAAATACTAAAAAACAAACCGCTTTTCTTACAACCCCACACAAATTCAACAAAGTAACGCTAAAGCGTTTAGTTATAGATTGCCACGCCCCGTGACGTAAGTCACACAAAGGCGTGGCAAACTTCTCTTAGTGTTGCTAGGGCGGAACAACCGCCGCAACACTTAGTTGTTCGCGCAAGTAGAAAAGCGCAGCTTTTCGTAGCGGCGCAATCCATAACCTATGCGAAGCATTCCATATCAAAAAAATTTAACTTAACTTTAACCGCCTCAGTCCCTAAAACAATCAAAGGGCGATGCAAAAAAACACCGCCCCCTGTTCATCTATCGTTTGATAGATAAGAACAATCGGAATTTCCGAATAATGATAATAATTCTTATTTTCATTATTTTTGCCTTTCAATAATATTGAAAGGGGAAAAACCTACATATATATCTTGACAAACAAAATATAATATGCTATCCTCAACTCAGGAAATGAGTTAAAGATATGGTTTAACCCCTTTCTTTGTTGAGAAATTTGCCGGTGTTGACGCACCGGCATAAATTTTATACAAAAAACGATTCGAAAAGTCAAACAAAATTCAGCCTCACAAAAAAATCATTTTTTAACTTGTCGTTAAAACTTTCGTATTATAAACTATCAATAGGGCAAGGGCATTATGTCCTTGTTTAGCGTCAGAGGTGACGCGGGGTTTCAACAGCCCATCATACTGGAAATTTCCCGGAAGCAATTTTTAAACTTGTGTCGGGAAACCGATTTGTTTTACACCTCGGGTCGGGGAGCTTCCGGTGTATGTCCAGAACTCCGGTTTAAAGACCGGAAGAGTCATTATCCAGTATGGTGATTGTTGAACTCCCCGACCGCCTTTAGTGCTATTGTTAAGAATAATCCATAAAAAACTTGACACCCTACATATTATCATATACCGTATAACTAGGTCATTTTACTATGAGGTGATTAGCATCGAAAAAGGATGCGAAGGTATCAACAGCCTTAAATAACTACTGGAAAACGTTGAAACAGCGTTCGTATTTGTTATTTAAACAAATATAATGTTTCCTTGACTTGTTTCTTTATGGTGTCAGGATGTGCCATTCGTATATATAAAAGTTTGGCGTGCTTCCAGTAGGCAAAATGTTGACATCCTGTCACCACCTTTAGAAATGACCGTCTAAATTAGGACGTCACAATGAAGAAACTTATTTTCCCCCTTATCACCCTAACTGTAATCACAGCCCTTTCTGCACACGCTCAAAATTACAACAATTATGAGCAGGTGGAACATAACGCTCCGCAATACATCACTGTAGAAGGTGAGCGTTATGTTCGTGTTCCAACCCAGCGCCCTCAACAAAAATATTATCAATACCAACGCCCCGCGCAACCACAAAACACCCCGCAATATGTCCTCACCGAGCAACCCACTCCCGTAAAAATGCTCCTCTCCGCCGCACCGCGTTTCTACATCGGCGCCGATTATTCGCTTAACAAAACCGATATATCGTCATACCAAGGATATGAACAAATCTTACTCAATGACGAAAACTCTGCCCTCAGCGGCATCATCGGTCTCAAATTTAACCCCTATGTCAGCCTCGAAGCTTTTTATCAAAAATCAGATGATGCCGATGAAACAAGCTCTTATACCTATGATATTTCAACCCTTACAATCGACACCTCCCTTTCCTACAAAGCCTACGGCGCCGACCTCTTCTTCACAATCCCGCTTCATCAAAAAATAGACCTCCTTTTCGGCCTCGGTTACGCCCAATACGACTTTGATGCGGACATTACTGTTAAAGGATATAACCGCACCACCGACTCAACAAACTACCTTTATGGAACAGACTCACACTCAACCGGAGCTTTCCGCTATAACGCCGGTCTCCAATTCGAAGTCTATAAAGACCTCTATCTCAGAGCCACCGCCCGCTATGTCAAATTTCAGAAAAAATCTGTCCTAAAAGATATGAAAGAACTCTCGCTCGGTTTAAGATATGTGTTCTAAAAACCCTATTTAAAACTAAAATCGCTCCTCTTAAGGAGCGATTTTGCAACGGGCTTGGAGAGTGCCGGTGCTATAAGTGGCGCCGTGAGCGCGGTGTACATAAACAGTACATAAGCGGCGCGCAGAGCAAAAAAAGCCCAGTGGGCTCTTTTTGCCGAGCGCTATAGCAGTTGTTGGTGCGCAACTTGGCGGTAACGCCAATCAAGCAAACCTTACAACTGGCTTGACCGAAGCAAGTTAGTTTTGCCAAGCCAAAACTTACGCGCAAGAAGCCGACGCTTATATGACCGGTGCTATACAAGCCCCCCAAAAAAGAAATCGCCCAACCTCAGTTGAGCGATTCCTTCTACTTTACTTCCCGCTTGGCAGATTGATGAACGGAACACTGCCACCCATCATATACTGCGGAAGCTTGCCATCCCATTTCTGCACGGCCTCATACTCGGTCAAACCTTTCTGAGCGGCAAGCGCGCGGGTCTTAATCTCCATTGCTTCAGCGTCAGCTTTGGCAGAAATAACTTTCTGCTCGGCTTCCTCCTTAATGCGCTTGGTGTTGTTCACTGCCTCCTGCGCACGCTGGTCGGCAATAACCTTGTCCTCAATGGCTGTTTCAAACTTGTCTGAATAATCCAAAGAAATAATTTGGAACGTCAGGTTCCTAAAATAATTCTTGTCTATTCGTTTGTTCAACAAGGTCAAAATCTGCTCACGCGCCTTGTCGCGGTTTGCAACCAAATCCTGCGCCTGCCATCGACCGATAACGTCTTTTAAAACGTCATTGAGCACCGGCGTCACCTTCTTGCGGATGTAGCCCTCACCAACGCTCTCGTAAAGAACATGAACGTTGTCCGGGTTGAGGTCGTAGGTAAACGTGTACCTCAGACCTGCCGTCTGCACATCAGAAGTGTAAGAACTTGTGCTATCAGTGAAAGCCTGTGTTTGCACATTCATCTGAATAACATCAGAGATAAACGGCCACTTTACGCCAACACCGTTCACCAGCGACACTTTCTCGACTTTACCCAGCGTAACTTTTACACCGCGGTAGCCGGGGTCAACCTGATAAATTGCCGACCACAAGCAGGCCACTACAAACAAAACTAACACACCAAGACCAATCAATTTTGCAATTGAATACTCTCTTTCTTCATTCTTTTTCATAATAGTTTTTTTAAAAAGTTAATAATAATTCAAAATCAAAAACTATATACCATCAAATTAGACAAAAGTCAACAAAAAAAATTCCGGATTTCTCCGGAATCTTAAAAAAGCATTTATTATCCTTAAAACGGCACGTCATCATCAACCATACTGTCGCCGCCTGTTGCCGCCGGTGTGCTGTCCCACCCCGAAGCCGCAGAAGAATCATAAATATCCCCCGCGCCAGCCGGTGCGCCATCCCCTCTGCCGTCAAGCATAACAAGCGTGCTGTTAAAGTTTTGCAAAACAACTTCTGTCGTATAGCGCTTTTGTCCGTTTTGGTCTTCCCAAGAACGAGTCTGCAATTGCCCCTCTAAATAAACCTTTGAGCCTTTGCGCAAAAATCTCTCTGCCGTATCGGCAAGTCCGGTGCTGAAAATCACCACATTGTGCCACTCTGTGCGGTCGCGCCGCTCGCCGCTGGCTCTGTCTTTCCAGCTCTCACTTGTTGCAACCGAAAAAGACACCACCTTAGCCCCGCTCTGCGTATTGCGAACCACCGGGTCTTGTCCGAGATTGCCCACCAAAATCACTTTATTAATGCTTCCTGCCATTGTTTTTACCTTTATAAAAAATTAAATTTCAATTATCATAACGCCGTTTTTTACTAAAACAAGCATTTTCCCCGCTATCAACAAATTTTGTTAGTAAACCTGTTTAAACCCGCCGTCTTTATACATCTCAATAATATATTTTGCCGCGTTAATACTGCCGCTGTGCATCAAAAACTCTCCCCATTTCTCCTGCATTTCCTCACTATTAGCAACCTTCGAGAGCTTATCGTATGAAAAACTTTTAACCTTTTTAGCCAAATCGCCCCAAAGCTTAACCGATAAATACCCGTATGCAAAAAGCCCCTCCGGCTCCACCCCGTGCAACCGCAAATCAACCAAAGACTCCGTAAACATCAAGCTATCCTTAAGCCGCGGTCTGTCCAACACATAAAGCGCACCCGCATTTTCGCTAAATTCTTCCGCCACACCGTCTTCAAGCATCTTTTTAGAGGTAAAAATAATCATATTTTCTTCTTTTTTGCGCGCTTTTCGAATAAAATCGCTTGCCTGCTCGCGTTTTCCCAACACAAAAGCAATCCCGATACCGTCTTTTTTCATAGATTTAACCAAATCGTTCATCCCACTCGCTTTATCAAAAACATAAAACTTAAGCAAATCGCTCTTACCAAAGCGCAAAAATTCGTCAGACAACGCCTTAGCCACTTCGCCAAACCCGCTTTCCGGCTCATCATCATACACAAACCCGACCTTTAACCCGGCAAAATTATTATTGTAAAACTTAAAAAAATCTCCGCTCATTTGCGCTTTGGTGCCAAGCAAAAGCAACCTGCCGCGTTTGTCTTCGCTGCCAGCGTGATACGCTTCGGTTGTCGGCACAATCTGAAAAATCTTCGCTTTTTCATAAATCTTCGATGTTTCTTCAAATCGATTCGCGCAATATGGACCAACCACCAACCCGATTTTTTTTGACTTGAGCAATGTCAACATCTCTGCTGTCGAAATTGCCAACCGGTCATCGCACCTGTCATCGATTGTCAGCAAATCGACCTTCTCGCCGTTAATACCGCCAGCTTCGTTGATTTCTTGGGCGGCAAACCTTGCACCAAGAAACAGCTCGCTTCCGGCTTTTGCCAAAGATGAGGCTTTCGGCGCAATCACCGCAATCGTCACCTCGGCTCTTGCCGCGACGGCTCCTAAAATCAGCCCGACCAAAACGTTAAAAAAAATCTTTTTTTTCATAGCAAAATGAATCAATTAAACCAATAAGCTCTTGCTTTATATCTTATATCTTTTATTTTGCAACAAAAATTTTAAACCAGCCTTTAGTGATACTTAAATCCCACCACGCACGTTGCCGCCGAGCACGCGCAAGCTCCCATACCGCCGCTGATAGTCAAAGGAACGGCATCATTATGTTGTCCCGGCGTATAAATTCCGTTTTCTGGTCTGGACACGGCCGGAATATTAACATCTTCCATCAACGCCTCTTCAACCTCTCCTGCCCCCACATAAAGTGCTTGAAAACCCGAAGCATTATCCATTCCCCAATCTGTGGTGACCAAAACCACGCACTCATCGCTTGTCAACCCTTCCAAATACACTTCAAACGCCCGTTTCTTCCCTTCGGCATTAAGACTTTGAAAAACAGAAACGTTCCCGCCAAGAGCGTGTTTAAACTCGGCTTGGGAAGCTGGCTCTTTGGCATCAAACATATCGCTTGGCGCCATTCCCGCCTCAATAAGCAACTTATTTGACAAGCCCGAATAATCCGTCTGGTTGAGAAACCCGGAGCGGATATTCATCACCAACATTGAAAGTTGGGTCACCACTTTATCTCTTTTAATTTTTTGCATAGCTTTTGAATAACCGGCAATACCGCCAACCGACAATATACCGACAATTGCCAGCACACCAAGCATTTCAATCATCGAACGGCCGCGCTCACAGCTTTTCATCACTTCTTCTCCCAAACTCTAAAACGCGCTCAAAATGAACCGTTTTTAATATTATACCGCCGATTTTTCGACTTGTAAACCCTATTAATAGAGCTATGACTATAGTTATAACAATATATAACCATTGGCTCAAATCTTCTCTTCCCAAAAAATAATAATACCAAATATCGCTCTTAAACGCAGCCTTGTCAAATTCCCCAAGCCCCGATAGCGCCGCCTTAATCATCATAAATCCCGCAAAATGGTGCATCATAATATCAAACGTATGTTCCGAGAGATAACAAAGCGCCCTGCTCTTTTGCATCAGCGGCGCCAAAAAGCGCGCCACACCGAGCCAAAACAAAATTGCCGTAAAACTGATTAAATAAATCACCAAAGCCGGCTCTCCGACATAATCAAGCCACGCCGGAATATGATTATAGTTTGGATACGCATAACACAAAACCGCTATCAAAAAAAGCAACGCAACCGAGCGAACACCGGTTTTTAAAACATCATATTTTTCTAAAACCGCCCGATACCACACCCCGAGCGCAAAAGACGGCAAAAAATACGCCACTCTGAGCAAAGTCAGATAAAACGTCCGCGCCGCATTGTTTTCCGGTGCCGCCATAAGTGCCAAACACCCCAACCCGAACATTGCCAAAAAGAATCCTCCGGCAATAACACCATTAAGCCTGCCTTTCTCATCAGAAAGCGGCTTCAATGCCAAAAATCCGATACATTGCACCAAAAACAAAGGCACTAAAAACCACGCCCCCATATTATAAATAAATTGATGTCCGTCAGTAAACGGCGCAATCAAAAGATTATAGGCACTAAACGCACCGCCAAGCGAAAATCCGCCATAGCGGTTAAGCAAGAAACACACCCCGCCGTAAACCAAATTCCATAAATAAAGCGACACTAAAATCTTTGCTGTTTTACGCGCAAAAAACGCTTTGTATCCGCGCTCTAAATTCAAAAAATATCCCGACACAAACATAAATAAGGCCGTATGATAATTTTGATACCGCAAGAGCCCGCCCAAATCCAAATAATCAAAATGCCCGATATGCCCGTCCACAATCATAAAGATAGCCAGCACATAAAGCATTTTAAAAGTATCAATGCCGTTTTTTGCCATAAATTAACCTTTTTTAAAAAACTTTTTCCTATACTGTTTTAAAAAGCATAATGAGATAAGGTTTAATCTTTGTTAAAAAAAACAAACAAACTGATTTTTTTTAAATCAATGTGCATAAAAACAAAAAAGCGCTTTTAAAATTGCGTATGGTCTTTTAAGGTCGCTATGTATGAAATTTAGGGGGAAAAATGGCTTCTTTAAATATGTTAAGCTCAGCAAATCTGCGCACCGGTATTAACGGTCAAAGCGTTATGCTCTTTATATATAGCGCCATCGTCACATTTGCGCTTATTTTGGTTGTTAATAAAAACTTTGAAACGCCTGAAGAAATTATTAATCGCGAACGTATGGTCGAGCAAACCCGCCAAGAAAACGCGAACGCTATGGCTTCGCTCTCGGTGCCCGAAGTTTATGAAGAAACGCTCGCAACCGATACGGAAAGTTTTGATAATCCCTCAGTTGAGTGGGAAGTCAGCGGCGAAGAAGAACAGCCCGAAGTAAAAGAAGACGTCGTCATCGTTGAAAAAGGCGATAATTTTATCGGCATCTTACAAAAGCTCGGTATGGAATATGCCGAAGCAAGCCAAGCCACCGCCTCCTTAAAAGAAGCCGGTTTTGACGTTCGTTCGCTTCGTCCCGGTCAAAAAATCAACATCACCAAAACCGTGGACGTCCCTTTCGGTGAGCTCTTAAGTATTGATAAAATTGTGATAGAGCCGACCGCTTCCACCAAATATACCATCACCCGCAATGAAGATGAAAAATACGTTGCCGAAGCCGAAGAGCTGGAGTTAAAGGCTGAAACCCAAACCGCCACGGGCGTTATCAGAAGCTCACTTGCCGCCTCGATGAAAAACGCCGGTCTGCCGCAAAGCATTATCGGCAACTTCATTAACATCTTCGCCTACACGGTTGATTTCCGTTCCGACATCAAAAACGGCAACACCTTCAAAGTGCTCTATGACCGCAAATTAGCTCCTGACGGTCGTGTTGTCAAAAACGGAGACATTTTATATGCAGAGTTAGACCTCGGCAAAAACCATAAAATTGCCCTCTATCGCTATAAAGACAGTCAAGGCGGCATAGACTACTATAATGAAAAAGGTCTTGTCTTAAAAAGAACGCTTGACCGCAAGCCGATGGAATTTCGCTCCGCGCGCATTTCCTCTCACTTTGGTTGGCGTCGCCACCCGATTTTAAAACAAAGAATATTACACAGCGGCGTTGACTATGCCGCCCCCATGGGCTCAAGAATATACGCCAGCGGCGACGGGGTCGTTAAGCGCGCACAATGGGCGGGAGGCTACGGCAAATATATTGTCATCCGCCATAATTCAGAATTTTCAACCGGCTATGCCCACATGAGCAGTTTTGCCCGCGGCATTAAACCCGGCGTTCGCGTCAAACAAGGTCAAGTCATCGGCTACGTCGGCTCTACCGGTCGTTCTACCGGTCCGCACCTGCATTTTGAAGTCGTTAAAAACGGCAAAAAAGTAGACCCGCTGAAAGTCAAAGCCGCCACCGGCACAAACCTTGCAGGCAAAGAGTTAAAACGCTTCAAAGCCGAAGTTGAAAAAATTATCGCTCTGGCAAACGGTCAAACCGAACTGGCCGATGCCATATCAGAGATAACTAAAAAACAAAACACACTAACAGATTAATGAAAGGAAACTCCTATGGAACTCAAAGGCTCTAAAACCGAAAAGAATCTTGAAGCCGCTTTTGCCGGCGAATCAATGGCACGCAATAAATACACTTATTATGCTTCTAAAGCCAAAAAAGAAGGCTATAACATTATTGCCGATAAATTTGAACAAACCGCCAATAATGAAAAAGAACACGCTAAATTATGGTTCAAGCTCTTGCATGACGGTATGCCCTCAACCATTGAAAACTTAAAAGATGCTGCCGCCGGCGAACACTATGAGTGGACAGATATGTATGAAAACTTTGCCAAAGACGCCGAAGAAGAAGGCTTTAAGAAAATAGCCAATCTCTTCCGTGCTGTCGGCAAAATTGAAAAAGGTCACGAAGAACGCTACACCGCTTTGTTAAACGCTCTTGTTGAAGGCAAAATCTTCGAACGTCCGACCAAAGTAATTTGGGAATGTGCTAACTGCGGTGCCAGAATTGAATCGCCCAAAGCGCCTCTCATCTGTCCGGTCTGCGAACACCCGCAAGCCTATTTCTTTGAACTTCAAGAAAAGTTCTAAACAAAAGCAAACCGCCGGCAAACAAACCGGCGGTTCTTTTATCTACCTTAGCTGATATTAATAAGTAACTTCCTCAGGCTCCGATTTCAAACGCTTGCAACCGTCACGACCAAAACAAAAAAGCAAGGCATAATTTTTTCATAAAACACATTTTTTTATTAATCACACCACACCATTGAACAAATATCTTTTTCCATACCATAAAAATCATCCATACTTTCAAGCTTCCACAAACGCTCATTTTCATCATAATCTTCCCACCGCGGACTTTCCGGCAAGCGATTATAAGAGAACTCATTTTTATCCTTATTCCACCACGCAATCTGAACAGCATCATAAGGGCGCGACCAATCCCCGATAACTTTATACCGCAAATAACTAATCAACTCATTTCTCTTTGCTTCATATAACCTTATACCCGAAATAATCACCTTACCATCACGGCTAATCGTTAAATTCGTTTTTTTATCAATTTTGATTTCATACGTTTTTTCCTTAATCAAACACTTAGCTTGATAAGTCCCCGGCGCCTTATCAGCATCAAAAGCATAAATGCCATATTGAACCAAATCCAAAGCTTCTTGATTAAGGATTGCTTTAACTTTTTCATCTTGATAATGCATAAATCGAACATCTATATCTTCCAAATAGTCATCACAACCAATCAAAAAAGCCTTTCCCTCACTATTTTCTAAAAACACTCTATTCGGCCATTTTTCCGGATATTCTAAAACCTTTTGTGTTGATTTCTCCGTGTCATTTTTCCATCTTATATAAGAGAGTTTTTCCGTTTCCTCATTATCTCTCTTAAGACCAAAAATTTCAAGTTCATCGCTCAATGCGTTATATCTTAAAAACGGTATATGCACTTTATGCTCAGAAAACTGGTCATACAAAAGAAGATTAGAAACAACTGGTTTACCATTTTTCAGAATAGTCACCAAAATTCTATTTGACGCATAATAAACCCCTTGAAATTTAATCTCATAAAGTCCGCTCGCAAATTCACATTTCGTTTCAGCCGTAAGGTCACTCTTTTGTTCATTCTCAAAAATAAAATAATTTTTTTCCAAAGCTTTTAAACGATTTTCTTTTGAAAAGTCACTATAATCAAAATGAGCACCATTCCTATTGTAAATTTCAATACTCTGAATCTTTGGCAAACACTTCACAGACACGACATCTCCCCCAAACCATCCCGTGTCCGCTCTTGCTGCAGATAAGACCAAACAAAACATCAAAGCAAGGCATAATTTTTTCATATTTCCTTATTTCTCCCCCAACGAAATCGCACACTTACGCTCAATATCTCTTACATCAAAAGATTTAACATAAACAGTGTCAACATCAGCCAAATACATCATGCTATATATCTGTTGATATTCTTTTTGAAGAGCTATATTCTCTATCGTCTTATCTTTTTTATAAAATAAAACCTTGTCCTCAGCTTCAAAAACAATCTTTATATCACCACACTGAAATTGCGGCTTATCTTTCAGCCAACCATATCCCTCTGCTAATTTAGTATGCTCATCATAAGCATATAACCGAACTCCGGCAATTCCCAAATCACGATAACATAAAAACTCTGCAACATTATACTGCGGTACAATTTCCTTATCTCGTCCCATCTGATTGAATGAATAGCTTTCTTCCCCTTCAGGCACTAAAAGCTGATAGTTATGATAACAATGCTCATACCAATAACCGCCCCCAGATACAAAAATATCTTTTCCGGCAATTTCCAACTTGTCATAACTATAATTACGGGTCGTCCCAAGCGGACTTAAATCACCGATATACCGTCCATCCGCTCTCAAAACAACACCTTTAGTATAATCGTCTAATTCTTCATTAACAACCAAATCATAAAATTCCATCTGATACGTCACCCCGTCTATTTGACAAGACACATCATAATCAAGCGGCGTTTCGAACCCTCTTTTTTCAAGCCCCGTCCTCTCCCAATAATGCAAACCGTTATCCCTTAAAAGTTCCGGTTTCTCGCTCAACCTCTCTACCCCAAATTCTAACACTTCTGCCCGAAACACACCCATCTCCGGCACACAGCTCACCCTGAGAGCCTCCTCCACTTGCGCCGCGGCAAAAACATCTGCCGCTAAATAAGAAAAAAAGAACCCCGATACAAAACCAAACCTTTTCATAAACTTCTCCTAAAACAATACTCCCACTCTACCTCAAAAATTTTATTTCACAACAAAAAAGGAAACCCTTGCCGGATTTCCTTTTTTATAACACTTATCTGACAAACCGTTTCAGATATAGCTTTTAACCGCAAATATAATCTAATACGAACGCTCCCCTGCTTCCAAATCAATAACAGGAGCGAGAAAAGCCGGAGTACGACGCCAAGAACCATCGTCTGTCACAATTTCCTCTTGCAAAAATTTAGCCTTCTCTTTAATCACTCCCTCGTCAAGCACAGCTCCCCCCTTAGTTGAAAAGGAAAAATGTAATACCGGCAAATCAAACGAAAATTCACCTAAAACCAAAAATTCTTGACGTTTAGCATTATATGTCAGATGCCAAATAGTCCAATCATTCCACGCCGAACTGAAAAACAGCTCTTTTGCAATTGTCTCCTTTCCCTTCATTATCGTCGTTCCCGAATGACTAATCTCAATAGTATAAGTCTTCCCGCTGATAACACACTCTTTTATCATAGAATTATCATTCCATTGGCGAGGAACATCTCGTACAAATTTATATTCATGTATAATATCATATTTTTCTTTTAAAAGCTCATATTCCGAACTTCCGATAGAATCTGAGTTATCCAAAAAGCTTCCCTTATTTGGAATTTGCTCAAACCGTAATAACCGAACTTCAAAAAAATCCAACTCTGGCACACAATCCACCTTCAAAACTGGCCAAACCATTGCAAACGAGTTTGTACCAAACAAACAAAACAGAAAAACAAGGCATAATTTTTTCATACTTCTACTCCCAAATTATGCCTGATTTTAACGCTATTATTTTGCTTTATCAAGTTGTTTTTTACTATGTCGACGCAAAACATCAGCTAAATTTTGAATACGTTTTTTCACTGTAGCGGAAGCCGTTGGATTTTTTCTTTCACTACGCTCTGCCGCTTCATCATAATCTCCCTTAGCCAAAGCGTTTAACATACTTTCAAATCTTCCATTAAAATGTCCAACATTATAAGCCAATTCTGTAAGCGCAGTCAACACATCTGCCGGCAATTTCTTATAATATATTTTATTATCAGGATGAGTTTCATTATATCTGTCAAAACTGGTTTTCACCCTTTTCAACGCTTCATCAACCTGACGACCGTATTCTTCCTGAATAAATTTCGAAGGCATACGCAATCTGGTTTTAGCCTTATAAGACCCATACCTATAGTTAAAAGGTCCTTTATCCTCACGTTCAGGATGCTCTCTACGCTCTTTATTATAGTCTGCAATATGTTGAGACTTTAATTTTTCCAAATCATTATACGCTTTAATCTTCTGTTCCATAGTTGCTTCGACCAAAGTTCCATCGTCCTTCTCGTATAACCAGGGTTGACTCAAAAAAACTTCCCTATCATTGATTAAATACCCAATTCCTGTTGTTCTATACCCATTATTATCCAAATACGGATAATTTATAATACCTTCTGCACCAACCAACATATCTTTAAACTCCTTATCATCCTTCAAAGTCTGTTTTAACGGCGTAAAATTATCAATTAAGCCATATTCCAAATTTTTACGTTTCTTTACTTCCTCATCATGCATCCTTTCCACCTTAGCCTCCGATAAAACGTCTTGAAGATTCAAATATGCCTCGAAATCTTTATGATTCATTTCTGAAATATCTAAATTTTCACCATATTTATCCATAAGTTGTTTGGCTCGTTTCTTTTTGCCTTCAATATCTTTGGGGATATAATCTTCTCGCTCATCTTGATATGTTCCCATTGCCTTCTGTTTCTCCTTTTCTGCCAAAGCTGCCGCTTTTTTGACATCAGATTTGATTTTTTGCTCTTTTAATTCCTCAGCCTTTTGGCTGAGCATTCCCTTCTCCTCAGCCTCTCTCTTCTGCCGTCGTTCCGCCAAAACCTCATCTGCAAAGCCCGAAGCCATCAGATAATCATAATAATCTTCCCCGTCCAAAACATCCTCAAGCTTCATTTTGTCCTCCCCATAAAGGTCATAATAAGCATTAAGCTTCTTTTTAGCCTTAACCTTAGGATTCTCATCACCAAAGAACATCTTGTCAAATTCATCTTCCAAACGAAACATATTTTTACCTTTCAAAAAAAGACCTCAAACCCAAAAGTCCGAAGTCCGTATTAATATTAATTCACATATTGTATATAGTATATTATTTTAAATATTGCAAGTCCTGTCCTCCCAAAAAATTTTATTTCACAACAAAAATCCCTCAAACCACAAAAAAACAGCACCGTTTCTTCCGATGCTGTTAACTGCATTATATCAAACTTGATATTAAAACATCAATCTATGCACGTCCGCCATTGGCTTTAGCATTAGACAACACTTTAGCTTTTGTTTTAGCCTTGGTTGTTTTGGCTTTTTGCTTAGTTTTATTTTCCATATTCTCTATTGCCTGCTCCATCCAAGGCGCTATTTTTTTATCAATTTCTTTCATTCCTTTCACCATCAAGTTGGTTGTCGCGCGTTGCACTTTAAGTGCGTTGGCAGTTTGGCGTTTTTTCGCTTCTTTAGTCCATACCGTGTTACCGTTTTTATCAACATATTCCGGTTTATTAGCCTCTAGCCATTCATGCCCCTTAACATCACCTGAAAGAAAAGCGTTCGGGTCTTCTCTTTTATAGGTTTTAGAAGGTTCTTTAACTCTCCAATCCTCAAATTCATCTATTGCCTGTCTTTCACGCTCAACCGTCCAATGGTCTAACTTTCCACCTTTATCATAGTGCGAAGTAACCTCGGTTTGTATGCGACCATCATCATCATAGCTAGAAGAAACACGTGTAACCGGTTTACCATCTACAAATGAAGTTCCATCAAGACCCCCAGCACTATTATATTCGCAAAAATGTTTAACCGTTTTTCCGTCTGCTTCATATTCAGTAGACTTGGTCGCGTCCCACCAAAAACCCGCACCATCCTTGGTTACACCTTGTTCTAACCACTCTAAGGTTCCGTCTTCCCGATATTCTTTCTGTTCCACTGTTTTTTCATTATATTCTGACTTTATATTCCCATTTTTATAATACCAAGTCTCATTCTTAGTTTCCGCATTATAAATATGCTCAATAGTTTTCCCATCCTCAAAATATCCAACCTCATTACCTTTTTTATCTTTTGTATAACAAACAGTCTTGCCGTCCTTGTAGTAATGAACCTCATTACCGTTTTTATCTTTTGTATAAGCAACAGTCTCCCCATCCTCTTGATAATGGACTTCATTGCCTGCTTTATCTTTTGTATAATCAATGATTCCCAAAAACTGACAATGAACTTCCGTACCGTCTTCTCTTATTACTACTAAATCAGACATAATCCCTCTCCTTAATAAAAGTTATAAATCAACATCATTTAACCAACGATAGATTCAAAAACTTTCCATAAAAAAGAAAGCTTCTTTTTTCTTTGATTTTTCATAAAAAATACTGTTTTATCTTGACTTGAATAACAAAAAGATGTAGGATTAATCTATCGTTCCCCAAATTATAAAAAAACTCATCTCAGCATTGACAACACCAATATTATGCGCTTATACTCCCCCAAAACAAAAAAGGAGTTAAAATGACACGCATCACTTTTCAAGGCGCCTTGGGCGCATATTCGCATATTGCCTGCACCGAGCTTTTCCCTAATGCCGAATACATCCCCTCTGATACCTTTGAAGAGGCACTAGAGCTGGTTGATGAAAAACAGGCTGATTTTGCCGTTATTCCGGTAGAAAATTCAAACGCCGGTCGCGTGTCTGACGTGCATTTCCTGCTCCCGAAAACAGACTTAACCATCAGAGCCGAACATTTTTTAAGGGTTGAACACCAGCTCTTAGCTCTGCCGGAAGCCAAACTTGAGAATATCAAATCCGCACAATCGCACCCTCAGGCGTTGGCTCAATGCTCAAAATACTTAAAAAAACACAACATCAAGCCGATTTCACGCATAGACACCGCCAAATCCTGCGAGCAGATTATCGCCACCAAGGATTTAACAACCGCCGCCATCGCTTCCAAACTGGCAGCAGAAATTTATAAGATGCAGATTTTAGCCGCAAATATTGAAAATGACTCTAATAACACCACGCGTTTTCTGATTATGAGCAAAGACAAAACGCTCATCGAAGACGACGGCTCTAATTTTATCACCTCGCTCGTTTTCAAGGTCAAAAACATCCCTGCCGCGCTATACAAAGCCTTAGGCGGTTTTGCCACCAATAACATCAATTTAACTAAAATAGAAAGCTATATGGCAACCGGCAATTTTGCCTCCACGCAGTTTTATGTTGAAATAGAATCTCACCCGTCAAGAAAAGAGTTTTGCTTAGCGTTGGAAGAACTTAAGTTTTATTCCGAAAGCATACACTTTTTAGGCACCTATAAAGCCTCCCCCAAACGCTCGCTATAATGCTATAACCGCCTGATAATGCGTTTATAACCCATTTAAACCCCGCTTTTTTACCATATATCTCCTCTGTTTCTTAAACAAAACAAGGAGAAAAAAATGTCTGATTGTATTGATAATTTACAAAGCCAAATTGATGAATTAAAGAGCTCTTCATCAAGTGCGCGCAAAAAGTCTTCTTCAAGCTCAAGCCGCGGTCGTTCTTCTTCTGCCGGGTCCGAACGTAAAGCCGGCAGAAAATCAAGCTCAAAAAGCTCATCTTCATTAAGCTAAAAAAACGCCCTTCCGCCTCAAAACGGAAGGGATTTTTCTTATTGACAAACATCATTTTTTGTCATACGCTCTCTTTGAAAACGTATTATTAATTAAAAAATAAAAATTATGAAAAAAGTATTATTTTTCGCCTTTTTGGCAACGCTCTTATCATCTTGCTCGCGCATCATCAGCACAGACTATGAGTTGGCAGAACACGGCATAATCACCGCCATAGATGCTAAAACCAACACGCTGACGGTTTTATCTCTGCAAGACGAAACCTCAAAAGAGTGGTTGACCTCTTCAACTTGCGATGAGCTCACGCTCAATGTCCTTCATTACACCAATGTATTAAACATCGGTGACACGATATATCTGTATCACGACGGCAAAAATTTTTTGCCGACCCAGTGCAATATCGATGACGCTAAAGAAATAAACCGAATGCTCTGCAAATATTACTGGCAGAACGTTCCTAACGCCGGACTTATCATCTTAGTCGCATTTATACTTCTTACCGCTTTATTTGTAAAAAAAATAAAAGACAGGCAAAGTATCTTTGTGCAAAGCATAGCCACGTTTATAATATTATATTTCTTAGCCGTAACCGTGCTAAACGCCGGATACAGATTATACCCGCTCAAAGAAGGAACCGTTACCAACCTCACCGCAGACAGGATAACGCTTGACAAGTCATTCACATTCCCGTGTTATAAGCTGACAACCGTTACCCCGAAAGATGGGCTCAAAGCCGGACAATATGTCCACCTTTACAGCTATGCGCCAACAAATCAGGCTCATAACGGCAGCATTTTCGTTTGCTCAAAAAAGCTCAATGCACAAGCGCTGACAGCCTGGCAGGCATATCCCGAAATATGGTTTAAAACCATGGTGTTATGTTTAATCATTTTAGCCTTGGCTAAAATAACAGCCAAAGTCATCGCCAAAAAAATCTAAAAACGCCCCCTCGGGCGTTTTTTTATTTGACACAAATCATTTTTTATCATATAATTATCTCGTAAACAAATATTATTAATTTAGAAGGCCACGTATTAAACTATCATTCATTGATAGTCCGTGGCAAATATAATTATGAAAAAAATAACAACAATTCTTGCCTTCCTGGCAATGCTTTTTACATCATGCTCACGCATGGTAAATGTCGACTACAAAGTAGCTGATTATGGTGTCATCACGGCGATTCACAGTAACCAAAACACCTTGTCAATACACTCTCTAAAAGAGAAAAAAGACAAGACTTGGTTGCTCGAAGACGCTGAGGTGGACTACCTCTCAGCCTTTGGGCTAAGTCATAGAGTGTTAGCCGTCAAAGATACGGTATACGTCTATCAAGACGGCAGCAAATTCTTTGCCAGCAAACATAGCATTGAGGATGCCAAAAGCATCAACCAGGCGATAGACAAATATGAAAACAAAACACTTCCTCAGTTTTGGCCTGTGGTCATTATCATGTTAGTGTTGTTTACCATTATCGCTCACAGAATACAGAAAGGTTTCTTAAGTACTAGAGAATTCTTGACGTATATCATGTTCAGCATGATAATGTATAGCGTATTTGTTATGCTGGCGCATAAGAAATTCGGGAGACTGGAACCCTTGCAAAAGGGAATAATAACCCAAATTACCCCCGAGTTTGTCACTCTTGACAATTCAATGACGGCACCACTTGCCTTAACTGAAGACATCAAGACAGAAAAAACAGCCAAAATAGGGCAAGAAGTTTACCTCTATGAGGCAAACAACCATGTTTTTATCAGCTCACTAGAGCTCAATGAAAACACGCTAAAAATGCCACAACCATATCCTGAAACATGGTTTTGCATTTTGCTCGTATATCTGGCCATAATAGGGACATCTGTCCTATTAAGCCATTTTATTATACGGCTGGTTAAGTAAAAAAGTCCCGAAGATTGCACCAGCAATTTTCGGGATTTTTTTTATACTAATTCTAAAAAAGATTAGCACATTTTTGAAATAGTGTAAGAAGTTTTTTATAAACTTGTGGATTATATAGACAAAATATGTTGACTTTTTGATAAATATATGTTAAATAAAAGAAAAGCTAGTATAATAGAGTATTTTAGAAGAGCAGAACCTGCTTTAAAGAGGATTAAAATGTTTTCGTTAAGAAAAATTTTGCAAGCTTTATATTATTTGCAAAAAAATAGTAACAACCCTGACAAATACAGTAGAATGTATTTGTTAAAATTGTTATATTTTGCAGACAGGTATCATATTAGGCATTTTGGTATACTTGGTTCAGGAGATACATATAAAGCTATGCAACGCGGACCTGTCGCATATTATACCTATAACAATATGAAAGGTAATGCACGAGGGGTAAATTCTGCCGAATTTATTTTGCTCAATGATATTCAAGAGTTGGATGAAAATAGTGTATCAATCGTCAATCAGGGATGTGATGAGCTATCTGAAAGTTATATTGAAGCATTAGATTTTGCCTTGAATACATACGGTGGTTTTTCCCACTATGAGTTAAGTGAAATAACTCATGATTATCCAGAGTGGCAAAACAAAAAACAAAATGAAGATATGAATTTGAAAGATTTTTTTGAAAACCCTCAAGAATTATTTTATTCTAAAAAATATGGTATAAATAAAGACCCTTTCACAGAGGATGAAGACTTTTTACAAGCGATGAAGGATGATTTTGATGAGGCTCCCATTCAATATTGTTCCTACTAAGAAATGGGTTGCTTTTAGAGCTCCTTTACCAAAAGGTGAACATAGAATTATCATTATAAAAAAACTTCCGGAAGAAGTGCAATATTTATATGTTACGTCACAAGTTAATAATGTTAAAAGAGTTATGCGTTACGATTTGGGCAGTATTGCCAATCTTTTCAAATGCGACTGGGATTCTCTAACTGAAGATGAGTCCTGTGTACAATGTGATAAAAAACATTTAGGAACCATTCTGGTAAATGATTTTGAAAAATTATATAATGACAATAAAGTTGATTATATTGGAGAAGTGCCAGATATTGTTAAAATAAAAATAAATGCGGCGATTTGTTCTTCCAAAAGCTTTACAGAAACAGAAAAGAAATTCTATACTCTATAAAACCAAACTCTTTGAAACTATCCAACTTTTTAAACAGTTCACTCGGGCGTTTTTTTATGCCTCAAGCACAAGCGGCAGATAAACCTTAAATGTCGTCACACCGTCTTTTGAGCTGATAAGCATATTGCCCTTATGCCGTTTAATAATCTGCGCCGCAATAGAAAGCCCCAGCCCCGTCCCCTTGATATTCTTGTTTTTATGCTCCTGCAAACGATAAAAACGTTCAGTCAAACGCTCCAAATCCTCTTTGGCAATCGGCACGCCGACATTGGCAATGCTGATTTCAACCGCATCTCCTGCCCCCACCTCATAATAGCGGTGCGCCGGCACCTGCGCCACTTTTTGTGTTGCAATCAAAATCTCTGTTTCAGGCGTTGCATATTTTACCGCGTTATCCAAAAGGTTTCTAATCACCTGCATCACCTGCTGTTCGTCAGCCGTAATTTTTGGCAGTCTGGCAAACTGAGCTTTAACCGTGAGCTTATGCTCCAAAAACTTGAGTTCCAAAGCGTTTTTAACTTCTTTAATCACCGCATTGACACTCACTTTGTCAACAGGCGGGGTCGCAACCGACAACTCAATTTTGGAAAGTGACAAAAGGTTCTCAATCAGCGCCGCCATATACACCGTCTGTTCACTCATAATTTTCAAAAACTTCTCACGCGCTTTGTCATCATCTTTGGCCGTGGTCATTAAAGTTTCGATAAATCCGGAAATAATCGACAAAGGTGTCCTCAGCTCATGGCTTGCATTAGCCACAAAATCCTGTTGCATTTGCTCAAGAGAAAGTGCTTTGCTTAAATCATAAAAAGACACCACCGCCGCCACTTCTCCTTTGGCAAACCACGAAAGTCTGGCAATCCTGACATAAAACTTCGGCTTTTCCTTAAGCTCTTTCAAACACAGCCTAAACTCTGCCGTCCGTGCTTCAAGCCCCAAAACTCTCTCCATTGCCGAAACAAAACCGTTATCCTCAACCAAGCTCCGAACGTCTTTATTCGTCAAATCAACTTCAAACAGTCTTCTTGCCGCCAAATTCGCCCCGATAATATTGCCGGTCTTATTAATAATCACCAACGGGTCAGGCAAAATATCCAACACCGCCGCGTCGGTCAACGTCCGGTTTTCAAGCTGTTCTTGTTTTGCCATCCAAAACCGGTGCATGGAGTTAATCGCTTCCGTCAAATCCCTTGTTTCTTTTTCTGTCATTTTTTTGAGCAGTTCTTCTTCTGTTTCCCCCTCGGCAAGATTTTGAATATAGCGCTTCACCTGCTGGATTTCGGTTGACAGCGGCAGCAAAAACACCGTGTTAAAAAACAAAATGCTGATATAAGACAACAGCGCCAAGCTCGCCGGCAGCAAGTCAAACATCCCTAAAATCAAAAAAATAACCCCCGCCGGCACCGATAACGCCAAAACTCTTAAAGAAAACCCCGAGCTCTTGTCAATGCCTAAAAATTCTTCATCGTGATTTATCATTAGTATATCTCAAAAATTATCATGGACTAACAAATATATCTCAATTATACTGTCCCATACTTTAGAATTAGTTAAAAAGAGAAAATAATGGACAATACTTTCATTAACACCCCCGAACAAACCGAATTTGAAAACAATGCCCCCGCCACCTTTGATGAAGTCAAAGACAAGCATATCTCCGTTGCGATGGACCAATATGTTAAGTTAAAATATGAAAACTGGGAGTATCTGCTGTTTTATCGGATGGGTGATTTTTACGAATTGTTTTTTGAAGACGCCATCACCGTTTCGGGCGCTTTGGGCTTAACCTTAACCAGTCGCAGCAAATTTCAAGATAAAGAAATTCCCATGTGCGGCGTGCCGTTCCATGCTTATGAACTCTATCTCGCCCGCTTAATCAAAATGGGGTATAAAGTAGCAATTTGCGAACAAACCGAAACCCCCGAAGAAGCCAAAAAGCGCGGTGCCAAAGCCGTCAACCGGGAAGTCGTCCGCCTTGTCACCCCCGGCACCTTAACCGAAGACTCGTTACTTAATGCCAAACGCAACAACTACATTGTTTCGTTTTATGCCCGCACCACCGGCATTGGCTTAGCCTGGCTTGATATTTCCACCGGTGCCTTTTTCACCGAATTGTTAAATCTCGGCAAAACGCCTGCCGTAACGGTTATCTCGTCTGCGTTGGCAAGGTTATCTCCCGCCGAGCTTCTAATTGAAGACAAACTTTTGGAATACCCGCAATATTACAGCCTGTTTGGCGAATATAAAGACCGTCTGTCGGTTTTATCAAAAAGCCTGTTTAACTATGAAAGTGCCCAAAACACCTTGCTTGAAGCCTACAAAGTCAAAACCTTGGATGCGTTTGGCGATTTCTCCAGACACGAGCTGGTGGCAGCGGGCGTCCTGCTTGATTATGTCAAAAACACGCAAAAAGGTCTGCTTCCCCGCTTGACAATTCCGGTTCACGTCGTGGATGATAATTTAATGGAGATAGACCTTGCCACACGCCGCAGCTTAGAGCTCTTAAACCCGACAACTCCGGGCGGCATATCGCTGTTAGACTGTATAGACTTAACCCTCACCGGTATCGGCGGCAGGCTTTTAGCCGAACGTATCGCTTCGCCAATCACCAACATCCGTGAAATAAACGACCGGCTGGATATGGTCACGTTTTTCATTGACAACCCAGATGTTCGCCGCTACTGTCGCCGGGCGCTTGCCAAATGTTTGGATATGGAGCGCTCCGTCCAGCGTTTAAGTATCGGTCGCGGCGGTCCGAAAGATTTGTTTGATTTAGCGCAAACCTTAAAAATTATCCCCTACATTCAATCTGCAATTAAAAATTTTGCCAACTATCAAAAAGACAGTATCTACACCCTCCCGCCACAGTCTCTTTTAACGCTGGTAAACGATTTTCACAACCACGACACCTTAGAGCACAACATCTCCTCAATGTTAAAAGAAAAACGCGAAGACCTCCCCGGATTAACCAGAAACGGCGGCTTCATCAAAGATGGCGCTTCCGCCGCTCTTGACCACTTAAGAAACTGTCGTCCCGAAACAGAAGCCGAGTGTGAAAAGCTAAAAGCCCGATACAGCGAAGAAACCGGTGTGAACGCCATCAAAATCAAAAGCAACTCGGTTATCGGCTACTTTATTGAGGTGCCAACCAAATACACGGATAAATTTATTGAAAATAAAAAGTTTATTCACCGCCAGTCCGTTCTAAACGCCATGCGTTTCACCACAGCCGAACTTTCCGAGCTTGAAAGCCTTGTCAATAATTCGGAAGAAAAAGCTTTGGCTCTTGAGCTTGAAATTTTTGACAACTTGGTTGAGCACACCTTATCTCAAGCCCAAGCCATCACCGGTTCGGCAAAAGTTATCGCCGCCTTAGACGTCGCCACCTCATTGGCAGAGCTTGCAGTTGAAAATAACTACACCCGCCCCGTCATCACTGAAGATATGGACTTTACCATCATCGACGGGCGTCATCCGGTTGTCGAAAGCGTGATGAAAAAAGAAGCCGCAGGCTCCTCTTTTATCGGCAATAACTGCTCGCTTAATCATGAAGAAGACCGCCTCTGGCTCTTAACCGGTCCGAATATGGCGGGTAAATCCACCTTTTTGCGCCAAAATGCTTTAATCGCTATCTTAGCGCAAATGGGCTCTTATGTTCCGGCTCAAAGTGCGCGTATCGGCGTGATAGATAAACTCTTTTCCCGCGTTGGCGCCAGCGATGATTTAGCGCGCGGACGCTCCACTTTTATGGTTGAAATGGTTGAAACCGCCGCTATCTTAAACCGCGCCACCGAACGCTCATTTGTCATTTTAGATGAAATCGGTCGCGGCACCGCCACGTTTGACGGGCTGTCCATTGCCTGGGCGGTCGTTGAGCAACTTTATGAGGTTAACAAATGCCGCACCATTTTTGCCACCCACTACCACGAGCTGACCAAATTAAACACAACCCTTAAAGCTTTGAGCCTGCATTGTATGAAAATCAAAGAGTTTGAAGGCGAGGTTATCTTCCTCCACGAGGTAATTGATGGCGCGGCTGACCGCTCTTACGGGATACACGTTGCCAAACTGGCGGGTCTTCCGCCCCTAACGCTCAAACGCGCCAAACAGGTTCTAAACATCCTTGAAGATGAGAAAAACCGCAAAAACATTAACGCTATGGAAAGTGAGCTCCCCTTATTTGAAACATTTAAACAAAAACAAGAAGAAGCCACACCTAAACCAAACCCTGTGATAGAAGAACTAAAGCTGTTAGACATAGACAACCTCTCTCCGCGCGAAGCGCTGGACAAGCTCTATGAGTTAAAAGCCAAAATAAAATAACCTCACAAATAAGCCCCGTCAAAAACGGGGCTTAAAAAATATCAAAGCGCTGACGCCACTTCCGGGTCATTAAAATATCGCATAACCGCCTTGGTAATCGCTTCCCCAAGCTTTTTGCGATACGCAGGCTGGCGTAAAAACTTTTCTTCGCTATAATTGGACACATACCCGAGTTCAACCAAAACTGACGGAATATCCGGTGCTTTCAATACCGCAAACCCCGCAAACTTATGCGCGTTGCTGACAAGCTTAACCCTCTGCTTCATCTCATTAACCACATAACCGGCAAATTTGGAAGACTTATTGCGGCTGTCGTTCTGTGATAAAGAAATCAACACATCATTAATTTCCGGTGAATTATCCGAAAAGTCCATCCCGTCAATAATATCGGCTTTGTTTTCGCGCTCTGCCAACGCTTCAGCTTCTTTATCCGACGCATTTTCTGAAAGCGTATAAATAGAAAGCCCCTGCGCTTTGCGGTTAAGCGTACTGTCCGCGTGCAAGCTGATAAACAAATCGGCATGGTAGCTTCTGGCAATCGCCACACGTTTCCTAAGCGGAATAAAAATATCTGTTGAACGCGTCATATAAACCTTAAATCCTTTCGCCTCAAGCTGTCGTTTAAGCTCTTGCCCCATCGAAAGCGTGATATTTTTTTCGTATGTCTTAAAAGAGCGCCCGATAGCCCCAGGGTCCTTACCGCCATGTCCAGGGTCAAGCACTACAATTTTCTTACGCTTCACCGGAGAAGATTGTGTCTGCGTCTTAAGAACCGAGGTTTTAGAGGGCTGTACCGTCCCGCTGGTGCTCAAATCAAGCACTAAACGCCAGTTTTTCTGTCCGGCTTGTGGTTCAAGCATAAACTTACGCTTAATGTTCGCATCGTTTTTCAGCTCAAACACAAGCCGCTTGCCTTTTTTTCCACCGGATAAATCCGCCGCCCGAAACCCGCTGATAATGCTGTTTTTAGAAACCTTTGGCGTATTCTGCCAAACCGCATCTTTTAAGTCAATCACCAATCTTGAGGGATTACCGAGCAAAAAAGCATCGTATGAAAATCTCTCCGACCCGTCAAGCACGATTCGAACTCCGTCGTTTTGGTTGCCCAAACGAATATCTTTAATCATGTTAGAGGCTCTAGCACCCGAAACAACAGCCAAGCAAAAACATATCGCTAAAACAGCGATTCTAAAAAAATTTTTTATATCGATAAGATGACACATTTTCATAGAAGAAAACTACCTCGGCATCATAGAAGTTACAACTTTTTTTAAGACTAACCCACAATTTCTTAAAAACCTCTTAAAACGCCACCTGACCTTTTAGCCCATAAGCAAAACTTTGAGCTATTTTTACCGGTTTATTAAACATTTTTTCACCAACCCCATCCTATAATCTATCAAAACAAACTTAATACATAAAGGAACCCAGATGACAATAGCAAAAAAAATCAGCCAAATTGCTGAAAAAGCCATCAATCTTGCGAATAAAAGCACGCAAAAGCTTGAAGACTATGCACAAAAATCAGCCGAAGAAAATAATAACAAAAATGCTGAAAAACTGGCCTCGGGAATGAACAAGCTGAACCACTCAATTGAAGAAAACAAAGATACTTACTTAAAAAAAGTCGAAGAAAACGCTGACGAGCTCATCAACCAAGGCAAAGCCGCCATAGAAAAACTAAAAAACCTCTGCAAAAAGCAGGAATCTCCCGATAAAAACAACCAAGATAAATAAAAAATAGTCCGAGTTGTCGGACTATTTTTTTAAGCATAAAGATAATTCAAAAGAATGACCAGGATAAGGCTGATAACATTAATTATCCCGATATATCCCATTTCTCTTAAGGCTATTGCCAAATGTTTTGAAGTGTTGTGAAATATCGTGCAAAATGCCACAATAAACACAACAAAAAACAACTGGTGCAAGACCTCCCAACTAATCAATACCGCATCCGGCAAATCCAAAACTCTAAAAATCTGGAAATCCTCAAACGGTACAGCACAAACAAACGGGCACAAGCAATAAAATGCCGAAAATAATACCCCGATTGCGCAAAACGCACTCAACCACTTATTGTAGTTGATAAAAAATATTAATTCTCTCATAATAAATAACTTTAACAAGCAAAGCATACTCCATTTCTCGCCCAAAAGCAAGCTAAAAATAAAAAAAATTTGCTTTTGCCAACGAAAGTTCCTAATTCAAAGACAACAAGCTGCCCATGACCCGACCGAAGACAATCTCCATCCACATACAAAATCTCAACTCATGCTTAAAAACCGCGGAATTTTGCTTTAGTAGCCCTGAATGTCCTGCAAGAGAGAGGAGCGTACAAATTAGTACGTGACCCGACCGAAGACAGGCTTCCCCACAAACTCAATTTCAAGCTCCAAACTTTGTAGCGGGAAATTTTGCGAAGTGAACGCGGGAGCCTACCAAAAGACAGGAGCGTACATAAAAGTACGTGACTGTCTTGCAGAGTAGCCCCTCCCGCGAGTCAATTCACAAAATTTCCCCTACAAAGCGCCGTGAGTCTCACGGGCGCAACGCACATAGTCCTTATAATATTCATTCAGACTCTGCTGTACCTGATAATTAACCGTCCCTTTGGGGAATTTGCCATTTTTATCGGCGATGCCGGCTTTAACACCGGTCAAAAGCTCTATGCCATCATCAACGGTGTCTATGGCAAAGATATGAAATTGTCCGTTTGCGACAGCTTCAACAACTTCTTCTTTGAGCATAAGGTTAACGACATTGGTTCGTGGAATAATCACGCCTTGGGTGCCGGTAAGACCGCTATATTTGCATACTTCAAAAAAGCCTTCGATTTTTTCGTTTACACCGCCGATGGGCTGAATTTCACCAAACTGGTTAATAGAACCGGTGACGGCCATAGATTGTTTAATCGGAAGCCCCGAGATGGCTGAAAGCATACAGTAATATTCGGTAGACGAAGCCGAGTCGCCGTCAACGCCACCGTAGGATTGCTCAAAAACGATGGAAGCAGAAAGAGATAGCGGCGAATGTTTAGCAAAACGATTAGAAATTAAGGATTGCAAAATCAAAACACCTTTAGAGTGAATAGGTCCGCTCATCGCCACTTCACGCTCAATGTTGATAAACTCACCGCGTCCCAAACGAACTTGGGTCGTAATGCGTGCCGGTTTACCAAACGAATTGCGGGTGAAGTTATAGACAACCAAACCATTAATCTGTCCGACACGTTCGCCTTTAACATCAAGCAAAATCGTCCCTTTGTCAATCTGCTCAAGCATGGCTTTATTAATTCTATCCGAGCGATAAATCTGCGAATTAATCGCCTGCTCAATATGATTTTTGCCGATTTGGCTGGCTTTGGACTTTCGAGCCCAAAAATCAGCTTCTTTTAATAAATCGCCGATAGAGGCAACGTGCGCAGTTAATTTTTCGGTGTCATCAGCCAAACGCGAAGAATATTCAATCACGCGGGCAACTGCTTGTTTGTTAAGCGAGCGCAAATTCTTTTTCTTGGATAAAGAACCAATTAGCTTGGCATATTCAATTTCATTCTCATCAGTTCTGTCAATCACGCCGCCAAAATCAGCCTCAACTTTAAAATAATCCGTAAAGTCGGGGTCACGTTCGCTCAAAAGTTCATAAAGCTCGGCATCACCCGTCATCACCACTTTAACGTCCAACGGAACCGGTTGCGGGTCAAGCGAAATGGTAGAAAAACTGGTATCTTCGCTCGGTGCCTCAATTTTGATTTCTTTAGAAGCAAGCGCGCGTTTTAAAGAGTCCCAAGAATACGGCTGTAACAAAAGTTTGCGCGCGTCAATTAACAAGAAACCGCCGTTGGCTTTATGCAACGCTCCGCCTTTTATTAAGGAAAAATCGCTGATTAGCGCACCAAATTGTTGGATACGTTCAACTTTTCCCACCAGATTCCCTTGTGTCGGATGGTCTAAAAGCACAATCGGCGCGCCGCTTTCCGGCACATTTTTAACCACCACGTTAACCTTAAATTTGCCAAACTTATCTTCATCTTGTTGCCCTTTAAGTTGGCTCAAGAGTCCCGCCATCGGCTCGTCTGCCGACGCATCGGGTTTATTATCCTGTCCGTAATCGGGAACGTATGTCGTGATATTATCAAGGATATAAGTACGCACGGTTTTAAGGTAATCGGCAACTTTTTTATTCCCCTTATATTTAGCTTTAATCTCGTCAAGCGGTTTTTTAATCGCATCTTTCACGATTTTTTCCTGCAGCTTTTTAATCTCTTCGCTTTGCTTTTCTTCCCATTGCGGCGTATCGTCCTGATGAGCGGCAATTTCCTCCTGCATCGCGTTAAGGTCAGCCATAATCTCGTCTTTTTCTTCTTCGCTTAAGGTGTCAAACACATCCGGACTGATAATCTCACCGTTTTTCATCGGCGCCACCACAACGCCCATCGGCATATGCAATAACGAAACCTTTTTGCCTTTGGCTTTCTTTTGCAAAACTTTAATATAATCGTTGCGCTTTTCCTGATATTTTTCTCGAATGGACTTAAGCTGTTCGTCATAAATTTCATTTTTGACCGCTTCAGGCAAATCAAACTCTAAAAACTCGGCAAACTCGTCCATTTCTTTGGCAAAACCGCTGGCTGCTCCCGCCGGAAAATTAACTGCAATCGGGCGGTGCGGTTCATCAAAATTATACACATACGCCCAATCATCCGGCGTCGGGCGTTTTTTGCCTTCCTGCTCAAGGATTCTTTTAACCAAACTTGTCTTGCCGGTTCCCTCAGGTCCTAAGCAAAACAAATTATACCCGCGGGATTTAATATTAATCCCAAGCTCCACCGCGCTGATTGCCCTGTCCTGCCCAAGAGCGGAAAGGCGTTCTTCCAAATCAGCCGTTGTGGTAAATTCAAATTTAGAAGCGTCGCATTTGCGATAAAGTTGCTCGGAAGTTAATTTCGTAATAGCCATTTTAAAAAATATCCCTTATATATATCATCAACTGACCTTACTATAAATTTAAAAAAGCTAACATAGAGTAAAGATTTTGCAATATTTAACCCTAAACACATTCTTTTTTGCCGAATTAATTATCATCAGCATAACCCTGCTGTTATTTGCTCTGCGCTTAAGGTTGCGCGCTTATGAAAAACAAACAACGCTAAAAATTCTCCAAACTTTCCGCAAAAAAGAACTCCCTTTTTTTTATTCCTCAGGCACGATAAAACAAGAGTGCTTCCAAACTTTTTTTCATCTCCGCCCGCACCTCACCTTAAAACTTGAACGCCATGCTATGAAAAACTTAAACCAAGCCGCCAAAAAAGTCCGCTTCTCTTTAAAAAAATCTCCCCAAAACCTCCGGTTGCAACTTTTAGACGCTGAGCTCTCCCAACTTTTAGAGCAAAAGAGTGACTTCACTCACTTAATCGAAAATATGATTCTCCCTGTTTTCACCCCCCGCGCACTTAAAGCCAAATATAACTACTTAAAAGCCTTAAACGAACTCTATCAAACCGATATGTCAAGTGCGTCATATCACCTTTCAAGCGCTTTAAAATCCTATAAAAAGCTGAATTATCTCTATGAAGAAGCCGAGTGTTATGCCGCTCTCGGACACATTTACCGAATAACCGGTGTTTTCGATGTTGCAGACACGATGTACAGAGAAGCCAAAAAAATTTATACCACACTTAACTTAACCGCTAAGATGGCCGAAACCGAAGCCTATCTCGGTATTATCGAAATCAGCCGCGAAAATTATACCGAAGCGCAAAAATATCTAAAATCAGCCGCTGACATCGCTCAAACCAATAACCTTACAAAAACGCTTGCCGACATCAATAACCGCCAAGGCTTAGCCGCATTTTTAAACCAAGACCTCAAAAGCGCAGAAAAATTTTATAATAACGCTCTTAAAAACGGCACGCCGCAAGCGCAGGCTTTCGCCGCCGAAATGCTCTCTAAAATTATGTTAAAAACAAACCGCCCCGACAAAGCCTTAAAATATGCCGACATCGCCCTTAACCTCAACCAAACCCTGAACCACCGCGCCGGCATTTTTGAAACCCTATACCTGAAAGCAGAAATTTTTTATCTCAAAGAAAATTACAATCAAGCCAAAAAAATCCTCACTTCTTTAATTCAAGAAAAAACGCCCCCCTCAACCCTTTATTATCCCGCTAATGCTTACACCATGTTAGGCTTAATTGAGTTAAAACAAAATAACCTAAACAAAGCTAAAACCCTGATAAAACAAGCCCTTGATTTGGAACACGCTAAAAACCGCCTCAAAGGCGCTGCCATAGATTATGGCAATTTAGCCCAAATTGCCCTGCTTGAAAAAGATGAAGCCACGGCTAAAACTTATCTTGAGCAGGCACTTGCTTACGCCAAAACCATTGATGACCAAGAGCTCATCACAACCCTGTCCCTGAAAGCTAACCCTCAAGACATATTGCAATCTCAAAAATAACATCTATATCCCCTCTGTTATACTTCAATTTATAAGGAAAACGACCGTGTTGCATTTTGTACTCGTGATTATGCTGCATATTCTCCCTTTCCTGCTGTTGATGATACCGTTTTTGCTGTTGTTTGATGTCAGCCTCAAACGTTCCAAAAAAGCAGTTTCCGCCGTCGTACAAAAAACCGCCGAGCCCGATATTAGCGAGCTGGAAGAAAAACTAACCAAACTCATTGAAAACAATAAGATAAACCTCAAAATAAACGAGTTGCACGAAGAACTTGCCCAATCCCGCACCAACACCGTATCCGCCTACATCAAGCTCAACAAAAAAGACCTAAAAGGCTTTCATCTGTTTCAGCTCATTTTTGCCATGATAAAAAACAACGCAGAAGATAAAAAAATCATCAAAGTCTTACGCCACTACCTGCCGTCTTGCGCCACCTCGCACCTCTACGCATTATTGCATTCCTTTAAGGTTTTTCTAAACATCAGCCGCGCCGACGGTTTGCAAAAAGAGCTTTTGACCGACCTCAACCATAATCGTGTCCGCACCACACTCCTCTATCTTGAAAAGAAGTTAAACCAAACCCTAAACCGTGTCGCCGCCGCCCCGCCCGCCATGCAACAAATGCTCATAGACCAAGCCGTTGTCTATGGTTTGGTTTTTGCCGCGTTCGCTGAGTTTTATGACAATGAAGCCACCGAAAAAATCTTGCGCCTGGCTTGTCAGCTCTCACCGGAATTATTTAAATATTGGCACATTGTCCCTAAAACAGACGACACCAAAACTTATGAATATATCCGCCGTCCGCTCAAAAATATGCCGGGCTATGCCGCAGAAAACAACCGTTTAAACTAATTTTTTATTTTTTTACAAAAAAAGCTTGTTTTTGTCCACACACTATGTTATACTCCCAAAGACAAACTTAGAATTATGTAAAATAAATTAAAATAATACAATTATGAAACAAGACAAAAATCCCCTAATCTCTTTTCTTGTAAAAGTAGATGAGATGCTCAAGTTCAAGAGCCATGCAGAAGACAATTCCGCTTTTTCCTGCAAAGACATCTTCCGCGTTGAAAACGCCTATTATATGTTCACATATAACAGGAGTAGCGATGTTCACACTAACACGTTGCGCGAAATCACCAAAGAAGAGTTTTACATCAAAAAAGCCGAAATGCTTTCTTATCGTCCGCAAAAGCACCTCCAAATATGGCGGGATAATGCGAACAGCTATGAGCTCAGGAGCTACGCCCGTGTCGGCAAAAAATGGCAGATAAGAGCCAACGATTGCCTGTTTATCACCGAAGAAAATCCTCTAAAAAAGATTTATGAACAAGTGATGGACAGCACAACCGAGCTTTTAGAGCAAAGCAAGGAAAAAGAGCTGCTGAAAAAAAAGCAATACGCCAAACTCTGTGGCACATTGAGCCTCAAAATGGATATTGCTTACGAAAATGTCATCCGTATCGGTCCCAACCGCGAAAAACTAATCCAATTTAAGGAAAGCGTGCTTCAGGCCATGATGAAAATCCAAAAGATGACACTTTCAGAGCTCCGATTGTGTTATAACAATCTATCCTGCCTAAACGGACGAAGCGGGAGAGAACAAGCCGCCGAAATGCTCGGGCTTAAATATTTTGGCGCCGATGTCAAAATGTTAAACCTGCGCGAACTTGAGGAACCGATGCAAAAAAAGCTCGACGCTTATGTCCTGCTTAGCCTGAAAATGGCAGTGCATCGTAGCGCTGCCCTAAGCTATGAAGACAGGAAAGAAATGTATCAAAACATTATTTCCGCTTCACGGGAAAAGCGCAAAAAAGTTTTAGGGGACCTTGGCATTGAGGTTTTAGCGATAGACATTAACCGCTATCCTTTTGCCGCCCTGAAAAAAAACTTAGCCGCCACAATCGGGATTAATCTCGAAAGGTATCGCTAACCCTTAACAAAACTCCGCAAAGCTTATGCTTTACGGAGTTTTGTTACATCTTGGTTAAACCGTAATTATTTTTAGTTTTCCCTTTAGTTGCCCGCAGCCAACAGCCCTAAAACAAAAAAAAGCCCCCAAAGGAGCTTATAATGACACTTCGCCATTATGAACTAACTTCTACCCCGCTATGACATAAAAGTCAATATATGAAAAATAATATGTTGATATTTTTTTCTTCTCAAATCAAAACACCACAGCTAAACAAAAAGCCTCCGCAAGGGAGGCCTTTTGTTATTGTTACAGCATACGATTTTTCAATCTTGTAAAAGATGACAAAATCTTTTCCTGCAAACCTTCATCGCCGTTTGGCACCGACACGGTGACGCAAGTAAACTTTTCACCAACAAAAAGCCGATGCGCCAAAAGCTTGATGTCTTCGCTCGTGGTTTCCTCAAGTGAGCTCTTGCTGTCAGCACTTTCATCATAAGTAACGAAATCAATCTGTCCGGTCACTTGCTCAAAAATCTCAAACAACCGCTCTTCCGGAAGGTCTGAAACGTTTGACGTATCACCAACAGGCTTGTCCGCTTGCATTTTCGGCAATTCTTTTTCATAGCCGTGCACACACATCTTTTTGATGGTCACATAGACGACTCTGCTCAAATCGCTCAAGCTCGCATCTTTAGAATAAACAATTACTCTCAAGAGCGAAACCCCGAAAAAGCTCACAATTTTCATATCAATTGACACATTAAACAAACGCGCCTTGATATAATTTTGCCCGAGCTCTTTCACAAACGCCTGCAACAAAACCTCCAAAACAGAATTGCCCTTGATACAAAACTTAGACAAATCCCACCCGAAAGTCACGCGGTTAATACCGTCAAACGAGTTGACATGACCATAACCGCCGCAATAAGTTTTCTTAAGAAAACCGCCTTGCTTTTCACCGCTTTCAAGCCCGCCGAATAAAGCTTCGACTTTTGAACGCAAGCCATAAAAAGTATTATCCGGACTGGCAACAAGCAAAATGGCATTAGCCGCCGTGTAATACTTTGCCTTAAAGCTCTTGACATCATCAACACTATACGAATTGATGTGTTCCAAATACGCGTCAACCGGCTGTTCCAAGCCCAAGACCAAGCGATAGAACATACCGCGCATTTCTTGGCGCACCGGAATTTCTTTGCCGGCAACCTGTTCGCTGATTTCAGCCTTAGCCAAAGCCACGGTTTCCTCGGTAATTTCAATTGCAGAAATGCTCTTTGCCAGAGTTTCCAGCACTTCCTCAATATCATCTCCCGACAAGCCGAAAGCCGTCGACGTACCGCCGTAATACGGCAGAACACCGCGCTTTTGCATCAAAATCAGACGCTCAAACAAATGAGCCAGCCCGGGTTTGGGCTCGTTCAGATAACCGACACTAAACCCTACACATACTGTGTAATCTTTAGAATACCCCGCATTCATAACTTGCAGGCCGTTACTTAACTTAAACTTTTCCATATAAAAAAATTTTTTTTGATTAATAATTCGCAATAAAAATATAAAGAACAGAATTGTTATACCACTCAGGCTGTTTTTTGTCAACATAATTTTGTCACACATTTTGCGAAAAACAAAAAAAGCAGGGCTTTCCCCTGCTTCTTGCTTAAAGCTAAACTGTTTTACTCCAGCGCGTAGATATTCGTCACCGCCCAGTCATCACCTTTCGGGCTGAGCGAATAAACCACCGTTCCTTTGCACAACCCAAACCATATCGTGTCACAATCAGATTGCGTATAAACGGCAATATCCTTTTCCCCGATAATCGGCTTAATCTTAACAATCTTAAACGACATCTCCGTCGGGCGAACCACATCTTTAATTTTACCCAAAACAAAACTCGGCACATGTTTCTTGTCACAACCTTCAAACTCAGGCGCCATCGTGCATTTAACCGCGCGCTCAATAGCGCAGAAAACCTTATCATCAAGCGCACATCCGCTGTTTAAATCATCAGCTCTGTAGGAATGAACTTCCTCACTGAAATTTTTTTCTTCCAAAACCGGCTCCGGTCTCCCTTTCATATAAAAAAGCACAAAAGCCGCTATCCCGAACACTAAAACAAATCCAAATGTAATCAATATTCTTTTGCTCAATTTAATCACTCCTAAAAAACAGACTTTTTTGAAAGTTAACTGTTCTTTCTAAAAAAGTATAGAAAAATATTGCGGTTATCACACAAATTTCTTGTATTTTTTGAAAAAATATGCTACGCTGTTTAAGATTAAAAAGGGAGACAAAGATGTACAATAAAAGCGATGAATCCGGTCGTACAATGCTTGAAACCATAATGTATATAAGCCTGCTTATCGTTTTGGGCGCTTCTATCGCCCAATATATCAGCGGAGCTTTCAGGCGCTACAAAATCGGCAGAACCGCCCAACAGGTCTTAGATTTTAAAAAGGCAATCGTCCAGTTTACTGCCGCCGATGAGGATTATACACAACTCTCCATTGCCCACATGGATGCCCAGCACGCCATTCCTCTTGATATGCGCGCAGCCCCCGGCACCGCGCGCCATGCTTTAGGCGGCTCGGTCACCGCCGGTCCTGACACAGACACAGAAGTCGTTGGCAAATATATGTTTTTCATCACCTTTGACCATATTTTCCAAGGCGGCTGTGTTGAAATTTTAACTCAAGGGCAATTTTACGGTGACGGCTCAGAAATGGACACGCTTATTGTCAATAATAAATTTGCCTGGAGATATGAACATTCCTTTCATAAAACAACCGGCATCCCTACAGTTCACACTGTTATGCCAAACTCAACAAATATGCCGGCTGCCAACATTCGCCTGACCATAACCGATGCATTGAGCGCCTGCAACCAAAGAGAGGATAACACTATCACCTGGATTTTCAGCTAAAATAGTTGATTAATGTCTTTTTTTGCTTGCAGACAAAAATTCTGTTGCTATGTTGTTAGGAAAATATTTTAAATTGGCAACAGCCTAAATCAAAAACAAAGGAGAACACCATGGTAAACTCAGTCATTCTACCGCCGGATTACACCCCGAACAAAAAAGAAGAATATATGAACGAGATGCAACTCGAGTATTTTCGCCAAAAGCTTCTTGATTGGAAAAAGGAGCTGATTGCCCAATCAAACGACACCTTGGATGATTTGCGCCAAGGCGGTCTAAACCAACCGGACGACGTAGACCGCGCTTCGCTTGAAACCGACAAATCTCTTGACTTGCGCACCAAAGACCGCGCCAGAAAGCTGATTATGAAGATAGACCAAGCCCTTGAGCGCATTGAAGACGGTTCTTACGGCTATTGTGAAGAAACCGGCGAAGAAATCGGTATTGGTCGTTTAATGGCGCGCCCTATCGCCACATTGTGCGTAGAGGCTCAAGAACGCCACGAAAGAATGGAAAAAACACATGATGATGAGGCTTAACCCTTAAATGGCTGTAAAAGATTTCATATTGGCATCATCTTCGCCCCAACGCCGCGCGTTGCTAACCCAAATAGGCTACGAGCCCAAACAGATACGCCCGGTTGACATAGACGAAAGCGAACTGTTAGACGAGCTTCCGCTTCCCTATATCCGTCGCATTGCCCGCGCCAAAGCGCTGACCGCCGCAAAATTAAATCCCGGCGAGAACGTCCTTTGTGCTGACACAATTATTGTCGTCGGTCAAAAGATAATCCGTAAATCGCCTGACGCTGAGGCTCAAAGAAAAGTTATGAAACTGCTCTCGGGGCGCACCCATCGCGTCATTACATCCGTCTGTTTTGTTGATAAAAACGCAAAATTAAGCCAAAAAACTATCACCACTAAAATTATGATGAAACATCTGACCGACAACGAGATTGAAGAATATCTTGCTTCCAACGAGTGGGTCGGTGTTGCCGGCTATAAAATTGAAGGTCTGCTCCAAGGCTATGTCAAAAGGATTGTCGGCTCATATTCAAGCGTGATAGGTTTGCCTTTATACGAAACCAAGAATATATTAAACGGAGCCGGCATAAAATAAATGCCGCTCTAAAACCAAAGGAGAAGAATAAAATGATAACTGCAGATACGATTGTTTATGAAAAATCAGGCACGGACGCCTGCTTAGCCCTTTTGGACAATGGTCAACTAAGGGAATTTAATATTTTTAAGGAAAACGGTGCCGCTGAGGGCAATGTTTATCTCGGTCGGATTACCAAAAAAATTCCTTTAAGCGAAGACAAAACCGGCTTTATGGTTAACATTGGTGACAGCGAAGACGCTTTTATGAGCGCGCAGGAAAAAGGGCTTTTAGAGGTTAATATGACCGAGGGGCAATGTGTGGTTGTTCAAGTCCAAAAAGAAGCGCACGCCGAAAAAGGCGCTAAGCTTGTTCGCGCTGTTCAAATCCCCGGCACTTATTTGGTATATCGCCCGTTTGGCAGCTATATCGACGTTTCACAAAAAATCAATGATGATGAAAAGAGTCAGGAGCTGTACTCTGCCGTTGCCAAAAATGCTAACGCCCAAGAGGGCTGGGTTGTCCGCACTGCTGCGGCAAGCGCTGACATTAACGCTGTAATAGAAGAAATGACCGCACTTCGTGCCATTTATGAAAATATCCGCATCAAAGCCCGCTCCGCCACTGCGCCGGCTTTATTATATGCCAAAGAAAACCCGTTGTTTGACTTAATCCGTCGTTTTAAAGACACACTCACAACCGTTGTCGTCAATGACCATAATTTGGAAGAAAAAGTCAAAAACGTTTTCTCCGGCACCATCCGCTACATTGCAGACCCAAGCGAAGAATACGGCATACAAGATATGCTGCAAAAAGCGCTTGAAAAAACAGTTTATCTCCCTTCTGGCGGACAAATTCATATTGAAGAAACCAGAGCCTTCGTTGCCATAGATGTTGACAGCGCTGGCATTGTTGCCCGTGGTCAGACGGATAGCTTAAACCGCGAAGCCGCCATTGAAATCGCCCGTCAAATCATCTTGCGCAACTTAAGCGGCAAGATTATTATTGATTTTGCCGGTTCATCTGAATATCGCTTTATGCGTGATGTGATGGACGTTCTAGCAGAAGAACTGGCGGCAGACCCGCAAAACGCCAGAGTTTTGGGCTTGAGCAAGGCTGGTAATGTGGAAGTTTTGCGTCGTCGCAAACACCCGACCCTATTAGAGCAATTTTCTGCCGAATGTCCGACTTGTGGCGGCACCGGTCGTGTGGAGCCCTAAGATGAGCGAACAAAACACGCTTGAGGAAAACACCCCGCAAACCTCGGTCGTTAAAGTCCATAAATGCCCGATATGCCATAAGCTGACAGATAATGTCAAATATCGTCCGTTTTGCTCTAAACGTTGCGCGGATATAGACCTCGGCTCATGGTTCACCGAAAGCTACGTCATCGAGGGCAAAGCCCCGATAGATGAAGAAGAAAGCGAATAACTTAAAACCCCGCCCAAAGCGGGGTTAAGCTTATAATCCCAAAACTATCTTGTATTATCTTTGGCCGCACGAATTTGGGCTTGAACATAATCTTGAGATGACGTCTTTTGTGAAGATTGTTCTTTATCCCCTTTCCCCACAGACGCCATTAACGGGGTTAAATCATAGTTTTTATTTTGTAGCATTGCGCTAACCCTGCCATCACGTCCGTAAGAAACACTCAAATTATCCTGATAAGTGATATTGTTATTATATTTCATAAGGATTGCTGTTAACTCTTCATCATTAACCTGCCCACGGCGATAAGCCATATCTTCCATATATCGCGACATATACGCCATCTTTTCATCATCGGTTTTCAAACCTTTTTTAGTCAAATAAGCGTCAATTTCTTTCATTTCTGCTAAAGAAACTGGATTGATTTTATTACCCCAAATTTCTTTTTCTTCCTGAGAGTTCATATCAAGCTTCATATTATGTCTGCTAAATTCGCTTAAAGCCCCCGGAGTTGAAAGGGTATCCAGCAAATCACGACAACCGGATAAATCAACCATCGTATTATGCCCGATATACACATCTTTAAGCATTCGCGCGGAAACATCCTGATAGTTTTTATCCTCATTTTCCAAAATTTTTATCTGTTCAGACCACGATTTTGTATCAAAATACATCTTCCCAACATCAGCGGAAGTAAGCATCTGCTTTGTATATGCTTCTTGTCGCCATCCTTCGTGCCAATATTTAGAAGAAGCCTCCACCACCCGACGCACGCTTTTAGGGTTATTAGGGTCAAAACCATGTTTGGAAACAACCTCTTTTAAGCCGTCATGCATCTCCAAAATACCCTCAATCGGCATATTGTCTACGGCGGTAACGTATGCTCTCCCCAACCCCGCATAAGCCAAAGAACCATCAATAGCTTCACCTTTTTGAGCCAGATTTTCCACACTTTGCAAATTTTCTATAACTTCCTCAATCGGTCGTTCAGAAGAAAACCGATATTGAGCATTTTTATTAAGTCCAAGCTCATCAACAAGCTCTTTATACCCCTTTCCCGGCTCATCAAGTTTTTCCTTTAAAGCGTCAACGGATTGCATTTTAGGCTCGCCTGTCGTTTCCAAATTTTTAATCCCCCGACTTTTCAAATAGTCGGAAAACTTTGGTTTGGGCTCTTGTGCCACCTGTCCATAATCAATCCATAAACCTAACATATCATCCGCTTTACTGATATGCACCGTTTCTATTCCGGCAGACTTTAAATACTCTCCCAATTCAGGACGCTTCTCAGCCTCAAGCGCATTATATTTTGTCATCACCTGCGCCAAGGTGTAATTCCGCGCAACAGATACGTTTTTAACTCCCTGTTCTTTTAATAAAGTGTATTGGTGAGCCGCATTCAGATATTCTGTGCTGCAAGCCACGGTTTCAGTCAGGCGATTGGATTTGGCAGCGTTAACCGGTGAAGTTTGCAAAATGCCTTGTCCATCATAAACCCAATGGTCTTTATGTGCATTTTCATGCATAAGTATAGCAGTCTTGGCTATCAAATTTCCTCGCACATATTCTAAAGAAGAATCATTGACTGGCGTATTAGGGTCAGAAGAATCATTAACCGGCGTATATTGGTGAAAAGTAATACTTTGGTCACCACCACTAAAATAGGCAAAAGCTTCACTATGTTCAACATCATCTTCTGCCGCAACAAATTTGATTTTGCTATGGTCTATCAGAGCATCCGGTTTTACCGGCACATCTTGAATACGACTTGTTTCATTAGAAACAAACACTTCTGTTAATTCCGCACGTTTTTTCTGAAATTTTAACCGTTCTTCATTAGTAAGTGACAAATCGGCGCTTTTCCCACGGTTTTCATAATTTCTGCACGCCAAATTGCGCCAATTGCCAATTGAAAAGATTTCTCCGTCGCGCCAATTCCCCAAAGAAGAATCCACATCTTGAACTTTCCCGTCATCAGTCTGCACAGGTTCGTTTAATTGATGATACACCTGCAAAGTTTCTTCCGCCACACTTCTTGCAGCGTCTTGCCGCATAGTATCGGCAATATCTGTTCTATCTTCTACTGAAATTCCCGCAGAATCAGACATTTTCTTTTCTTTTTCCTCGGCCTGCGCCCTCATTTCATCTTTCAAAGACATAACATCTTCTCCACGTCATTTCTCTATAATTAAATATGATACACCTTTTACCCCGCTTTGTCAAAGAAAATCATACCACCAACGCTTATATGACCGTACTTTAGCACACCCCAAAAATAACTTGTGCGCAAGCACGCCGAGGGTGGGATAACGGCGCAATAAAAACAATTTGGGAAATTGTTTTTATGCGAGACGCAATGAGACTTGGCTTTGTGAACAAGGCGACAGCCACCGTGAAACAAAGCCTTAGTCGGAATTGGCAGTGCTATCGTCAAAATGGCGACCGCGGTGTACACAATTAGTACATAAGGAAGCCATTTTGGCGATTTGACCGTACTTTAGCACACCCCACTTTAAAACCGAAAATCGCTGCAAGCAATTTTGCATAGGGTTTGGATAGTGCCGGTGCTATAAGTGGCGCCGCGAGCGCGGTGTACATAATGAGTACATAAGCAAGCGCCGACGCTTATATGACCGGTGCTATACAAGCCCCCTAAATAACTTGTGCTTTATCAAGCCCCCATCTGCTTCAGATACTCAACCTGTATCCTAGCCAACTCCTCTACGGATTGAAGAACTACATACTCCCCATCCGCGTGCATCCCCTCACCGGTACCGGAGTGCATAATCACCGTCGCCCCTTTTTCGGCAAAAAGACGCGCGTCCGTTGCGCCGCCAATTTGTACAAAGTTAATTTTGCGCCCCATAATCTTCTCGGCCAAAGTTTTATAGGCCCAAATTTGCGGATTGTCCTCACGCATAACCACCGGCGTTGAAGAAGACACGATTTCGTATGTCACACCGGGAAAACACGCTTTTTTCAAATTTTCTTCAAGCCCGGAAACATCAGACGTTTCCACTAAACGAACGTCCAAAAGCGCCTCGGCTTGAGAGGAAATGATATTAGAAACTTCCCCGCCGCTTATCTTGGCAACGTGCATGGTGTCAACCCAGGTGTTAGCGGGTTTGCCGCTGTTAAGGTCATAATACGGATAATTTTGCCGCAAAGCCGCAATCGTCTTCATCAGCATTTCATTAGCGTCCAAACCGTCCCAAGGCGTTGAGCCGTGTGCAGGCTTTCCTTGAGCCTTTAATTTAACAAACACCGGATTCTTGCATTTGTTAATAATCTCGCCAATATCTCCACCCACATCATTATCAAGCACAACGCTAGCGTTAAGCTCAGGGTAACGCGCCAAAAACGCGTGCGTGCTTTTGCTTCCCTGTTCTTCATCGGTGGAGAGGATAACGCCGAATTTAACCGGCAATTTATGCTCTAAAACATAATGAAGCGAGTTCATCGCCACCGCGGCAAAACTTTTCATATCAAGCGTTCCGCGCCCAAACATTTTGCCGTCTTTGATATATGGTTCAAACATCTCGTCTTTGGCTTTCACCACATCAAGATGTCCGAGCACCAGCGCGTCTTGGTGCATATCTTCATTGTTAGAAAGATAAATCACCGGGCTGGCGTCTTCAAACCGCTCGATTTTAACAACTGCCCCCGTCCCCTCAAAACTCTTTTCAATATACGCTAAACACTTATCAATCTCTTCGGCATTTCCCGTTTCTGTGCGAAAGCGGATTAAATCTTCAATCGTCTTTATCAAATCCATCGTTTTATCTCCTAAAAAAACAGCCCCATTATAGTCATAAGTTATAAATAAATCCTTAAATTCCGCATTAAACCCGCTTGAACTAAAAAAACTTTATTATTTTAAGATTTTTTTAATCACCGCCCCCTAAAATCAACAAAAAACCGAAAGAGGAAAAAATGCGTTTATTTTTGTTGTTTCTGCTTTTTATTTTCACGTCCGGCAACGCCGCGGCTTCAATTATAGAATTAAGCCCCGCCGAAACCCGTTTTGTCGCCATGCGCGCCGACAAGGTCAACGCCCGCTCCGGACCGAACATCCGCTACCCGATAGAATGGATTTATCAACAGCAAAACCACCCGGTCGAAATCATCGCCGAATATGAGCAATGGCGCAAAATCCGTGATTTTGAAGGCACCACTTCTTGGGTCAGAAAAAATCTTTTAACCAACGCTCGTTACGCGCTCGTTGTTGAACCCGGACAAAATGATATTTACCGCAAAGACAGCTTAAACGCTGACATTATCGCCCGCGCTGAAAACGGCGTTGTTGCCAAAATCAAACGCTGCAACCGCTCTTTCTGCCTCTTGGAGTTTGAAAACCAAATTGAGGGCTGGATGCCGCGCTCGGTGCTTTACGGTATCAAAAAAGACGAAGAAATAAAATAAAAATCCCCTTCCTTTCCGAATCGCAAAAGCTTAAATTTTAGACAAAAATTAACATTGAGTTAATAACTTCTTAACATTCGGTTAAAAAAATGGACTTATCCGATTCGTGCAAGAATTTTCTTGATGTTGCGCAATCCCTTGCAATGACTCGGCTACCGCCGCTTTTTATCCTTTAAATTATGATTTTTATACAAAAAATATCTTTACAAACCAAATTTATTATGCTAAAAACGCATTAAATAGTGTATCAAAAACACGCCAATAATTAAGAACTGAAATTTTATTTGCGTTAAAACAAAGGGATATTTCGCAAATAAAGGGAGAGCTATTATGAAAAGATTAAAAAAACTTTTTGTTTTAAGTTTATTGTCCGTGACCGCTGTATTCACAGCAGGTTTTAGTGACGCTAACGCTGCCGCTAAACTCACCCCTGAGCACTTATACTCTTGGGCAAAAGAAAACGATACCGCACGCTTAAACAAATATAAGCATTATATAAACATAGAAAATCAAGATAAAAACACTGCCCTTTGCCTTGCTCAACAAAATAAAGACCGCGACGCCTACGCTCTCCTCTTAAAATTCGGCGCCTCGACCAAAGTCCCTTGTCATGATGATAATGACCCTGTTTGTGCCATAATCGTCGGTGAAAAAGTAAAAGTCTCCCCCGCCGGGCTTGCCCTTATCGGTGTCGGCGCCGCCGCCGGCGCGTATGCCCTGTTGCACGATGATGACAAAGGCTGTGACAAAAGCAAATACCCGTTAGATGAATGCCCCGAACACGGTCAATGTTCACATTGTAAAGGCAAGAATCGCCTTGAGTCCTGTGATGAATTTTGGACACCGAACTCTGACAAAACAGCGTGTATTCCGGTAGATTGCCCAACCGGTGAACAAACCGCTTGCGAAGACAAAGCTGACCATATCACCACTGCCACCCCCACCGCAAACAAATCCGGTGACCAACAATGCTATCAATGCTCTTATACCTGTAATGAGAAAGACAAACGTTATGATAACTTAGGTTTTTGTGCCGCTTATCATCCCGGCATTGTTTGCGAATTAAATGAAAACCAATGTTGGTACCCCGCCAAATGCGACACCTCAAAAGGTTATTATGACAATGATGATGAATGTCGTAACAGCAATCCCGGCTACACCTGCAAAACTGTTACTAACGGCTGTTACATAAAAGATGTCTGCGACATAGCAAACGGTCACCACCCGAACCAAGCTTCATGCGAAAACGCTAATATCGGCTATCATTGTACCCAACAAGAAAACCTCTGCTGGTTGCCGAATTTTACCTTGTTGACCGAATGTCTGCCCAATTCGCATACAGCCCTTTGTGAAACTCAAACCGGTATTATCTCCACCCCGACCCCCGTTAGCAAAAGTGGTCCGGATGACTGCTTGGAGTGTGACTACAAATGCGATACCGCTTCAGGGTGGCAACAAGGCTCAGCCGCAGCAAACTGTCGTGCCGGTCGTGTCTGCAGAGATGTTGCCATCAATGACACCAACCGCAACAAAACCCTTATCTGTTATCGTGATGACGGCTGTCCGACAGACTTTACCTATTATACCACATTAGCCGCTTGCGAAGCCGGCGGTTATGTCTGCACCGAATCTGCTCCCGGCTCAGAGTGTTGGCGCCATAGCCGCAATGCCGAGTGTCCTGACACACATCCGAGCAGAAACCAATGCCAAACCGGCACCGGCTTCACTAACGGTCAAACCGAAACGCCGGTCGGCGATGCCCCGTGTTATAATTGTGATTATCAATGTGACACTGCAAACGGCTGGCAAACAACCTGTCCTGCCGGCAGAAAATGTACTGATATAACCATGCCAAACGGCAAAAAATGCTATAATAACACCACCTCAGCCTGCCCGCCGGATTATCCTTACACGAACTTAAGCAAATGCGAAGAAGGCGGTTATGTCTGCACCGAATCCGCCCCCGGCTCTCAATGTTGGAAACACGATGGTAATGCTGACTGTCCTGCTTCACACCCGAACCGCACACAATGCCAAATCGGCACCGGCTACACTAATGGTCAAACCGAAACTCAGGTTGGTGACGCCCCGTGTTATAACTGTAATTATCAATGCGACACCGCACATAGCTGGTTTGCAACCTGCCCTGCCGGAAAAACGTGTTCTGAAATAACAATGCCAAGCGGGGCAAAATGTTATACCCCGACCGGTTGTGACACCACACACGGCTATTTTGACAACACAACAGCTTGCCAAAACGCTAACCCTGAGCACGTCTGCACGATAGATGCAACCGGTTGTTATGTTGTCGGTGTTTGCGATGCCGCCCACGGCTACTATGCAACCGACACCGCCTGCACGGCGGCAAACCCGTCCTACACTTGCGTCAAAACAGCTCATAACTGTTATGTCAAAGACGACCCTGCAGGATGTCCCACCCCATCGCATATCAATGAATGTTTAACTGTAGACGGTATTAAGACAACCCCGTCCGTTGTCGCCAAAAGCGGCGAAGATGATTGCTATGATTGTACATATCTTTGCGATACCGCAAACGGCTGGCAATCAGGCACTGCAAGCAACTGCCCGACCGGGTGGCTCTGCAAATACGCCTCTTTAACTGACCCCTATCGTTCCAAAGGTGCCGACTGTTATAAAAAAGATAAATGTGACCCGACCCAAGGTTATTATGATAACAACAGCGCCTGCACCACGGCAAATTCTGAATACACTTGCATTGTTGACGTAACCGGATGTTACACTAAAAATATATGTAACACCACAAAGGGCTATTACGCCACCAAAGCCCTCTGTGAACAAGCCGCAGAAAACATCGGCTATCAATGCGCTCAAAGCGCCGGCGGTTGTTGGAAAAAGAACGCAGCGCCAACGCCCTGCACCCCGCCTTCAAACACGGCACAATGCTTAGTTGACAGCACTAATGCAATCCTCACCACCCCTAACGTCACCGGTCAAAGTGGAACAAGTGACTGTTATGATTGCGCTTATCAATGCAACACCACCGCCGGCTGGAAACAAGGAACAGCAGCCGCGAACTGCCCGGCAGGAAAAGATTGTTCTGAAGCCTCAATAAATGATACATACCGCAACAAATCTATCACGTGTTATCATGATGATGGTTGTCCCGCAGGCTACACCGCCACCACAAAAGCTGCTTGCGAATCCGGTGGTTTTACCTGTTCAGAGTCAGCCCCCGGCTCCGGCTGTTGGAAACAAACCGGGGACCAAGATTGTCCGGATGACTACCAGGAAACCCCGTGTACCGATGCCAAAACCGGTATTACACTTGTACCGCATACCCCAATTACCGTCGGCTCTAAATTATGTTATAAATGCGAATATGAGTGTAACAACGCCTTAGCCTATAAAGATGACAGCACACTCACCGTCTGCGGCACCACTGCCGATAACGGATGGAAATTTATCAATCCTGTTGACCAAGGCTCGGCTTCTTGCGCTCAATGCGAGAAAAAACCTTGCCCGACCGGCACATCAACCACAGTTAACGGATGTAACGCTGAAGCGCCATTAACCGCTCAATTAGGCGCATCTTCCACCAGTTACAACGGAAATGACAGATGTTACACCTGTAATTACTCTTGTGATGAAGACAACCGCTATTACGCCGATAAAGACCAATGCGAAGACGGTGGAACTCAAACCTGCACAAGGGTAGATAAAACTGTTAATTCAAGAACTTACACCTGTTGGAAAAGAGATGGCGATTTCCACTGCCCCCCCGGTGAACAAGAAAACCACTGTACCCCAAGCGCAACCGGCTTTAAGACCAGCGAAACTCCTAAACCCTACGAGGACGGCACCTGCTATATCTGCTCTTATGCTTGTGACACTGCCAACGGCTGGCAGGCAGGCTCATCTTGCCCCGCAGGCAAAAGCTGTCCTGACGGAACCAATAAAATCACCACGCCGGTCGCTTGCTTAAAACCAATCTGCCCGACCACGCACACCTACACTTCTAAAGCAACCTGTCAAGCCGGTGGCTACACCTGCCTCGAATCAGCCACAGGTTCCGGCTGTTGGATGAGAAGCGGCTGTCCGTCAACCTATCCTTACACCTCAAAATCCGCTTGTGAATCCGGTGGCTTTACCTGCGAAGAATCAACCACAGACACCGGCTGTTGGAGACACAAGGGTGACCAACCCTGTCCTTCAACTCACCCGAACGAAACCGCTTGTGCCACACCGACAAAATCAGGTATCAAACTTACCCAAGATGAAACAACCGTCGGCTCAAGAAAATGCTACTCTTGCTCTTATGGTTGTGACACCGCAAACGGCTGGAAATCGTCAAACTGCCCCATCGGCACCGCGTTCGCCGGAACTTGCAATACCGAACATGGCGCCACCTGCGGTAAAATCACCGGTTGTAGCACCACAAACGGCTATAAGAACACCACTGACATTTATAACTGTGGCACTTCCGGCTCAAATGGTTGGAAATTTATCAATTCTCAAACTAAAGACGGCACCACTTGCGCACAATGCGAAAAGTTGCCCTGCCCCACAGGCTCTGCCACCACTGCCGGCAATTGTGAACCTCACACCTCATTAAAAGCTGACCTTGGCTCATCTTCCACCGGCTATAACGGTGACACCAAATGTTACGCCTGCACCTACTCTTGTGATGAAGACAATGGTTTCTATACATACGAATCAGAATGTACGTCAAGCGGCTCTTATGAGTGTCATATAGTAACCTATCTCACCGGTCACAGCTGTTGGGAAAGAGGCGACCCGCAATGTCCGTCATCACATCCGTATGAATCCCCCTGCGACTCTGCTACAACCGGAACAACGCTTTCACAAGGCGGACCTGTTCCTGTTGGCAGTAAACAATGTTATAGTTGTAGTTATGACTGCAACAACTCAACTCACTTTACAAGCCAGAGCCTCTGCGAAGCAAATAGCAGCAATCTTGGTTACACCTGCACAGAAACTGGCGTCCCCACTCCGGTTGGCACCGCCATCTGCTGGGTAAAATCAAGCACAACCACACCCTGTCCGGCAAATTCTCATACAGCGCAATGCTCAAAAAATGACAACATCACCACAACCCCCACCAACGAGGGCAAAAGCGGCACACAAACTTGTTATTCTTGCCAATACAGTTGTAACAGCGGTTGGACAGAGGGAACCTGCCGCGCGGGAAGAGATTGTACCGAAGCCTCAATAAACGACACCTATCGAAACATCACTTTAAGCTGTTATAAAGATAACGGTTGTCCGAGCACACACCCCTACACTTCTGAATCAAGCTGTACATCCGGCGGTTATACCTGCACCGAATCTGCCACCGGCTCCGGCTGTTGGCAAAGGGGCGAAAAGCCATTTAGCTGTCCCCCAAATTACGTTCTAATGGATAAGGGAGATGTAAACACAACCTATTTCAAACGTAATATATGGAGAAATCCGGCTTGTGTTGAAGCAACCGACACAAACTGCGAAAAATGTATACAAGTGACCGATTGTGCTGATGGCATTTATAACGATGGCGACACCTGCAAAGCAAATTATGCAACCTGCACGGCTCACTATAACTCTTATGACGCAAGCCTTACCTGCTGGAGTGGCACCGGCACCTTAGGATGTGACACCGACTACACCGAAACCGCTTGTTCAAGCCTTACCGTCAAAAAAGGTATCGTTGCCAAACAAGTAGACCACACCACCGTAGGAAGCAAAGACTGCTACAAGTGTTCGCTCGAGTGCGATTCCGGCTGGGAAGACAGCACTGAATATTGGAACTATAGTCAAACAATCTTCTTTGGCGAAAGAAACGAACAAACCCTTAACGGCACCACCACCAGATGTACCAAAATCACCGGCTGTAATTTTGATAACGGTTATTATGACCGAAGCACCTCCACCTTAGACGCTTGCGGTACTTCCGGCTCAAACGGTTGGGATTGGGACGGCGCACCTGCACTCTTAGACGGCTATGCTTGTTCCAGTTGTCTGGAATTGCCTTGCGATACCGGCACCGCCACCACCGCCCGTAATTGCCCTGACTCATACGCCTCATTAGTTGCCAGCATCGGCACTTCAGCCGTCGGCTATACCGGTGACACCCCATGTTACACCTGTAACTACTCTTGCGATGAAGACAATGGCTATTACGCATCTGAAGCCCAATGCACAGACGGCGGCTCATTCTCCTGCACCTCGGTTACAGAAAGAACCGGCAACACCTGTTGGAAACGCGGTGACCACCAATGTGCCGATGATGAATATAAAACCCAATGTTCCGATGGTGGTACAGGCTATGAATTAGCAAATGAATCAGAAGATGACTATGGTTGTTATACCTGTTCCTGGACGTGTGCTACTGGCTGGGCAGAAGGCAGTTGTCCGACCGGATACACCTGTTCAACTCACATCACCACACCGAAAACAAATTACATAACTTGTTATAAGGTCGATGGCTGTGACACAAGCAAAGACTATTACGCAACCGAAAGCGATTGCGCCAAAGGCGGTTACACTTGCGAAAAAATCGAATCAGATTTTGGTTATGCAACTTGCTATCACCGCACCGGTAACTCAGAATGCCCAGGCACTCACCCGAGCGAAACCGCTTGTACAACAACAGAAGGCTTCATCGTTTCCGAAGAAGAAGCAAAACCTGTTGGTTCTAGAAATTGTTATAGTTGTAAATGGGACTGTGACACGGCAAACGGTTGGGGAGGCATAGGTTCGAAAAAAGAAGGAATTTCATATACTCAAGTAAACCATGCTCAGACTAATACCAACATCGTGCACGGAGGAAGTGTCCTTTGCTATAAACCCAATGGTTGCGACACCGCCAGCGGCTATAAGAGCACCACAGACATCAAAAACTGCGGCACCTCAGGCGATAACGGTTGGAAGTTTATCACCCCATATCAAACAGCAGGGAGCTATTCCTGCGCTAAATGCGAGAAAAAGCTCTGCCCGACCGGTCAAACAACCCAATTAAGCGGCTGTGCTCCTTATGATTCCTTAACCGCTTCTTTAGGCACTTCATCCGGTTCTTACTATGGTGATAGCCCATGCTACCCCTGTAATTACACCTGTAATGAAGATGAGAACTACTACGCTGATAAAGGCGAATGCGAAAACGGTGATAGCTACACCTGCACTCAAACCACCGAAAACGGCAAAACCTGCTGGCACCGTGGCGGTCCGAAAGTAACTTGTAACACCTCTTGTCGAGATGATTACCCTTACATTACTTTCTTAAGTTCAAGCACAACAGGAAAGACTGACTCTAATGGCAACCCTTGTGTCACTTGTACATATAACTGCAAAAGTGAGGTCGGCTACTACGGCGACCAAGGTGCTTGCCAAACAGCTACCGGAACCCAATGCGTCGCTAAACGGGTTGACTACACACTTAACAATAATGAAGCAGCTAATTTAGGCTGCTATATCCAAGGCGGTGATGACATCCCTTGCGATGACGGCTACAGCACCACCTATCAAAGCGTAGCTAGCTGCGGCTCTTCCGGTTCTAAAGGCTGGGATTTTGCCTCTTCCGGTATGTCCGGAGGAAAAGTCTGCGGCAAATGTACCGCTAAAGCCTGCTCTTCAGGTATCATAGGTTCAAGCACAAGCGCTTGTCCTGCCGCTGAAGTAGCCGGCTTTATAGCAACGTCGACAACTGCCATAACGGATGTCTTTAGCGGCGACGAGCAATGCTATAAATGCAACTATGGATGCGATGGAAAAATCGGATTTGAATTCCCTCAGATAGCTATTGGCACCGGATGGACATACACCGAAAAAACCTATAACGGCACAATGTGCCATGTCCGTTCCGGTTGTACTGCTTGTCCACTCGGCTATCACACAAACTGTTACAGATGTAGTTTAAGCAGTGGTACAGGTGCTATTTGCCCCATAGACGTATCCCAAATAGTTCCAAGTGACCATATAAGCCCGATAAATCCTACAGCAATTGATATCCCAATAGACGCGCAATACATCTATAAATCAACATCCGTTAACACCTGCGCCAAAACAGAACACCCTGAAGTTGTACGATGCGGAAAATGTGAAGAAAACACCGCAGCCACAGCCACAACCGCTACCGGTCTGCAAAATGAAATCTACGGTATGCGTGGCACCTCCTCCACAGAGCCATTGGTAAACCCAAAAGAAAACACCATCAGCTTGCAAAACCTCGCCAACACCACCGCAATCGGTATGTTCTCAGACCAAAGCCAAACTGTCATCAACCAAGGCACTATCAATATTGAAAACAATATTGAAAGCCAAAACAGCACCGCTATCGGTATTCACGCAGGCTTAGGCGTTGAAGCCATCAACCAAGGTCTGATTAAAATAGACGGTAAAGACGGCACCGCTATCGGTATCTTGGGCGAAGGCGCAAACCATATCGTCAACGCGGAAGACGGCATTATTGACGTCACGGGTGCCAAAGCCTATGGTATCTACGTCAAAGACGGCGAAGGCGCACTCGTTGAAAACAAAGGTATCATCAAAGCCTTAGGTGACGAAGCCCACGGTATTTATATCGAGAAAAACGCCAACGTTAACACTGTCTTAAACTCTGGCTCCATCTATGTCAACGGCACGGAAAAAGGCGACGCCGGCATAACCCTGAACGGTGCAGATTTAAGAAACGAAAAAATCTTAGCCTTTAGCGGCAAAGCCAACCTTGATATGTTAGACGGTCGGGTTTACCTTGAAAAAGGCGGTTCAATCGAGGCCGAAGCCCTTGAGGGTGACTTAACGCTCGGCGTTTCCAATGTCTTAGGCTCAAATGAAGACACCTACGCCGCCGAGGGCGCGCTCAAAGCCGATGATTTGGCAAACCTAAACCTCATCTCGGAATCTGCTCTCTTTGACGCCAAGGTCACCGCGGACGGTCACCGGCTGGAACGTAAAGACTTTGCTGAGTTTACACCCAACAGCTCTATCGCCAAATACTTAACCTCAAACTACGAGCAAGGCAAACTTGTTGAGATGTATGACGCCATAAAGAGCCAAACCGAAGCGCAAGAGGCACGTCAGCTCACAGCTAAAGACTTAGGCTATGACATTATGCCAAACTTTGCCGATGAAAACTTTATGGCCTTAAAGAGCTTAAACCGCAACATTGCAGACACCATCTTAAAACCGTCAGATGAAAACTATCGTGTCATCGCCGGTGCGGATTCGGTATCGCTCGAAACCAAGAACAAAGCCGTTCTCTCAGGCTATGACCTCTCGGCTACGTCAATGTACACCTTCGGCGACAAACGGCTTGATAATAAAAACCGTTTAGGCTTAGGCTTGAGCTTCACCCAGCTCTCCTCTTCGTATGACCGCGGCGGCAGTAGAGATTTGAACATCGTCAGCGTCTTCATCCCCTATCTGCATAAGTTCACCGAAAAGTTAAACCTCGCTTCTATCCTAAGCTTCGGCTATGGTTATGGTGACCTTGAAAGAGGCGGCAACAAAAAAGCCGACATCAACGACATATTCTACGGCTTCACCAACGAGTTGCGCTACACCATTGACCTTAACGGCTTTGCTTCCTTAGAACCGGCGTTATACTTAAACGCTATCGGCTACACCGAAGACGGCTTAGATGAAGGCTCAAGCGAGTTGGCTCTTGCCACCAACAAGACGCACAACCTCTCGGTTGAAGCAGGTATCGGCTTGTTCCTCAAAAAAGAAGTTTCGCTTGAAAAATACGGCAAACTCGGCTTTAAGGTTGGCGGCGCATATTATCGCGAACTCGGTTCTCCGTATGATGACATCAGAGCCCGCGTCAAAGGCTCTAACGGCTGGTATTCCATCAACGATTATGCAAACATCTATACGCACGACCGTGCGCTCTTAGAGGCCGCAATCGACTACGAATACAAAGACTTGAGCATCTATGCGAAGTTTAACCAAATCATCCAAAAGAACAATCCGAAGCTCTTTGACCTCGGAATCAAATACAAGTTCTAAGCGGACACACAAAAAAGGCTCTGAACCAGAGCCTTTTTAATTTGCGTGCTACGCACAAGTTATGGATTACCACGCCCTTGTGCCTTACGGCTGGGCTCGTAATGACTCACGGAGGAGGGATGCCTCTTTTGCTAGTCATTGCGAGGTGCATAGCGTTAGCCATACGCAACCGCGGCAAACTTCTCTTAAGTCCTTGCGAGGGAGAAACACCACCACTCCCTTCCTTGAGTCATTGCGAGGTGCATGGCGTTAGCCATACGCAACCGCGGCAATCCACAACCTGTGCGAAGCACGCAAGAGTCTATAAAAACTACCACGCCACGCACTCCAACCAAGGAGTGGGATTAATTGCGAAATAGCCGCGGATGTCCGCTTATAAACCGGAGCGTACTTAGGCGTACGTGAGGGTTCGCAGGCAAAAAATGTTCAGTGAACATTTTTTACCGAGAACTATAGCAACTCTTGGTCCACGACTTGGCGGTAACGCCAATTAAGTGAACCTAGAGTTGGCTTGTCCGAAGCGAAGTTAGGGTGCAGAACAACTGCACCCTTACGAAGCAAGTTATAAGGGGCTTCCATCCGCGAGCTAGTTCACAATTTAGCACGCTCCGAAAAATAACCTGTGCGCAGCACGCAATTATACCCCCTTAGAGTTCCTCTCCGGAGAAAGGCGGAAAATTTTGCGAAATAGCCGCGGGAGCCTGCCAAAGGCGGGGAGCGTACATAGAGGTACGTGACCCGCCTGCAGAGTAGCCCCTCCCGCGAGCTAGTTCACAAAATTTTCCCCTTTATCCAAGAGAGATTCAAGCTCATCTAAGTAATACCCTATCAAGTCCAGCCCCCCCTGCCAAAACGCTTCATCTCTCGGGTTAAGCCCAAACGGCGCAAAAATCTCTTCATAATCGCCAATAGCGGTTTTAGACAGCAGCTCTAAATACTTGTCTTCAAAGTTCTCTACTTTCCCTTGAAGTTTAAGCCAATAAAGCGAATTAACCACACAATCAGCAAAAGAATACGCATACACATAAAACGGCAAAAAGAAGAAATGTCCAATTTGTTCCCAAATGTGCGCGGAGTTTTCATCAACGTTAACCCACGGCCCTAAGCTTTCTCTCATCTCTTCTAACCAAATCTCATTCAAACGCTCAACCGAAACCTCACCATGTTTACGCTCATTGTGCGCGCGAACTTCAAAAAAGTGAAACGCAATCTGGCGAATAGCCGTGTTAATCATATCGTTAATCTTCATTGCAAGCAAAGAAATCTTTTCTTCTCTTGTTTTCGCATTGTTAAGCATAGACTGGAACACTAACATCTCGCCAAACACCGACGCCACTTCTTCGGTTGTCATCCGGCTTGTTTCGTTCAAAAGCCCGTTGTTGCGCCTGAGCTGATGATGACAGCCGTGCCCTAATTCGTGCGCTAAGGTCAAAACATCGTTGCGCTTGCCGACAAAGTTTAATAACAAAAACGGGTGTCCGTCCACCAAAGGCGACGAGCAAAACGCCCCGCCCCGTTTGCCCTCTTTAGGCGCAACATCAATCCACGGCTTATCAAAGAAATCCCGCGCCACGCTGTGAAGTTTCGGCGAAAACTCGTTATATGCCTGCAAAACGGTATCAACCGCCTCTTGCCAAGAATATTTTTTATCATCTTCAAACGGCAACGGCGCATTTCTGTCCCAATACTCGATTTTCTCAACCCCAAGCAATTTGGCTTTAAGCTTATAAAACCGCCAAGCAATATTTTTATAATTTGCTTTAACCGTCTTTGCCAAGCTCTCCACCGTTTCATCGCTCACTTCTTCGGCAAGGTTGCGCGAGGACATCGGCAGCTTAAAGCCCCGTTTTTCATCTTCAACCGCCTTGTCTTTCATAATCATATTGTAAATATACGCCACTTCAAAACTATGCTCTTTAGAAACGCGGTTAATCTCCTTACCCGCTTCTTCACGCACTTTTGAATCAGCATCCATTGAAAACTTGCCCACCTCGGCCTCATTATAGGTTTTGCCGCCAACCGTATACGCAAGTCTTGACATAAACTCTTCATAAAACCGCACCCAGGCCGACCCTGAAGTAACATCTTTTTCAAGCAAAGTCTTTTCAATATCTTCCGACAGCTCAAAGGGTTTATATTTGCGCACCCGTTTTAAATACGGCTTATAAAAGGCAATCCGCTCATCGCTCAAAAGGCTTGAAACTGCTTTTTCAGAAAGCTTGTTATATTCAAGCGCAAAAAACACCAGATTTTTTCCGGCGTCATTAAGCGCCTCAACCACGCGTTGATACAAAGCCGACGCCTTAGGATTCGTCAATTGCGTGGATGAATTAAGGCTGGCAAAACCGCCAAGTGTTGAGGCAATTCTATCCATCTCCTCAATCTCTTTAAGCGCGCCCAAAAACGCCTCCGCGTCAAGTTTTGCCACTCTTCCGCGGTATTTAAGCGCAAAATCATTTGCTTTTTTAGCATATAGCGCAATGTCTTCATCAATCTTTTTATCATCCGTCCCGTTATAATACTCGCTCAAATCCCACTCGGGCATTTTTTCAAACTTAGTCATTGTCATTCTCCTTATGTTCATCATTAACCAAAAGCTCTTCTTCGTCCTCATCAAGCAAATTAGCTTTGAGTAAATCTTCGGAAAAAGGTTCCGTTACCTCACCGGCAAATTCATCTTTCACAACCTCGGGTTCAAACAAATAGTTTGCCCAAGGTGTTTTTTGCTTTCCGTTTAAAAAGAGGCTCATCCCCTCTTTCATCACTTTGCCATAACAAAAAAAGCCCCTACCGACAATTTTCATCACCTCAATAACTTTAACCGCTTCTCCGGTTTGTCCGAGCTCTGCCGCCATAGTGTAGGTGCAAGGTGTAAATCCGCGCATTTTAGCATCCCCATGCGGCGCAATCGCAACCACCAGCACAAAACACGCGCACATCAGCACCATCACACTCAAAATGAGCCCGAACCAATGCTCTCTAAAAGCTTTAATCACGCTTGTCTTTCCTTATAAAATTGCTCTAAAAGCGCTAATTCTTCACGCGTGTTGGCACTTGCCACCTCTTTGGCGTCACCTTTAATCGCCGTGCATTTAAGCCCCATCTCGCGCGCAATCTTAACCGCATCGGTAAGATAATACTCGCCCGCCGCATTTTCATTGCCGATTCGCTCTAATATCTCAAATAAATATTTGCCATCAAAGCCCATACAGCCCGAATTGCAAAACGTAATTTTCTTTTCTTCATCCGTAGCGTCTTTAAACTCAACAATACTCAAGAGCTCGCCGCCGTCCATCTTAAGCCGCCCGTAACGCGCCGCGTCTTCGGGTTCAAACCCCAAAACAACCACGGCATACCCTTCGCGGATTTTCTTGACCGCTTTTAAAAACGTTTCTTTTTTAATCAGCGGCGTATCGCCGAAAATAACAAGCACTGCCCCCTCAAACCCTTTCAAAGCCTCTTTGGCACAAAGAACAGCGTGTCCGGTGCCGAGTTGTTGCGCCTGCACGGCGGTTTTATACGGCGCCGTTTCCTTCTTCACCAGTTCGCCGTCACTTGAGATAATCGTCACAATCTCTTTTGTTCCCATCTCTTCAAGTGTGTTGATAATGTGTTTAATCATCGGCTTTCCACTAACTGGCATCATCACTTTCGGTAAATCAGACTTCATTCTCGTCCCCTTACCTGCTCCTAAAATAATCGCTGCAATATTTTCTTTTTCCATAGCGCCCTCGATAATATTTGTTAACTTTTCTTCATTATAACTTGTCATAACTTGCAAATCAGCTATACTGCTATCATAAAACCTCAAGCGGCGCAACATCAAAGGATAAGATATGAAGAAGTTTTTAAAAAAAGCACTTTTAATCATAGCGCTCATAACGCCTCTTTTTGCTCAAGCGTCTGTCCGCAGCGCTGCTGAAGGACCGTTGCCCTTTTTGCCTCCCTCAGCTAAAGAACTGCAGGAACTTTATAAAGAAATTCCAGACTTAAATGACACAGAAGCGCTGAGAGCCTACCTTGCCAAACGCTTAAAAATAGCCACACCGGCTAATATGAGCCTTGAAGAAGCCGCCATTCCCTCCTCCACCAGCGTCATTGATGTGGAAGAATTAAAGCAAAAACAACAAGACACTCTTTCCGCCTATGATAAAATTTATCAAAAAAGTTTGGAGCGCGCGCAAAGCACTGAAACGCTTAATGAAAATTTGACCTTAGACGGCACATTCTATAAACTTGTTGAACCAAACGAAAAAGCCGAACCTTTTGTCCCGGATTTCCCCTATGTCACCATCAAGCTTTCTGAAGACAAAGAAATTATTGCTCCCGCTGAAGAGCATATCGCCTATCTCCTAACCACAATCAAAATTGAACCAACCGGACTAATTAACGTCAGTGAAGAATTTGTTTTTGTTTCAAATAATCAAGACTTTCCGACCGGTTTCTTCCGCATTCTGCCCAAATACACTTACTCAAGAAACAATGCCCGCCGTCGGCTCGACATTAAGCTTGATTCCGTCACCATAAACGATACAAACACTCCCTACAAAATCACCGAAGTAGGCTCTCACCTATACATTGAGCCCGAAAAACCGCTTAACCTCCCAACCGGAATTTACACTTATCGTTTTAACTACACGATTGACCGCGCCGTTTGGTTTTATGACAATTTTGCCGAAGTCTATTGGAATATAACCGCCAAAACCTTAAAAAATGTTGTTGGTTCCGCCAACGCTCTCGTCTCACTGCCGCAAGGACGTGCTTTTCTTGCCCAAAACGCGCTTGCAAGCACCAAACAGGGCATAAATCCTAAACGTGTCACCATTACCTCCTTAAACGAAAATTCGCTTGCCTTTGCCGACACGGAAGCTTTAGCTGTCGGCGATGACATCCACCTTTTCTTAACCTTGGATAAAAACACCTTAATAGCCCCCGACTTTACCAAAAAATATTTTTGGTTCATTCAAGACCACGGTGCCGTTTTGTTTGCCGTCTTAGCGCTTATTGCCATTTTCCTAGGGCTTAAAATTTCGCTGACCCAAATCCGCCGCAACCAAGATAAAACCAAAGCATCAATAAAAAAGACCCCCGCATTGTTCAGACTTTTTAACACCAACCTGCTTGACGCACAGTCTCTCTTGGCTGAAATGTTAAACTTATGTGCCAAAAATATCTGCATAATAAAAGAGCACGCAGCCGGAGCGGTTTTAATCAAAAAAACCGATAACTTAAAAAAACTCTCAAGGTTTGAAAAAAAGCTCCTCTTAGCCCTTTTTCCAAACAATGAAACCGCCTGCGTTTCAGACCAAACCTCTTTCTTAAAGCTCAAGCGGGCCTTTCTTATCCTAAAACGCGAAACCTATAAACAGTATTATCTCTACGCCTTAAAGCTAAACGCTTTATATCTTGTTTTCAGTTTTGCCATGCTTCTCTGCGGTATAATCGGAGCCGCAAGCATTGCCGTTAACCCGCTTCACACCTTTTGGGTCATCACAGGCTGTACGCTTCTTTCCACCCCATACACTTTGGCTTTCACGTTTCGCCCTAAAAGCAACGCCGTCAATTTGGCGCTCAAAGCTTTTTCAAGCTTAAGCTTATTAAGTATCGCCGGCTGGCTTTCAATTTACACCTCCCCGCTATACGCCGCCATTATGATTATAAGTATATGGCTCATCATCTTTTATTATCGCGCCTTTTCGCGCCGTAACGGTCTGTTGCGTAACAAGATTAAAGAAACCGAAGAATATAAATCTTATCTGCAAAAAAATCCCGAACTGGTCGTATCTGCGCGCGACTTTCCCGCCAAAATGCCCTACATCTACGCTTTCGGGCTTGAAAACAAGTTTAAAAACGTCGAAGCTTTTGAGCTGATAGCTTGTTACCAAAAGCTCATCGTTCCAACCACAAAAAAGGATTAAACTATGAAAGGAATTATCCTGGCCGGAGGCTCCGGCACCAGACTCTACCCTCTAACTGAGTGTGTTTCAAAACAGCTCTTGCCGGTCTATGACAAACCGATGATATACTATCCTCTCTCGGTCTTAATGCTCTTTGGCATAAAAGACATCCTCATCATCTCCACCCCGCAGGATACCCCTAACATTGAGCGCCTTTTCGGCACCGGCAAAGATTTAGGCTTAAACCTTTCTTATAAAGTTCAGGACAACCCGAACGGTATTGCCGAAGCCTTTATTTTGGGCAAAGATTTTATCAATAATGACAAAGTCTGCCTGATTTTGGGTGATAATATTTTCTACATCCAGTCCCAAATGAAAACTTATCGTTCAATTGTTCACGAAGACAACAACACCGCCACCGTTTTCGGCTATCATGTTTCTGACCCCGAGCGCTTTGGCGTCATTGAGTTTGATAATGAAAAACGTGTCGTATCCATCGAAGAAAAGCCTAAGAAGCCAAAATCAAACTACGCCGTAACCGGGCTTTATTTTTACCCCTCGGATGTCACTCAAAAAGCCGCTTCCCTAAAGCCCTCCAAGCGAGGCGAACTCGAAATCACTGATTTAAACAAACTTTACTTAAAAGAAAAGCGCTTAAACGTTATCCCCTTAAAGCGCGGCAACGCTTGGCTTGATGCCGGCACGCCTGATAGCTTAATGGAATCTTCTCAGTTTGTGCAGATTATCGAACAGCGCCAAGGCTTAAAACTTGCCTGCATTGAAGAAATTGCTTTTCGCCAGGGGTTTATCAACGCACCCCAAATGCAAAAGTTAATTAACCGCCTAAAAGACGGCATACCCTACAAAGAATACTTAAAAAAAGTCTACGAGGAAAATCATGAACTTTACTAAAACAAACTTAGAGGGTGTCTATATCCTCACCCCTCGTGTGTTCCAAGACGCACGCGGCTATTTTTTCGAAAGTTATAATAAAAAAGAGTTTGAACAAAACGGTCTCTATTATGACTTTGTACAAGATAATCAGTCGTTCTCAACTTATGGCACCATCCGGGGGCTGCATTTCCAAAAAGGTGACCATGCGCAGGCAAAGCTCGTCCGCGTCATCTCGGGAGAAGTTTTAGACGTTGCCGTTGACATCCGCCGCAAGTCGCCAACTTTTGGACAACACGTTGCCGTCCGCTTGTCAGGAGAAAACGGGAAGCAGCTTTTAATCCCCCGTGGCTTTGCTCACGGCTTTTCCGTACTCTCTGAAACTGCCGTTTTTGCCTATAAATGTGATAATTTTTACGCTAAAGAAGCCGAGGGCGGCCTTTGCGTCAATGACCCCGCCTTAGACATTGACTGGCAGATTGACCTAAGCAAAGCCAATGTTTTGGAACGCGATTTAAACCACCCGCATTTAAAGGATTTAGAACCATGTTTTTAGTAACTGGAGCAAACGGGCAATTAGGCACCGCCCTGCAAAGCCTCTTAAAAGATAAAGCGGTTTATATTGACCGTGAAACCTTGGACTTAACCGATGAAACCAAGGTCAAAGATTATCTTAGAGCCAATAAATTTGAGTTTATCATAAACTGTGCCGCTTACACCGCCGTAGACAAAGCCGAAGCTGATGAAGAAAACGCCCGTAAGGTCAACGCCCTTGCGCCGCTTTATCTTGCCAAATACGGCAAAAACATCATACACATCTCAACCGATTATGTTTTTGACGGCACAAACAATAAACCCTATAATGAAGAGGACGTGACACACCCCGTTTCGGTATACGGCAAGACCAAACGCGAAGGCGAGTTAAACGTGCTTGAAAACGCTAAAACCGCCATCATTATCCGCACCGCTTGGCTCTATTCCCCGCACGGCGGAAATTTCGTTAAGACAATGCGCAAATTAGGCAACCAAAAAGAAAGCTTAAACGTTGTCTTTGACCAAGTAGGCACCCCGACCAACGCCTATGATTTAGCCGAAGCCATCGTTCAAGCCCTGCCGCAAATCAAATCAGGCGAAAAAGAAATCTATCATTTCACCAACGAAGGCGTCTGCTCGTGGTATGACTTTGCACTTGAGATTATGGCGCAATCCAAGCTTTCTTGCAAAGTTTATCCGATAGAGAGCAAAGCCTACCCCACCCCGGCGCACCGTCCGCACTATTCGGTTTTAAATAAAGCCAAAATCAAACAACGCTTTAACCTTGAAATACCCCATTGGAAAGAAGGATTGATAAAATGTCTCAAACAATTTTAATCACCGGCGGCGCCGGCTTTATCGGCTCAAATTTCATTCCCTATTTTATGACAGCTCATCCCGATTATAAAATCGTTAATCTGGACAAGCTGACTTATGCCGGCAATCTCGAAAACTTAAAAGAAGTGGAAAACAACCCGAACTACACATTCGTCAAAGGCGATATTTGCGACGAAAAGCTCGTAAATGATTTATTTGATAAATACGATTTCACCGGCGTTATCCACTTTGCCGCCGAATCTCACGTGGATAATTCCATCACCGGTCCAAGACCTTTCATCAACACCAACCTCTTAGGGACGTTTAATCTCTTAGAAGCCGCGCGCACCCACTGGTTTGATGCCCCGAATACCCCCAAAAAGGGCAAAGAAAACAATCGTTTTCACCATATCTCAACCGATGAAGTATTCGGACAATTAGGCGCTGAAGGTTATTTCACGGAAACGACCCCTTATGCCCCGAGCAGTCCGTATTCAGCCTCAAAAGCCGGCTCAGACTTTTTAGTCAGAGCTTATCATCACACTTTTGGATTAAATACGACTACCTCCAACTGTTCAAACAACTACGGTCCCAAGCAGCACAGCGAAAAGCTTATCCCAACCATTATTCGCAACTGTTTGGCCTTATCGCCGATTCCGATTTACGGTAACGGGCAAAACATCCGCGACTGGCTTTACGTCACCGACCATGCCAAAGCCATAGACATCATCTATCATAACGGCACATCGGGCGAAACCTACAACGTCGGCGGGCATAACGAACGCACGAATATACAAATCACCCGGACAATCTGCCAAATCTTAGATGAAATGCGCCCGCGCCAAGACGGCAAAAAATATGCCGAGCTGATAACCTTTGTCAAAGACCGTGCCGGACACGACCTCCGCTACGCGATAGACCCGACAAAGATTACCCAAAAACTCGGCTACAAACCGGATGAAACTTTTGATACCGGTATCATCAAAACCGTTAAATGGTATGTAGATAAAGCATAATTCTTGCAACTGCAAGCAACGCCACACCGCCTGCCAAAGCATAAATCACTCCCTTTGGCAGGCTTTTTTTATCAAGGAAATTTCCCATCCAAAGCAAGGACGCTGGCAGCAAAATCGCCGTATACCGAAACTCGGAAGAACAAAAATACGGATAATCAAGCCAAAAATTTGCCCACGCCCCTAAGACGGAAAACACCAAAACAATCAAAAAGCCGTTAAACGCAAAACCAGCCCCGATTTTATATTTTAACAAATAAAAGAAACTGATGACGCCAAACAACGCAAACAAAATCCCTTCCGCATACATCACCTCTGCCCAAAACGCCCCGTTCCAACGCCATTCGCCAAAAAGGGAGGTTTTAAGAAGCGCCAGAAAAACATTTGCCTCAATTCCGCCTGTTTGCACATCGGCAAACGGATAGAGCGCCGTATTAAAAGAAAACAGCCTGTCTGCAAGGCTATACGCCGCCATATTTTGATAAGCATTATTTTGTGGTGGCGGCACCAACGGCAAACCAAAATAAAGCAAAAACCACCCCCAGGCAAAGCCCAAACAAGCCCCTGCCCCGATAACACCGAACTGTGCCCACAGCCCCCGAGAAAGCTTGTCTTGCGCCGTCATTAATTTATAAAGCCCGAGCACGCCCAACGCCGGTACCATCATCAATCCGGAAAATTTAATCATCCCCGCCGCAAAAAGCAAACCGCTCAAAATAAGCGCCTCACGCATTCTCTTCAAAACAAGCCACCGATACGCATAATAAAGCATCGCCGTCATCAAAAAATAAACTAAAGCGTCATTATTAACCAAATTTGCCAAAATCCCCTGAAACGGAAAAAAGCAAAACCACCCAAACGTCAGAAGCCGGATATAATTCTTAAACCCTAGCTCCCCCGTCAACCGCCAAAAATAAATCATAGCCCCCGACACCGCAAACAAACTGATAAAGCGCACATAATCAAATTCAAGCACTTTCATAAAAATTCCGGCAATGCCTCCCCAAAGCGGCGGCTGAAAATAAACAGACTGCAAATACCCTAAAGGTCGAAATAAAAAGAAATCGTTTTGAACAAAATAATCGGCAAACATCACAAAATTAAAATAATCATACTGCCGCACATTCCCAAAACTTGCTAAAACATACCATAAATTCAACAAAAACGCGCTAAAAAAAATCGCATTTAGAGCTAAACCGTTTTTGTCCTTATAAAAACAAAACGCAAGTACCCCACACGTCACCCCGCCCGCTATCAACAAACCGCCTTCAAACCAAAACTGGCAGCACGCGAGTAATAAACAAAATAAAAACAATTGCTTAATATTAAAAAAAATCGTCATCATCCCTCTCTTTCCTTGAGCATAACAAAAATATGCTAAATATTCTTTAACGCCTCTTAAAACATTTTTTTATGTAATTAGCCGAATATATAGACAAAAATATTCTTGACATTTCCCAAAATATGGATTATATGTTAACCGAAAATTAAGAAAGAAGGAGTTTTTACCATGAAAAGACTTAGTTTGCCTGCTCTATTTTTATGTTGTGTGTTGAGTTTGGCGGCTGAGGCTTCCGAAACGCTGAACTGGTGCGGCACATATTTTGAAGATAACGGTCGCGGTTTTATCCGCCTGGCTAGAGTTGATTTAACCGCCGGCAGTTCTTCCTGCTCCATGCCTGAATATAACGAAAGGGTTGAAAACACCGGTCATACCGTCATCGCGCTTGATTTTACCAAAAATCGCTCTGCTGTCAGCAACTGGCGCAAGTTTGACAACCACTTAATCGAGGTGCGTGGCAAATATCGCAACGGTGCAATCACCAGTACGCGCTTTATCCGCGATATGGGCGTTTAGCCTACTTCATAATATCCGCCCAAATCTCCGTCGGCACACTCCCTCCGCCAACCTCTTTCATTGGGCTGTTATCGTCATTGCCGACCCAAACCGCCGCGGTGTATCTTGAGTTTGTGCCGATAAACCAAGCATCGCGATAGTTTTGCGATGTTCCGGTTTTGCCGCGCGCTCCGGCAATTTTTCCTGCCTTTTTGCCGGTTCCTTTAAGCACTACCTCACGCATTAAAAGATTGATGTTTTGAACCGTTCGCTCTGATAACACGCGCACTTTTTCAGCCGGTTTGTGTTGATAAAGCACCTTGCCGTCCGTATCCTTAATATTTTCAATGGCATACGCAAAAACCGCATAACCGTCATTTGCCGTCGCCCCATACGCCGCCGCCATATCAAGCACCCGAACTTCAGCCGCTCCCAAAACAATTGACGGCTCATCTTTAACCGTTGTCGTAATACCGAGTTTAAGCGCGGTTGAAATAATCTCTTCTAAAGATAAATATGTTGCCAAATCAACCGTCGCCACGTTCAAAGATTTGGCAAACGCCTCCTTAAGGCTGACCGCCCCGTGAAACCGTTTATCATAGTTCTCAGGCTTCCAGTCATCAATTTGAATGGGCTCATCCGCCAACATTTCATCCGGCGAAAATCCTTTTTCAAACGCTGTTAAATAAACAAATAGCTTAAACGAAGAGCCCGCCTGCCTCTGCGCCTGCGTTGCGCGGTTAAACTGGCTCTTGTTATAGTCAAACCCGCCAACCATCGCCCTAATCGCCCCGCTCTTGTTGTCCAAAATCACCACGGCACCCTCGGTCACATTGTTCTTTTTATTGGCTCTTAAATGTTTGCGTAAAAGGTATTCCGCCCGCTGCTGCAAATTATAATCAAGCGTTGTTTTAACATAAATATCATCTGTCCTGTCTTTAAGATATTCCGGCAGTCCCGCCATAATATAATCACCAAAATAGCGAATACCCAAAATCATTCTTTCCCGACTGTTGCCAAGCGGAAGTTTCAACGCCTCTGCTCGTTCTTTAGCACTAATTGTCCCCGCTCGTTCCATCAAAGACAGCACCACTTCAGCTCTTTTCAAAGCTTGTTCTCTATTTCGCAAATAATTATACCGACTGGGCGCTTTAAGCGAACCTGCCAAAATCGCCGCCTCTCTCAAGTTCAAATCTTTTGCGTTTTTATTAAAAAACCGCTTCGCCGCCGCGTTAATCCCATACGCGCCACTGCCGAAAAACACGCGGTTAAGATAAATATTTAAAATCTGATTTTTGCTGAAATTTTTTTCAAGCCAGCGTGCCAACAAAAACTCCTGCACTTTGCGCTTAATGCTCTTTTCTTGGGTTAAAAACAAGTTTTTCGCCACCTGCTGGGTAATGGTCGAAGCCCCTTGCGCATAGCGCCGTTTAACAACATTCACCGCCATTGCCCGCACAAAGCCGATATAGTCAAACCCGCTATGCTTATAAAAACGCCTGTCTTCCGTATCAATCACCGCGCGCGAAACATAAGAGGGCAATTTTGCCACATCAACCGGCTCAGCAAACAATGCCCCGTAAGAGGTCAGCTCCTGCCCGTTGGCCGCCAAAATTTTCACCCCCGGCTCACGCTCAACATAAACCGCCCTGGAAAACGCCGGTAATGTCGCCTGACAATGCCAAACATACACGCCCGCCACAATCATCAAAACGAGCAAAACCCACAACGCCGCCATAAAAAGCATCAGCCAAAGTGACCGCCGCTTTGTCGTTTTTTTAGTCTTCTTCTTTGGTTTTCTTAATGTCTTTTTTTGAGCTTTGGCTGGTTTTGCCTCGGCTCGTAACTTTTGTCTTTTAAGTCCTGTCCGTCCCATCAGCGCAAAATCCTAGATAATTAATCTAAAATATAATCCGCCTTTAGTTAGAAAACCGTTAATAATCACACTAAAAAACAACCTACTCTCTCCCGCTTTGATGCCACGGGGCAAGCCCATAAATAGCTTTTAGGCTTTCAGAAGCCGCCTGTTGAATCTCCTTTTTCCGTCCTTTCACCGCGGCTTTGACTTCTCGGGCGGACTTTGCCGCTTTTTCAGAGCGCTCAAGCGCTTCGTT
>JAGAZZ010000054.1 GCA_017939155.1 Alphaproteobacteria bacterium | reverse complement strand
GTTAGCGCAACCTACTGAAGCAAACTTCTCTTAGTGTTGCTAGGCTTTAGCCGCGGCAACACTTAGTTGTTCGCTTAAAGTAGAAGCGAAGCTTCGTAGCGGCGCAATCCATAACTAAACGCTTTAGCGTTGCTTTGTTGGAATTTGTGTGGGGGTGTGAGGGGAAGCGGTTTAGTTTTTGGCAAAGGATACATATAAAATTTGGCTTTACTTTTTTTTTGAGTTGGTTTAATTCTAAAGCAATATGGTTTTAATTTTGGAGTTTTGAGTAAGATGAAAGCAAGAACACGTTTTGCACCGAGCCCTACCGGGTATATGCATATCGGCAATTTGAGGACGGCTTTGTATGAATATTTGATTGCTAAGGCAAGCGGCGGCGATTTTGTTTTACGAATTGAAGATACTGACCAAAAACGTTATGTTGAGGGCGCGGTTGATATTATTTACAACACGCTTAAAACGGTTGGAATGAACTGGGACGAGGGACCGGACAAAGGCGGTGAATATGGACCGTATGTGCAGTCGGAAAGGCTCAAAATTTATCAAGAATATGCACACAAATTGGTTGAGCTTGGCGGGGCGCATTATTGTTTTTGCTCCAAAGATGAGGCAGATGAACAAAAAGACGAAGAAGCCAACATTAAATTTAAAGACCCTTGTTTGAAATTATCGCTTGAGGAAGCGAAGAAAAGAGTTGCTGACGGCGAATCTTATGTTATTCGGCAGACGATTAACAAAAAAGGCAAAGCGACGTTTCATGATGTGGTGTATGGGGATATTGAAATTGACTATGATGAGCTTGATGAAGGTGTTTTGTTGAAGTCTGACGGTTTTCCGACATATAACTTTGCCAATGTTGTTGATGACCATTTGATGAAAATTACACACGTTGTCAGAGGAAATGAATATATTTCTTCAACCCCTAAGTATAATTTGATTTATGAAGCGTTTGGCTGGGAGCCTCCGGTGTATGTTCACGTGGCGCAGGTGATGAAAGACGCTCAACATAAACTGTCTAAGCGCAACGGCGACGCGTCGTTTCAGGATTTGGTGGCAAAAGGATATTTGCCGGAAGCAATTTTGAACTACATCGCACTTCTGGGATGGAACCCGGGAACAGAGCAGGAGATTTTTTCACTAAGAGAGCTGGAGCAGGTGTTTGATGAGAAAAGGCTTAACAAGTCACCGGCGATTTTTGATATTGAAAAGCTTAAATGGATGAACGGATGCTACATTCGGGCACTTGATTTTGAGAAATTTCATCATTTAGCCGAAAAGGAATATGATACATTTTTGACACGCGATGTTAACCGAAAAGCGCTTTCAAAGGTTTTGCAGCCGCGAATCGAAACTTTGAAAGATATTGCGGCGCAGGCGGCGTTTATTGAAGAGTTGCCGGTATACAATGATGAGCTTTTTGTTAATAAAAAGATGAAAACCGATGTTGAAATTGCCAAACAGGCGTTGAAACTGGCATATCCGGCACTTGAAGCGTTGAGTGAATGGCGCAATGAGAGTATCTTTGAATGTTTGAAAACGGTTGCCGTTCAAAACGGGTTAAAAAACGGACAAGTTCTCTTTCCGGTGCGCATTGCTTTGACCGGACTTGAAACCACGCCGGGCGGTGCCAGCGAAGTGGCAGAAGTGCTGGGCAAAGAAGAAACGTTACGGCGCTTGAAACTTAAAGTTATGTAAACTGTTTAAAGCCTCTTTAGGGTTTAGAGAGGCTTTTAGTTTTATTATGTGAGACTTGAGAAATTTATGGCAAAAAAAAAGTTAAAATTTAAGGATATTATCAAAGCGATTGGCAAGAAACCGTTTGTGACGAGTGCGATAGGATGGGTGGCATTTGCCTATACCTGGCTTGTGGGCAAAACCGGACGGTTTGACGTGCAGGGGCAAAAAGAGTTTGAAGAGCTGATTGCCGAGCATAATGGCGGCATTTTTGTTGCTTGGCACGGGCGGGCGTTGATGTTGCCTTATTTTTGGCGCAATACAAGATTGATGAAAGCCTTAGTGTCGCCTCATCAAGACGGGCGGATTATTGCCACGTTGCTCAGGGGATATAAAATCCTCTCAATTGACGGCTCCAGCGACAGGCACGCTTTGGGTGCGGCGCTGGAGATTGTCAAGGAGCTTGAAAACGGGACAGTGGTGTCTTTGATTTCCGACGGACCGCGGGGGCCAAGGATGCGGCTAAACAAGAGCGTGATTTATTTTGCCCAGAAAACCGGCAAGCCCGTGATGGGGTTTACATACAGCAGTCAAGGTGCAAAGGTGGCACAAAAGAGCTGGGACGCTATGCTTATTCCGAAGCTATTTAAAAAAGGCGTGGTTTTGGGAACAAAACCGTTGTTTGTGCCGAAAGACGCCAGCGAGGAAGAAATGGAAGTTTTGCGCAAAAAGTTTGAAGATGAACTTAACGCCATAACGTTTGCGGCTGATGAGCAATGCGGTCTTGAGAAGATTTTGCCCGGTGAAGAAAAGAAGTCTAAACGGTTTTAGAAAAGTAAGGAGGGTTGGTTTATGATTGGGGTTTATAAAGCGCTTATCAGTTTGGCGTTTCCTTTATTAAAGGCAACGTATATTAAAAAAAGACAGAAAAACGGCAAAGAACATCCGACCCGCTTTAATGAACGGCTGGGGCTTTATACACACCAAAGACCTCAAGGCAAGCTCTATTGGCTGCACGGGGCGTCGGTTGGCGAAGCGATTTCGATGTTGCCGTTGATTGATAAGCTGTTAAAAGAAGATGAAAATTTGTCGATTATGGTGACAACGGGAACGCTGACCTCGGCTGAAATTATGCAAAAGAGGTTGCCAAAACGGGCGTTTCATCAATTTATCCCGTTTGACGTGCCGAAGTTTGCGAAAAGGCTATTAGAACATTTTAAGCCGGACGCGGTGTTGTGGTTTGAGTCGGAATTATGGCCGTCTTTGCTCTCTGAGGTGAAAAAGAGCGGTGTGCCGTTTATTTTGGTTAATGGCAGAGTTTCAGACAAGTCATTTCGGACGTGGCGGCGGTTTGATAAAATTGCCAAAGAGCTGTTGGGGTGTTTTTCGCTCTGTTTGGGACAGTCAGAACAGGACAAGGAAAGACTTGCAGCCCTTGGGGCAAAAAAGGCGGATTGCGTCGGTAATTTGAAGTTTGCAGGAATGCCTTTGCCGGTTGATGAAAAGAAATTGAAAGAACTTAAAGAAAAAATCGGGTCACGTCCGGTGTTTTTGCTCAGCTCCACACATTTTAACGAAGAAGAACAGTTTGCGGCTTGCTTAAAAGAGTTGCAACGGGTTGTTCATGATGTTTTGGTTTTGGCGGTGCCGAGGCACCCGAACCGCGGGGGAGAAGTTGCCGAGATGTTTAAAAACAAAGGGTTTGTGACGGCGCTTCGCTCTAAGGGAGAAGATATAACGCCTGCGGTTGAGATTTATGTGGCGGATACGATTGGCGAGATGGGGCTGTGGTACGGGCTTTCTCAAGTGACGTTTGTGGGCGGCAGTTTGATTAATCACGGCGGACAGAATTTTATGGAACCGGGACGGGATAAAAACGCGGTGATTGTCGGACCTAATATGTTTAATTTTGTGGAAATGCTGGCAAAAGCCAAAGTGGCGGGAGCGGTTTTGCAGGTTAACAGCGCGGCAGACGCGGTTGAGGAAGCTATTAAGCTTTTTATGGAGCCGGAATATTTGCGGGAACGGGCAGAAAAAGCTTATTTGTGGACAGTTAAAGAAGCGGCGGTTTTGGATGGAATTTGCCGTGTGCTTAATGAGGAATTAAAGCGATGAAAACGCCAAAATTTTGGAGCGAAAACGGTTTTCTTGCCAGCGTTTTAACTCCGCTTTCTTATTTTTACGGGGCGGCGACACAATGGCGGATTAAATATGGCAAGCCTTATAAATGCGGTGCATACGTGATTTGCGTGGGAAATATTACGGCGGGCGGTGTCGGCAAGACGCCGGTGGCGATGGCTTTGGCCGAGAAATATCTTAAGATGGGTAAAAAGGTGTTTTTTGTGACGCGCGGTTATAAAGGTAAGCTTAAAAACGTAGTGGTTGATTTAGAAAAAATGACGGCGGAGGAAACCGGCGATGAAGCAAGATTGCTTGCCGGTGTGGCGCCGACGATTATTTCTCCTGATAGAAAATGGGGAGCTATCAGAGCGGTTGAGATGGGCGCGGAGGTGATTATTATGGATGACGGCTTCCAAAACCCGAGGCTTTATAAAGATGAGTGTTATGTTGTGTTTGACGGGAGCGTTGGGGTTGGCAACGGACGAATTATTCCGGCGGGACCGTTAAGAGAAACTTTGGAAGACGGTTTAAAACGCGCAAACAAAGTTTTGATTATGGGAGAAGATTTGACCGGACTTAAGGAGAGGTGCGGCGGTGTGCCGGTTTACTCAGGGCGGCTTGAAGCGCAAAAAAATGAGTTTGCGGGCAAAAAAGTGTTTGCCTTTGCGGGGATTGGACATCCGGAAAAATTTTATAAAACGCTAAATGATTTGGGTGCTGAGGTGATTAAAACAAAAGATTTTGCCGACCACTACACCTATCAATCCGAAGATATTGAGAAGTTAAAAGAAGAAGCTAAAGCGGCAGGGCTAATGCTCGTGACAACGGAAAAAGACTTTGTCAAGCTTGATAAAAAGATGAGGGAAGGTATTGAGGTGCTTAAAGTGCGCGCGGTGTTTGATGAAGCGTGAGGCTTTAGCGTGTGTTTTGGCGATGTGTTGTCAGGGGGACTTTTGAGGTATTTGGTGTATTTTCATGGGATTGAGCGGGGGCTTCCTGTTCTTTACGTTCAAGGGCTTTATTAAGTCTTACAGTGCGTGCCGTGGCAATTGATGAAGTTGGTACTTCGCCGGTTTGCTCTTTGAGAGAGGTTTTTAGGTTTTCATCAGATTTGAACAGGACTTTGCAATTTTTGGGTAAAGGTTTGTTTTTGGGATTTTGGAGAAATTCCTCATATTGCTGTTGGTCTTTGAACGTTATGCTTTTGGTGGTTAACATGGAAATATAGTTTTCTCCATACATCTCATGTGTTTCATCTGAAATGGTGAAATTTTTAAGGTTGCTGACGTCAACTTGTTTAGCGCCGATACCTCCCAATACGATGTTTGCATCGCCCGCGGTTATGGTGTGAGCATTGCCCATGTGCAACCAAACGGTTTTACAATTTGACACATCAAGATTTTCAGGGATATTCTGAGCGCCTGAGAGATTGATTTCGGCGTTGTCTTTAAAAGTGAGGTTTTTTATCTCGTTTAAATCACAGCTTGAGAGGTCTACAACGCTCAAATTTGATACATCTATGTCAGGGAGATTCTGGGCTTTATCTAAATTTACTTTAGCATTATCTTTAAATTTGATGTCATCTACAAGCAATAAATTTGCTTTGCTTAAATTAACATAGTCACAGTTTGAGAGGTCAAGCTCGCCGATGGCAACAGGTGCTGTTTGCGAGAGGTCAACGAAGGCTCCGTCTTTGAATTTTAAATTAATATTGTTTATGTCACATTTTTTGAGGCTGACGGAAGCACATTGTGATAAGTCAAGGTCTTTTTTGAAATTGGTACATTCAGAGAGGTCAACCGAGCTGTCTTCTTTGAATTTCAGGTCGTTAAGCGTGCTTAAATCACAACCTGAGAGACTGACAGCGGCACATTTTGAAAGGTCTAAGTTTTCGGGGAAATTTGTGCAATTTGAGAGGTTAACAGAGCTTTCTTCTTTGAATTTGATATTTTTAATTGTGCTTAAATCACACCCCGAGAGGCTGACGGCGGCGCATTTTGAAAAGTCTAAGTTTTCGGGGAGGTTTTGAGCGCCTGAAAGGATAACTGAGGCGCCTTTAGGAAAGGTGATATTTTTGATTTGACTTAAGTCACAATCTGAAAGGTCAATGACAGCGTTTTCCTTGAAAGTTATATTTTTAAGCGTGCTTAAGTCACAGCCTGAGAGGCTGACGGCGGCGCATTTTGAAAGGTCAAGGTTTTTAGGGAGGTTTTGACAGCCTGAAAGGTTAATGTTTGCGCCGTCTTTAAATTTTAAATCAGGGATATTTTTTAAATCTGTACTTACAATAGTTACATTTTGGCAGCGGCTTATGTCTACATTAGGGTAAAGCGGGGGCAGGTTATTGAGATAGAAGTTTGTCTCAGAATTTCTTGGCATATAATAAAAAGATGAGCCTTCTTTTAATTTTTGCGGGGGAATTTTAGAGGTGTCCCTGCCGCTTAAAATAACTTCGGAACAATTTGTGAAATCTATTTGCGGCGGGAGAGGTTCTTTGCCTGCAATATTGACTTTTGCATCATCTTTGAAATGTAATTTTTCATAGGCGGAGAGGTCAATGCATTCGAGCTCAATGATGTCATATTGGGAAATAATCTCAGGGAGTTTTTCTGCCGGAGTATTTTGTAGTGTTTCATAATTAAATATTTTTGGTTCTTCTGGCATAATAACCTCCGTATATCATATCTTGCTCTTATTTTAGCATTAAATTGGGGGAGTGTCAAATAAAAAGAAAGGGAGAAAAGTGGGAGTTTGGAGCAGGTGACGGGAATGACCTTCGGCTTTTTTTAGCCTCGGTCGCCCCTGCACGCATCGACTAACGTCGACCGGCATACTTCCGTCTGCCTTGCGTTTGTGGTCGAACCCGCTTCTGCGTGTTCGCTTCCCTTTAAGTATGTGGAGAGTGTGGGAGTTTGGAGCAGGTGACGGGAATCGAACCCGCATTAAAAGCTTGGGAAGCTCTCATTCTACCATTGAATTACACCTGCGCCAACGGAGAGTTTTTAACAACGGGAAATCTATATATCCGGTAGTTGAGAAAAGCAAGCGTTTTTTTTGTGATGTGGATAAAAAAAGGTACTGGGGGCTTAAACGGGGTAAAAAATGCTTGCAATTGCTCTGAATATGGCTTATGTCTTTAAAAAAAGTTCAATTGATGTGGTTTAAATAACAATGGATACTAAAGATTTAGAAGAACGGCTTGGTTATCAGTTTTCAAATAAAAAACTTTTAGAACAGGCACTTACCCATTCGAGTGTGACGACGGATATTCACCGCAATTATGAGCGGCTTGAGTTTTTGGGTGATAGAATTTTGGGCGTAACGATTGCCGATATGCTTTGCAATACATTTAAAAACGAGCCGGAGGGCGCGTTGGCTCAGCGTTTTGTCTGCTTGGTGTGCAAGGATATGGTAGCAGAGATTATGAAAGGGCTTAAGGTTAGCGATTTTATTAAAACGGTTAACCCAAGTGTGAAATATAAGGCAACTGTTTTGTGCGATGTGGGCGAGGCGCTGATTGCGGCGATTTACCTTGACAGCGGCGCGATTGAAACCGCACAGGATTTTGTTAAACGCCATTGGACAGCACATATTGATAAGAAATCCCGCCCGAAAAAGGATTATAAAACAATGTTACAAGAAAAAACCGCGGCGAAGAGATTGCCAGCGCCGTTGTACCGGATGTTGAAAAAGACCGGTCCTGAGCATGAACCGGTGTTTTCTGTTCAGGTGACGGTCGGCGATAAATTTGAGGCGGTGGGCAGCAGTGGCACCATTCGCCATGCCGAACAGGACGCAGCTGAGAAAATGCTGATTGAAATGGGAGTTATTGATGGCTGAATGTGCGGAAAATGAGACCAGAGCCGGATTTGTGGCGCTTTTAGGGGCACCGAATGCCGGGAAGTCAACCCTGACCAATAATTTTGCCGGTTCAAAGGTTAGTATTGTTTCCCCTAAGGCGCAAACGACCCGCACGATTGTTAAAGGAATCGGTGTGTGGGGAAATGCCCAGATTATTTTTTTAGATACGCCGGGCGTGTTTAAGCCTAAACGCCGGCTTGATAGAGCAATGGTGGCTTCGGCTTGGAGCGGGGTCGGTGATGCGGATATTGTAGCGCTGGTGGTGGATGCTAAGCGCGGTTTTGATGAAGAAACACGAGCGATTATTGACGCGCTTAAAGCTAACCAACAAAAAGCGTGTTTGGTTTTAAACAAGATTGATTTGGTTAAAAACGAAACGCTTTTGGAACTGACCGCGGCACTTAATAAAGAATATGCGTTCGACGAAACCTTTATGATTTCCGCACTTGTCGGGAAAGGTGTGGATGATTTTTATGACTATTTGGCAAAGAACCTGCCGGTCAGCCCGTGGCTTTATCCTGAAGAGCAGATGTCTGATATGCCGCTTAAGCTTCTGGCGGCTGAGATTGTGCGTGAGAAATTGTTTTTATATTTGCGGCAAGAGCTGCCCTATGCCTTAACCGTTGAGCCCGAACTTTGGGAACGGCGCGATGATGGTTCAGTCAGAGCCGAGATGACGATTTATGTTGAACGTGACGGGCAAAAACAGATTGTGCTTGGACGCGGCGGGGCTATGATAAAAAAAATCGGTCAGTCCGCCCGGCGTGAGCTTGAAGATATTTTAGAAGAGCGGATTCATCTGTTTTTGTTTGTCAAGGTGCGTGAGAACTGGGGCGAGGATAAGGGGCGCTATGTCCCCTGGAATCTTGATTTCAACTCTTAAAGGGGTAAATTTTGTGAACTGACTCGCGGGAGGGGCTACTCTGCAAACGGGTCACGTACTATTTTGTACGCTCCCCGTTTTTGGTAGGCTCCCGCGGTCATTTCGCAAAATTTACCCCTTTAAGGAGTGGGGCGAGAGGTTGGAGTTGGTGATGGAAGCCCCACGTCGTCGCGTCACGTACGTTTATGTACGCTTGCGCTCCTTGGGGGGACATCCGTGGTCCACTACCAAAATTTACCGCCTTTAAGGGAGTGGTGGAGAGATAAAAGATTACCGCGGCTTTAAACAAGTCGCGGTAGGTCAGTACAAAAAGTGATGTTCTTTAGATAAGAGCCGTGGCGAGGTAAAGGACGCCGATGGTTAAAATAAACAAGAAATAAAAACAGCTTAAGTTGAGTGCGCGGTTTTCATCCGTGTCGGTTTTATAAAGGGCTTGACCGTATTCATTGGCTTGAGTATCACCACGATAGAACATTGTTTGGATGAGGAATTTTAAGCTGTAAAATCCGACTGAGTAGAGCATGGTGACAAAGCAGATACTGAGCATAAGTGCGGTGTAGGCGTAGTCTGTATCGTTTAATTCATTGAGGGCTAACAAGAGCATACTTAAAACGACGGTGCCCATAAAAATCGGTTCTAAGCAGTTTTGCCAAGCTAATTTACCTAAATCGTGCATACGGCGGACGAGCAATGAGCCGATGGGGAAGAGCGGGATGGAAATGCAGAGATAAAATACGATTTCAGCTGTGGTGATGTAGTGGTCTATCTTGTCTAAGCTATATCCGGCGGCGTTAGCCTGACGCAGAAAACGCGGAGTGAAATAATAGGCGCATTTTAGCTCTATGACCACGGTGATAAGGGAGTTTAGGAGCATAAATGCCCAAAGTTCAAAACGTGAGGAACGACCTTGCAAATGCAGCGTCTTTTTCCAGCCGTCAAACCATACTTTTATTAAAGTGTCTGCGGTTAATGGTGCTGGTGTAGTAACGGAGGAAAGCTCCGGTTTAGGTGTTGTTTTAGGTTTAGGGGTGCGAACGGCGCGCTTTTTGGGGGCGGCGGTTGCGGTTTTGGTGATTTTTTGGGTTTCGGCTGTCATCTTTGTTCCTCCGGTTCTATTATTTTGCTGATATTTTAGCCAAGATTTGTTAATAAGGCGTAAAGAAAAGTTTTAGAATATCGCCAAAAAAAGTGCTTGCAAAAAGAACAAAATTGGTATAATAGAATTTGGCTGCGATAAAGATGTAGGATTATTTTTTGGTGAGGATGAATTTTAAGATGGCAGAGAGCAAGTTTATTGAGATTAAAGGGGCAAGAGAACATAACCTTAAGGATGTCAATATTTCTATCCCGAAAGGGAAGCTGACGGTGGTGACGGGGGTGTCGGGCTCGGGCAAGTCCACGCTGGCGTTTGATACGATTTATGCCGAAGGGCAACGGCGCTATGTTGAGAGTTTGTCAGCATACGCCAGACAGTTTTTGGATTTGATGAAAAAGCCTGATGTCGACTCGATTGAGGGGCTGGCGCCGGCAATTTCCATTGAACAGAAAACCACCTCGCATAATCCACGTTCAACGGTGGGGACGATTACCGAAATTTATGATTATATGCGGCTTTTATGGGCTAGGGCGGGGACGCCGTATTCTCCGGCTACGGGCAAACCGATTGAGGCGCAGACGGTCAGCCAAATGGTTGATAAGATTTTGGCGCTGGATACGGGGACGAAAATTTTACTCGCCGCGCCGATTGCTCGGGGGAGAAAAGGTGAATTTAAAAAAGAGTTGGACGGGCTTTTAAAACAGGGGTTTTCGCGGGTTAAAATTGACGGCGAAGTTTATGATTTGGAAGAAGTGCCGGCTTTAGAGAAAAACATCAAGCATGATATTGAGGTTGTGGTTGACAGATTGATTATCAAAAAAGAGGGGCAAGAGGTGCGGGTGGCGCAGTCGGTTGAAACGGCGCTTAAGGTCGGTGACGGGATTTTGTATGTGGACAATATGGAAGACAAGAGCCGTTTTGTATGTTCGGCAAAATATGCTTGTCCGGTGTCCGGTTTTACGATTGAAGAAATTGAGCCGAGATTATTTTCTTTTAATAATCCGCAGGGAGCCTGCCCGCATTGTGACGGGTTGGGGGCAAGGCTTTATATGGATGAAAATTTGGTTATTCCTAATGTCAACAAAACCATTGCGCAGGGGGCGATTGCGCCGTGGTATGGGTTTAAATCGGCGTTTTATAAACAAACGCTGGTGTCTTTGTGTGACTTTTTGCATATTTCTCAGGATACGCCTTGGTGCGAATTGCCTAAGAAAGCGCGGGACGTGATTTTGTATGGTTCGGGGAATGTGTGTGTGCCGCTTTATTATTCATCGTTTGTGTCGGATAAACCGTTTGAAGGGGTTATTCCCAATATGGAGCGGCGGTTTTTAGAAACCGAATCGGCGGCTTCACGCGAAGAACTGTCACATTATCAGTCGGCGGCGCCGTGTACGTTTTGCGGCGGCAAGCGGCTTAAGCCCGAGGCGCTGGCGGTTAAAGTGTGCGGTAAAGATATTATGGAAGTGTGCGATTTATCCATCAAAGAGGCGTTGAAATGGTTTGCCGGCGTGGAGGAACAACTTAGCCCGCAAAAGGCGCAGATTGCGCATAAAATTTTGAAAGAAATCATTGAGCGTTTGTCGTTTTTGAACAATGTGGGGTTGGAATATCTGACCTTATCGCGACAATCCGGCGGGTTGTCGGGCGGTGAATCACAACGGATTAGGCTCGCTTCGCAGATTGGGTCGGGACTGACCGGCGTTTTGTATGTGTTGGACGAGCCGTCTATCGGGTTACACCAACGCGATAATGACCGCTTGATTGATACGCTTAACCATTTGCGGGATATTGGCAATACGGTGATTGTGGTGGAACATGATGAAGACGCCATTCGGGCGGCGGACTTCTTGATTGATATGGGACCATACGCCGGTGAGCTTGGCGGCAATGTCGTAGCGGCGGGGACGGTTGACGAAGTGCTTAAAAATAAAAACAGCCTGACCGCACAATATTTAACCGGGGCTAAAGAAATTGCCGTGCCGAAACGCCGGCGCAAAGGCAACGGTAAGTTTTTGGAATTAAGAGGGGCTAAGGCGCATAACCTTAAAAACGTGACGCTTAAAGTGCCGTTAGGGACGCTTACGGTGGTGACGGGGGTTTCCGGCGGCGGCAAGTCTTCGCTTATTTTGGAAACGCTTTATAAAGCGCTTAATAAAGAGCTTAATTGCTCGCGTGAAGCGACGGGGGTTTATGACAAGCTTATCGGACTTGAACATATTGACAAAGTGATTGATATTGACCAATCGCCGATTGGGCGGACGCCGCGTTCAAATCCGGCAACTTATACGGGATTGTTTACTTATATTCGTGATTGGTTTGCCGCTCTTCCTCTTGCCAAAGCCAGAGGCTATCAGGCCGGACGTTTTTCGTTTAATGTTGCCGGCGGGCGCTGCGAGGCGTGCAAAGGCGACGGCGTGGTTAAGATTGAGATGAACTTTTTGCCTGATGTGTATGTTGAGTGTGAACAATGCCACGGCAAACGCTTTAACCGCGAAACGTTAGAAGTGACCTATAAAGGGAAATCCATTGCCGATGTTTTGGATATGACGGTTGATGAAGCGGCGGCGTTTTTTGAGAATATTCCATCGCTTAAGAACCGGCTTGAGCTGTTGCAAAAGGTAGGGCTCGGGTATATTCATCTCGGTCAGCAGGCGACGACACTTTCGGGTGGTGAAGCCCAGCGTGTTAAACTTTCCAAAGAGCTTTCCAAACGTGCGACCGGTAAGACGGTTTATATTTTAGACGAACCGACGACCGGACTTCATTTTGAAGACATCAATAAGCTGCTGAAAGTCTTGCAGGCTCTGGTTGACCAAGGGAACACCGTGATTGTGATTGAGCATAACTTAGATGTGATTAAAACCGCCGACTATATTATTGATATGGGACCTGAGGGCGGCGACGGCGGCGGGCGTATTATTGCCCAAGGGACACCGGAAGAAGTAGTGAAACAGGCGGTCGGCTATACCTACAAATACTTAAAGGGGAAAATTTGAGTATCTAGCGCGATTTCTGCGGGTCGCTTAAAATTCATGTACGTTTATGTACACTAAAATTTTAAGCGCCCTTGAACTCATCGCTATCTATCTCAAATTTTCCTCCTTTAAGTGCGTAGCGTGAGTCAGGGAGTGAAAGCCTTTTCCTAAAAATCCATGTACGTTTATGTACATTAGGATTTTTAGGAAAGGACATTTTAGGCTCACTACTTAAATTTTATCCCTTCAGAGCGGGGAAAATTGAGTATATTGCCAAGAAAAATGAAAAGCAGATTATTAATTTGGCGGGGTATTAATTTGTTTTTTGCGGTTAAAGCGGTTTATTTAGGGGGAACTTATGTTTGTTGGTTTTGTTTGAAATATTTTTTTGACAAGATTATTTAATAAGGTTAAAAGTTATTTGAGAGCTTTTTTTTTACGCAGACTTGGTTGTTTTGCGGGAGGGCGCTGTGTGTGGTTGTTTTTTAAGGAAGTAAGATGAAACGGCTGTTTTTAGGGGTATTGCTTTTTTTGTCAGCGGGAGCGGCTGAGGCTAAGCTGATGGACGTGGCGCATTTTAAGCTTGATAACGGGCTTGATGTTTTGGTGATTGAAAACCGCAAGGCGCCGGTGGCGGTTCAGATGCTCTATTATAAAACCGGTTCGATGTATGACCCGAAAGGCAAAGGGGGCATTGCCCATTTGCTGGAGCATTTGATGTTTCGGGGGACAAAGCGGGTTAAAGACAAAGAATTTAACAACCTTACCCATGAATTTGGGGCGGAGAACAACGCTTATACGACGTTTGATGAAACGGCGTATTATGAGTTTTCGGATATTTCCAAGCTCGAATTAATGATGGCGCTGGAAGCGGACAGAATGACGGGACTTGATATTTCCGATGAGGCGTTTGAAGCGGAGCGCAATATTGTGTTTGAAGAGCGAATGCAGCGTTATGAAAGCGTGCCGTCGGCGCTTTTTTATGAAACGATGCGCAAGCTTTTATGGCAGGATAGTCCGCTTGCCAACCCTGTTTCCGGCAGTCCGGCTGAGATTAAAGGATTAAAAAAAGAAGACGCGGAGGCGTTTTACCGAAAATGGTATCGACCTGATAACGCGCTTTTGGTGCTGGTGGGGGATTTAGAGGCAAGTGAGGCTAAAGGGCTTGCGGTTAAATATTATGGCGGACTTAAAAACCGGAAGTTGGCGGCGGAAGATAAGGAAAAAGCGGAAGATGTTGTACTCAAAGGGGCGGTGAGCCGTGTGACGATGGCGCTTGACGGTGTGGAACAGCCGCGGTATATGGCGGCCATCCGGCTTGAAAAAGGGGCGTTTTCTAAAAAGGATATTTTGGCGTTGTCTTTATTTTCCGAATATTTGGCGGGTGATGATACGTCATTTTTGTTTGATAAACTGGTTTATGACAAGAAAGCGCTGTTATCGGTTGATACGGGTGTGTCTTATGCGGAGGATTTGGGCGGAAGTTTTGGTTTTTACGCCGTGCCGGCAAAAGAGGGGATGGGAGAAAATGAAATTTCTCTTTTGCTTGAGCAAGAGGTTACGGAAGCGTTAGCGGCGCTTGATGATAAAAAGCTTGAAAAAATTAAAAACGAAATGCTGGTTGATGTGGTCTATTTGCAGGAAAATCCGGAAGTTTCGGCGCGTTTTGCGGGGAATATGTTTATGGCGGGCTATGAGGCAGATGAGATTGTCAGCTATGATGAGATGATTAGCGCCGTAACGCTTGATGATGTTCGCTCAGCTTGGGAAAAGGTTTGGAACGGAAAAGTGCGGGTTGCCGGTTTTTTGGAGGCTAAAAAATGAAAAAGTTTATGGTTGGGGTTTTGATTTTAGGTGTTATCGGAGCGGCTTTTTTGCGGGGTATCACAAAGTCTGATTTTAATGCGGAGAAGATTTTAGCACAATCGGCGTTATCCGGACGGCAGTTTAACGGCAAGGTTAAAGAAATCAGCGATGAGGCGGGGACGGTTAAAGCTTATTTTATGGAAGAGCATAGCGTGCCGATTGTAGCGGTAGCGTTTGAGTTTGCCAAGAGTGGTTGGGCATACGAGAAAAAACGGGGAACGGCGCAACTTGTGGAGAGTGTTTTACTTGATGGAGCGGGAAAGTATGACCGTAAAGAGCTAAGAGCTTTGATGAAAGAAAAGGGAATTAAACTCGGTGTTTCAGTTGATGAGGACAGGTTGCGGTTTTCTTTTTCATACATCAAAGCGTTTGAAAAAGAGGCGTTAGATGTGCTTAAAGCCGTGTTGTATGCGCCGCGGTTTGAAAAAGAAGATTTGGATTTGGCAAGAGCTCAACTTGCCTTTGTGAAAAAACAACAGCCGGAAAACCCCGAATATCGTTTAAGCCGATTGATTGACGAAACATTTTATGGAGAACACCCGTATGGGTGGGAGGAAATTCCTGATAAAGAGGTGTTAGATGCGGTTAGGAGAGATGATATTTTAGCCTATTTGCGGGAGAGTTTGAGCAAAGACAACTTGTCGGTCGGGCTTGCGGGAGATTTGAACGAAACAGAGGCAAGAGTGTTTTTAAGTGACGTGTTCGGCGGACTTGCCGCAACGGGGGACAAACGAGAACTTGCACCGGTTCAGGCTGATTTTAAACAAGAGAAAGTGAGTGTAAAAGTGCCGTTTTCGGGACAGAGTTTTGTGACGCTGTTGGGGAAAGGTGTTAAAAGGCTTGATGATGATTTTTATTCCCTTTATGTGGCGGATTATATCTTGGGCGGTTCGGGGCTTGCTTCCAAACTTAGTCAGGGCGTTCGGGAAAAAGAGGGGCTGACATACGGTATATACAGCGGATTTGCCAATTCGGACGGGATTGATTTGTGGCAGGTTTCTTTTTCGGCGACGCCTGAGAACGCGGACAAGGCGCTTTTGAAGGCTTGGGAGATTTATCAAGATTTTTATGACAATGGGGTAAGCGAACAAGAGGTTGAGTTGGCTAAAAGGAGCTTGATTTCTTCGTTTAATTTGCGTTTTTCAAGCTTGCTTGAGATTGCGGTGATGTTAGAACAGATGAAAGCACAGGGCTTAGGGGTTGATTTTTTAGAAAAAAGGCAGGGCTATGTGGCAGAAGTGACGGTGCAAAAGGTTAATGACGCCATTAAACGCCGGATGCCAAGGAGTATGGAAGATGTTAGAATTTTTGTGGTTGAAGGGGGGCGCGTATAGCACCGGTCATGAAAGCGAATTTAAAGTCTTATGTACTGATTTTGTACACCGCAACTTTAAATTCGCTTCCAGCACCGGCACTCTCCGCGCCCGGGGCAAAGAGCACTCTGTTGAGTGCTCTTTCGGTTTTAAATAGGGGGGCGTGCTAAAGCACGGTCATATCGCTAAAACGGCTCCCTTATGTACCGATTTTGTACACCGCGGTCGCCGTTTTAACGATAGCACCATACTTTATCCCACCCGAGGCAAAGAGCACTCTGTTGAGTGCTCTTTCGGTTTTAAATAGGGGGCGTGTATAGCACCGGTCATGAAAGCGAATTTAAAGTTTTATGTACCTCTTTGTACACTGCAACTTTAAATTTCCTTCCAGCACCGGCACTCTATAAGCCCATTGTGTGCTTTGCACAAGTTATGGATTGCCGCGCCTTTGTGCTCCTGACGTCGCGGGGCTCGCAATGACGCGGGCGGGAGAGGTCGTTTCTCCCTCGCAAAGCTAAGCAAAGTTTCGCCTTTATTGGAGTGTGCTGTGGATGGAAGTTTGTTTTTTTCTCAGAGTCATTGCGAGCGGGCGTAAGCCCATGTGTGCGAAGCAATCCATAACTAAACGCTTTAGCGTTGCTTTATTAAAATTTGCGTGACTAAGTCACAAGTTATGGATTGTACCGCTACGAAGCTTCGCTTCTACTTTAAGCGAACAACTAAGTGTTGCCACGGTCGTTCCTTCCTTGCAACACTAAGAGAAGTTTGCCACGCCCTTGTGCGACTGATGTCGCGGGGCTCGCAATGACTCGGAGAGGGAAGTGTTTGTTCTGCCCTAGCAATGACTCGAGGTGCGGGCGTTGCTTTGTTGGAATTTACGTGACTAAGTTATAAATTGTTTTTGAGGTAAAAGCAAAATGTGTAAAAAAAATGTTTTACCTAACGAAATTTTAACTTCTTTAGGTGTTTAATTGCGCTATACAGGATTTAATTATTTTATTTCAGATTGATTGGCATAAGCAATATGATGAGCACCCTTAACGATATTTATGAACGTTTAAAAAAATCAGGGATTTTGATTGTTTTCGGGATATTTTCGTTTTATTTTGCGATTAATGCGATTAAGGGGGATAGGGGATTTTTTAAGTATTTGTATCTTAAAGGAAAAGTTGAGGCAGCTCAGGCTGAAAAGGAGCGGTATGCGTTGATTAAAAAGGATTTGGAGCATAAAGTTGCCATGCTCTCCGAACAGTCGCTTGACTTGGATTATTTGGAAGAACGGGCACGAATCGTTTTGAATATGGCTAAAGACGGCGAATATGTCATTTTGGATAAAGATATTAATAAACATTAAAAAGGATTTGTATTTAAAAAAAATCTTTGTTATAACTTATAGCTGAGCTGTGTATGGGCAGCTTTCGTTTTTTAATGGAGTTTATTTGAGATACAGACAACGCTTAAGGCGGGCTAAACCGGTTAAATATCAGGCGACGGAAAACAAGTCCTTTTTTTCCGAAAAGGAGTTTATTATCCGCTCGAATGAGCGAATGAAGGTTTTTAAAATCTCGCCGAGATTGCAATGGTTTGTGTTTGGCTTTATGCTGATGATTGGCGTTTGGGCGGCGTATTCGTACCAGATGTATAGCGTTTCAGACAGGATTATTTCTTATCAGGAGAAGAAGTTAGATGAAACGCGCAGCGCATACGTTAATTTGATGAGCGATTTTGTGACGGTGCATAAAAATATTTCTGATATGGTGGAAAATATCGGCAAGCCTGATGAGCCGACGGCGGGAAATGTTGAAGAATATCTTAAAAAAGCAGAGATTATTGAAGAAAAAATCAAACAGATTACCGCTCAGGAAGACTGGATTGATGAAGATGTGATGGATAAGCGCAACGCGGTCAGAGAGGCGCAGCTTCGACGGGATGTGGCTTTGAAAGAAAAGGCGCTTTTAGAAGAAAAAGTGGCGCATTTGGAGGCGGCTGTCAGCTCTTTAGAAGCGTTTGAAATGGATATATTAAAGAAAATCGAAGGGATTTCTTCTAATGAAATGAACAAGATTAAATCTTCGATTTCGGCGGTTAACGTGGAGCTGAAAAAAAGAGGAAAGTATTATAATCCGTTGGCTAACTCAAAAAAAGACAGCAAAGGCGGTGTGTTTATTCCCGAAAGTTTACGGGAAGGCGGTAATAAGGCTTTGGAAGCGCAGGCACGAAAGACTTTTGAAGCGCTTGATTATAATGATTATTATCAGGAAGCCATAAAGAAACTGCCTTTAGGAAAACCGGTTTGGACATATTGGCTTTCTTCGCCGTTTGGCAAGCGGACAGACCCGTTTAATTCAAAAAGCGCGGTGCATAAAGGGGTTGATTTGGCTTCAAACAAAGGTAATAAGGTGAAAAGCATGGCCGAGGGCAAAGTGACGAAAGCCGGCGTTGCGAACGGGTATGGCAAAGTGATTGAAATTGACCACGGTAACGGATTTAAGACCAAATATGCGCATTTAAATGCCATTTATGTTAAAACCGGACAGGCTATTGAGCAAGGGCAAGCTATCGGCGAGGTCGGTTCGACCGGACGTTCGACGGGACCGCATTTGCACTATGAGATTATGTATGGCGGGGTTCAGGTTGACCCGATGGTGTTTATTAAAGCAAAATAAGTTTAATTTTTGAGTGGAGGCTTTTGAGATGAGAAAATTAAGACGTGTGATGTTTTTGAAATTAGCAAGGCTGATGCGCGGCGAGAAAAGCGTGGTGCCTTGTATTATCAGTATCGGTACCAAAGTTTCGGGAAATATTGTTGAGGGCGATGTTATCCATATTGACGGCAAGCTTGAGGGCGATGTGTCATGCAAAGAGCTGGTTATCGGTGCCAGCGGGACGGTGAACGGCAATGTTGAGGCGAAAAGTTTAGAGCTTTACGGCGAATTAAACGGCAAGATTAAGGTTGAAAATTTATTTATTGCCGGAACGGCTAAGTTTATCGGTGATTCGGTTTATAAAACGATTGCGATTGAGCCGGGGGCTGTTTTGGTGGGCAATTGCGCAAGCAACAGAGATGAAGACAAGGCGGCTTAGCGGAGGTTTGGTTGGAAGCGGTCGATTTGATGAATACGATGAATGTTGCAGCGCTTGATTTGGGGACAAATTCAAACAGGCTGTTGATTGTTGATAAAAACGGAAATCCTTTATATCGTGATGTCCGCCATGTGGCGCTTGGTGATGGACTAAATGAGTGCGGGCATTTTTCTGAGATTGCGATGGAGCGGGCTATTTGTTCGTTTATGGACTTTAGCGAAATGATGCAAGCTTATGAAGTGACGGCGTATCGGGCAATCGCAACGGCGGCGTGTCGGATGAGCTCAAACACGGTTTCTTTTTTGCGGGAGGTGGAGAGAACCAGCGGTGTGAAAGTTGAAGTTATCAGCGAATATGAAGAGGCGCGGTTGACCTTAAAAGGAGCTCAGCTCAATGCGCCGAAAGATAAAAAGTATTTGTTTGTGTATGATTTGGGTGGCGGTTCGACCGAAGTGACGCTTGCTTTAAATAAAGAACATCCCGAGATTATTGAAACGGTGTCTATTCCGTGGGGAGCAAGAAATGCCACCGAGGCGTTTTCTTTGCAAAATTATAATGAAGACGGCGCGAAAAAACTTGAAAATGAAGTTTTGAAATATATGACGGCATTTATGGCGAAGATTAAAGGTGTGGATTATGTCGGCAAAACGGCGCTGATTGCGACCTCTTCGACCCCGTTGCGCCTTGCGGCTTGGATTAAGAATTTGTCTAAATATGATAAATTTGCCGCGGATGGGGCTAAAGTCAGGATAGCGGCGCTTGAGAATTTGATTAATAAGATTTTGTTGCTTGATTTTGAGGGGCGCGCCAAGTCGGTTTATATCGGGCGGAATCGGGCAGAGATTTTTGTAGCGGCACTGATTATTTTCAGGACGATTTATCGTGAGCTTGCCGTGCCGCGGTTGATAGCGTCGTTGAAGGGGGCGCAGGAGGCTATCGTTTCTGAATTGTGTTCTACGGCCATCTAATTCGCAGATGGAGGCCACTCGGCAGGGCAGTCGCGTACGTTTATGTACGCTCCTGCCCTTTGGTGGACATCTGCGATTATATGACTCGTATAACGCAATTCAGGAATTGTGTTTGGGGGCGTGCTAAAGCACGGTCAAATCGCCAAATGGAAGCCCCTCGTCGTCGCGTCACGTACGTTTATGTACGCTCGTGCTCCTTGGGGGACATTTGACGATAGCACTGCAATTTATCCCATTTTTTATTTGAAATCACGGTTAAATCGCCAAAACGGCACTTTCCGAGTCCATTGCGTGCTTCGCACAAGTTATGGATTGCTTCGCACATGTGGGCTTACGCCCGCTCGCAATGACTCGGGGAGAGGGGCGTTTGCGTTAAGGGGAAATTAAGGAATGCTTTGCATAGGTTATGGGGAATAAGCAACGCTAACGCGTTTAGTTATGGATTGCCGCGCCCTTGTGTGACTTACGTCACGCTACTCACTTAAGTTCGGACAAGCCAGTTGTAAGGTTTGCTTGGTTGGCGTTACCGCCAAGTTGCGCACCAACAACTGCTATAGCTCTCGGTAAAAAGCGTCCACTGGACGTTTTTTATCCTGCGAGCCGCAATGATGCGGGGTGGGGAAAGCCTGTCTTTCAGGGAGGCATTGCGAAGTCGGCGCGTTAGCGCAACCTACTGAAGCAAACTTCTCTTAGTGTTGCTAGGCTTTAGCCGCGGCAACACTTAGTTGTTCGCTTAAAGTAGAAGCGAAGCTTCGTAGCGGCGCAATCCATAACTAAACGCTT
>JAGAZZ010000053.1 GCA_017939155.1 Alphaproteobacteria bacterium | reverse complement strand
ATATGAAAAATCTTCGCCTTCCTACTAAGCTATCTCATCTATTGCTTCTCTCTATCCTCACTATCCTTGATACCCCCATTTCCCCTTTCGCTAAACTCAAAGCGACCTTCATCCTCCTCAAAAACGCCAATCTTAACCCGCGTTTCCTCCTTAAATTGGATATCATTTATGATAATCCGACAGTAAGCCAACAGGATTCTTTACTATAAAGTTTTCTTAATAAAAAATATACAGCCAACAAAAAGTTGTAATAAATAACATGGAAAAATGATGTATATATAAGAATATGGGAAATAGGTGATGAATTTTTTAAAATTTTGTCAAAAAATGTTGACATTAAAATTTTTTTATTATATATACTTAATGTGCTTGTTGGTAAGCCTGCTCGCTCGTGTAAAGATTTCATCGACCAACATTTGATAATATAACCCTTCAGAGGTTCTTTGTCTGACAACAGGGTACGAGCGCAACAATTTAAGACAGGAATTTCTGGCAGTAAAAAGGATTATATTATGAATAATATTTCTTATTTAAAACTCCAAGCCAAAAATTTATTTCACGACATTAAACTTGATTTTATGCAGGATGATGAAAATTATATTTTTAATCCGAAATTTTTTGATGTTAATGCAATCGTAACGGATTTTGATATCGATTGTGATGATTTCAGCTTGATGAAAGCACAACACGTTATCGCTAAAATGACCGGCTTTGCTTCTTGGGATGAACTGATTAAGGCATCGGACGAAATATTGGAACAAAGAAAAAATATACTCGAAACCTATAAAATCATACGCGAAAAAATCTATAGAATAGATTTGTCTGCTTATGAAAAAATCACACCGGCAGGTAAAGCCGGCGATTATCTGGTGAAGTGTCCGAGATTACCGGAATTTGAGGAAATCATTACCAAAAAACCGAACAGTATGTTTATGAGTTGTTGTTCATCATCAAATGTGGATGTGAATGAACTATCAAATGATACAAAACATATTTATGTTGATGTATGTCCGATAAATTCTACGATTCGTGTATTGGTTCCCGGAAAAAAATATCCGGACTGGTATGCTGTAAGTGTTAAAAATATTGGATAACAATGAAACATACTCACCGCCGGAATTTCAAATCCGGCGGTGAGCTATAAATCCGCAATAATCAAGTAAGGCTTTAAGAAGATAAAACAATGACAATAGAATTTTTGAAAGCCGTAGTTATTCTCTGTGGTGTATTTGTTGCTGCGTTTGGCAGTAATGATAAGGATAAAAGCTAAAAGGTGGATTTCCCCATCTTTTTTTATAATTCGGTAAGAGGGAAAACTATTAAACGGTAACAAATTCCTCAGATAATCAAGTGCAAAAAAATTATTTACTTTTATAAAAGATGACATATATTTGCCACGTTTGCGTAATTTTTTTTATGGGTTAAATATGTACTACAGTTTGTCAGAAATCTTTGCGATAGGGATAGGTCCGTCCAGTTCTCATACTGTTGGACCGATGAAAGCGGCAAAACGCTTTGTTGATAATCTAAAAAATAATATAGCTTCAGTTAAAACCGTTAAAATATATTTATACGGCTCACTGGCGCTGACCGGAATCGGGCATGGGACGTTAAACGCCGTTGCTTACGGCTTGTTGGGCTTTGAAGCTGATAAGCTTGATTTAAGTAAAAACTATATTGAAAGTATTAAACAAGAAAAAATACTACTTTTAGGTGGTGTTAAAGAGGTTCCGTTCGAGTTTGAAAAGAATTTTGTTTTAGAAAAGCAAATTTTCTTAAAAGAACATCCAAACGGGATGAAATTTATCGCTTTGGATGAGAATGATAAGCCGGTTCTTGAAGAAACATATTTTTCGGTTGGCGGCGGCACAATTGCCAGACTGGATGAAATTGGGCAAAAAATTGAACGCGCGCCATTAGCCGTTCCTTATCAGTTTTCGAGTTTTGCCGAATTGCGTGAGATTTGCAAGGCGCAAAATATGACAATCAGTCAAGTGGTTTTAGCAAACGAAAAGGCGCTTTATTCTGATGAAGATACGCATAAATATCTCAAAAAAATAGTCAGAATTATGCAGGAAAATATAGATAACGGCATTAAGGCAGAGGGGATTTTGCCCGGAAGTATTAAGTTGCAGCGCAGAGCACCGGGAATGTATCAAAATCTTCAAAAGCGATTCGAAAATAATTTTGACGATGCACTTTATATTTTGGATTGGGTCAATTTATGGGCTTTTGCTGTGGCGGAAGAAAACGCCGCCGGCGGAAAAATTATCACCGCACCAACAATGGGCTCGGCAGGGATAATTCCGGCGGTAATGCGTTATTATCAGCGATTCGCGCATAAAAAAGGCTATTATGATGAAATGGCGGATATTGTTTTCTTAACAACTGCCGCAGCAATCTGTTGCTTATATCGTACCAATGCTTCGATTTCGGGGGCAGAAGTAGGGTGCCAGGGAGAAGTTGGCGTGGCTTGTTCGATGGCTGCGGCGGGGCTTGCTGCAGTAATGGGCGGTAATATTAACCAAATAGAAAATGCCGCGGAAATCGGTATGGAGCATAATCTGGGCTTAACTTGTGACCCGATAAAAGGACTCGTGCAAATCCCTTGTATTGAGCGAAACGCTATGGCCGCAATCAAAGCCGTAAACGCCAGCCGTTTGGCAATGCGTAATTCCGGACAGTATAAAGTAAGTTTGGATAGCATTATCAAAACAATGTATGAAACCGGATTGAACCTCAAAAACGACTATAAAGAAACCTCATTAGGCGGTTTGGCGAAAAACGTTGTCTGCTGATTTTTGGGGTGTAGAATAAAAAGCGCCAATAAAAGTTGGCGTTTTTTTATATAATTAGCTCAAAAAAATATTTAAAACCTCGAAAAATGGCGGAAAATAAGCATTTTTACCGCCTTTTCTTGTTTATAACCCTGATTTTTATTTGATTTAATTGAAAAAATCTCCTCAAATTTAAATGTGAATAACGTTTCACATGGTTTAATTTTTTTAGAGGAGTCCTCCAGTGAACAAAAACGAACTCATTGCTAGCATTGCTAGTGAAGCTGGTCTTACCAAAGCTGACGCAGGTAAGGCATTAGACGCATTCATTTCATCTGTTACTCAAGCTCTTAAAGCAGGCGATGAAATCCGTCTCGTAGGCTTTGGAACATTTGCTGTTTCTAAGCGTGCTGCAACAACCGGCCGCAATCCTCGTACGGGCGAAACCATTAAAATCAAAGCTCGTAAACAACCGAAATTTAAGGCTGGTAAAACTCTCCAAGATGCAGTAAACTAAGTCTTTATGAGTAAACATTAAAACAGGTTCTCTGCCGGGAACCTGTTTTTTTATATGCTAAGCAATTGAAACAAAAATAAAAATAAAAAAAGTGAATTTTTATCATTTTTTTGCTTGCAATATAAAAAAATATCATATATAAACTCTCTTGTTAACGCGATGGGCGTTTAGCTCAGCTGGTTAGAGCATCTCGTTTACACCGAGAGGGTCGGGAGTTCGAATCCCTCAACGCCCACCAATTAGAAAAACCTTCCTTTGTGGAAGGTTTTTTGTTTTCTTTAAGTTAAGAGTGCGCCTGAGCGGACAAAGCAACGCAAGGTCAATCCCTCAACAGCCGTTAATAGCACATCAAGGAGGAAAAATGAAAAACAACTATATCTTACAGTCTGAAAAACAGCAACAAAAAGCCCTAAAGATTATTCAATCCCTGCAACTGATAAAGCTGTGGGAAAAGAACGGCGCGACAGTTAATCAGGTCGGCTCCGTGAAGTTGGGTTTACTGGCAAAACATCGCGACATAGATTTCCATATTTATACGGATGAATTAAATGTCAAAGATAGCTTTGCTATTATTTCTGAATTATGTGCCAATCCGCAGGTTAAAAAATGCGAATTTACCAATTTAGCCGATACTGAAGAAAATTGTTTTGAGTGGCATCTCTTTTATGAAGACGAACAAAACGAACTTTGGCAAATAGATATGATACAGATTAAACGCGGTTCACAATATGACGGATATTTTGAAAATGTTGCCACGCAAATTTTACAACAAATGACACCCTCACAAAAGGAAATAATATTAAAGCTGAAATACGAAACGCCAAATGAGGTTAAAATTAGTGGTATCGAATACTACAAAGCCGTTATTCAGGATGGTGCAAAAACATACGAAGATTTGCTTGAATGGCGAAAAAAACACCCTCTAAACGGTATAATTGAATGGTGAAGTACGCTGTATTTAAACAATGTATTTAAATCTAAACACTGTATTTAAATCTTAAAAATATCTTCGGCTTTGCGCATCGCTTGCGGGGAAACAAAAACAATCAAAATATCGCCTTCTTTAATTTGGTCGTCTGCTTTCGGATAAATGATTTCTTCATTTCTATAAATAGCGCTAATTTTGCATTTATCGGGTAATCCAAGCTCGCTGATTGTTTTATCAATATTTAAGCTGTCGCAATCAATCCGTACCTCCCAAACTTCTCCCATACCACGACGCAGGCAATAGGCATTATTAATCTTGGCTTTACGAATATCCTGCAACATGGCAGATGTAATCACAAGGGAACGCTCAACAATAACATTGCCGCTGTCATCATCAATTAAACTGTCAAAAGCACGGGAATTAACCAATGAAAACGTATAAGGAACGCCGCTTTTTTTGGCAATTAATGAAGCTAAAAGATTATCCTTATCATTTTCCGTAACGGCAGCAGTCGCGCTGGCGTTTTTTATTTCCGCTTCATCTAAAATAACATCGCTCATCATTTCGCCCTGAATAATTTGCGTGTCATTAAGATTTTCCGCCAAATCGTATGCAATGCGGGAGTTGCCCTCAATAATTTTGCAAGAGTTGACCATATCATCTTTTTCCAGCACATTAGCAATATAATAAGAAACCGCGTTGCCGCCGAAAAGAACTAAATTTTCAATCTGCTGACTGATAATCCCGAAATCATGCAACGTATCAAATACTTTGTCTTTTTCAACCAAAATAAAAATTTCATCATCAAGATGAATGCTCTCGTTAGGTTTTGCAAAAAAACTTTTGTTGCCACGAATAATATGGATAATAGGGCTGTTGTAAGATTGTTTGATTTTATCAATTTCCGTGTTAATCAGCGGGCAGGATTCTTGGCACTTAAAACCCAGTAAATAAAGCTTTTCATCAACCAAAGGAAACACTGCGGTTGTTCCCGGAATCTCTAACAGATTGAGAATAGCTTTAGCAATCTCGACATCAGGCGAAATAACCAAATCAACCGGCAAATTTTTATCGCTGTATAGCGTATTCCATAAAGGATTCAAAAAATATTCTGAATCAACTCGGGCAATTTTTTTAGGAATTTGAAAAAGCGTGTATGCAACCTGGCAGGCAACCAGATTAACTTCGTCATTATCTGTAATGGCAATTAAAATATCAGCGTCTTTTGCACCGATTTTTTCCATAATCCCCGGATGAGAAATAGAACCGATAACGGTTTGAACATCAAACTCTTTAGCCAACTCGTCCAAGCGTTGTTTATCCGTATCAACGACCACAATATCATTATTTGCCTGTGATAAATAGCCGACAACGCTTCGTCCGGCATTTCCTGCCCCACCGATAAGTATTTTCATAAGATGCTACTCTCCTCTTGTTTGGAAAAATAATCTTCAATTGCTTTTATAGCGTCTGAATAATCATAAATTTTAGTATAAATTTCCCTAAATTTTTTCGCGTCACGCAAGTTTTTCGAATACCAACAGACATATTTGCGAGAAATTGCTACAGCCATTTCTTTGCCGTAAAAATCAACCATATCTGCCAACTGCTGCAATAGAGCCTCTTTTAATTCTTTAATCGGAACTAAAGCGGGCAAAACGCCGTTATGAAGATAATTATGCACTTGTCCCAAAAGCCAAGGGTTGCCAAGGCACCCCCGCCCAATCATAACGCCGTCAGCGTTGGTTTGTTCTAACATTTTTTTAGCAAGCTCTGGCGAAGTGACGTCACCGTTGCCGATAACCGGAATTTTAACCGCCTTTTTGACTTGCCTGATAATATCCCAATCTGCCTCACCTGAATAGCCCTGCGCCCGTGTTCTGCCATGAATGGTAACATAAGAAGCGCCGCTTTCTTCACACATCTTTGCAAATTCAACCGCGTTAATAGAACTGTTATCCCAACCTTTGCGAAATTTAACCGAAACTTTTAAAGGAGTTGCCTTAACTGTTGCTTCAATAATTTTAGACGCCAAAGGCAGGTCTTTCATTAATGCTGAACCCGAATTATTGGCAACAATCTTTTTTACAGGACAGCCCATATTAATATCAAGCGAATAAGCCCCCAAATCCGCCGCTAGTTTCGCCGCTTCTGAGAACAAATCAGGATTTCCCCCGACTAATTGCACAATCACCGGATAGGGCTCGTTTCTGACATCAATAATGCGATAAGTTTTAGGATTTTTACGGCTGATGGCGTTAATGGCAGCCATCTCAGAATACAAATTAACTAATCCTCTTTGCGCAATAACCTTTCTGAACGGATAATCGGTAATACCCGCCATCGGCGCTAAAAAAACATTGCTTTTAAGTCCGATAATACTCATTTCTTATTCCGCGTTGTTTAATGTTTTAATCAAAACAAAGTAAATCTTGTCTAACGACATATTGACCGACAGGTTAATCAACTCTTCTTTTCTTGTCGGTAAAGGATTATTCATTTCTTTAATCATAACTTCCATGAGATACAAATACCGAACAACATTATTATGAAATTCTGTATTGTCATCAAAAGTCTTGCGGATAGCCTGCATTTGCTTAAATGTGATGTGTTGGTTTAAAACCTCAATAAAAGCCGTTTTGTTGCCGTCCAAATACGCATCCCAAAGTTCAAACAAATCAGACTTGCCAAACAGTTTTTCAATATGAATACCAATGTTTTGCAAAGCCCTGCTAACCGATTTCGCCGCAATAATAACCTTTTCCGGTTCAAATTCAGGCTCCGGTGAATCATATTCTAAATGCGGCGTTTTAATATTCTTAAACTGATGGATTTGCTTCTCATAAAGGGAAATGGTTTTATCCGCTTCCAAAGAGGCTTTTTTAATATCCGCCTGTAATTTATCCAGCTTTTCTTTGAGTAAATCAATGTTAGTTAGTGCATTATTGATATAAAAATTCTGTTCTTCCAAAAGCTTAACACTCTCTTTGCCGTTATTGACTACCAAGTTAGAAGAAACATTCATCTTATCGGTTTGTTTGTTCACAAGTTCGCTGGCTTGGGTAAATTTCTCAATAACATCAACCGCTTTGTCTTTCAAGGCATCTGTTTTTAGGGCAAGCTTGTTGCTCATATCGCCGATTTTATCAACAATTGTTTCCGAAATGTTTTGTAAATCATAGTTTTTGGCTTGTGTTAAGTTGGTAAATGACAACAATTTTTCCGTTTCTTTGTTAATAGCAATAATGACGTTTTGCATACTGTTCACGGCATATTCTGAACGGCGTTCAATCTCTAAACGTTTTTCGTCAAATATACTGCCAATGCCACGAATAGCCTTGCCGGTTTCGGAATTAATCGTTTTAAGGGCGCTGATTTGCCGTTTAGTCATTTTTTCAAGCTCAACTGAGTTCTTAACCAATTTATCAAGTTCTTCAGAAACAGAGTGCCCATATTTGGTAAATTTAGTGCCGATTAAATCTGAATTGTGGTCAAGCACGTTAGTTTGAGTGCAGATAAGCCTTTTCTGTTCTTCAATTCGTCCCTCAATGCCGGAAACACTCAAATCCAATCGCTTTGCTAAAGTATCATACTCTTCAGCCGTTTTATAAAAAGTTTGTTCGATTCTTTTGGCATTTTCATCAGTTCTTGCCAACATTTCGTTAATGTGCTTTTGGTTTAAGTCGGCGCACGTCACTAACTGTTCTTTAATGTTAGTAAGATTTTCCTTGTTAATGGAAATATTATTTTTTATACCGGATGAGAGGGCGGAAATTTCATCAAGCAAAGGGGTTAGCTTTTCTAAAAAAATATCCGAATTTTGTGAAATTTCAGAAGAACAGTTTTTTAAATAATCGGCAGAGTCTTTTGTTTTGTCTGTAATATAAGTGCACCGATTCGCCAAATTTTTAACCCCGTCATTAAGCTCGGTCAATGTCTTGGCGGAATATGTATCTAATTGGCGGAGAAGATTAGAAAGTTCTTCGGCGCGGCTTTCTAAATCATTTTTTAGTTTTAAAGATTGCTCTAAAGCCGCTTTGTTTTCTTTTTGAAGCAAAGAAGTCTGCTCATGTAAAGCTGTGGAAATAGCCTTAGCTTCACGCGAGGCTTCTTCATCAGGATACATTAAGCCGTCAATATAAATTTGAAACAATCGTGCGTTTGCATCTAAACTGCTGCTACGCTCAATATAAGCTAAAATAAACCATACGAAAAACAGCGGTACTGTGGCAGATAAAATAAAAAAGCCAAAATCAGCCGGATTTATAGCCAAAACGCTGGACCAGCCGATAAAATGCTCAATATAATAACTGAGCCCGACAACCCAAATAACCGCAGATAATCCTAAACAATAAGCAAAATTACGTCTAAGCCATAAAAAACGTTCTAAAGGTTTGAAATCAATTTTACCCTTATGAGTATCGCGTTCTGCCATATTTGTCATTTTTATAAAAATCCCCAAGTAACATATACTCTTTACTTATCATTAACTTTTAATTTTTTCAAATAAATTATGCGCTTAAAATAACAGATTTATCATAAACAAAAAAAAATATCTAAAAATGAAATTTTTTATTGATTTTATAAAAAGTTTGGTTATTCTAACTCTCGCTAACTGATGAAACGGTTGTACAAACGTTGCAATATGTCATTGGTAGCATTTTATAGATATGCCGCTATAGCTCAGTGGTAGAGCACGTCATTGGTAATGACGGGGTCGTAAGTCCGATTCTTACTAGCGGCACCATTTGTTGATTTCAGGCGTTTTCAGCAACTTATCAAACGGTTTAGTTATTGAAAAACAAAGATTTTTTCCTTCCGTTTTGCAGTCCGATAAGATTAAATTTAAAATATCTCTTTTTTGCGAAATAATCGGACTTTTTAGAAATTTTCCAACATTTGCCGCGATTTCAGCGATATTTGCCAAGATTTCATCTGTTTCGGTATCAATCTCAAGGTATCTGTCCATATCTTTTTGCAGTTTCTCTTTTTCCAATTCGATTTCAGTTTTGAGTTCATTATACATTTTTTTATCGCATTTTCCTTGGATATAGCCGCGAAACAAGGTTTTGAGTTGTTCATCGAGTCCGGATAATTTGATTGTGATGTCTCTTTTTAAGGAAGCTGTATTTACTCTTTCTTCTTTAAGCTGCTTTTTGACTTCTGACTTGATATTTTTTAGCATCTCATCACTGATATTCATAGGTAGACATAATTCTTTCTCAAGCTGAGCGAGGATTTTTGCTTCATTTAATGGTTTTTGAGAGCATTTTGAGCGTAATTTGTTACATTTAAGATAATTATAAGAATGTTTGTCATCTTTTACTTTAGTTTCACAAGTCATTAAACTACCACAACAACCACACCTGACTAAACCGGAGAAGATGTATTGCTTGTCACCATAATATAATTTACTCGGTGCGCGTTTCCTGCCTTCCATTACATTTTGCACAATATGAAACAACTCTTCATCTATAAATCTTGGATAATGATGTTTGTAAACTTTGCCTTTTTGTGTGAAATATCCGATATAGAAAGTATTTTTAAGAATATTTTGTACCTGAGCTCTGCTGATTGTTTTATTGACTGTACACATTTTTGAGCATAAACCCAACGTTCTGGCTAAATTGGTAATATCTTGAAGTGTCCTGCCGCCTTTCGCATATTCTTCAAAAAGCCTTTTAACCTTGGGTGCTCTTTCTTCATCTATAATTATATCTGCCGGAGATGTTTTGGTTTTGGGTACATTTAAATAACTGACCGGAGCACAAGATTGCCATTGTCCTTGTTCTCTTTTATATTCCTGACTTCTGATGACATTATCACGCAGCGACCCGACATACATTTTAGCAGATAATACTCCCATATCCCAACGCAATATATCTGAAGAGGTACTGTCTTTATGCAAATAGAAAGTTTCTTTATAAAAATGTATTTCAATTCGTCCTTGTTTGCGTAAGTCATCAAGTTCGACACATTCTTTATAACCTCTTTGTAATCTATCTACACAATTGACGACAATGGCGGTTTTATGTTTTTGCTGTTTAACAAATTCCAGCATTTCATAAAATTTTAAACGACCACCACGCGTTGAACTCTCGACAATAGAGAATTTATCTAGAATCTTAAACTTGTGATTATCGCAGTAATCAATAACCGTTTTAAGCTGAGCATCAATCGAAGCACCTTTTTTCTGTTCCTCTGATGAGACGCGGGCAAAAATAACAGCCTGTTTACACTCTTCATCTGCGATATTTTGATATTTATTCTTTTTAGACATAACAAATTACTCCTTAAAATTAGTCCGATAATGTTATTATGTCGTGTTGTTTTGGGATTGTACGCAAAAAAATGAATGATTTTGTAACTTTTTTTACTTATATTTTACTGATTTTTCAATCTACTAACCTCATTTACAAAATAAATGAGGTTGGTTTTTAACCTCATGCCCTTGAGGACAACAGGTTGGATTTAAAAGTTTTTGACGCTGACGACAATTTATTTTTATGATTTAGTGTCATCAATGTCATTTAATGAATTTTCCGCTTTTTTTGCTTCTTGTAAAGCTTTGGCACTTAATTTGAAAAATGTAATTAGTTTTTGAGTCATAGTTTCTAATTCATCATCCGTAACATCGGGATAATAAACAGACAATTCTTCTTTTATTTTGTTAAATGTATCAGTCATAATAATTATATGTCGGGATTGAATAAATATGTAAAACAGGAAATGAAAAAATTTTAACCTCCTTTCTAACAAGAAAAGAAGTTAAAAAATCCCCTCTTTATATAGGAAGACACGGACAGACACTCGTTTTTAGTAGAAATACAATTACAACCTTTAACACCACTATGTTAAAGGTTAATTTTTAAAGTTTGTGACATCAACGACAAAAACTTTTTTTATATTCGGAAATTTTTTTCATAAAACTATTCAAAAAATACAATTCTATAAATTGGTATCAATAACCGCGAACTTTGCTGCTTTTTCGCACCAATAGCATTGTTCTGGCTGTTAAATCGGCACGGGATACAAAAGGATTTGTAAAAACATATCCCAATCCTGATTATTACCTGAAATAAATTAGTTAATTTAATAAATATGAGGAATATCAAAAATGATAATTAAAAATATCTTTTATAAAATCTATAATTACTTACAAAACATCCTTAACCATAAAATGTCTAATATCTCTAAATGTTTATTACATCAAAATAACAATAAAAATGATGTTATCGACTGGTTATTGTCATTTAATCACACACATTTTTTAACAGTCCAGTTTCCAAACAATATGAAAACCGAAGATTCAGCCGTTTCTCAAGATTATCTACGCAAATTAATGGCAAAATTTGAGAGTTTTTTAATTGGAAGACATTGGAATAAGAAACATTTACCGTTTATTGCTTTTGCCGAAAAAGGAAAAGGTTCAAGCTGGCATTATCATTTATTGATAAATTCCGGCAAGTATACAACGAATCAATTACAAACGGCACTTGATAAAGCAAGTCATCAGCTCAATCTGCCAACCGAATTAATATGTTTAGAAGAAATAACCAATCCGGAGAGATTATGCACCTACTGCCTGAAAGAGGTAAGTTTCTATCAAAACAACAAAATTGACACCAACCGGATTATATCTTCATCAATATTGTTCTGTCTTGAAAAATAAAACGCCGTCCATTACTCAATAAACAAGCCGTGGACAGTCGTGTTTCATAAATATAGCTAACTTATATCAAAATGAAAATCGTGATCCGGTCGTCAAATTTTGATTTAATGACATCAACGTCACATAATGGAAATTTATTTGAAAAAACTGTTTTACAATCCCGAAGAATCACGACATTACAAAGACATCAGATTCCTTTTGATAGTTATAAAACATCGTGAATAGGTATTATTATGTTATTTCTATAGCTTTGTTAATTTTGGCTTGAATTTTATCCTAATTTGGCAATATGCTATTTGTAAAATTAGACATTATACGAGGTAATATGATTATTTTAATTTCCGGTGCATCTCATACAGGTAAAACGTTATTGGCACAAAAGCTATTAGAAAAATATAAATATCCTATTTTATCAATAGATTTATTAAAAATGGGATTAATACGTAGCAACAATACATCATTAACACCCGAAGATGATGAGAGCTTAGAAAAATATTTATGGCCGATTGTCAGAGAAATGATTAAAACGGCCACAGAAAATAAGCAAAATCTTATTGTTGAAGGAGCGTATATTCCGTTTGACTGGAAAAAAGACTTTGATTTGTCATATTTGAAAACAATACAGTTTTATTGCTTGGTTATGACTCAAAATTATATACAAAATCATTTTACGGATATAAAAAATTACGCCAATATTATTGAAAATCGTCTTGATGATTCTTGGTTTACAAAAGAAACCGCGTTGGAAGAAAACATAAAAAATTTAAGATTATGCAAGCAAAATAATTGTCATTATGTCCTGATTGATGATAGCTATGATGTTGATATTGAGATAAACTAGCCTAAAACAATATCCCATTGCTCCATAAATAACCCAGAAACAACCGGATTTGATAAAAGAAGTAAAACATAAGCCCGACCTGAAATCAATCAAACCGGGCTGAATTTTAGAATCCTAAACCAATTTACTCTCGACCAGAAATGTCTGAAACCGTTTCAAAGCATTCAAAACTGAATAATGACTTCTCTTTCCGTAAGAATGTTTTTTACCGTTTTTCTCATATTCCGGTAATATAACAGAGATATTTTCAACCAGATGAGCAAGCGTAAACTGTTCGTTTCTACAAAGTCTTTCAATCCGTCCCATATAATCTGCTGCGGTGGTCGGTTTATAATTGTTTTGCAACAGCCAGTTTTCAAAATTCTTTAACATAACACTATCTCCTTATTTAATCAAAACAGGTTCAGTACAAACGGCAATCATCGTTTGGTGCAATCTTTGGCACTCAGCCAGACAGTCACTAAAAAACTGATACGGAGTTGGGAGAATTGTGTTATTTAACTTTACATACCACATAACTTTTTCCTTTCATAAATAGTTGTTTTGCTCCTTAGCTATTTATATTATGCGGTGTATTTTCTTATTCGGGAGCCCTGAGAATTCTACTTTTTGATGACATTTTGCTACAATTTGGGACTGGATTGCTAATTTACGGATAGGAAAGCTCTTAACTTAATGATTTTTGAAACACTAAGTCGTGCGTAAGTAAGATTTTTGCTTATACAAATAACCTTATTATGTCTATAAACACACAATAAGTTTTCATTCTGTTTCGTAATCAATTTCTTCAAAATGTAAATCATTATCTTCTACTTGATATGCAAGATATCTAATCCTAATCCCCTGCATCTTATTAAATTTTTTTAATGCATCTATGCTTTCAAAATATCTCTTTGTTTTCCTGTTTGTTTTTCGAACAATAATTGCCGGTTCTATTATGGTGGGCGTTGGTTGAAAATACTGCTTAATCCAAAGTATATATCTTTCAATTTGATCTGTTATTTCTGGATAAATAGTACAGGCTTTTAATTCTATTGGTGCTAATATCGCTTGATGAGTATCTAGATTTGTCGTCAACAATAAAATATCAATTCGTCGCATTCCCACACCACACATAACTTCATTACCTAACCAACCTAGCTTTTTACCTTCTAAAAATAATTCTTTAAGATTTTTATCTATGTCAATTGATTGGGCAATATATGTTTGTAAGAATGCTTCATAGGCATAATGAGTATGTATTAATTTACATTTTATATCTATAGGAGCTGAAAATTCTGAATTATATAAACATTGTTCTCCTTCTGTTATAACTTTACATTCTTTATCATATGAAAACTGTGAGAAAGCAACCCGAGTATTATCATTTTTAGCTCTAATCATACTAATCAAACGCTCAGACTCAGCAGGAGTTATCATTGTATTTCCTCTATTACCATCCAATTTTCTGTAGATTAACGACCATAAAATATCACAAGGTTTTTCTATCCCCTCTAGACTATCTAATGCCTCCCATTCTGTTACTCCTTGTGCATATACCTCATCAGGCTCTAATAAGACACGGAAAGTAAGCTTTTTACTCAACTCTGGTGTAGCCTCAGACTTAGCATCTATAAAACATCTATCCTTTGCTTTAAATACACCATAAAAATGACCTTTTCCGAAAGTTCCCGTGCAATAAAAAATGATTTTATCGTCTTTACGTACTCGAGCGGCATCAGTCAGCATACTAACTAAATTTTTTTCGACTTTATTATTATCCGTTGAACCATTAAAGTCTACAGATAAATCTCCAGCTCCTGTACCTGCAAACATATATTTTAAGTGAAGTGGAAAAGTTTCTTCATTTACAATAAAAACATGTGTTGTCATAATATCGCCCTCGGAATTACTTGTCTAGCACCAAGGGTAACCTTATTTTTTTAAATTACAACATCTATTTTTTTAATAAAAAAATGTATTCATGTTTGAATAAATATAAACCATTCGCCAAGGCTCGATACCGCCATAAAGCTTGCTGATTTTGTTTTCCTTTTGTTGTATCAAAATTTTTAACAATAATTGATTTTAATTTTAATTTTTCTCTTTGAGCTACCTGCATTGTATAAAAGCCCAACGGAATAAGTTCGCTATTTTTATATTTATCCGCAATAACAATAGCTAAATACCGACCTTTTTCTAAAACATCTACAGATTTTTTAACTATGACTTGAAACTTTTCCAAAAAAGCACCTAAAGTTTCTGCATTGCTCAAATTATTCTCTTCTTGTCCGAATTTTATAATATCCCAATATGGCGGATGCAAAATAACTAACTGAGCTTTTTTCTTACCAATCTTTTGTAACTCTTTATTATAATCAAGACTAGTACTGTCACCACAAGTTAAATAAGCCTTAGCGGTGACATTATCTTTCAAAAATTTTTCAGCATCATTTAAAATTTGTTGAGTCACTTGGCAAGTTTGAGCATTTATTTCAAAACCTAAAGCATCTCTTCCCAAACGTCTAGCTTCTATTAAAGTGGTACCTCCGCCGGAAAAAGGATCTAGCACCAAATCTCCTACTTTTGTATACCTTTGAATAAACTGATACGGAATTTGTGGAACAAAATTTCCCCAAAAACCATTTTTATGACCATTTTCATTATATCTTTTATCAATAATCCATAATGAATCCGTTGTGATTTCACTTAAATCTTTCCAATTTTCAAGGTCTAAATCGTTAATCTTAGGCATCGTTTTTTTTCAAAATATGTAGATATTCCGTTGTTTTGTCTGCAGAATACTCTCTTGCACTATCAGCTTTAAAACGCTGATAATTTGTTGTCGCTAAAGAGTACTTTCCATATTTAGTCATAGTATTCTTAATATCCTCTGCTGACATTAAACCTTCATTGTTATAACTTAGAAAAATATATTTAAATTTTGCGTTTTTTACTAAATTGTCAAAACTTTTTAATACCATTGCTTTTTTGCAATATACCGATTTAGTATAATCTCTTAATCCTGTTTTTCCTTTAGGTATAAAATTATCATATAAAGCTATTGTATTTAGGATATGATAATTTGCACCATATTGTCTCTCATTATAAGGTGGATCTAAATATAAAATATCTCCTTGAATCTTCTGTATTAAATTATTAGCATCTTCACTATATACTTCGTGATCGTGACCATTAATCTGAAATAATGCCGGTTCTAATTCTATATTTTTCTGAGCAGTCTTTTTTAACTGTTTCAAAAAAGCCCCATAGACGGAAGCTGTATTAGCAACTTTATCTGCACTTTCTAATAAAGAGGCTAGAAAAAAGAAATATTCATTGTCCGAAATGTATTTTTTATCATACCATTCTTTAATTTTTAATCGTATTGCATCAATCTTTTGACCGTTATTATCCGAAAAATATTGACGTCCGGAGCCGCTACCTAAGCAATAATTATTGTAAATAAATCCTTTTTTACCAGAGAGATTATTTAACTCATCTAACTTTTCTTGGTATTCAATAGGTAAATGATTTCCAATGTAGTTTCTGTTAAGTACATAACTATAATTTTCAATGTCATTTGCTATAATTTGTTTTACAAGCGTTTTAAAATATCTACCAACAGCACCGGTTCCTGCAAATAAATCACAAAACACACAGGATTTAATATCTCCAACTGTTTCTATGATGTTTCTTTCCAAGAATGAAAGCAATTTATACTTTGACCCAATGTAATTCATTGTAAATTTCTCTTAAAAACGTTATATTCTAAAAACATAATGTCGTCATTATTTTATTTGTAAACTAAATTTCTCCGTTTCTGGCCTTTTTTATTATTTCTTTCCTATACTCAACAGGATCATATTGGTAACATCCTTCACATCCAAAATCTTCAAGAGATTCACCGCCTTTGTAATACGCAACAGGATTTCCATCTAAATTTCGAGCATCCCAACGTTTTCCTGTTTCCATACATTTTTTGCATATTTGCCTTTTGGCGTCATTTGCAGCCTTGGTTAATGGCTGAAAATCTTCGAGTCGCTGAGTTGCCAAATCTGAAACTCTAGCATTATTTTTTCTTCCATCTTTATGGTCAATTTCAATTTTTGTGTTTTCAGAATTTCCTTTTATTCCGAGCATTACACAATTTTTATTTCTATAGTGTTCCTTTATATCATTCCGAATAGTTTGATTGAAACAGTCCTTTTTATTCAAGCCTATAGTTCTAATAGCATCAATGGAATTTCCTGAAGTTTGAGATTTATCAAATTCCAATAAGTATTTTTTTGCCAAAGTTGATTCTTTGCGACACCAACTTCCGCCATTTCCCAATTTTAATTCTTTATATTTTTCAATAAATTCTGAAACATTTACCCAACGACTACGACCTTCTTCGTCTGGTTGAGCTAATTCTAAAAATAGTTCTGTTTTGGTTTTCGGCATTATATCCCCCTAATACGATTGAAGTTTATTTTTAGAGGATATAAAAATCAAGAAATTTTAGAATATTATCCTACTATTATAAATTTTCTAACATACCAATTCTATAACAAAGTTCCTTAAAATCCTCATAATTCTGAGTCCGATAACTGCACAATAACACGCACCATTAAAAAATCCTTCCTTGTGGAGGTTTTTTTAATGGTTTTGTGGCAGTTGGAAGCGGGCTTACGAGTAAGTCCGGAATCGTAGAAACGGATGAAATTCGTTTCAAGATGTCGGCGAATGTAATGAGCCGCCCCGTAGGGTGCGCAGTGGCGTGCCGCGCGCACTTTCGTCTAGCGGCACCATTTGTTAAAATGCACCTTTTGAGGTGCTTTTTTGTTATATAAATCAAGCCTCTCAGTCAGTCCGATTTTGGAGGTTTTGAAAATGGCATTTTTTCATAAGTTATCGGATTTTTTTGAGTGGAAACCAAGAAAATAAAGCATTTTATAACAATCAATAGTTTTTAATAGTTACAAAATCCTCATTTTCAGAGGGTTCTTCAAATGATTTTTTTATAATATCAAAATTTGCGAGATTTTGTTCTGCAATTATTCCTTTTCTTGTTGCAATCCGTTGTTTTAAGATGCTATCCGGTACGTAAATGTAATGAATTATCGGTTTTCCGCCCATTTGTTTTACTTTGTTAACTGCCTCATCTCTTGATGATTTGCTCCAAAATCCCACATCAAAGATAACATCTTTATTTTGTTTGATATAGGTTGAAATTTCTTGCCACAAAAAATCAAGTGTTTGGGCAAAGCAGTATTCCCAATTACTTTCATATTCCTCGGGACTGTATTTTTGCATACAGACATCATCGGGGTTGAGATGAATCGCTCCTGTGGTCTCAGCCAATTTCTTGGAATAAGTTGTTTTTCCAGCTCCAAGAAAGCCGCAAACTAAATATATTGTTGAACAATCTTTCATTGTGGTCCCCATATATAACACTATCTGCAATTTAGGTCATATATTTATAAAAATCAATAAAGAAGCAATTTAACTAACTGACATCAATGTCACAAAGTAACTCGGTTTTGTTAGATAATTCCTGTTCCAACTGTTTTAAGATTTTAGCTTCATTGATAGGTTTCTGCGAGCATTTTGAGCGGAGTTTGTTACATTTCAGATAATTATAAGAGTGTTTTTCGTCTTTTACCTTGGTTTCGCAAGTCATCAAGCTGCCACAACATCCACATCTGACTAAACCGGAGAAGATGTATTGCTTGTCGCCATAATATAATTTGCTCGGTGCTCGTTTCCTGCCTTCCATCGTATCCTGCACAATGCGGAATAAATCTTCATCAATAAAAAGCGGATAATGATGTTTGTAAACTTTGCCTTTTTGCTTAAAATATCCGATATAGAAAGTGTTTTTAAGAATATTTTGGACCTGAGCCCGACTGATTGTTTTCTTATATAATGAAAGACGGACAAGTTGTTTTAATAATCATTGGACTTAGATTGTAGTATTCCAAGCCCTTAATAAAAGAAATTTTGCTATTGTGAAATATTATAACGGTTCATATACAGTAGTAGAAGTTTAGAAAAAAAAGATTTTTCAGAAAATTAGACATAAAATATTTGATTTTTACAGAAAAATGTGTTATAGTACGTTTCACTAATAAAAGTAATTATGTTTAATCATTAAAATATTATAAAGTATGGAAATTACATTTTTTTTTATTTTTGTAGGGATAGTATCGTTTTTTATTGCTGGTCGTATTTTTGGCTTTTTTGGTGCAAGTGCTTACCTTGATAAACTTAAACCATCTCTTTGGGATTGTATTAAATGTTCCATTTCATTGGGAGTGATTGTCGGTGGTATCTTTCTTTTCTTTGGAAGTATTGCGTTTTACCGAGGGTTTGAAAGCTCTAATTTAGTAATAAAGATAATTATGCTTATATTGGCTATATTATCATTTTTACTCGGATGGGTAAAGGGAATCAGTAAAAATAAGGCTTATTTTAAAAAAGAAAGGTTGAAAAATATTTGGCCATAATATTTTTACTATCATCAGTTGTAAAAAAATCTTTAACCCCTCACAATTTAATTGTTGTGAGGGGTAAACTTTATCTAAAACTGTGCTTTCAATACTTGATATAATAAATCTCTGCTAATTCCATATTCTTTTGCTAATGTTGTTGCATTGGTTTTTCTATCATTCATTCTATCTGAAGATGTACTGTCTTTATGCAAATAAAAGCCTTCTTTATAAAAATGTATCTCAATTCGTCCTTGTTTGCGTAAGTCATCAAGCTCAACGCATTCTTTATAACCTCTTTGTAATCTATCGACACAATTGACGACAATGGCGGTTTTGTGTTTTTGCTGTTTAACAAATTCCAGCATTTCATAAAATTTTAAACGACCGCCATTGGTTGAGCTTTCGACAATGGAGAATTTATCTAGAATCTTAATCGCAAAGTCACGTGCACTATTTTTTAAGATAGTACCTTTTAAGGTGCTTTTTGTTTTTAAACAAACATTTATTTAGTCAAATTTTTGAAATTTAATTCAGTATTTTTTACAAAATTATCGGACTTTCATAAAAAATAAATATTTTAGTTTATAGCATATCTCTCAATAAAATAATATGGAGAACGATTATGGTTAAAAATATTGGTATGGTTGGGGATAGTATTGCCTATGGTTGTTATGATGAGCAAGATTTAGGTTGGTTTGTGCGACTTGGAAAAAAAATTTTATCTTCACATTCAGGGGAATATGTTTTTAACAATATGTCTCAATCCGGTGATAATATTGCGGACGTAGCTAATAGAGCAAATTTTGAAGTTTTATCTCGTCAGTTTAACTTGATAATCGTCAATATCGGTATCAATGATTTACGCCGTCGTAAAGATAGCAAATTGCAGCTTGATTTTTCCGAAGGTGCTAGAATTATGTATTGGAATAAGTTGCTAGATATTTTAGGTAAAACAGGAGCAACAATTGTTGTAACAGATTTAACGCCGGTTATTGAAAATCGTTATACAGAACAAGCCTCATTGATACGGTATAATACGGATGTTGAACGATATAATGAAATTATTAAACATATCTGCCAACAGCGAAATATCAGATTTTTCGAAAGGTACGGTGTTTGGAAAAATAGAGAGTTGGAAAAGTTTTATAAGGACGCCACTCATCCCAACGCCAAGGGACATCAAATTATGGCTGAGGAAATGTATGATTATCTGGAAAAAGAGAATTTATTGTAAGTGCTAAACTCTTAAAATCCTCATAGTAATTAGTTCGATAATCGCAAAGTCACGTACATCATTTTTTTTAATTCTGTATTTGTTGTGTTTTTTGTTTTTTAAACAACAGCTTATCTAATCAGTTTTGTGAAGTTTTGAAACAAGCATTTTATCTTTTCAATCCCTTGTTAGATTTTATTTAATATAAAAATCATCTTATCCTAACAATATAATGAGGAACAAAAATGATTACAAAAAATAGATGGAAACATATTTTAGGCGTAGCACGAAAGGCAGTAGAGTTAGCATTAAAATTACGTCCCAGGGATATTTTACTTGATTTTTGTCGAACGATGAGGTAAAATTAAATTAATATAAGTAATTTTTCTATATATGACTGAAGAAACAATAAAAACTAACGCAAAAATTAAACATTCAAAAGGTAATATGAAGGTGTCTAAACTTATTGGTAAAGATATAACAGATTAGTTACTAAACTTTTTGCATTCGTTTGTTTTATTCTAAAGTCATAATTTTACAAAATTGACTCTAAATGGATATAAAATGGGAATATCAATTCAAGAAGCAAGAGGCATAATTGCAGAAGTCAAAGCCAGAGATGCCTCCATAGGTAGGGATATGTCCCGTTGGTGGATGTATGAAAATCATATTGTTAGTGCAGCAAATATCGCTCGTGTTATCGCATCAAAAATAAAAGGGATGGATGAAGAACAGGCTTATGTTAATGCTTTATTGCATGATGTTTGTCGCACAAATGAACGCAAAGAGGCTCGTTTTCATGGTATTTCCGGTTATGAATATCTCATAGATAAAGATAAAAATGCCGCTCGTTCCGCGCTGTTGCATATGTTTTTGTTCAATAAACTCCCCTCTTATGAAAAATGTTCTCAAATGTTTTTTGGAAATAAAAAAGATTATGATTTTATCGCTAATTATATAAAAAACACCCAAACAACAGATAATGATTTATTAGTTCAACTGGCTGATAACCTCTCCAATAAAGACGGATTTGTGACAATTGAACAGCGGGCAAAAGACTTAGAAGAGCGCAGAGGAATAACGCTTGATAAAGATTGGCTAGGAGCAAGAAATGCTCTAAAAACCTATTTTGATAAGAAAGTCGATTGCAATATTTATAATCTTTTCACAAAATTACCGACACCGACAAGAGAACGTTGATTAAAAACTGCACAGTGATGGAATTTGTGCGGTACAAATCTCAACTTGTCGGACAGATTGTCTGCCGGCAAATATAAAATTAATTTTGACAAAATTTCGTGTTGATTATTTGTCTGAAATAATATATACTAAACCAAAATAAATTATTAAAAAAAAGAAATTATGAAAATTTTTGTTTTATTGACCTCGCCGGACAGTCTGTCAGCAAAGGTATTAAAAGCGGATTTGCCTCCATTGCAATATCCGTCAGAAGTAGCGCTGAACTTGACAAAAACCTACAAGACCTTCGGAGATTTGATTTATCTTGGATGTGAGCAAGAGAGCAAAACGACAAATTATGTATTTCATTTGTTCTGCAAAGATTTGCGTGGACGCATAACCTCTGAAGCTAGAAGGTTGCTTTGTCTGTTTGCTGACAAAATGCCTCAAAAGGCTTCTTTGCAAAATGTGACGGATTCGCAAATCCATCTTCGGAATCTGATTAAGGTTTTTCCGGCGGCATTGTCGGATTATCCAGACAAGGTTGCACTGCAAAATGGTCGGGGGTTCTTTAATAAGGATATACCTTATCCGAACGGAGTGCTGAATTTTCCGGAAAGGATTAATTTTTTGGGAATGAACATATACCAAAAAAACATTCCGCGGGGCAATCATTGGCATTATCATAAGGTGGAATATACTTATGTTTTGCAGGGCAAAATCAGGGTTGATTTCTATCTAATCAATCACCCTGAGGAAAAATTCTCTATCACATTAACTGCTGGAGATATGGCCTTATTTCTGCCGGGAAGTTTTCACAGCGTATGTGCATTGACCGAAACGGCGTATGCCGTTGAAGCCTCTCCTCAATTATACGAGGCTGAGGATTACTACTATTCAAAAGAAGCCAACTCTTAAAGTTGGCTTCTTTGCTGTTTAAAGAGTTTTATTATATTTTTAAGCAATATAATCCGCTTTTAATTTAGCAAAAATGTTCCTGTCCCAAAAACATTGCCGTGTTTGGGAGTAAGCGTCTTCTTTCAAAATCCCCTCAAGCTGATAACCTAATGTTTGCGGAATTTTTGCAGATTTAACATTCAAAACATCGGTTTGAATGACAACTTTGTTAAAATCATTGTCAAACAGCTCTTTTTCAATAAGCTTAACTGCTTCGCTCATATAGCCGTTACCGGTGTAATCTGTATCCAGCCAATAGCCTATTTCAGCCCGTTTATGTTGTTTTGCTATATTTAAAACAGTAATTAAGCCGATAAAAGTATTCTCAAAATATATGGCATATACAAACTCTTTACCATCATTCCAATTTGTATCTGCGGTTTTTAAAAAGTCAAAAGCCATATCTTTCGTATATTCAATTGTCCAGTCAAGCCAAGGCGAAAAGTCCGCCATACATTTATCAACAACTCTGAACATATCTTCAGCCACGGCTAACTCACATTGCGGTCGACATAATTTGATTCGTTTTCCATATAATACTTCTTGCATTTTATCCTCCTATAATCAAACACATTGTAAGTAGGGAAAATAGTAAAAGCAAGGAATTTGTTGGGGAAATAATAACTGTTGACGGAGCATATAAATTATGCTATATACAAAAGAACAATTGTATAACTTAATGCTGGAAATACCAAAAAAATTTCTAAACAATAACCCCAAAGGCACAATATGAATAAAGAAACGATGACTGTAGACTTTCCAAAAAAAAAGCCTATAAAAAAGTATATATTTTACGGTTTTGTATTTCTCTCAATATGTGAGTTTTTTATCCTTTGGCAATATGATGCTGTAAATGAAACTCTGTACAAAATAGCTAGCAAAACAGATGTATTTTTTATAAGCATTTGGAGCTTGATTTTGGCTCGTAAAATGGTCGTTTTTGTCGGTAAAACAAATAAAAAATGGTACGAATATATCATTTCAGTTATATTTTTCATATTGATACCAGTATTTTTAATGATAGCTTTCGGTGGAATATTGTTTAGTTTTGTTGGCAGCTATGCGGATGGTAGTTATGACCGATGTATGGCAGAATGTGTCTTGCCTGATGAATCAAATTATAGCGAGTGCTCTTTAAGTGTATGTGATTTTCCAATTTGAGTCTTTTTATTCTAAAATAAGCAATTTTTCCTCTAAATCAGACATCAAATGCGGCGGTGGGGTGGTGCTGATACCGCCAAAAGGCATTTGGGCAACGAGCTCCCAACTCTCTGGGAGGTTATAAGTTGTTTTAACTGTTTCATCAATCAGCGGATTATAGTGTTGCAGGCTGGCGCCAATCTCTTTGTTTGCAAAAGCGCTCCAAATCATAAATTGTAAAATGGCATTGCATTGATAAGCCCAATTTTTAAAATTAGTTGCGTAAAGCGGCATTTGTTGCTCTTGTTTTTGAACAATATCCGTTTCTACAAAATATAAAAGCGTGCCAAAACCTTTAGCAAAAGAGGAAATGCGGGTGTTTATTCCGTCATACTTTTCTTTAGGTGCTGATTTAAAGAGGTCTTGCTTGGTCAGTTCCCAAAAAGCTAAATGTTGGCTTCCTGAAAGTAAAACAACTCTGGCGCTTTGCGAATTAAACGGACTTGGATAAAGCTTCAAGGCATCCTTAATAAGGGCAACAACCTCAAGCGCTTGTATGGGAAGATGATTGTTAATCTCATAAAAACTATGTCTTTTTGCAAAAAGCTCCATTATATCACAAGTCATTCTTTCCTCCTTAAAATAAAAAAGCCGGAACACAAGTCCCGGCTAGAACAATATAAAGCAATTATCTTCTATCGCCTAATAAGCGCAAGAGATAAAGAAACATATTGATAAAGTCTAAATATAAAGACAAAGCTCCGGCAATAGCGCCTCTTGAGGTCATATCATCATTAAGAGAACTGTTGGCATAATATAAAGACTTCATATTTTGTGTGTCATAAGCTGTCAAACCGGCAAAAATGAAAACGCCGATATAAGACAAAGCATAATACAATCCTGAGCTTTGCATAAAGATATTGACAACGGAAGCAATAATCAAACCGATAAGCCCCATAAATAAAAAGCTTCCCCATCCGGTTAAATCCTTTTTAGTGGTGTAACCATACAAGCTCAAAGCTCCGAACGTTGCGGCGGTAATTAAGAAAACACGGACAACGCTTGCTCCGGTATAAGCCAAAAAGACAGGCGCTAAAGAAAGTCCCATCAATGCGGAATATCCCCAAAAAGTAGCCTGAACCTGCTGTAATGTACCTTTATTCAAAACCCAACCAAAAGCAAAAACGACAATCAGCGGTGCAAACAAAGCCAACCAGCCAAATGCTGAATATCCGGTTTCGTTAAAATATAACCGCAAAATAGACGGATTGCTGATAACTAAATAAGCAATCAATGCGGTAACACAAAGTCCGCCGGCCATATAGTTATAAATTTTAAGCATAAAGTTACGCAGTCCTTCATCAACAACCTGAGCGTTGCTATAAGAAACAGCTTCTCTGTTTTCAAACATAATTAAGTTTCCCCTTCTTCAAAAAGTTATTCTGACTACTAATATAGAAATAAGAATGGTAAAAATCAATAAGAATTTCCTTTTTTAGTTAAAAATAAAAAAACAGCCGCTTTTGACGGCTGTTTCTGGGGTTTGAAAACGTGTTTCTTATGCTGCAACTTTTGCTTTCTTCGCAGCAAACTCGTTCATTGTATTGATAACATAATTTTGAGCATCTTCTTCCAAATATGGGTGCATCGGAATACTCAAAACAGTCTTAGACAACTTCTCGCAAACCGGCAGGCTTCTTGTGTTCCATTTTTTGTAAGCAGTTTGCGTATTAACCGGACGAGGATAATATGCACCGCACGGAATGTTATGTTCTTTTAAGTAAGCCATTAACTCATCTCTGTCTTCACAATTAATGGTATATAAGCCATACGCAGAAGTTGCGTTATCTAAGATTTTTTGTTTGCCGAAATAAGAACTTAATTCAGTATCATATTTTTTCGCAATTTTAGCTCTTTTAACCAGTTCTTCGTCAAAAACTTTTAATTTCTGCAACAAAACAGCGCCTTGGAAGGAATCTAAACGACCAGTTAAGCCTAAACGAACATTGTCATAATGGTCTTCAGGGCTCATCCCATGTACACGGCAGGATACCAAAAGGTCGTATTCTTCTTTGGAGTTTGTAAAGGTGGCGCCGCCATCACCATAGCAAGCCAAAGGTTTTGTCGGGTAGAAAGATGTTGCAACCATATCGGCGGCTGCACCGGCTTTCTTGCCATTATAAGTAGAACCGTATGCCTGAGCCGCATCTTCCAAAACTTTCATGCCGTTTTCGTGAGCGATTTTCATAATTTTATCCAAATCGCACGGAGAACCGAAAATATCAACCGCAACAACAGCCTTCAGATTAAGTTTGCCTTCTTTTTTAACTTCATCAATGGCGCGTTGTAAATCAGCCGGGTCCATATTATAAGTGTTCGGGTCTGAATCAACAAAAATAGGGGTAGCACCAAGAATTGCCGCACATTCAGCAGAAGCAACAAAGGTGAACGAAGAAACAAATACAGCATCGCCCGGTTTAACTCCCCAAGCCATTAAAGCTAAAATCAAAGCATCTGTACCTGAAGAGTTTGTTGCGCAATAATTAACGCCGGAGTAATTTGCAAGTTTTGTTTCTACTTCTTTGGTTTCCGGACCTTGGCAGTAAGCACCGTGGTCTAAGACGGTCTTAAATGCGGCTAAAAAATTTTCTTGTCCGATAACTTTTTGAGCAGTGGCACAATCAAAAAGGTTAATTTTCCCAGTATATTTGTCAGTCATAATATCTTCCTTAAAAAAATTGCAACATAAGTGCATACTAACCAAATATTTTTGTTTTGCAAAACACAAAACGTTTCTGAATTGTAATATTTAAAACCAAACATACCGTGTAAAGTAATTTTCTTGTTGATTTATCTGATAAATGAGCTATATTTACCAAAAATAATTTTTAGAGGGAAAATTGAAAAAGCTTTTTTTTATAAGTATGGTATGGGTTTTAGCGTCAGGCTTAAATGGTTGTGCGTCAACGAAGTCGGGCTCATCTGATGATACGGCGTTAGAAAGCTATAATCGTGCTGTATTTAGTTTTAATAATAAGCTTGATACTTATGTTTTTCGCCCGGTGGCTAAAGGCTATAAAAAAGTCACGAACGAATATGTGCGTAATCGTGTGTCAGATTTCTTTAATAATATTAATGAGCCGGTATCTGCGGCAAATCACCTTTTGCAAGGTGAATTTTCTAAAACAGGGAACAATCTCGGGCGTTTTGTGATTAATACGACTTTGGGTGGTGTCGGTTTGTATGATGTTGCTTCTAAAGTGGGGCTGGAACGTGCACCGACCGGTTTTGATGAAACTTTGGCAGCATGGTGTGTTCCTGATGGACCATTTGTAGTGCTTCCTGTTTTTGGTCCGAGTACGCCTCGCGCGGCGGTGGGTTTTGTTGCTGATGGATATTCTTCGCCGATGTATATTGTTGCAAATGAAAGCCACGGGGAAGACGCTATGGCCGTGTATTACGGCTTAGCCGGGTTAAAATATTTGAATCTGTATGCTGAGAATGTCCAACTTTTGGAAAGCTTAGAAGAAGGTTCTGTTGATTACTATGAAGCAATGAAATCAGCATATCTCCAAAATCGCAGTAAAATAAGAACTTGCGGCAAACCGGTTGAGCAAGCGCCGGAATATGACTTTGATATGGATGTTGAAGACTATGAAGATTAACTTTTTTAAAAAGGGACGTGTTATGAAAAAAATTTGTTTACTTGCGGCTGTGCTGTTTGGCTTTTCACAGATGGCGTTAGCGGATATTGATAAAGACGCGGCGGTGAAAATGGTCGAAAACGTCACCAAAGAAGGTGTGGAAAAAATAATTAATTCAAATTCTTCACAAGAAGAAAAAAATAAGGTGTTTAAACAGCTGTTTACAGAAAATCTTGATTTGGATTTTATTGGCAAATATGTTCTTGGTCGTTATTGGCGGACGGCAACAGTTCAGCAGAGAAGGGAGTTTATCACTCTCTATAAAGACTTTAATGTCAAAGTTTGGTCAAAGCGCTTTGATGAGTTTAAAAATAAAAAGTTTGTTTTTAACGGAACTTCATCGGCAAATAATCCTAATCAAATCTTTGTAAATACTAAAGTTCCCATGAGCGAAGGTAATCCGGTGAGTGTTAAATGGCGTGTCAATAATGCAAACGGAAAATTAAAGATTATTGATATAATCATTGAAAATGTAAGTTTGGCGCAAACGGCGCGGAATGAGTATACGTCATTTATTGCTAAGTCGCCAAAAGGGATTGATGGTTTGCTTGAAAATTTACGTCAAAAGGTAAAATAATTTCTAAAAATCAAATAGGTTTTAAACATTTTTTTACGATTCGCATATATAAAATAGTTGACATTTATCTAAAATAATGGTATCTTAAACAAGATATTATTCTATTTTAAAGTAGGTATGCGATGACTAAGAAGTTGATATTAGTAGCAATTGCTGTTCTGGGATTTGTTTGTTCCGAAGTGTCGGAGGCTAAGGTTTGCCGAACCGGAGACCCCAGTTGTGACCCGACTGCAGGGAATTATGCTGACAGCGGAACGTGTGATTCGAGTTATAAAAGATGTGCGAATCCGCAAGCGGGCGCTCCATACTGTATAAGTGGCGATACGGCACTGTATAAGGATGAGAACTGTTGCTCTTTCTTAGTCGAGCAAAAGGGATACCAAGAGTGCGACGCCGCAGAGCATGAAGTTGGCTACGGTGGGTCGTGCCTGGGTGGTAGTGATAATATCAAATATTGGGAATTCTGCGGTTGCGCCTACGGCTTTGCAGAAGTTGAAAATGGAACAGTAGATTATAATATCAAAGATGAAAGTGGTGTTGAAATTCCTTATGAAACGCGGTGTACTTTCATCGGCGGAACGGGCAAATGCCGATTCGCAATGTGTAATGAAGACAGAAGATGGCAATACGAAAATGGTGGCGAACAATGCGTATACCGGCTTGAAACCCGTTGCGGCGGTTTCGGCTGTATGCAATTATATGATTGTGATAATGACAAAGAGTATTACCGTAATGATAGTATAGAATTAACCTCCGGCTTTAATAACTTTATAGCAAATGATGACCGCGATGTTGCAAGTAATGAAAGAAACGAAGACGGAACAATACAAACCAGATATAACTTAACAAATAAAATTGTTTGCGGTTATGACCAATCTGACGCGGAAGGTCGTTGGGAAGACCAATTTAACCAAAATGGTTTAGGCTGTAACAATGTTGTAAACTATTGTTATAAGTGGACGGGGTGTAACACGGCACGTGGTTGGTTTGGCACTTCACAGGATATGGGTATCCTGTATAGCTCAGGCGAAGCTTATGAAAAATGGCGCGCTCTCGTCGAAATTAACGCAACCTACTCCGCCGGTGATTATAAGAAGAGAAAAGTTCTCCGTCATCATCCGATATATGATAACTTTTTTGCCGCGTATAACCCGACTTATGGTATTTATGATAGCTTAGGAACTTCCTTAAACGGGGTAAACCGCTCTGCTTGCGCTCCCGGAAGCGCTTTATGCGATATAGTCAATAAAAATAAAGGTTGTACCTACATAAAAACAAACTGCCACACTGGAACTCCTAACCATGACTGCTATAAAAAGATTGCTTGTAGTGAGGAGAATCGTTTTTATAGTTCATTTATTAATGCTGCGCCGCACTTCTTAGACGGTAGTAGCAATAATCTTTACGAAACCTCAATAAACGGTGCTACATTAGACAATGGTGTTCCTTATAAAAATGCTTATTATGACGGGCTTCCGTCGCGTTCGGTTTATCCTGCTTGCGTTTATGACAAGAGTGAATGTAATGACGACACCGGTTGCTTCCGTAAAGGTAGAGGAATAGAAAACGATGGAACAGAAGGTCGCGGCGGATGTATCGCAGACTTTGTTGATATTCGTGAACAAGAAACTCTTGAAAATGACTGGTATGAATGGTTTGAATATTGGAACCCGATTTGTAACGATGGAACAAGATGTTACAAAGCCTCCGCCTGTGATGCGGGCTTAGGTGCATATTCATCCGAGCCGAACACATCATTCTTCTTGGTAGTAGATTCTCTTGCAACCGGGTTAACGTGTTATCGTGGGGCGCAATGCCATGACCCGGCAGGTGCATATAGTGCATCTCCGAATACATCATTCTTTGTTGTAATCAAATCATTAGCCTCTGGTTCAACGGCATATCGTGCTGAATCATATCATGAAAAAGCCGGCAGCTACACTTCCACGCCGAATACATCTTTCTTTAATGTAATTAAATCTTTAGGCTCTGGTTCAACCTCATATCGTGGCGAATCTGTTCGCTTAAAAGCAGGTGTGTATAGCTCAACGCCGAATACATCATATTTTGTCGTAATCAAATCTCTTGCCTCCGGTTCAACGGCATATCGTGCCCAGTCGTTCCACGAAAAAGTAGGTAGTTACACCTCTGAGCCAAATACATCATACTTTATTACAATCAAATCTCTTGCTTCCGGTTCAACGGCATACCGTGGTCAAGAAGCGCATTTAAAAGCCGGTAGCTATAGTTCAACACCGAACACATCATTCTTTAAGATACAGAGTTCGCTTGCCTCCGGCTCAACGGCATATCGTGCCAATATGTTCCGCGAAGAAGCCGGTAGCTACACCTCCGAACCGAATACATCATTCTTCTTTACAATCAAATCATTAGCGTCCGGTTCAACGGCATATCGTGGACAAGAAGCGCACAAAGAAGCAGGCGCTTATAGCTCTACGCCGAACACATCGTTCTTTAAGATACAGAGTTCGCTTGCCTCCGGTTCAACGGCATATCGTGCCTATATGTTCCGTGCGGAAGCCGGTAGCTATACTTCCACGCCGAACACATCATACTTCCTCGTAATCAAATCTCTTGCCTCCGGTTCAACCTCATATCGTGGTCAAGAAGCAAATTTACTTGCGGGAGCAATGACCTCTGCGCCGAACACATCTTTCTTTAATATGTCAAGCTCGTTAGCTTCCGGTTCAAAATCTTACCGTGGTGATTCTGCTAATGTACCGGGCGGTGCGTACACCTCTGAGCCGAACACATCTTTCTTCTTTACAATCAAATCTCAAGCGTCCGGTTCAACGGCATATCGTGGTCAAGAAGCGCACATCAAAGTCGGTGCCTACACTTCCACACCGAACACATCGTTCTTTATCGTGATTAAATCTCTTGCTTCCGGTTCAACCGCATATCGTGGACAGGAATCACACCTTAGAGTAGGTAGTTACACCTCCACGCCGAACACATCGTTCTTTATCGTAATTCAATCTTTAGCGTCCGGTTCAACCGCATATCGTGGGCAGTCGTTTAACGAAAAAGCCGGCGCCTACACCTCAAGACCGAATACGGTGTTCTTCGTAACGCTTGAATCTCTTGCGTCCGGTTCAACCTGCTATCGTGGGCAAGAATGTGCTGAAACATCAAATATGGGAGCAAACACAAGTTACTTCGTCTTTGTAGACTCAAAAGCTTCGGGTTCAGTCTGCTATCGTTCAAGTGCTTGCCGTGCAGACGTTGGTTCATATACATCTTCGCCGAACACATCGTTCTTTGCCGTATCTTCAATGACCAATGCTAAGCTAGACTCGACATGTTACCGTTCTAACGGGTGCAATATTCCTGCCGGTGCATACTCATCTTCGCCGAACACATCGTTCTTTAAGGTGATTTCTTCAACATCAACCGGCTCAACCTCATACCGTGGTGAAGAATCGCACATTGTCGCCGGTGCATACACCTCCGCGCCGAACTCATCGTTCTTCTTTGTAATTCAGTCTGAGGCTTCGGGTTCAACCTCATATCGTGGTCAAGAATCACATCTTAAAGCTGGTGCTTACACCTCAACACCCAACACCTCGTTCTTTATTGTGATTAAATCTCAAGCGTCCGGTTCAACCTCATATCGTGGCGAACAATCGCATATTGTTGCCGGTGCATACACCTCCGCTCCGAACTCGTCGTTCTTCAAAGTAATTTCTTCAAAAGCTTCGGGGTCGACCTCATATCGTGGTGAACAAGCAGGCGTTGGTGCCTACACCTCCGAACCGAACACATCATTCTTCTTTACGATTAAGTCCATTGCTTCGGGTTCAACCGCATATCGTGGTCAGGAAGGACACATCAAGGCCGGTGCTTACACCTCCACACCGAACACATCGTTCTTTATCGTGATTAAATCTCTTGCTTCTGGTTCAACCGCATATCGTGGTGAAATGTATCACGAAAAAGCAGGTGCGTACACCTCCACACCGAACACATCATTCTTCTTTGTGATTAAATCTCTTGCTTCTGGTTCAACCTCATACCGTGGACAAGAATCACACATCGCCGTTGGTGCCTACACCTCTGCGCCGAATACGTTGTTCTTTAAGGTGATTTCATCAAAAGCTTCGGGTTCAACCTCATACCGTGGGGAAAAGGGACATCCACAAACCTATACCTCATCACCGAACACCTCGTTCTTTATTGTGATTCACTCTGATGCCTCCGGCTCACGCGTATATCGTGGGGAACAAGCTCACCTCAGAGCCGGTGCGTATAGTGCATCTCCGAACACATCGTTCTTTAATGTAATCAAATCATTATCATCCGGTTCGACCTCATACCGTGCAGACAGGATTGCTAATGCCAAGATTGGTGCATACTCTTCAACCCCAAGCGAAACCTACTTCAAAGTACAAAGTTCGTCTGCTTCCGGTTCGAAGTCATATCGTGCGGTAGCTTGTGCTGATACCTCAATTCCAGAGGTAAACAAAAACAGTAGCTACTTTGTATATACCTATTCTCACGGTTCAGGTTCAACTTGCTATCGTTCAAGTGCTTGCCGTGCAGACGTTGGTTCATATACATCTTCGCCGAACACATCGTTCTTTAATATCCTGAGTTCAACCAACGTTAAACAAGACTCAACTTGTTATCGAGGTAATGGCTGTAACTTCCCTGCCGGTGGTTATACAACCTCGCCGAATACGTCATTCTTCATCACCATTCAATCAAAAGCGAGCGGTTTGACAGTATATCGTGGCGAAAAGCATCATGCAATCGCCGGTGCGTATGCGTCCGAGCCGAATAAAGCCTTCTTCATCACCATTCAATCTGCGGCTTCCGGCTCAAAAGCTTACCGTGCGGAGCGTGCGAATATTAAGGGTGGTGCATATTCTTCTGCACCAAATACAGCATTCTTTAATGTTAAAGAATCCAAAGCCTCCGGCTCAACCGCATATCGTGGAGTCAGTGTTTGTGAGAACAGACCTGGAAGTTGTATCGCTCACTCTTCAAAACCGAACACATCATTCTTCTTGTATGACACCTCGTCCGCATCTAGCATTATTGCATATCGTGCAAGCGCGGCACACATCAGAGCTGGTGCATATTCATCTAAACCGAATACCGTATTCTTCCATACAATATGGTCACAAGCTTCTCATTCGACCTCATATCGTGCGGATTACTGCGCCGGTACGGCAAACGCAACGCCGAATACCAGCTACTTCGTAACTGTAAATTCCAAGGCTTCCGGTTTAATCTGCTACCGTTCAAGTGGTTGCCGAACCAACGCCGGTGCGTATGACTTGAGTCATAAACCTGATGAGGTATTCTTTAGCGTTGGTACTGTAACGAACGCCGCTCAAGACTCAACTTGCTATCGTGCAACAAGCTGTAATGATGCAACATCCTCTCAACCAAATACGGCGTTCTTCAAGAGCACATCGAAAAAAGCATCCGGTTCAACCTGCTGGCGCTCAACGGACTGTGCTACTGGTGCATATTCATCTAGACCGAATACAGTATATTTCAAGACAAACTATTCAAAAACTAACGGAATTCCGAGCTATTGTTATCGAGGAATCGGCTGTAATGATAGTGTTCTGTCTAGTGCTAAAGATGAAAAATTCTTCAAATACGCATCATCAAGCGCATCAGGGACAACCTGCTACCGCTCGACCGCGTGCGCGGATGGTGCAACCACAGGGACAATTGATGAAAACTACTTCGTTAAATCAGAATCTGAAACAAAAGGTTCGCCGACAACCTGCCGCCGTGGAGATAGCTGTGCTATAGCTAGAGGTGCGTATAGTGTTTATCCGAATACATCGTACTTTATAGTATCCTCGAAAACATCGCCGAAACCTACAACGTGCTACCGCGTCGAATGTCGTGTTGGAAGTTCTGCAAATAACGTACCTTGTTACTTCAATAAGAGTAGTTCTCAGGGGTCCGGATTGACCTGCTGGGCTCCAACCCCAGGAAACGGAGCTTGCCGAGGGACTCCGCCCACACAATATTTCTATACATCAACAGGCAGATTCAATGATGCAGGTCCTTGCACGTATGCAACCTCGCCAAAATGTAACCAAGCTGAGAATTTCTACTTCACCACAAGCTCATCCTCAACAAATATTACTAATAAAACAGGTACATGTAGTGATATAACTGCATACTATATCAATGGCTGTAACAGAGGTTATAACTGGTGGGCAAGCTATTCAAATTCCGGTACGTATGACGCGTTTTTCAACAGAAAAGGTGTGACAGCAAGCGGAGCAAACTGTAGCCACGCGCTTCCGACGTGCTATAAATACACTTCCGCGAGATGTAGTATGACAGATACAACTCACTTCAAAATTGAGACTCTGTTGAGCCCGTCCGGTTACTCTGGAACTTCAGACACGAACAAGTCCCTAATTGCTGCCAAATACATCTCCGGTTGTAACACATCCGGCGGCTGGTGGGGCAGTTATGCAAATTCTGCTACAATGGATAGATATTTCTATAAGTCAACTGTAAATGCTCCTTGGAATATGGATGCTTATACATATAACTGTGGTAAACTACCATCATCACAATACTGCTACAAATACACCTCTGCAAAGTGTTCTAAAGACAATGAGTCAGTCTTTACATACACAACGACATCAGTTCCTGCTACATACGCCGGCGGTACAAGCACAAACACATACGCCATACCTGCTTACTACCCGTCAGGCTGTGCCGCAGGCTATTGTGCATCAGCAGTTGATAGCGTCTACTTCAAATATCCTTCACCAAACACCACATCAGGTTGCAATCATAGCCAAACTTGCTACTCAACAGCTTGTAGGTTTACAGGTGCAAAATGTTCAGATATGAATGTTGCTTATGAGAACAGATGGCTCACATACGATAAATCAACCGCATGTGGAACAGACTGCTGGAGATGTGATGGAGCTTTTACGTCGCACTATGTAGACAGTAGCACAGTAGACTATTGCGCTTATGACAGTATGTCAGGTCTGGATAAAAAGTGTGGTTGTCCGTTTAGTACTGCTTATAAAGAAACCTCTTGCGCTTCCGGCTATAGCTATAGTAAGCCAAGCGAAACCTACTTCAGAGTATCAAACCCAGGCCCTTGCGCTGGTAGCCAATGCTATCAGGCAACAAGTTGTAATACAGCTCTCTACTATACAATTAATGAGAGTAGCAAAAACACGGTTATAAATAACCTTGGTTCTGGTAAGGCATTTACGGGTAGTTCAACAACTTACGCTAGTTCTAGCCCGCTAGTTTGCGCTAATTGTAATACAGGATATACTAATGACGCTAAAAACCCGATAAATACAACCTACTTTTATGTTGATAGACAGACTGTTAGAGTTAACGAGTCTGATAGTTATACTAAAAAAGAGAACGGCTATAACATAATATCGTGTACCAAGCCAACTGGCTGTAAATTAAGCACTTGCGATACAAAGTACTTTAAAGACCCAAAAACTACTACGCAGGGTGGCATGGCTTGCCCAATAGAGTGCGTTGGTGATGATTGTTGTCACTATGAAACTTGTGATACAAGATACTATGAACAACCTTATTGGACAAGCTGCAATGGTAAGAGTTGTCCTAAAGAAACTGTAAACTGCAAATATCCTTATAGCACATGTGACCCAGAGTACTTTGATTTAACAACCAAGAAAGCCCCCGAATGCAACGGCATAAAAACCTGCTATACAGGTGTTCCTGACAGAGCAAACAACTGCCGCCTGACTGATAGTGAAATAAGCTGGACGACAAATGCTGACCTTTTCTATTGGGGCGGCACAGGTGACGAAGCTACTTGTGGTGACGTAACTCGTATGAGACCTTATGATTGTAATAAGGATAACTTGTCGTATAATATCTCTTATGAAGACGACGCTTTGAGCTCCAGCAACATCTCTAGCGGTTTAGACGGAATTTCGAACCTCAAAAAAGATAAGCCGGCATATTATAAAGACGTGTATTATTTTGAAAAGGTTAATGCAAAATCTGAAATTGACTCTTCTTGTGATGAGCGTATCTGTGTTATTAAATGTTCTTGCCAATCGGGGTGGAACGATACTGTCGGAACGAGAACAGCTCAAAAAGAATTTATAACTCTTACATCAAAGATTAACCGCAGACTTTCCTGCACGAAGGCTGTCGGGTGTGATGACTATGGTTATTCATACACCTCTTGTCCTGATGGTTATAACTGCGGAACGGCGCAAAAGCCCTATGGGACGCTCGTTTGCTACGCTCAGCAGACCGCTAAGACCTGTTCCGATTACGGCTATGTTGACTCCTGCCCGTCCGGTCAAACCGGCACCGCCCACTCCGTCAAACTCGGCTCTACTACCTCCACCTGCTACTCAGATTGTAAGGAAAATGCTAAGTACTACACGCTGACTTTACAAGGAAATGGCTGTTCCGGTAGTACAAAATGTGACCTGGGACCGTGCAAAGATTCTACTTGTAGCAAAAAAGGCACCGGCACAGATGTTAGCGTTAAATCAGGCGAATCGGTCACAATCACATCAACCGATTCCTCCAAAACCAGCGGCTTTGTCTTGATTAGTATGGTAGATGGTCATACAGATGTATATAGTAATAGGACAAGCTTCAGTTTCACTATGCCTGCACACGCTGTAAAGGTCGTCACAACTCCTAAAACCACTTGCAATTGTGATAGCGGCAGTGGAGGCAGTGGTGAAGAATTCCACATACAATTTTACACACAAGGCACAAGTTTTATGGTTGCTTGCGGCGATGGAACCCCCTCAAATTACTCTGGAGCTTCTTCAGCAAGTGCTACATTAAAGCTTTCTTGTACATCCCCTTGTGGTGCAACAATATGGAGTAGTCATACCTATACATTTAACTGCAATACCGGCAATACTAAAACTACATTAGAGAGCAAAGTCTTGTCATGTAGTAGCATTAATGGTCAATCTAATAAAGACTATTGCACGAAATTTGATGCTGATATTTCAAATGTCAAGATAAAATGCAGTAATGGTACGGAACATAGTGTATCAAACGGAAGTACATTTAGTTGTAAAAGTGGACGTACTGAAAAAGTATCGCTAACGGTTAAATAGCTAACTTGCTTTAACCCCCTCTCTTCCTAGATTATCAAAGAAGAGAGGGGGAAAGTATGAATTATGCTAAAAATCCCTCCCCCTTCAAGCTCTGAAATTGCGATGACTTTATTAGGACTACATTTTCTACCCCACCACATAAAAGTTTTAAATACACTTTAAACTTCTTGACTTTTTACCAAATTTGTCATATATATTTAAAAAATGGAGTAAAATATGATAAAACGTGAAGCGTACTTAAAAAAACTTATCGGCTTTCAAAATAAGGATTTAATTAAAGTTGTGACCGGGATTCGCCGTTGCGGAAAATCCACTCTATTCAAATTGTTTCAACAACATCTGTTAGAAAACGGTGTTTCACCGCAACAGATACAATCTATTAACCTTGAAGACATCAACTATGAAAATTTGCGGGATTATCGTCAGCTTCATGCCCATATCCAGTCTAACCTTGTGGCAGATAAGATGAACTATATTTTTTTAGATGAAGTGCAAAATGTGCCGCAATTTGAAAAGGCGGTTGATAGCCTTTATATTAAAGAAAATACGGATATTTATGTCACGGGCTCTAACGCATATCTGCTTTCCGGCGAACTGGCGACCTTGCTTTCCGGAAGATATGTTGAGATTAAGATGTTGCCGCTGTCTTTTCAAGAATATGTGTCCGCGCAAGACAACTCTGCCGTAACACTCAATCGGCGTTATGCAGATTATTTGTCGCAGAGTTCTTTCCCTTATGCGTTACAGTTAAAAAACGAACCCGAGCATTTATCAGACTATTTGCAGGGAATTATGGATTCGGTTATCTTAAAAGATGTTGTCGCCCGTAAAAATATTTCAGATATTGACGGACTAAAAAAGGTTATCCGCTTTTTATTTGATAATATCGGCAATGTCACTTCGCTCAAAAAAATCAGTGATACTATGAAAGCTGATGGCTATACCCTTGCACCGCAAACCGTTGAAAATTATGTTTCGGCGTTGGTGGACAGTTTTATTCTTTACCCGGCGCGCCGTTATGACATTAAGGGCAAAGAATATTTGCGCTTTGGTGAAAAGTATTATGTTGTTGATATGGGCTTGCGGTATTTAGAACTCGGGAGAAAAGGCGGCGATTCCGGTCATATTTTAGAAAATGTGGTTTATTTAGAGCTATTGCGCCGCGGGTATCAAGTCTTTTGTGGCAAAGTCAATAATGAAGAGGTTGATTTTGTGGCAGTCAAACCTGAAGGAATTCAATATTATCAGGTTTCACAAACAGTTCGCGAACCAGCAACTTTAGCGCGCGAACTCCGCCCTTTAGAAAACATCCGCGACCATAACCCGAAGTTTTTGCTAACCCTGGATGAGGAGCCGGAAGTTTCACATAACGGTATAAGACAAATCAATGTGTTAGATTGGTTGGTTAACGCTTAAAAATACTAAAGTCAGAAATAATGCCAGACTCAACGTGGCTTATTCCGACTCGGGCTATGCGATGTTTAGCGCCGAGCAAAAGGATGAGATTAAATAGTATCTTTCTATAACAACGACACAAGAAATGTCATTTCCTTATCTTTGAAATAAGCCTGATGGTTTGTCTTTCGTTGCTTTTTTTCAATACATACTAATGAGTTATAAAGTCTCAAGAAGTTTAAGCGTATTTAATGTATTAATAGTATGGCAATTAATATTTTCCCCTAATTTAGTTTATAATGCATCTGGATAAGCTGACCTAATCTCAATTCCAGCCTTAGTGCAGGTTATGTGGGTTTTGACATCCCTTACTTTGGGTAGATTGAATATGCAATTATTTTTACCCTCTACACAAGTTGATAATCCCTCACATGTACCACTCCCCGAATATATAGTGCACTCACTAATGCCGTAATAAGCATTATGCCGGTACACATCTTCAGTACTATAAATACAATCACTTTGAGGTTCCCAATCTTCTGTTCCAACCCATATTTCTATTTTGCAAGTAAAGGTAGCTGTATCATCAATATTACTTGTTACATATTCAATAGTTGGATGGTATGAGCCATAAAAACATGGTTCATTAGTATCCCAATCAAATTCTAGATTACTAAAGTATATATCACCATCACTACCACCGGACGGAGCTTCACTAAGACAACAGTATGTTCCGTCATAATATAGGTGATAAGTATCCTTTGAAGAGCAATATTTATGGTCTTCTTTACAAGCCCAAGTATAGCACCCATCTTCTTCAACTATGCTGAAGTAGTCACTACCTCTAGTACCGATTCTACCATCTGCAAATAATACTTCTCTAGCACGTTCTTCTGAGGCGAAATAATCACGTTCTTCGTCACACTCTTCTTCCTCATCTTCACAATCCGAGTAGCAGGTGGAGGTAGTGGCGCCGAGTTTGACGGAGTGGGCGGTGCCGGACTGGCCGGACGGACAGGAGGAGAGATAGCCGTAGTCGGCGCAGGTCTTAGCCTCTTGCTTAGCGTAGCAAACAAGCGTCCCATAGGGCTTTTGCACCGTTCCGCAGTTATAACCATCAGGACAAGAGGTGTATGAATAACCATAGTCATCACACCCGACAGCCCT
>JAGAZZ010000006.1 GCA_017939155.1 Alphaproteobacteria bacterium | reverse complement strand
GTGTTGTAGGTGTAGACAATAGTATCTTGCCGATGACGCTTCCTGATGCAACTGTTGCTTGCGGTACAGTTGGCGAAGTTGGTATTGCTTGGAAGTATTTGTAATCTTTACAGCGTAAAAAAAGGACGGAAAGGGCGCTCGCACGAGCGCTCTTTTTTGAGGAGAGGTCGGTAACCTCTATTGCAATGGTACAACAAAAAATGTGTTAAAGATATGACACTCTCCGATATTCGCAATAGCTGTAGTGTTTGCGCTGAAGATGATAATTATTGTGTCATTTATATAAATCTCTCATTTATTAGATTTCTTACAGAAAACCCCGAGTTTACTCGGGGTGAATGTTAAGGTGTTGAAACAACACCGTTCCACGCCAACAAGTGTGATTAAATCGTAAGGTTTGTAGCTACTATAGAACCTCGGGTTTATCCGAGGATATTTATTGTAAAATTGATTGCTTTTTGGAATTTTGGTTTGTATAATATGGTTGGATGGACGATAGTTTGTCTGGGGTGTGGAAACCTCTTCTACAGACGTCTGTGTAAAGACGAAACTTTTGCACGCTTTCTGGTCAGTGACTGGAAGGCGGCAAAATATACTTATATTTGGTTAATATGTCGCACTATTTCTGTAGATAGTTTCCAACTTCCAGTCGCCTTATCGGCGGCTTTTTTATTGTGCAGATAATAGGGAGTTTTTTTATGGAAAGAGATGAATTTGGCCGTTCAATGATTGAGATGTTAGGCGTGCTGGCAATTGTGGGGATTTTATCTATTGGGGCTATTTCAGGTTTTCAAAAAGCGATGTTTAAATATAAGTTGCAAAAAACGACTGAAGAATACAATATGCTTTTTCAAGATGTCCTGAAATATCATAAAGAATTTATTGCACTATCTTCTCAAATAGCACCGCTGTTGCATGATATGGGGCTTGTGCCTGCAACTTGGCGGCAGGGAGGCGGGCTCATTTATGATAGATTGAATAATAAAATTAACCCGTTTATTCGTAGTCACAAGTATGTAAATTTTGATATACACTTAAAAGCGGATGATACGTCGATTTTTGTTTGTGAGGCTATTTATCGGGATGTTTTTATGCAATTTAGTGATACTTTATTTAATGTATCAATTTCTCGAAGAGATAGTGAAGATGTTTCAAGTGGTGGGGAGTATACGCGTTATGGAAACCTCTATTGCAATGGGATAACAAAAAAATGCGTTAAAGATATGACACTCTCCGATATTCGCAATAGCTGTAGCGTTTGCGCTGAAAATGATAATTATTGTGTCATTTTTATAAATCTCTAATTTATAGCCACTTGATAACCGCGAAGCCGCCGATGAGAAGCAGGAGGAAAAGGACGGAGAGGAGGTTTAAGTTTTTCTCAATAAAGCTTTTCATCGGTTCGCCGAAACGTTTTAAGAGGTAGGCGATGAGGTAAAAACGGATGCCACGGGCGAGGATTGAGGCAATTGTGAAAACAATGAGGTTTAAGTGAACCGCGCCGCTGGCGATAGTTATAATTTTATAGGGGAACGGGGTAATTCCGGCGCCAAAAACTATCCACGCGCCATATTCGTGGTAGTAGTTTTCAAACTTTGTGAAGTTTGCCATATAACCATAAAACTCTAAAAGCGGGCGGGCAATCAGCTCAAAGCCGTAAACACCTATTAAATAACCAAAGTAGCCACCGAGAACACTGGCAAGCGTGGCGACACCTGCGATTTTGTAAGCTTGTTTCGGGGTGGCTAAAACCATCGGAATGACCATAATATCCGGCGGAATCGGAAAAAACGAGCTTTCAATAAACGATATGGCAAAGAGCCAGGTTAAAGCGTTTGGTTTGGAGGCCAAATTTAAGGTGGTGTCATAAATTTTTTTGGTTAAATTTTTCAGTGCCATAACTTTATTTCCGTCCGATTTTGGTTACGGCTTTGTAAGTTAATGCAAAAACTGTTCTATTTCCTTAATATTTTGTGAGTTTTGCACATAAAATGTTTTGGGGTGATTAAAGGCTTTTTGCGATTTGCTTAAGGCAGGGTGAAAATTGACACATATCACCGAGGGGGTGTTTTTGGCAAGATAGGCTGTGGCGGCTTGAGTGTTGTGTACCTCAAAGAGGGAGTAGCCGGCATCGGTGACAGATTGGGCGAAGCCGGGGCGCTCGTAGGGTTTGAGGTTGATATAAAGGACGTGGTGTTTTTTATTGCCTGTGCAGTAGCTTTCAAGAATATTTAAGAGCTGTTTCTTGGCGGCGTCATGGGTGAGATAATGAGCAATTGAGGGGTGATATATCAGGGCTTTGGGGGCTTCGGAGACGACAACAAGCGGAACAGAGGAGCGCTCAAATTTGTTTTCAAGTGAGGTGATGAAATCAAACGGGGTTTGACGGTCAAAGTCAAACAAGATGACGTTGGGAGTGATTTCTTTATGATAAAGGGTGAATTTGTGCAGATTGTCGGTATCAAACAGGAAATAGCCCATTTTTTCGAGATTTTGGTGATAGAGTTCTTTGTTGATGGAGTTATTGTTGTATAAAAAGATGTTGCCGGTGTACTGCATTTTTTTCCTCTCTTGCGGTGGTTATTGTTTGAGTGATAATATAATGCAGATAAAAACGGATTTTAAGGGCGGTTTTGTTTTAAAAATGCTTCATAGGTGTTTTCTAAGAGCATGGCGATTGTCATCGGACCGACCCCGCCGGGGACGGGAGTGACGTATGCGGCCGTTTCTAAAGCATCTTTGAAGTTGACATCACCTTTTAAGCCATTCGGGGTTCGGTTAATGCCGACATCAATGATGATGGCACCGGGCTTGATGTATTCTTTAGTGATAAATTCGGGTTTGCCGAGGGCGGCGATTAAAATATCAGCGGAGCGGCAAAGGGCGGAGAGTTTTTTGGTCTTGGAATGTGTGACGGTGACGGTACAATTTTCCTGCAATAGAAGATTAGATACCGGCAGACCGACAATCTGCGAACGACCGATGACGATGGCGTTTAAGCCGGTGAGGTTCAGGCTTAGGCTATGAAGCAGACAGATAATGCCTTTTGGGGTGCAGGGGATAAACGTGTCGGGGGATTTTTGTTGTAGCATACCGATATTTAACGGGTGAAAACCGTCAACATCTTTGGCGGGCGATACGGCTTGCAAAATCTTTTCGGAATTGATATGTGCAGGCAGGGGGAGCTGAACCAGTATACCATTTATGTCAGGGGCGCGGTTTAAGTCGTTGAGCAGGTCTAACAGCTCTTTTTCGGAAACGTTTGCGGAGAATTTATGGGTGCGGGCGGTTATGCCGACTTCATGACAGGCTTTTTCTTTATTCTTGACATAAATTTCACTTGCGGGGTCTGAGCCAGCCAAAATGACGGCAAGAACGGGAGGTGTTTTTAGCAAAGAAATTTTTTCTTTTAAGGAGTGCCTTATGTTTTTGGCGATTTCTGTGCCGTTAATGATTTTCGCTGTCATTTTTGTTCTCCAGACGGTTTAGGGCGTTCAAAAGTTCGGGAGTGAGGGGGGAGTTTAAGAGGATTTTTTTATAGCGGTCAGTTTCTCCGCTGATAAAAGAAAAGGCGGTTTTGGGCTGTTTTAAGGTTTTGCTTAAAAACTTTATCAGCTCGGCGTTGGCTTTGCCTTTTTCGGGGACGGCGGTTATGCTGATTTTAAGAAAGACTGCGCCGGAGGCGTCCGCAAATGTTCCTAAAACGGCACATTTGGAGGCGTTTGGCGTCAGCCTTATTCTTAAAATGCAACTGTTTTTGTTTGTTTCGTAAAACATTATTCTCAGTTGGTTAAAACCTGTCTTGTTTTTTCAATAATGTGCAAGACAAGCATAATGGCCATAATCAGCGCATAGGGCGAGATGTCAAAACCGGAAATGGGTTTAATGCGTTCACGAAGTTTGGCATATACCGGCTCGGTGATTTGGTGTAAAAAGGTTAGGAACTTTTTGAACGCATCACCACCTTGACCGATGACTTGAAAGTGCATACACCAATAGAGCACAATGCTGGTGACGGCTAAAATCAAATATACTTCCAAAACGCATTCTATGCACCAAAGCAGGGTTTCGAGTATAACTTCCATAAGTTTTCTCCTTATATAATTGTTTTAATCCCGCTCGTTTACCGGTTGGAGCCGAACGACCGTCTTCTCAGAAGCTAGGGCGTTTTGCTCGGTTTGCACCAGAGTTTCGGAACGGGTGTTTTGGGTGTCTTGCTTTTCTCTAAAGTGCATCAAATCAAGTATTTTTTGACGCAGGTTGTCAAGAAAAGATATAGACTCATCCAAATTTTCGTCAGTATCATCATTTATATTTAATTTTAATTTCAAGTTAAAATTTGGCGAAAAAATGTTATTTTGTGTTAATAAATCGTGACAATATTGATAATACGCCGTTAAACGCTCTTTTTCAAGCGGTTTACGGCTTGTCCGTGAAGGGGTGTTGCGCACAAGGCTGCGCATTTCGCGCAATCTTGCCAGTTTGAACTTTAAAAGGTCTATTTTTTCTTTGTTTTTGGGATTGTTTGTGCCCTCATAGAGCGCTAAGCAGAGGAGAATCTCTGCCTCGCGGTCATAGCTCATGGCTAAAAAGTCTTGGCGCTCGTCTACATCGCTTTTAGTGACGTCGCCGTCTGCGGTGTGACGGATAATATCCATCGTGGCGGTTATCCAGCGATAATATTCGTTCATTGAGGAGGTTTCGCAATTGGCCTGTTCTATCAGGTCAGCAATTTCGGCGTCAAGCGAATAAGGGATAAACTCAGCGGCGGAACGCGTGTTTTCTATCGTGTCGGCAAGGGCTTCGCGGACATCGGAAATCGGAAGCGGTTTGCCGTTTATTTCTGTTGTATAAGAGTTTGGGGCAAAAATGACTTCACGCGTTAGGGCTGAGAGCTCTTTATCATCGGTTTGTTTAAATTTTTTCTTTAAGTTTTTTTTGATAAGAATGGTGTCATCCGGAGCGGTGTAGTGCTGCGCCTGAGGCTTTTTTTCATAGATTGTCATGGGAGTTCTCCTTTCCTTCTAAGAATATTGTGGCAAAAAAATGTTAATCTTGCAACAAGAAAACGCAGGGTTTAAAGAAAATCGAACGAGAGCGGAAAATTTTGTTTGAAAAAATAAAGTTTGGTGCTATAATGTGGGGTATTAATAAATTTGTATAGGTTTTTATGTTGAGGGGTATGGTTAAGAAATATTTTATTAAAACGTTCGGTTGCCAGATGAATGTTTATGACTCCAACCGGATGGCCAATATGCTTGAAGATATGGGATTAGAACCGGCGCAGAACCCAAAAGACGCCGATGTTGTGGTGTTTAATACCTGCCATATCAGAGAAAAAGCAGCGGAAAAAGTTTTTTCAGACTTGGGGCGTGAATATGAAATTAAACTGGAGCGCGCCGAAGCGGGCAAAGACACGATTATCGGTGTGACCGGTTGTGTGGTGCAGGCAGAAGACGCGGAGATTTTAAAAAGAGCGCCGTATGTTGATTTTGCCTTGGGACCGCTTCGCTATTATCGGCTTAAAGAGGTGGTTGAGGAAATCTTTAATAAAAGGGACGCTAAGCTTTTGGATACCGAGTTTTCGGCAGTATCTAAATTTGATAATCTGCCGGAAAATAAGTCTTTAGGCGGGTGTTCATTTTTGGCGATTCAGGAAGGGTGCAATAATTTTTGCACTTATTGCGTTGTGCCTTATACCCGCGGGGTGGAAACCTCAAGACCGGTTAATGATATTTTAAAAGAAGCAAGACGGCTTGCCGAAACAGGGAGCGTTGAGCTTAACCTTTTGGGGCAGAATGTTAATTCTTATCACGGTGAAGATGAAAACGGCAAAGAGCGCAATTTGGCTTATCTGTTAAATAAAGTTGCGGAGATTGACGGAATTAAACGGCTTCGTTACACAACGTCATATCCGGCGGATGTGGATGATGATTTGATTTTATGTCATAAAGAGCTTAAAAAATTAATGCCGTATTTGCATTTGCCGATACAGTCCGGTTCGGATGTTATCTTGAAGAAGATGAACAGACGGCACACGCGTGATGATTATTTGCGCGTGGTTGAGAAATTAAAAGAAGCGAATCCGGAGATAGGGATGTCGTCTGACTTTATTGTCGGGTTTCCGGGAGAAACAGATGAAGATTTTAAGAAAACGCTTGAGGTGGTGAACAGAGTTCAATATATTCAGGCTTTTTCATTTAAATACAGCAAGCGACCGGGGACACCGGCGGCGGTGATGGATAATCAGGTGGAAGAAGCGGTTAAAAAAGAGCGGTTAGCTGTTTTGCAAGAGCTTTTATTTGATTATCAGTTGAAGTTTAATCAGGGAAGTGTTGGCAAGGTTATGCCAGTTTTGTTTGAAGGTAACGGACGGCATAAAGGTCAACTGACCGGACGGACGCCTTATATGCAGAATTTGTATGCCAAGGCGGATATTTCTTTAATCAACAAAATTGTTGAAGTGCGGGTTAACGGCGCTTCAATGAACTCTTTAAGCGGGGAGGTGCTTTAAAATGGCTGAACTTAATTTTGAACTTTTTAATAACCAGCTTTTGAAAGTTTTGGTGGGCGTTAATGATGAAAATATCCGATTGATTGAGCGGATGCTTAATGTTGAGATATTAAGTTTTGGCAACCAGATTACGATTAAAGGAGCGTCGGGAGATATTGAAAACGCCAAGACGGCGATGGATATTTTATATGAAAAAGCAAGCAAAGGGCATATTATCGGCGAGCAGGAAGTGAAAGCCGCAGTGAGGATATGCGGCGGTTCGGGGTCGGCTGATGAAAAGCAGTCTTTAAGCGAGATTGTGCTTAAAACCAAGAAACGCTATATTTATCCGCGTTCGGCAACGCAGGCGCAGTACATTACCGAAATGATGAACAACGAGCTTGTGTTCGGTTTGGGACCTGCCGGTACGGGTAAAACATATTTGGCGGTGGCTCTTGCGGTTTCGATGATGCTTGAAGGGGCGGTTGATAAGATTATTTTATCACGTCCAGCGGTGGAAGCCGGGGAAAACTTAGGCTTTTTGCCGGGAGATTTGAAAGATAAAGTAGACCCGTATTTAAGACCTTTGTATGACGCTTTGTATGAAATGCTACCGGCTGAGCAGGTGGATAAAAAACTTGCACTCGGTGAAATTGAAATTGCGCCGCTGGCGTTTATGCGCGGGCGTACACTTTCAAACGCTTTTGTGATTTTGGATGAAGCGCAAAACACAACACCGATGCAGATGAAGATGTTTTTAACCCGTTTGGGTGAAAATTCACGTATGGTGGTTAATGGCGATTTGAGCCAAGTTGACTTGCCGCGCGGTGTGATTTCCGGACTTCGCGACGCTTTGGATACGTTGAAGGGGATTAAAAACATCGGTTCGGTGACTTTCTCGGCAAATGATGTGGTTCGTCACGGTTTGGTTGCCAAAATTGTTAAAGCATACGAGGAAAAGAGCAAAAAGGCGCAAGATGAAAAGTAAAGTTGTTTTAGATGTCATTGTTGAGGATGAACAATGGACGGAGAATGTTGACTTTGACGCAGTTAAAGTAGCGGAAGAGTTGAAAGATTTGGCTTTTGACTATGTGGCAGAAGCGGTGAAAGACCATGAGCTTTTGGCGCTTGATAAGACATATAGCGTTAATGTTTGTTTGAGCAATGATGAGGAGGTTCATCGGCTTAACAAAGAATTTCGCGGTATGGATAAGCCAACCAACGTGCTTTCGTTTGCCAATATTGACGATGACGAATTTTGGGACGGCTTGAGCGATACGGATGAGGCGGAATTAGGCGAGATTATTCTTGCATACGAAACGCTTGAGAGAGAAGCGGCGCTTAAAGGTATCAGCATTTATGCTCATTACTGTCATTTGTTGGTGCACGGCTTTTTACATCTTTTAGGCTTTGACCATCAAGAAGATGAAGAAGCTGAGGAAATGGAGGGGCTGGAAACGGAGATTTTGGCGGCATTTTCGATAGAGAATCCGTATAAAGAAGCGGAAGAAGCTTAAGAGATGACAAACGCTGTAAAGTCTTTTAAGCAAAAAGTTGTTTTGTTTTTTGGTTTGATGTGTGCCGGTGCGGTCGGGTCACTTGTGTTTCCGCCGTTTGTGAACAGTCTTGCGGGATATGCGGCGCTTACCTTGTTTCTTTTTTATTTGTTTTATGGCGAAAGAAACAAAAAAGAGCTGTTTTTTATGGCATACGCGTTTGGTTTTGGCTTTTATGCGGTTGGTTTTTCGTGGATTAATAATGCTCTTTTGATTGATGATAACCGTTTTGCGGCGTTTGTGCCGGTAGTGTTTTTTGCAACCGGTGGTTTTTTCGGATTGTTTTGGGCAGTTCCTGCGGCTCTTTCAGGAAAAATTAAGGAAAGGTACGGGCGAATGCTGGCGTTTTGTGCAGCGTTTGTCTTTTTTGAGTGGGTGAGGAGTTTTATTTTTACGGGGTTTCCGTGGAATTTACTGGGGACGGCGCTTAGCTTTGATGTGCGGTTTATTCAGGGGGCGGCGTATGTTGGAACATACGGCTTATCTCTTATGCTGATGATGTTTTTGTGCGGTGTGGCGTTGCTTGGTATGAGCGTGAAAGAAAGAATATTTTTGAGGGGGAGTTTGTTTTTTCTTTTTATTCCGCTGATTTTTGTTTTTGGGATGGGATATGGCGCAAGTGAGCTTGAAAAAGGCGAAAGTATGAAAGTGCGCTTGGTGCAACCGAGTATTCCGCAGACGTTAAAATGGCACAAAGCGGTAGCATATAAAAATTTTCGAGAATATATTGACTTAAGCAAAGGGGAAAATGAGGAAAGCGGGCTTAACCTTGATGATGTTGATTTGGTGTTTTGGGGAGAAACGGCTTGCCCTTATTTTTTGGATTATGACAGAGAGCACTTGCAAGAGCTGACAGAGGCCGTACCGCAAAACGGCTTTTTGGTGACGGGGCTATTGCGGGTTGGAATGGAAAACGGAAAGACAACGCCTTATAACTCGATGTTTGTCATTAATGGCAAGGGGGAGATTAAAGACTATTATGACAAGGCGCATTTGGTGCCGTTTGGAGAGTATTTGCCGTTTCGGGCGTATTTGCCGGATTTTATGAAGCCGATTGCCGGGGTTATCGGTGATTTGGGCAGAGGAGAAAAATATAAGCTTATAAAAGTTGACGGACTGCCGGTTATGGGCGGAGCGATTTGTTATGAAAGTATTTTTCCAAGCGAAGTGCTTAATAAGAGTGAAAAGCCGGAGATTTTGGCGGTGCTTGCTAATGATGGTTGGTATGGTGTGAGTGCGGGACCGTATCAACATTTGGCGGCGGCCGTAATGCGAGCGGTTGAAGAGGGAATTACGGTTATTCGCAGTGCAAATACGGGAATTAGTGCGGTGATTGCGCCAAACGGCGAGGTCTTGGGACGAATCGAGCTGAATGAAAAAGGTGCCAAAGATGTTAAAATTGATTTTAAATTAAGCAAAAACACGATTTACGGGCAATGGGGAAATTTTGTTTTAATGGGGCTGTTAGCGTTGGTTTTGTTAGGAGTAGTTGTATCGGTTTCAACTGGTAATAGTTATAATCGGAAGTAGCTACAACCTAATTTAAAGTTTATGCAGCGTTATAGTTGTGTGATTACTAAAAAATAGTTGCTTTTTATTTTAATTAATTGTATAAAACAATTGCGCAATGAAAATGAATGCAAGTTTTATTAATTTTTTAGGAGAAATATTATGCCACGCGGTCGTAAGAAAAAGTCAGAAATTTTGAGCAATGATGCAGTGGTTGAAAGCGGCATCGGACCAATTGACGTACATGTTGGCGCAAGAATCGGCGCCAGAAGAAAACTTTTACAGCTTAGCCAAAAAGAGTTGGCTGAGCGTTTGGGAATTACATTCCAACAAGTTCAAAAATATGAAAAAGGCGTTAACAGAATTGGCGCCGGACGGTTGTATAGCATTGCAACGATTTTGGGGGTTGATATTGATTATTTTTATGATGATGTTAAAACAGAGTCATATACGCAACTTCCGGAATATAATACTGTTTACGGGGCAGGTTTTCTTGAGGAAGACCATATTGACCAACAGTTTGACCCGATGAAAGGGACAGAAGCAACGATGTTGTTAAAAGCCTATTATGCTATGCCGACAAAGGCACGGACTGCGCTTTTGGCAATGTTAAACAGCTTGCGTGACAGGGACGAGGTTTCTTCTGATGTATAATGTGGCGGAAAACGCTCCTGAAACACCAAAGTTTTTTGGGCGTAGAAAAGGGCGGGTTATCCGTAAAGCCAAAGCGTTTTTATTAGAACAGATGTTGCCGCAACTTAGGGTTTCGGCAAAGAGCGATTTTAAATTGCCGGATTTGTTTGCAGAAGAAAAAAAAGAGATTTGTTTGGAAATCGGTTTTGGCGATGGACAACATTTGTTTGGTCAAGCAAAAAATAATCCTCAAAACGGGTATGTCGGCGTGGAGGTTTTTCAAAACGGCGTGGCTAACCTTTTGGGGCTGATTAGCGGGATTAAAGAAGGGGCTCATTTGCCGGATAGTTTGCATGCGGCAGATTATCCGGTGCATAATATTCGCGTGTTTGATGATGACGTGCGGTTGTTATTTCAAAATATTCCCGACGGATTTTTTGATAAAGTGTTTTTATTGTTTCCTGACCCTTGGCCGAAAAAAAAGCACGCAGGCAGACGTTTTGTTAATCCGGACAATCTCAAAGAAGTGGCCAGAGTTTTGAAAAAAGGCGGATTGTTTCGGATTGCAACCGACCACCCGATTTATAAAAGACACGTTTTACGGACGATGCACGAGTGCTTGAATTTTGTTTGGACAGCTCAATGCGGCGATGACTGGAGGCGGGAGCCTTCGGACTGGGTTAGAACAAAATATCAAATGAAAGCGCTGCGCGAGGGGCGGCGTCCGGTTTGGTTTGATTATCAAAAAGTGTGATTTTTTGGGTGCTGAAAAAAAAAGTTTCCTTTAAATTCAACATATCACAAACAAGAAGGCTTGTCAAATAAAAAAAACAGTTTCAATGGCTTAAAATTGAAGCTGTTTTTTTAATTATTGTTGCAAAAAAACGAAGGGAAAAAAGAAAAAGTCAGGGAATGGAAAAAAGAACGAATACGCACTCGTTTGGCAAAAGCAAGAGAAGGGCTTAGCGGCGTGGCGGTTGCGGATAGAATTGCCGAGGATAAAATCTCAGGCAAAGAAAAGCGGACAGTAACGCCTGAGATTGGTGCTGAATTGGCAGCTAAAATCAGGAAAGAAAAAGAGGAGCGGCGGTAATATTTATTAGCGGAGTCTATAAAAAAACGCGGTATGTACCGCGTTTTTTTATCTTGTTTTACTAAAATCTTTGGCGCTTAGTATCAGCGTTTTGGGAGATGGCGCTTTGGCTTGAACGGTGAGCTTTTGCATATTAAGAACTTTTTGTTCAGCTTTGATGACTTCTTTTTGATAGTTTTGAGCAAGTTTTTCAGCGCCGGGGAGTTCTATTTTTTGATATTGGCTGATAATGTCGGGCGTGATGATGTTTAGTTTGGCAAGCTCATCAACGCCGTTAGTTTTGCCTTTACCGTTGACCCAAGCTTTGACAATGATACGGAGTTTTTGATGGAGCTTATTGTGGTTTCGCATAAAACGTTCGGAACGTTTGGCATCAAAGAGTGCTTTTAAGCCGTTGCCTTTCCAATTAATATGGCTTAAAGCCGCAGCGATGGTAAAAGTCGGAAGACGTGTTGCATCAGGGTTGCCCTCTTTGTCTTTCAGATTTAGACTTTTAGCAAGGCTTTCCATAATAGCTTTGGGTTTGCCCGGACGCGCTAATGGAAAGAATGCCAGATTATATTCTTCAAGACTGTTTTGAAGTGCTTGTTCACTTGGAAACAGCTCGGTTAAGCAGAGATAGTTTTTGGTTGTGTTGCTAAGATGCTTATGCCTTTTGATTTCTTCTTGTGCGATAAAGCGTTTGAGCTTTCTAGAAGCCAAAGTTTTCCAAGCGTGGTCTTTAAGAATCAAATTTTTGTATACGGGAGAGGAGATAACCGCGTCACGTTCATCCATATTGCGGATTTTGCCATCAGCTGTGAAAAACTTTTGTTCAAGTTCTTTGGCTACGGTTTCAACTTTTGTACCGTCTTTTGTTTTTAAGAGCGGGAGAACGTATTTTCGGGTTTCGGGGTTGGCGGCAAGATATTTGACGAACAGTAAAATACCTGTATCGTTCATCTGTGACGGACCTTTGTATTTTCCGGTCGGGTTTATCAACTTGAGGTCAACTTCATATTTGACGAGTTGGTCTTCATGCGTGTCCGGTGTGTAGTCTGCACATTCGCTTCGATACATCAGGCTTAGGGCGTTGGCTTGGGTTAGTTCTTTTTTTAAGACACGTTTTAACTCAATAGTGCCGTCTTTTTGGTATTTATCGGCGTTTATGATATAGGTATATTCCTCTCTGGGGTATAAAGCGGCTTCTTTATCGGAAATTTCGGGAATTTCCTCAAAGCGATGGTAGACTTTGTTGGTTTTTCTTTTTAAAAAGTTTTTTGTGGTATCTAAAGATTGTTCATCGGGATTTGATGCGTCGTTGGGGATTATTGCCAAACCGCTTTTGGCAATTGAAGGGAGAACAAAACCGAGATTCGGCGTTTTAATACTTGAGAGCAGGCTTCCGGCAGCGATTATGCCGGCGCTGGTTATTATTTTAGCTTTAGACATTCTTTTATAACTTCCTCTTTTATTATAAAATCTTACTTTTCACATATAATCAAGAGCAATATAGCACAAAGAAAATCATTTGTCCAGCCCTGCACATACTTTTTTTATACATCTTAGTATGTATATTTTAAAGCTTTTATTCACGCCCTTGGTTGGCTCTTAGATAAGATGTAGAATTGCCTTGAGTTGCGGCAGAGGCGAGCTGTTTTTCTTTTTCAGGTGCTTTTGGAGTAACTTCTTTTGCTTTTAGTTGCTCTTTAGCTTTTTTGGCGTTTAGTCTGGTGATAAACTTTTTTTGGCGGTCATTTAGAGGTATTTTTACGTTTATCTCTTGGGGAATGGCAACTCTTAATGCGTCGGGTTCAAAAATCTGGGCTTTATGGTCATGGAAAGCTTCTTGTTTCATCTTGTCTTCTTTTTGGTTAACCAGCTCGTTGTATTTTTGCTGTAAATTTTCAGTGCCCGGCAGGTTCATCGTTTGGTATTGGTCAAGAATTTCCGGGGTTAAATAGTCTACTTCTTTTAATTTGTTATAGGCATTTTCGCCTAACTTGCTTGTAATCCAGGAGATACATTTGTCATCTATATTTTTTTCAGTTATTTTAGGGAGAAGTTTATTAGTAAAATCTTTTCCGTTACCGCGGGCAATAATACCAGTTGGCAGGGCGGCGATGACGTGCAGGGGCAGGCGAGTTGCATCAGGGGTGCCGTTTGCATCGGTTTTCTTTAGATGAGAGGCGAGATTTGCTGCCAAAGTGTCCGGTTTGCCCGGGCGGTCTTTGTAATAGCCTCTGAGAGCGTATTCTTCAATAATTTCTTTGAGCTTTTCTTTGTCGGGATATTTTTTCACAAAACGCAAGTAGCCGTTAGTGCCAGAGCCCGAAATGTAATCTTTTGTCTCGGGGTGTTTTTCTTTGACATGATTTAGAAAGTCTGTGCAGGCTCTGCTATTCATCTGAAACGGACCGACATAACTGCTGCTTCGAAGGGTGAGGTCTTGGTCGTTTAGGGGATAGCCGTGACAGCCTTCGCGTTTGAAGAAAACATAAGAGGCGCTGGCTTCGGGCAGCAGGTCTTTTTTCAGGACACGTTTGACTTCGAGTTCTCCGGTTTGTTGGTATTTCTCGGCATTGATGATATAGGTGTATTCTTTTTTGCTATGGCACATAGCCGCCATATCGTTCAGCTCAGGAATATCTGCATATTTTTTCAACTCAGCCATTGCTTCTTCCTCATCTCATTTATACTTTTGGATTATTATAGCATAAAAGACAGCTTTTGTCTAGCGTTAAAATTTAAGAACAGGCGGCTTTTTTTAAAAGATGGTGGAAAAAATCAAGTTTTTAAAGGCAAAATTAAATTTTATGTATTAGATTATGCAAGACTTGGGAGAAGACTCTCCTGTTTGTTAAATAATAATTTTAAGGAAATAAAAATGGTATCATTAGCAGAAAAGATGGCCGCGAATATGGATGCTTCCGTGTTTTCCAAGGCAACGGATTTGAAAAAGCGTTTGTTATTTACGGTTTTGGCTTTGATTGTTTTCCGTTTGGGAACGTTTATTCCGCTTCCGGGGATTGACTCTCGGGTTTTGGCTGAGATTTTTGCCAGACATTCAAACGGTATTTTAGGTATGTTTAATATGTTTTCCGGCGGTGCGTTGGAACGTATGACAATTTTTGCGTTAAACATTATGCCTTATATTTCGGCATCTATTATCTTACAGCTCGGGCAATCCATTTTGCCGTCGCTCGCCGCGCTTAAAAAAGAGGGCGAGGCCGGACATCGCAAAATGATGCACTATACCAAGCTTTTGACGGTTTTGATTACAATTGTTCAGGGGTATGGTATTGCTGTTGGGTTGATGAGTCTTGCTAACAATGACGGGACGAGTGCTGTTGTTATTGCGCCGTATACGTTTATCTTTTCCACGATTATTTCTTTAACCGGCGGAACGATGTTTATTGTTTGGCTTGGTGAACAGATTACCTCTCGCGGGGTTGGTAACGGCTCGTCTTTGATTATTACGGTTGGTATTATCGCCAATATTCCGTCAGCCATTGCGCAAACTTGGGAGTTGGGACGTATCGGTTCTATGTCGCCTTTGGTTATTTTGAGCTTGTTTGTTATGAGCATTGCTTTGGTTTATATCATCTTAAAAGTTGAAATGGCACAAAGAAAAATTTTGGTTCAATATCCCAAGCGTCAGGTTGGTTTGCGGATGAGCGCGGCGGAAAGTTCTCATTTGCCGCTTAAAGTTAACCCGACGGGCGTTATTCCGCCGATTTTTGCCAGCGCTTTATTGTTGTTGCCGATTACCGTGGCTAATATTTGGTCAAATAACGGTCCGGAATGGGTGCAGACATTGAGCCGTTATTTAGGACACGGACAGCCGTTGTATTTGGCTTTGTATGCGTTTTTGATTGTCTTCTTTGCTTTCTTCTATACAGCGGTTGTGGTTAATCCTGAAGAAACAGCGGATAATTTGAAGAAGCACGGTGGATTTATTGCCGGTATCAGACCGGGTAAAAATACTGCCGAGTATTTGGATTATGTTGTTACTCGTTTGACGGTACTCGGCGCGTTTTATTTGGCAGCGCTGTGTATCTTGCCGGAAATCCTGATTGCAAAACTTTCGGTTCCGTTTGTTTTGGGTGGAACGACTCTGCTCATCGTGGTTCAGGTAACGATGGATTTTATGACCCAAGTTCAGTCACATTTGATTGCTTATCAGTATGAAGGGCTGTTGAAAAAGGCGGCTTTGGTTAATAAAAAGAAAAAGTAAAGTGTTTTGAAAAAGCGCCTTGAAGTTAGGTTTTCAGGGCGCTTTTTGATTGAAATGAGGGGGTGCTTTCATTTCGATTATTAAAAAAATGTGAAAAAATGTATTTTTTTTAAAAGAATTGTTGACTCTAAGAAATTATGCCCTATAATCCGCATTAATTTTGAAGAGTGGTGATCAACTTTTTGAATGGTTTAATTTATTTTATAGTATAATGGAGAGTTAATTTGGCTCGTATAGCTGGTGTAAATATTCCTACTGCCAAGAAATTAGAGATTGCACTGACCTCTATCTATGGCATTGGGAGAGAAACCGCACAGAATATCTGTGCAAAAGCGGGCGTTGCCGGTGAACGTCGTGTACATGAATTGTCTGACGAAGACATCGCAAAAGTTCGTGAAGTAATTGACAAAGACTACCTCGTGGAAGGCGAATTGCGCCGTGAGGTAGGCGTAAACATTAAGCGCCTGATGGATTTGGGCTGCTATCGTGGTTTGCGTCATCGTAAAGGGCTCCCCGTTCGCGGTCAGAGCACGAAGCAGAATGCGCGTACTCGTAAGGGTAAACGTAAGACTGTTGCGAACAAGAAGAAATAAGTGAGGTAGCGATGGCAAAAACAGTTATTAAAAAGAAAGAAAAGAAGAACATCACCTCCGGTGTTGCTCATGTTAATTCAACATTTAACAATACAAGAGTTACGATTACCGACGCACAAGGTAATACTGTTTCTTGGTCTACGGCTGGCGCACAGGGCTTTAAGGGCTCGAGAAAGTCTACGCCATACGCTGCACAAGTTGCTGCAGAAGAAGCCGGTAAGAAAGCTCAAGAAAATGGTATGAAGACTTTGGAAGTTGAAGTTAAAGGTCCAGGGTCTGGTCGCGAATCGGCAATCAGAGCTTTGCAAGTTATCGGATTTACCATTACTTCCATTCGTGACGTAACTCCTATTCCGCATAACGGCTGCCGTTTAAGAAAACGCCGCAGAGTTTAATTTTAGAGTTTTGAGTAGAGGAAAGACTCCTTTCCTCTGCTTGTTTTGTTGTAGCGTATAAACTAATAAAGAGGGTATTCCGGTGATTCAGAAGAATTGGCAAGAACTTATAAAACCAACTAATCTAGAGGTTGTTCCAGGCGAAGGCAGGAATGTTGCTAAGATAGTTGTTGAACCTTTAGAGAGAGGCTTTGGTTTAACTCTCGGGAACGCGTTGAGAAGAGTGTTATTATCTTCTTTGCAAGGCGGAGCGGTTACTTCCGTTAAGATTGACGGCGTACTGCACGAATTTTCGGTTATTGAGGGCGTTCGCGAAGATGTGACCGATGTTATCTTAAACATTAAAGGCTTGGCGGTTGCTGTCCACTCTGAAGGACAGAAAACAATGCGTCTGAAAGCAGAAGGGCCGATGGTTGTAACGGCTGGCATGATTGAAACCGGACATGATGTTGAAATTATGAATCCTGACCATGTTATCTGCACGTTAGACTCTGGAGCCAAAATTAATATGGAAATGACGGTTGGTACAGGCAAAGGCTATGTGCCGGCGGTACAAAACAAAGTTGCGGATGCGCCGATTGGCGTGATTGCTATTGACGCGATTTATTCGCCGGTCAGAAAAGTTTCTTACAAAGTTGATAAGACACGTGTCGGACAAAATACCGATTATGATAAATTGACGATGGTTATTGAAACGAACGGTGTTTTGACGCCTGAAGATGCAATTGCTTTGTCAGCAAGAATTTTGCAAGACCAATTGAAGCCGTTTATTAACTTTGACGAACCGGAAAGCGAAGCTCAGGATATTAAAGAAGAATTGCCGTTTGACAGAAATCTTTTGCGCAAGGTGGATGAACTTGAATTGTCTGTTCGTTCTGCAAACTGCCTGAAGAATGACAATATTGTTTATATCGGTGATTTGGTTCAAAAGACTGAAGCTGAAATGCTCAGAACTCCGAACTTTGGTAGAAAGTCTTTGAATGAAATCAAAGAAGTTCTTTCTAAGATGGGAATTCACTTGGGTATGGAAACTCCGGGTTGGCCGCCTGAGAATATTGAAGAGTTGATTAAGAAGTGTGATGAGCACTTTTAGAGATTTCTAAAATATTGTGAAAGAGAGCCGCTCCTTTGGGGCGGTTTTCTTTGTTAAATTTGACTTGTTTTTTGTTAACGTATTGATACAATTGCTCTGATAGTTAATTTATAGGGAAATGTCATATTATGAGAAAAGTTGCTCTTTTTTTGTTTGCAAGCTGGGTAAGTGTTTTTGTGGTTTTGGGGGCGAGAGCGTCAGTTTTTATTGGGGAAAATAGATATACGATTAAGGAAGAGGTGGAATATACAATTCTTTTGTATGATTATACAAATTCATTGATATTGAGCTTTTTAGGAAGTGATGGAACAATACCTGACCATAGGTTGGAGATTGAGCATATTCGGGCGGAGCGTCCGGATGATGTTCAGGATATAGAATTGCGGGTTGCTTTGATAAAAGGGAATATGAATCTGCCTGAATTTAAGCAAAAGGTTATTGAAGGGTTTAGAAAAAATAATGTCAGTCTGTTAGAGGGAAAATATGATTTGCAAAAACTGAAATATGTCGGGGATTTATTTGCAGCCGAAGTTGAAAAAGTTATGGAGGCGTTTCGCAAACAAGGGGGAATTAACTTTGAAGATGCTTTGCTTGCCTCTTATATGTTTGACCCGGCAGTAGATTATGCGGCGTTGCCGAAAGACGCAACGGAAAGCGAGATAAAAAGTGCGGTTGCGGTAGCAATTTCGCGTCTCGATAACTTGCAACAACAGGAAGAAATTAAAGCTTGTATGCGTGAGAAAAATCTGTCTTTGGCAGATGGAATTATTGAGTGTGCGGAGGATTATACGATGACAGTTACGATTGAAACGGTGCTTGTTCTGAAACAGATGAAGACGCTCAAAAAATATTTTGAGCAGATAAAAGCTTCATCTTCAGATGATGACATGGCTAAGATTAAAGATGAGAACGGTCATTACATATGGGGGCGGAAAGAGTGATTTTGATGATAAGCGATTGAGATGCTTAATTATTGCTGATTAAGGAATTTATTGGGGCGAAGTTTAGGCAATGATGTCAGCGGTGGTGAGGGGGATGATGGAGATTAGGTCATTTAAGGAAAGCTCGACCTGATAGCCGATATGTCCGGCAGAGAAGATGATGGTTGGGAAGTTTTGCGCGGTGGTGTGGATAATGGTTTTGAATTGTTTTTTCATCCCCACAGGCGAACAGCCACCGTGAACATAACCGGTTAAAGGCAGAAGGTCTTTTTGCTTTAGCATTTCAACAGATTTTTCATTAACGGCGAGGGCGGCTTTTTTTAAATCCAGCTCTTCGGCAACGGGGAGCATAAAGACATAATGTGTGCCTGATTTGGCAGTGGTGACAAGTGTTTTGAAAACCTGTGCGGGGTTTTGGTTTAGCGCGGCGGCAACCTCAACGCCGGAGATGGCGCCGGTGCTTTCGTAGCAATAGGTTTTGTAGGTGATTTTGTGTTTATCTAAAATGCGCATGGCGTTGGTTTTCAGGTTTGACATTCAAGTTCTCCTTTTTTAAGTTGAGTGATAGCGTATTAAAACAAAGATGTAAAGTCATATTTTGCTTGTTTTTGGGGTAAAAGTTTGGTATACTTTGGTTTAGGAGAACGGATATGGATTATAATGAGTTTTGCGCTGAATATGAAGGGTTTGCCCGTGGTTTATGTTTGCTTGGCAAAGAGGCTGGGGCGGAATTAAAAATGCCTGAGGAAGACCCGTTATATAATGCGGGTGTGATGTCGCGCGGCGGAGCGGTTGCTCCTGATATTTCGCTTGTCAACGGGCGGCAGGTTAAAGAGGGTTTTGAGTGTGCTAAAAAAGCACATCCCGAGATGAGCGACGAGGAACTGAAAGCGCAAATGGTGTTTTTTGTGTTACAGGCCAGAGGGTCTGATTTGTCGTATGAAAAAAACGGAAATGATGTTTTGTTTGGTGATGTGACGCGGAATCGTTTTTATGCGGCGCAGGTTTTTGGGGACATTGTCGGTAATACAAATTATTGTGCAAAACATATCGGCAATATGCAGCTTATTACCTTAGAGGATAAAGGTGATGCAATGCCCAGAAAAACGGAAGATTGCAAGAGTTTTGTGGCGCATATTCCGGCGGCGGAGCGCCAAGAAATGTTTTTAAAGCGCGGGCTATATCACGAGAGCGTTCATGCGGCGCTGGGGACAGATGATGAACGCAAGTGTGACGTGTTTGCGCTTTTAAAAGTGATGAAAGAACATCCGAAGTATGCTAAGGAGGTCTTTGAAGTTTTTAATTATCAACGTTCGCAGATTAATCATACTGTTAATGAAATCCATAATGCCAAGGATGTTGACAGGGCGGTTAAAAGCGGCGTTATGACATACGTTATGCCCAAGACATACGCGGCGTTGAGGAAGTATGCGGAAAATCCGGAGCGTATTCCGGCGACAGACAAAGATATTTTGAAATTGACTTATGATATGACGGCAAAACCGGAATTCAGTCACGGAGAGCTTCAAGAATTTGTGGGTGCTGTCAGAAAGGAACCGATGGATAAAAAAGCGCTGGCGGCAACGGCTGTTATGCGGGCGTGTCAAGAGCAGGGTGCGGGAATGTCCAGGTATATAGCCGCAGAAAAGATGAGAACGGCGCAACGGCAGGTTGGCGGAAGATAGTTTGGTTTTTAAACGTTTTATTAAGGTGATGAGAATATGCTCCTTTTATGATGTTATGAGAGGAGTTTTTTATGTTTAAGGTAAAACAATTAGACAAGCTGGTTAAAGCGGGGATTATTACGGCGGAACAGCAAAAACAGATTTTGAGTTTTGATGATTCATCAGGCGGTTTTGTGATGCGGGCGCTGAATTTGCTGGGGATTTTTACCATCGGGGTCGGGGTGATTTCGCTGGTGGCGTCTAATTGGGAATATATCGGCGATAACTTAAAACTGATTGTGATGTTTGCGTTGTTGTTCGGGGCGGCAGGAATGGCGGTTTCCAACAAACTTAAAGGACAAGACAATAGAGCGGAAAAATGGCTCGTGGTGCTGTTTTTGTTTGTGGGCGCGGCAATCGGGCTGGTGATACAGATTTATCAATTAAGCGGCAATATTATGCACCTTCTGTTTGCGCTTTGGTGGGCGGCGACACTGCCGTTGTTATTTGCGGCAAAGAAAAAGTATGTGGCGTGGTTTTGGGTGCCGCTGTTTTTGGTATGGTATGCGATGTATGCGTTTGACTACAAAACGTTTGGACTTGAGAAATTTTTGGTTGTTTATGCGGCGTTATATGCCGGCGGTTGGCTCTTGAGCAAGTATAAGCCTGATTTTGTTGTGGGAGAAGTGCTTAGGCGTGATGCGTGTTTTGCGTTTTATCTGGTGTTGGCCGGTTATATTTTATGGTTGAATTCGTTACATTTGACTATCAGCGCGTTGATTTTGCTTTTGACTTCCGGGGTTTATCATTATTTTAAGGATTACGGCAAAGTGCGGCTTAATATCAAGTTTGCGGGGCTGTGGGTGTTTAGTTTATATATTTATCTTGGCGGTAAAATCGGACTTTTTTCTACCGGTATCGGGTTGATTATCAGCGGTGTGCTGTTGATTGCTCTTGTAAAAGGTGTTGTCAAGTGGTCAAAACTTATTAAAAAAGAGGAGAAGAAAAATGCTTAAAAAATACGGCTATGTGGGGTTAGTGTTTTTGCCGGTGATGATTATGCTGGTTTGGATGACAGAAATTGCACATCAGCGCAATCAGGGGCGAGAGGTTGTGGTGCGGTTGCGCGGATATGACCCGTGGGATTTGCTTTCGGGGCATTATATTTCGTATTGGCTAGACTGGGATAATACGGATTGTACGCAATTTGAAGGTGGTTTGTGTCCTAAGTTGGCGTTTGGGGGGGCAGGACGTTTTTATGTGCCGGAAAACAAAGCGCAGGCGTTAGATAAAGCTGTGAGGGATACGAACAACACGGCAGAGATTGTGTTTTCTTATAAAGAAGGATTTAAGCCATACGCACTCAGACTTCTCGTGAACGGAGAGTCATGGGAGCGGGCGGTAGATAAAAACTAAGCTCTTTTAAAACGGTTTCAGGACGATAAACAATGCCGTTCATTTTGAGCGATTGCGCGGCTTTGATATTGGTTGATTTATCATCAAAAAAGAGAGTTCGTTCAGGGGTTGTGTTTAGCTTATCCAAGACGGTTTGAAAAATTGCCGTGTCCGGTTTTAAGAGGTGCAGGTCGTATGAGGTAAAAGCCAGCTCGGGTTTTGTCAGACATGAGCCGGTGTCTGCAAGCAGAGGCAGAGCGTTTGACAGTAGGCATATTTCCACTTTATTTTGGCGGAGGATATTCATTGCTTTCAAGGTTTGGGGAAAGGGGGAACCACAGCCTTTGTGCAGAGCTTGGTTTATTTCTTCAAGCCTGTTTTCGTGATAAGGGACGCGGCAGAAAAAGCAAAGCTCTTCGGCAAATTCGGCGTTAGTTATTTTTCCTTTCATATACGGATTATAGTCATAAAAACGCGGGGTGTGATGATTGGCAAAAACTTCCGGTTCGGCTGTTTCTTTTTGCATATAGTCAATAAGCGGTTGAAGCGTGAACGGATAGACGGTTTGCCCGACATCAAATATGGCGTATTTTATTTCTGGCATAGGCTACCTGCCGCCGGTTTGCGATTTTAAGCTATTGCCGGTGGCTTGCGCCAAGACGTTTAGGAGGGCGTTATTATCCATCAGTTGTTTTTCTTTTTGGATAGAGCGGACAACGTCTTGATATTTGATGGCCATATTGGTTATGCGGTCAAAATCTTTAATATCGGCATGACCTAAGTTTTCCCAAGCTTTGTTGATATGAATTTTGGCGTGTTTGCCGAGTTCGTCAAAGCTTTCGGGGAGAATGCCTATCATTTTTAAGTAATAGGATTTGTTTAGGTATTCATCTTCAGCGGTGGTGAACGCGGTGGTGCCGTCAAACGGTTCGTAACTTTCAACAATATAGTTCTTTTTTAGGGTTTCGACCGAGTGTTTGTAACGACCTTGCGGCAGTTCGGGTTTGCGCCCTAAACCACGGGCGTTGTCATCCAGCCAAAGGAGTTTGTGCATTAAATAAAGGTTGCTTTGGTGGACAGCGTTACGGTGTATGCGCAGGCAAAGGTCGCGTTTTTCTTCGCATTGTTTTTTTAAGAGGGCGAGCTTGGCTTTGACCTCGGGCGAAGAGGTTGTTTTTTTCTTTAATGCGGCTTCTTTGGTGGCGTTGTATTTTGTTTCATATAAGCGAAAATCCTCATAAGCGCTGTGTGAGCGAATGTGGGCAAAAAACATATTGGTCTGCTTGAACTGAAACTCAATATAAAAATGGCGCTCGCTGTCAGGAATGGTGATACGGGCGGTTTTTTTGATGTCAAAATAGTTGCGCTTGTTTTGACTTAAGTTTTCTTTATAGAGGTTTCTTTCATTGTTTTCAAACTTGATATAAGGCGGAAAGTTATTTTCAAGCTCGCGGATTAATTCTTCTAAGTCGCCGGGGTATTTTGAGGTGATGGACAGGCGATAGATGTCTTTGGGCAGGAGTTCTTTTTTGGCAATGTCTAACAAGGCGCCGCTTGTTTTTTGTTCGGCTTGCAGATTTTCAAGCAGAGCAGCCGTCGGACAATCGGAGGATTGCGAAGCGGCATAAAAAGGGAGCTCGGGTTCGTCTTCAAATTTTTCCAAAGCATTTTGGCGATTTTGCCGATATTCCACCTCGCACTCGGTGATTAATTTTTCTGTGGTGCGTTCAACGCTTTTGATGGGCGGGATGATAACGTACACGTCATTGCATTCGCCGTTGATGTAGTGTAAAAGGGCACTGGTGCAGGGGGCTAAGATTTCAGTTGAATAATTAACGCGGCGACCGTTTTTATTGGTTTCTATACTACCGTCTTTTAAGTTAATATTATGGATAGCTTCGGGGAAGCCGGTTTTATTCGGGGTGGAAAAACCGGAAACGATTGCCTCATAGAGCAGACGATATTTTTCCATCGTGTCTGTATAATACTCACGTAAGTGTTTTTTGTCTTCGGCATTTAAGAAAGGCATAGCGTCATTTTTTTCTTCAAGATAGTCAAGCGCGTCTTTGTCACAATTTTGCTGGATGATGTTGATTTGTTCGGAATCGAGTTTGCCTAATAAATCTGCCGGGTAGGTTTTCATTTTTATCTCCGTGTTTTTTATTGTCTTCGTTAGGGGATAGTTTAGCATATTTTTTATAGGTTGCAAATATTTTTTTCAAAACTTTTACTTGACAAAGGGAGGGGATTTGTCTATGTTCGTTAGGATTAATTTTTTAGGAGAAATGTTGTGCATCCTTGGCATCAGGTAAAGCATTATTCACAATTTCCGGATATTGTGCCGGCGATTATTGAGGTTCCGAAAGGCTCGCAGGTTAAATATGAACTGGATAAAGAAAGCGGGCTTGTAAAGGTTGACAGGATTTTATATTCCGCGGTGCATTATCCGGCAAACTACGGGTTTATTCCGCAAACGTATTGCGAAGATAATGACCCTTTGGATATTTTGGTTTTGGGACAGGAATCGATTTTTCCGCTGTCGATTATGCGGGCGCGTCCGATTGGCGTGATGAAGATGATTGACTGCGGGGAAGCAGATGATAAAATTATCGCTATTCATGAAGATGACCCGGAGTATAATGTGTATCATAACATTTCAGAGATTCCGCCGCATATCTTAAAAATGCTCAGACGCTTTTTTGAAGACTATAAGGTTTTGGAAAAAAAGCAGGTGACGATTGAGAGCTTCTTGGGACCTGAGGAAGCCAAAAAGCTGATTGAAGAAGCGCGTGACGCATACGAGCTGAAATTCGGAGCAGAGCATTAAAGCTTGGTGTTATCAGATAATGTGTGCTTCGCACAAGTTATGGATTGCCACAGTTGCTGCCTTACGGCGCACTTCGCAATGACTCGCAGGGCATAAAAAAACATCTTTTTAGAACCCATTTTAGAGAGTTCTTAAAAAGATGTTTTTGTTTTAGTCTGGTTTTGTGATGATTTTACCATCGAAGATGTAGAGTGTGTCGGCTTGTGTTTTGTTTCCAGCCGGTTGAACGACATAAATTTCTTTGTGTTCCCATTCATAATCGGTGGTTGCGTCGGTGAGTATTTTGCTTAAATACATACACCCTAACAAAGCGACCTGAATAAAAATGAACGCCCAGCGGTCTTCTTTGTCGGCCGGTAGTTTTGACCCTTTCCAATTCAGATACGCTAGCATAAGAAACAGAAGCACCCCGAAAATAATGATTAAATTCAGGTTACCCCGTCCTATGAGGAGGACAAATAGCACCTCAATCACGAAAAGAAGCGCAATTAGCACAAAAGAACGTAATTTCTTCTTCATTCGAAAATCTTCGGTCATCTGTGCAACTCCGCCGAGCAGGAGTATGGTTACGCACAACGTCAGCGCTATGGCTATGCCACTAGCGATTGAAAAAAATGTATACATAGTATAAAAATTTAAGAAGTTAATAATTTAAAAATAATTCACGATTGGCTTGGAGCATAGCATATCTTGAGGGGAAAGTCAATTATTTTTTTGTTGAGCGGGAGCGGGGTTGGAAAGAGGGATTATTCCTCTTTATTTATCAAATTAAACACATCGGTCATCCGCGCGATAAAAGTGTTTGTGTCTTGGAAATATCTTGACTTAAGGTCGTTTTGCTGGTGGATTTCTTTGATGTCAGGTGCGCCGTTATACATTCCGGCATAGAGGAAGCCCGAGATAAGGCAGACGATGAGCCAAAAGAATTTTTTGCCCAAAACAAAAAAGAACAGCGAGAAGAACGTGCAGATTGCTAAAAAGCAATAGGCGGCGTAGGGGACATTGCCGATTGATTTGACGAGTTCCAAATCTTCCATAAAGAACAGCCCGACGACAGCGACGGCTAAAAATTTTAATAAAAAGAGCGTGAGCGTTATCAATATAAACATTTTTTTCTTTCAAAAGAAGACCCTGCCGGGAAAGGCAGGGTCTGTTTTAGTTTAAGCGCTTTTTTTAGCGGTGAGCAGTTCTTTAATCCCATCGACTGAGCTTAATACGGCGCTGGCTTCATAGGGCATATAGACAATTTTGTTGTCTTTGCCGGAGGTGATGTCTTTCATGGTGTCAAGGTACTTCATGGCGATAAGGTATTTATCAGCCTGACCTTTAGATGAAAGAGCTTCGATAATGCGGTTGATGGCTTCTTTTTCAGCCTCGGCTTCAACCATTCTGGCTTGGGCGATACCTTCCGCTTTTAAGATAGCGGCTTCTTTCTCGCCTTCGGCTTGACGGATGGCGGCTTCTTTTTCACCTTCGGCAATGCGAATCGCTGATTCTTTTGTTCCTTCGGCTTCATAAATCATCGCGCGTTTTTCACGTTCGGCTTTCATCTGCTTATCCATGGCGGATTGAATGTCTGCCGGCGGGGTGATGTCTTGAAGTTCAATACGATTGACTTTGACGCCCCATTTGTCAGAAGCGCTGTCAATGGTTTCACGCAGTTCGGTGTTGATTTTATCACGCGAGGTTAAGGTTTCTTGCAATTCCAGTTTACCGATGAGCTGGCGCAGCGTGGTTTGGGTTAATTTTTCAATTGCCTCATAAAGGTTTTCAACGCCATAAACCGACTTTTCAGGATTAAAAATCTGAAAATATAATACGGCGTTTATGGAGATGGAAACGTTATCTTTGGTAATCACGCTTTGACGTGGAAAATCGCAGACACTTTCGCGCAGGTCTATACGATTGGTCTTTTGCATATAAGAAGATGAACCGCCGTCACGATAATTGACGGTGACTTTTTTATAGATTGTTTTCGGGGCGTCGATGAACGGGATGATGAAGTTCAAACCGGCGGTTAAGGTTTCTTTGTATTTACCTAAGCGCTGGATGATGACAACTTCCTGCTGTTCAACAATAATGCAACCTTTTATGACAAAATAAAGGGCGGCAATGACTGAGATAATTAATAAAGTTTGCATTATTTTTTCTCCTTTTTTTCTACATACATAGTTAGGTCATTATGACGGATAATGTTGACTTTGGTGCCTTGTTTGATTTCGGCGGCGTCTTCGTTTGCTAGGCGGGCTTCCCAGTCTTCATCATAGATTTTTATGCGCCCGCTAAAAGCAGTGATGTTGGTTAGCGCGGTTGCTTGTTTGCCAATGTAGGGGGATTCAAAGGAACGTTCTTTGTTTTTTTGCGGATTGATGTTAAACAGCGGTCGCAAAAAGAGCAGAAACAGAATCGAGAGAATGGCAAACAGAGGGATTAAAATGTTATAGTTATCGGTAAAAATTCCCAATATGCCGCAGAAGCTTGCAGCAATGGCAAAGTTTAGGAAAAACATCGTCGGCGTATAAATTTCAGTAATAAAAAAGATAAGCGCCAGAATAAGAAAAAAAATCCATGCGGACATAGGGTGTTCCTTATAAAGTTATTCAAATTGTGATTTTATTTTAAAGCCGATAGTTTTATATTTAGTTAAGAGGAAGCGGTTGTTTTGACGTTTGAGGCGTTTTTTTGTGATAAATTTTATATAAGAGGATAGCAAAGAGCGCCATATAAAAAGCTCCGAAAACAAAGAACGCTTGCGCAAAGCTTAAACCTTGCATACCGCTTGGCGGGGCGATGACAAACTTAAAACAAATAAGCGAAAGACCGGAGATGGTTTGTTGGAGCATATTGTTAACCGAGGAGATTGTGGCGCGGGTTTCTTCAAGGGCGAAGGTGTGAATATGGTTAATGTTTGCAATTGCGAAAGCAAGTTGAAAACCGATACCGATGCAGACAAAAATTAAACTTAAACAAGCGATGTTTGGAAGCTTGAAGTAAAAACTCAATATCATACAAGCAAAAGAATATAAGCATAAAAACGTGGTGACAACGAGCAGACGATTTAGTCCAAAAAAGTTTTTTAGGCGGTTGACATAATATGAGAATCCGGCGCGCAAAGCGTGGTTTATGACATATACAAAACTAAACATAAACACGGGGGCAGCGGACATTTTTAACAATGGTTGAAAACACCAGCAGAAGAGCGAAGTGGTGGAGAACAAGAGAGCAGAGTATAAAATGTAGATGTTGATGTTTTTATTTTTTAAGGTGGCGATGGCGGTGTCTTTTATTTCGGTGAACTTTTGTTTTAAGGTGACGGCGTGCGGTTTAGCCGAAGGCGGGTTGGGGAGCGTGGTTAACAGGATGATACTGATTAAGGTTAAGATAAACTCAAGTGAGAGCAAGATGATTGTGCCGTAGCGGTCAAAAAGCATGGCGCTGAAAATGGCGGCAAACATAGCTCCGCCCGACATGGCAAAATTTGTCCGACCGCATTCTTTGAGCATACGGCGGGTTTTGTTGGTGCTTTTTAAGTAATCATAAATATAGCTGTCATAAACACCAGAGAGAAAAGCACGCGACAAGGCGTTAAAAAGCTCACCTAAAAGGATGATGTAAACCCCTTTAAAACTAAGCCATAAGGCGGCTCTTAAAAAGAAACAGACGAACGCTAAAATAAGGACTTTTTTCTTAGAGAGAACATCGGCGATATAGCCGCAGGGAATCTCAAAAATGATACCGGTGAGTTGGAAAATTCCTTGTATCATAACATAGTCGGCGATGCTTAAACCGTTTTGCTGATAAAACAGCAAAAGAACGGGGGCAAGGTAGAGCTGGGAGCGCAAAAAACAGGCCAGGTCTAGTTTGTTTAAGGGGTTTAGTTGTTTCATCGGTCTCTCTTTTTATTAGTCTTTTTTTAGTTTAGAGCAGAGAGTTTAACATAAGGTTAAGCAAAAATTTTTGAGTATAAAAAAACCGCCTTAAAGAAGGCGGCTTTTTTTGATTTCATCGACCTTATTTCTTAGCTTTTGACTTAGAAGAAGATGTAGATTTCTTAGCAGCTGTTTTAGTAGCTGTTTTCTTTGCAGAGCAAGAAGAGCTGCAGCAAGATTTAGTAGCTTTTGAGCCATAAATCTGTTCGATAGCCATATTCCAAAACTTTTCGTCCTGACCAAACGGGCAGCCGGCATTCTGCCAGTTGTAATAAGCAGCTTCTCTGATTAAATTTTCATTGAATGTCATTTCAATTCTCCAAATAATTTCGTTATAAAACAAGGTTAAGTATAAATAATATTTTTATTTTGTAAACACGAATTTATTGCGTTTACGTTATTTGAGTATGGTATAGAGTTAAATAGTTTAAAAAAACATTAAAAAAAGAGGGGGAAAGAAAAAAAAATTTTATATTTTTTATATGGTTATATGAAAATACTTTGAAAAAAACAGTGTGTTTTTTGTTAGGCTAACGGGTTGAATATAATATATAAAATAGTATATGTTTGAAAAGAGGAAAAAGAAGGAGATTTTATACAATCCGTTTGATGAAAAAAAATTTTAAAAAAATTAGTTTTAAATGTGCAAAAAAAATTTTTTTTATCTTTTGAGGGGGATTTTGAGGATGAAATTTTTGGGGTGTTTTGAAACAAAATCCGAAAAAAGAATCCGAAGTTTTTGAGGTGTAAAAAAATGCTTTTTTGAAAAAGTCGTTTTAAAAAGGTGAGTTATTGTTTTTAAAAGAAAAAACAAACTTAAAAAAACAAAATTTTTGATAATTTTCTTGCTTTTTTTTTGTTTTGTTTTTATAGATAATTTGTAACCTAGTTTTTGTTTTTATTTTGGAGTTATATATTATGGCCAACACAGTTAAAAATAACCAGACTGTAACACAACAAGAGAATGGGGCAGCGCAAAGTTTTGCGGTTTTGAGCCCGATGGGAGAGAAGATGAATAATTTGCTTTCAAAAAAAGAGATGGACTGCATTATTAACGGCGATTATGAAAATGTTATGGCTGTGCTGGGCATTCATAGAGATAAAGGCAGTAAGGAAGTTTTTATCCGCGCTTATAAACCGCAAACAAAATCAATTGAACTTTTGGATAAAAACGGCAATTCGCTCGGGCAGATGACCAAGCTTGATGAACGCGGTTTTTATCAAATTAATTTAGGGGTGATGAACACCGACGGTTTTGGGCATAAATTTAAGATTACCAATGATAAAAATGATGTTTACGAAGAGGAAGACGTTTATTCTTATCCCTCGATTTTAGGGGATATTGACGAGTATTTGTTTGCTGAGGGAAATCACTTGGATTTGTATAAAAAACTCGGCGCGCATTTAATGGAAATTAACGGTGTTAAGGGTGTCGGTTTTTCGGTGTGGGCGCCGAATGCAAAGCGTGTTTCGGTTGTCGGCGCGTTTAACAATTGGGACGGACGCGTTAATGTGATGCGTAAGCATTATAACTGCGGCGTGTGGGATATTTTTATTCCGAATCTTGTTGAAGGCGAATATTATAAATTTGAGGTTAAAACACATGAGGGATATATTTTAACCAAGAGCGACCCGATGGCGTTTTATAATGAAGTTCGTCCGAATACTGCGTCGATTGTTTATGATTTGAACCATTATAACTGGAACGATAACGAATGGATGAAATATCGCGCGGCATATAACAGCTTTGACAGAGCAACGAGCATTTATGAAGTTCACCTTGGTTCTTGGCGCAGAAAAGGCGAAAACGGGACTGAATTTTTAAGCTATCGCGAACTTGCGGATACGTTGGTGCCGTATGTGATGAATATGGGCTTTACGCACGTTGAGTTTTTGCCGGTATGTGAGCACCCGTTTGACGGTTCTTGGGGCTATCAGGTAACGGGGTTGTTTGCACCGACATCACGCTTCGGGAATCCGGATGATTTTCGCTATATGATTGACAAGTTCCATCAGGCGAATATCGGCGTGATTATGGATTGGGTTCCGGCTCACTTTCCGAAGGACGCACACGGCTTAATCGAATTTGACGGAACGCATTTGTATGAGCACGCCGACCCGCGTAAAGGCGAGCATAAAGACTGGGGCACCAAAATTTATAACTATGGTCGCACAGAGGTTAGCAACGTGCTTTGTTCCAGCGCTTTATATTGGCTTAAAGAATATCATATTGACGGGCTGAGAGTTGATGCGGTTGCTTCAATGCTTTATCTTGACTATTCGCGCAAAGACGGCGAGTGGGTGCCGAACATTTATGGCGGTAATGAGAATTTAGAGGCGATTGCCTTTATCCGCAAGATGAACGAACTTTGCTATGGCAACTGCGAAGGTGTGATGACTTGCGCCGAAGAATCGACAGCATGGCCGATGGTTTCGCGTCCGACGTCTATGGGCGGTTTGGGCTTTGGCTATAAATGGAATATGGGCTGGATGAACGACACGCTGAACTATATCAGCAAGGACCCGGTTTATCGCAAATATGAACATGGCAAATTGACGTTTGGTTTGTTGTATGCGTTTAATGAAAACTTTATTTTGCCGATTTCTCATGATGAGGTTGTTCATGGCAAAGGGTCGATGTTGCAAAAGATGCCGGGTGATGAGTGGCAGAAGTTTGCGAACCTGCGCGCTTATTATGGCTTTATGTGGACACATCCGGGCAAAAAACTCTTGTTTATGGGTTCTGAGTTCGGACAGGACTGGGAATGGAACGCGAATGAAAGTTTGCGCTGGCATTTGTTGCAATATCCGATGTATAAAGGAATGCAGAATTGTGTACGCGATTTGAACCTGATGTATAAAGGAAATTCGGCTTTTTATGAAGAGGATTTTGACGCGAAAGGCTTTGAGTGGATTGACCATGCCAATGCGAATGACAGCGTGATTTCTTACATTCGCCGCGGACACGATTATAACAACTATATGATTGTTATTTCCAACTTTACGCCGGTGGTTCGGTCTAACTTTAAGTTGGGTGTGCCGGACAGTGGCGCTTATCAGGAAATTTTTAACAGCGATGATAAGAACTATTGGGGCAGCGGGGTTAAAAACGAAGGTGAATTGATTGCCAAAGACGAAGGGATGAATTGCCGTCCGCATTCAATTGAGCTGACGTTGCCGCCGCTTTCGACAATTGTGTTGAAACATATCAGATATTAATTTTTGTAGAGGAGCAATATGCCGGATATTAAAGTTTGGGACGGAAGAGCTTATCCGCTGGGAGCCACTCCTGATGAGTGGGGCGTGAATTTCGCTTTGTTTTCTGCCGGAGCCACCAAAGTTGAACTTTGTTTGTTTGATAAGAGTGGTGTGAGAGAAACAGCGCGTTATGAAGTATCTGTTCGCGAGAATAATATCTGGCATATTTACCTTGAAGGGGTTGAACCCGGACAGGTTTACGGGTATCGGGTTTACGGACCGTATGAACCGACAAAAGGAAAGCGGTTTAATCCGAATAAACTTTTGCTTGACCCATACGCTAAAAAGATTATCGGTCGGTTGATTTGGCATAAAGCGATTTTCGGCTATGATACGGATAGCCCGGAAAAAGATTTGTCTTTTTCAACGCTTGACAGTGCGCCATACGTTCCAAAGTCGGTTGTCACAAAAGCCAGTTCGTTTGACTGGGAAGATGATGTGCCGCCGCAGGTTGATGCCGCTAAAACGATTTTTTATGAACTGCATGTCAAAGGGTTTACTAAACTTCATCCGAAAGTTCAGGACGCCAAACGCGGGACGTTTGCAGGACTAGCCAGCCGCAGCGTTTGCAGTTATTTGAAATGGCTTGGAGTGACATCTGTTGAATTAATGCCCGTGAGTGCGTTTATGGCAGAACGCAATAAGGGGTTGAAAGAGAATTTTTGGGGGTATGAGAGTTTAAGCTTTTTTGCGTTCGAGCCGAGCTATTTAGTGGGTGGAAAAGTTGATGATTTTAAGAAAATGGTCAAACGTTTTCACAAAGAGGGACTCGAGGTTATCCTCGATATGGTTTATAACCATACTTTTGAGGGAAATCATTTAGGACCGACGCTTTGCTATCGGGGAATTGACAATGAGAGTTATTATACGCTAGACGATGCCAACAAGCGTTATTATTACGACAGTACCGGTTGCGGGGCGTCGTTTAATGTGCAAAATCCATACGTTTTGACGCTTGTTATGGACTCTATGCGGTATATGGTTGAAGAAATGCACGTTGATGGCTTCAGGCTTGATTTAGCGACGTCTTTGGCAAGAGTTCGCCATGAGTTTAATCAGGGGAGCGGCTTTTTGATGTCTATGCGCCAAGATGAGGTGATGCAACTGGTTAAAGTGGCGGCGGAGCCTTGGGATGTCGGCATTGGCGGATACCAACTCGGGGCGTTTTATCCGGGGTGTTTAGAGTGGAACGACCGCTATCGGGATGTGGTCAGACGTTTTTGGCGCGGAGATGACCGACAGATTGGTGAACTGGCGAGCAGGCTTTCCGGTTCAAGCGATATTTTCGGACCGAGCCGGCGGACAATTTGGAGCTCAGTAAATTATATCGCCGTGCATGACGGAATGACGTTAAATGATTTGGTGACTTATAACCATAAGCATAATCAGGCGAACGGTGAAGACAATCGTGACGGAACAGACGCCAACTGGAGCTGGAATTCCGGTATTGAGGGAATGAGCACGGATAAACAAGTGCTTGAAAACAGAAAACTCAGGCAAAGAGCGATGGCGGCAACGTTGTTTTTGTCTTTCGGAACGCCAATTTGGCGCGGGGGAGATGAGTTTTTAAAAACCCAGTTTGGCAACAATAATGCTTATTGTCAGGATAATGTTATTTCCTATATGGTTTGGGAAGCTTTGGGCGGAGATGAAATCAATAATATTCGTTTTATAAAAGGGTTGATTAAGCTGCGTAAACGGATGGGAATTTTTAATCGCAGAAATTTCTTTTCAGGTAGCGTGACGGACGATAAGCAAGGGTTTAAAGACTTAGCGTGGTATACGGAAAAAGGCGTTGAGTTTTTGCAAAACGATTGGTTTCAGTCTAACAGGCGCGCGTTGTCGTATGTGGTGACGGCGCACGAAAAGCTGTTTATGGTGATTATGAACGCAAATGCTAATAATGTCAGTTGGAAGTTGCCTCATTTTAAGAAATCGTATAAATGGAATTTATTATTAGATACGTCAGCCAAATTTGAGGCTGAAAAAATTACGGGAGGCGCCGAGATTTGGGTTCCGGCGTGGTCTGTTCTTTGTTTTGAGATAAAAAAGTAGGGAGATGTTTATGAGTGAGTTGTTGCATGAGCTTGCAAATACGTTAAATATCAGTACAAGTTTTACTTATACCAGCGGCGGTGTTGAAAAAGCGGTTAATGTTTCTGATGACGTGTTGAAATTTTTTATCAAAAGTATGGGCTATGATGCAACAGATGACGCGGCGATGGAAGCCTCTTTAGCTAAACTTTCTAAAAAGCGCTGGCAGAGGGTGATGGAAGCTGTTTATGTGGTAGAAGAAGATGATAAGGTTTTTGATATTGTTTTAAAACAAGGCGAAGAGGTTGAATTTTTTATTGCCAAAGAAGATTCGGGAGATTATCAGCCGCTTAATGTATGGTTATCTGAAATTGAAACTTATCATGAGGGGCGGACGCCTTTGGTTAAGTTTCGCGCTGAGATTAAAGAAGACGTGGCGCTCGGGTATTATGATATTATGGCAAAAGTGTCGGGCAAAGAGTATAAAACCGTTTTGGCGGTGGCGCCGAAACAATGTTATGCCTTAGATAAAAAAGGCAAAGAAAAATTATTTGGCTTTGCGTTGCAGCTTTATGCGTTAAAGAGCCGCAGAAACTGGGGTGTCGGCGATTTTACGGATTTAGCGAATATGGTTGATATTTTGGCTCAAGACGGCGGGGATATTATCGGGCTTAATCCGCTCAGCGTGTTAGAGCATGATTATCCCGAGCAGGCGAGCCCATACGCTTCGGTCAGCAGATTGTTTTTAAACCCGATTTATATTGATGTGACTAAGGTGCCTTATTATGAACAAGGAGATAAGGACGAAGAGGCAATCAAGCAGGCTAAAGAAAAAGAAAATATTGACTATACGACGATTTATAATGCTAAAATGAGGGCGTTAAAGAATATCTTTGTCAGAGTTAATGAACGCAAGGGTGAGGCGTATTATAAAGCGTTTGAAAAGTTTGTTAAGGCTGATGAGGGCGGACTGCATTGTTTGGCGGTGCTTGAGGCTATTAACAGCGCGAAAAAGAACGGAGAATTCAGCGCGGTTGAAGCTAAGGGGGTAAGTTCTTTTGCCGGTCGCGGTATTAAAGAGTTTGTGAACAAACATAAAGATGAAATCAACTTTTTTAAATTTTTGCAATTTGAGGCGGACAGACAGCTTAAAGAGGTTTATGAAGAAATTAAAAAGAAAAATATGGCGGTCGGGCTGTATCGCGATTTGCCGGTCGGCGTGTCACAAAACAGCGCTGAGGTTTGGAACGACAAATATCTTTATATGCAAAAAAGCGGTGCGGGGGCGCCGCCGGATAATGCTTTCCCGACCGGACAAAAATGGGGGCTCGGGGCGTTTAATCCGTTTGAGCTAAAAGAACGTTGCTATAAGCCGTTTATTCGGATTTTGCGGGCAAATATGAAATACGCGGGCGCGGTTCGTATTGACCATATTATGGGCTTGTCCAGATTATATGTGATTCCGAATGATAAAGAAGAGGGAACGTATATCCGTTATAACGAAAAAGATATGCTTAATATTTTGGCGCTTGAAAGTTATTTGAATAGATGCGTGGTTGTTGGTGAATGTATCGGTAATGTTGAAGGGAGTTATCGTGAGCGATTGACGGCGCGCAATATTTATTCTTTGGGGGTTTTGTGGTGCGAACATACAGATGATTTTGGTACGGTTCGCCGTCCGCATGAGTTTGATGCCAAATATGTAGCTTCTATCGGTACGCATGATATGCCGCCGCTTAAAGCGTGGTGGTTTGCGGTTGAGCAGACAACAATGAAAGAGCTGGGGATGTTAACGGCAGAAGAGGTTGACAAGGCTTATCATTGGCGCGACCACGAGCGTAAACTGTTGCTTGAAGCGTTAGACGGTGAGGGTGTTTGGCCGCAAGATAATTTGAGAAAATCTGATTATATTTACGGTGAGGGTTTCCCTGAGGGGCTTGAAGAGGCAGTTCATGCTTATATGGCTAAAACCAACAGCGAGATTTTTATTATGCAACCGGAGGATATTTTCTTATCGATGAAGTTGCAGAATTTGCCGGGGACGGATATTGACAAGTATCCGAACTGGAGAAGCCGCGTTCCGGTGGATATTGAAGATATGGCGTCAAATGACGGGTATCGGCGTATTTTAGATGTGGTTAAAAAATGGCGCTAGTTTAGATAAAGTCAGGCAGGGGGGAAGCTTCTGCCTGATAGAGTTTTTTAGAGGTTGAAAAGGAAAAAGTTTTGTTTTGTTCGGTACGTTTTCAAAAAGCTAAAGAGATTTTTTTTAAGTATGTTCCGATGGGGGCGGTTTGGCTGTATCTTATCGGGGTGGCGGTGTTTTATGCGTTGATGTCAGTTTTGCTGCCGACATTGAACGGGGATAACATTGAGCATATTCATTCGAGTTTTTTGGTGGCAACAGGTGAGGTGCCGTACCGGGATTTTTTCCAACATCATAATCCGCTGTTATGGTATTTGTTTGCACCGGTGGCAAAACTTTTTTCTTATAATGCGACGATTGCCGAGGCGGCTTGTTTTGTATCGTTTTTGGTGTTTTTGAAGTCGTTGGTGTATGTGTATCGGATATGCAGCGGCTTTTTGTGCGATAAGTTTTGGGGGCTTACGGCGGCGGCTGTTATTGCTACGCCCGGAGGAAAGCTTTTTGCGGTTGATTTCAGACCGGATAATTATATGATTTTTTGTTTGACGGGGGGAATTTATTATTATTTCAGTTATTTGAAAGAGAAGAAGCCGGCGTTTTTGACGGTGGCGTTTTTGTGGTTTTTTGTCGGGTTTATGTTTGCGCAAAAGGCGTTGTTTCCGTTGTTTTTTTTAGGGCTGACGGGGCTTTATTTTTGGTATAAAAAAGAGATTGTGACGAAAGATTTGATAAAAGCGCTGATTTTGCCGCTTGCGGGCTGCGGAGCATTTTTGCTTTATTTGTACCATTATGATATGGTGGAGCTTTATTTTAAGTCAAATTATACGTTTAACCTTAATTTGGCTGACGGTTTTGAGATGACGAAAATTGCCGAATTTCCGATTTATATTGCCGTTTTGATGTGTGTCGGTTGGGGCGGAGTGATAGGCGCTCTGCTTTCTTGTAATAAATATTGGATAGTTTGCGCGTTTTTGTTTGTCAGCGAATATCTGCAACGACGGTTTTATTTTTCGCCTTATTCGTATTATTATTGGACATTGGTTTATTTTGCGGCGCTTTGCGGAATGCCGCTTTTATGGAAGTTAAACGGGAAAAATCGAGCTGTTAGTTTGGTCGTGCTCGGGGGATTGTTTTATTTGTTTATAAGAACGGTGGGCGTTTATTACGATTATTATCAGGATAGCAAGGAAAAGCCATATTTACCGGATTACATTACAAGACAGATTACTCCTTGCGATTATGTGTTTAACGGGGATGGAATGATGTATAATATTTTCGGTAAAGACCCGGCGTATTATTGGCAACTTATCGGTCAGCTTGATGTTATCGGTGAACAAACGGGGATTAAGCCTAAACCTGATATTAACCAGTTGATTAGGGAATTAAAGCCGAAGTTTGTGTTTGGTATGAATTACTTTAATAAATTTTCATCAGAGAGCGGACGTAAAGAGATTGTCCATTATCTTGATATGGATTTGATTAAGACGTATTATGAGGTGACGCCGTTTAACCCGATTTATGTGTTAAAAAAAGAGTATGATAACCGGGCGTGCGTGAAAGATATGGTGAGCGGAAAGTGGCGTTACGCAGATTAAATGAATCTGTTAAATAAGTTTTAAACAAAAAACTTTATGATAGATTTGTGCCTTAAATTGAGAGGAAAAGTTTATGAGCGAAGTAAGAGAAAGAAGTGCCGTTTTTAAGTTTTTTTATGTGACCTTGAGCGTGATAACGTTTCCGATATTTGCGGTGCTGTTTATTTTCAGGCATCCGGTATGGTTTTTGTTTGTCTTGCTGGTTTTAGGGTGCGGGGTTATTTATTTTCCGATGAGCAAAGGCGTTGCGTTTGATAATATTTTGAGTTGGTATCAAGCGCAGTATCAGACAGTTAAGGTTCAAACCGTGTCTAAGGCATTAGAGAGCGGCGCAGTTGATTTGGTGCCGGAGGGGTTGGCTTCGGATGTGGCGCGGATAAAACAAGAGTATAAGGAAGAACTTGAAGAAAGCAAACGTCCGAAAGGTGAAAATTATAATAAAAAAGTTGTTCGGGATAAAAAGATTGAAGAAACCAAAGCTGGTTTGAAAAAACGCAGCGGGTTTAAGAAAAAGGCAAATGATTCTGAAGTTGTTTCAGATAAAGAAGATGACGCGGCGGTTTTGCTTGAGGAAAGCGGGGTTAAAGCCGGCGGGTTGGCGGGAATTTTGAAAAAAGAAAATCAAGTGCCTGAGGTTACAACAGAGGATAAGTCTGTAGCGGTTGAAGTCGAGCCTGAAGTTGAAGATGTAAAGCCCGAGGTGCAGACTATTGTGCCTGAAACACAAGCTTTAGAGGTTAAGGCTGAGCCGAAAGAGGAAAAAAGTTCTGAAGATGAGTCGGAATTTGACTTATTTTAAGGATTTCTCGAGCTTTTGACGCAACGTTTTTAGAATATAGATGCGAATTGCCGAGGAGAGGTTTGGCGTTAAACGTGTTTTATCAATATTGGTGATAAGGCTGTTTAGGGTTAAGTTTTGCTCTTTGGCAAGGTTTAGGAGTTCAAGATAAAATTCATCTTCAAGCGAAACGCTGGTGGCGTGACGGTTGGCGATGACAACGGAAAATTTTTTCATTATTGTTTTTTCCTGAAACTGTCAAAAGAGATGATTTGCGCTGTTTCGCCGGAAACTTTCTTTTCAGGTTCAATATCATCAAGCGAATGAACGTCGCCATTTTCATAAAACGAAAAGCTTAAACCGAATTTTGCATACGGGTCAGCAAAATAGGTGATGGCATCAAACGGGATAATCAGAGTTTGAAGACGACCGCCGAAACTTAATTCTACCGAAAACGAATCGCTTGTGACAACCAAATTTGAGTATTGGTGTTGTAAAACAATGGTCATACTTTCGGGATATTGGATTTTTAAGTCTTTAGGGATGATTGTTTCGGGGTGGTCGGTTTTGAAAGTGATATAAAAATGGTTTTCACCGGGCAAGCCTTGGAGCTCGGCAATCTTTAGGGCATCCACAACAACCTGCTTGAGAGCCTGTTCGATTAATTTGTCATAATTTATTTCACTTACAAAATCTGTCATTTTAAGCCTCGCTTTTTATTACAAATAAAATGAGCCGTTCTGTTGCTAGGCGGCTCCTTCCCCACTTTATGCTAACCAAAGCCTAAAGAATTTTAGTTTGTTGCTTTGCCTGATTAAGCAGCTACGGCAACAGGTGCAAAATTATCATTTGCGTTTATTTTATTTGAACCGATAACGGTGGTATCCTGCCGAATACAGCCTCATATCTTTACTATATACTGTCAAACCTGTTTCGCCCCCTTAAAAGATTTTTGGTGGAGGCGCCGGGTACCGCCCCCGGGTCCAATATACCTATTCCATACGGCTTTTCGTATCATAGTTTCAAAAAGAGAAACTTCTCTCAGTATAACGGCGAATTTTAAAAATTCAAGATATATCGTTTGTTATATTTTTAGGGGAAAGAATTTTTTTTAAGTTTTTATTTAACAATATGGGATAGTGTTAAACAAAACAATTTTATTGATGAGGTAAAAATGACAGAGACCGTTCAAATTAATCGCACAAATAATAAAAAAAAATTGAGTATTTTAGAAACTGCGACAAACAGTTTTTTTGATAGGATATTGAGAGCTTTATTTGTCAGCTTGTTAGTTGTGCTTGATTTTGTGATGTTTGTTTATTCCATTAACGGCAGAGTTATGGAAAACGGTGTTGTTAATGAGGCGATGGTTTATATTGCGGGCGGTTTCTTTGCGCTCTTTTTGGTGATTATGTTGCTTTTATCTCAATCAGGTGTGGCGCAAGATATTTTTTGTGCGGTTATGATGCTTTTGATGACGCTGGTTTTTTTAGACCAATTTGCGTTGTTTAATGTCAGCAATTTTATTGAAGTTTGGCTTATAGAGCACGCAAGCTTTTTGAGCTTTATCGGGTTTATTCCGTCAAATTGGCTGATTGGGTTGGTATTGGCGGTTATTGTCTTTTTTGCTTTCAGAAATACGGGGTTTATCTTTCTCGGTGTTTTGATGGTGGCAAGCTCTTTGGGAATCGGGGTGTATCAAACTGAAATGGGCAAGAAACCGACAGGCAACTTTAGCACCGTTAAAGAGCTTGGGGTTATGAAGACCGACGCAAAAGATAAAAACACGGTTTATTTGATGGCGCCAAAATTCCCGTCGTATCATTTTTTGAGCACGGTTAAGGATATTAATTTCCGCGAGTTGCGCGATATGATGTTAGGGTTTTATGCTGTTAATGATTTTGAAGTTTATCCGAACGCTTTTGTGCAAAAAAATGACACGGTCAGCAATATTGTCGATATTTTTAATTTAGTGGATTACACCAGTACCTCGAGCGGAATTAGGGGGTATGCCGAAATTTTGAATGATTGGAATTTCTTGCATAATTCTTTGGATACTAGAGCGCTTGAAGACAATAAGCTTTATGGAACTTTGGCAAAAGACGGGATTAAGACAAGCACTTATCCGATGCCGCTGTTTAATTTCTGCTATAAGGCCGGGACGATGTTTACCGATAGGTGCGTGGTGAAAGAGAACGGTTTAGTTTCGTTATATAACAAAAAAAGTACGCTTGAAAAAAATATTTTTGCGCTTTTGGGTGAATGGGTGCATAGTTTTAACAATATAAGCCTTAAATCCGGTGTAAAGTCACTTTTGGATATGTCTTATATGAAAGGCTGGAGAGTGATTTCAGAAAACAGACGCTTGTCTATTGAGGGTGCACCGGCAATTTTTGATAAAGTGTATAGTGATTTTTACAAAGATAAAAACGGTGTGGTTTATATGAGCTTTGTTGAGTTGCCGTCTGATTTGTATCTTTATGATGAGTTTTGCAACCTTAAAGAGCAAAAGGATTGGGTGGCGCTTAAAGACAATTCGTATTATTCGGGCGGTATTGATTTGAAGCGCAAAGCTTACGCTGACCAGGCTAAATGTTTTATCGGCTTGATGCAAATGTTTATGGAAAAAATGAAGACCAATGACAAACTGCAAAATACTGATATTATCGTTCAAGGAGTCAGCCCCTTGCGTGAATTGGCAGGAATGCCGGCGGGACGGTATGGTAATTTTGTGGCAGACAAGTTGGTTAATTTGGGTATAAGAAGAGGAAAGGCGCCGAATTTTGTGATTAATACCGATATTTGTTTGGCAAGCGATGTGACGCGTTCCGAGATTTTGGGACAAAAGGCGTGCTATTCGGTTGATGATATGAAGCTATCTGTTGAGGACGCGTTGAATTTGAAACAAAACCTTATCAATAACTCAATGCTTCGCGATAGCAAAATTACAAATATTGCGGCTAATTATCGGGACTGGTATGAAGAATTTAGAAAACACAGTCGGATTTATCAAAAATGGCAGGAAGAACTTAATAAGGAGGCTTTAGCTAAAATTTCTACGGAAGTGACTAAACCTGTGATTGACGTGAAACCGGTGGTGAAAACAGAGTCTGTTGTTGAAGCTAAGCCTGAGCCTGAGGTAGTGCCTGCGGTGGAGGCAAAACCCGAGGTTGAGGTCGAGCCTGAGGTAGCACCTACGGCGGAGGCAAAGTCTGAGAGTGAATCTGAAGGAGAAGTTAAGCCTGAGGCAGAGGTTGTACCTGCGGTGGAAGCAAAACCCGAGGTAGCCGTTGAGCCTGAGGTGGTATCTGCGGCGGAGGCAAAACCTGAGGTTGAGCCTGCAGCAGAAGTTAAAAATGAAGTTATTGAGGGAAATGTGTTATCTGATGCACAATCTGAACCTGAAAAGGTTGAAGTTGGTGTTGAAACACCGGCGGAAACGGCAGATGTGATGCCTGAAAAGAGCGTGGAAGCCGAAGAATAATTCAATAAATCCGGTTAATTGTTGATTAAACACTTGTCAGCGGCTAAAAAGTGTGTTAATTCGTTGTCTAATAGCAATTAACGAACGGAAATTTGATGAAGCTTGGCAAATACATTAAAAACAAACGCTCAAAAACCGCCTTTGGCGTGTTGGTGTTTATGTTAATATTGTCTTTATTTGCCGAAGTGATTGCCAACGACAAGCCGATTGTTTTGAAATATCAGGGTGAGTATTTTTTCCCGATTGCCAAGGTTTATACCGATGCTCGGTTTGGCGGGGATTTTCCGACCGAGGCTAATTATAAAGACCCGTTTATCCGGCAAAATATTGAGGCTGAAGGGTATATGATTATGCCGCTTATAGAGTTTTCTTATAATACGGTGGATTATGAATTAAACGAGCCGTTTCCGGCGGCGCCGTCAAAACGGCATTGGCTGGGGACAGATGAAGAAGGACGGGATATTTTCGCAAGGTTGCTGTATGGGATAAGGCTATCGTTTGCGTTTGCTTTTTTGCTGACGTTTTTTTCTTCGGTTATCGGTATTTTTATCGGTGCGGTGCAAGGCTATTTCGGCGGGAAGACGGATATTGTTTTGCAACGTGTGATTGAGATTTGGGAATCGATGCCGCAGATGTTTGTACTGATTATTGTGGCAAGCGTGTTTGTGCCTAGTTTTTGGACGTTATTGGTTATTTTATTGTTGTTTTCATGGACAGAGCTGACGGGGATGGTTCGAGCAGAGTTTTTAAGAGCGCGGAACTTTGAATATGTCAAGGCGGCAAAAGCGGTCGGGGTTAGCAATTTTCGGATTATGAGCCGGCATATTTTGCCTAATGCGTTGGTGACGACGGTGACATTTGTGCCGTTTATTTTAGCCGGGGCGATTGTGGCGTTGACGGCACTTGACTTTTTGGGCTTAGGTTTAGGGCATGAATATCCGTCACTTGGTGATTTGGTGCGACAGGGAAAGGATAATTTGCAGGCGCCGTGGATTGGGTTGAGTATCTTTTTTGTGTTGTCCTTAATGCTGTCTTTGCTGATTTTTATCGGCGAAGGGGTACGGGACGCGATGGATAAGAGGAAAAGATGAGCGAGCCGGTTTTAGAAGTTAAGAGCTTGAATGTCCGCTTTATTAAAGAAGACGGCGGGTTATTTTCAGCGGTTTATAATAGCAGTTTTGAGGTAAATCCCGGTGAGGTTTTAGCCATTGTCGGCGAATCGGGCTCAGGAAAATCGGTGACGGCGTTGTCGCTTATGGGCTTGATTGACGCAAAGAAAGTGCTTTATAAAAGCACGAACTCAATTGTGTTTGAGGGCAGGGAGTTGACCGGACTTTCCGAAGAGGAATGGCAAGAGGTGCGCGGCAATGAGATTAGTATGGTGTTTCAAGAGCCGATGAGCTCGCTTAATCCGCTCTTAAAAGTGGGGGAACAGATTGCCGAAGTTATCCGCGCGCATAAAAATGTTTCGGCTATAAAAGCTAAGGCAAGAGCGCGCTATTTGCTTAAACTTGTCGGGATTGAAAACGCTAGAGAGCGGATGGAAGCTTATCCGTTTGAACTCTCCGGCGGACAGCGGCAAAGGGTGATGATTGCCATGGCGGTTGCCAACCGACCGAAAATCCTGATTGCTGATGAACCGACGACCGCTTTGGACGTGACGGTGCAAAAGCAGATTTTGGAGCTGCTCTTAAAGCTTAAAAATAAATTTAAGATGGCGGTTATTTTTATCTCGCATGATTTGAGTGTGGTTAAGAAAATTGCCGAGCGTGTGATTGTGATGCGGCAAGGTGTGATTGTGGAGCAGGGGAGTGTCGGTAATGTGTTTAATGTGCCAAATCATCCTTATACCAAAGAGCTTTTAAGCGCGTTTGCCAAGACAGCCACCAGGGAAGATTTTAACGCAAGAAAACTGATGGACGCCAGACATATCTCGGTTTCTTTTCCGATTAAAAAGAGTCTGTTCGGTAAGGTGTTAAAAGAGATTAAGGCAGTTAATGACGTGAGCTTGTCGCTTTATGAAGGGAAAACTTTGGGAGTTGTCGGCGAATCGGGGTCGGGCAAGACGACGCTCGGGATGTGTCTGGCTAATCTTATTTCTTATAAAGGGGATATTTTGACGGCAAAGTCTGTGCATATTCAAAATGAAAAAGACTTTCGAAAAAATGTGCAGGTGGTTTTTCAGGACCCGTATAATTCCCTTAATCCGCGAATGACGGTGGGTGAGATTGTGGAAGAGGGGATTAAGGTTCACTTTGGAGCTTTAGATAAAGAAGAACGGCGGGAAAGAGTGATTAAGGTTTTAAGAGATGTAGGGCTTGGTGAAGAGATTTATGAACAGTATCCGCATGAATTTTCGGGCGGACAGCGGCAGCGAATCGCTATTGCAAGGGCGCTTGCGGTGGAGCCGAAGATTATGATTTTGGACGAGCCGACGTCGGCTTTAGATGTGACGGTGCAGGCGGAGATTATCCGTTTGTTAAAACGGTTGCAAAATGAAAGAGGGATTTCTTATCTTTTTATTTCGCATGATATGCGGGCGGTTAGGGCAATTTCGCACGAAGTGGCGGTTATGCGCAAAGGACGGATTATTGAACAAGGGACGGCTGATGAGGTGTTTTTGCGTCCGCAGACAGGGTATGCCCAAGAGTTAATTAAGGCGGCTTTGGCGTAAAAAAAACACCGCCATTGGGGCGGTGTTTTTCATGTCAGAGTTCTTTTATCAGCACTTTTTCAGGAGCCAGTTTGTAGGTTCTTTTTTTGTAAGTCAGTTTCACATATCGGTCACTGAAATTGTAGAGGCAAAGAACTTTGCGACTTTCATCAGCGTTGGTGCGCACAAAAGCAATGAACTCGGCGGGCTTTTTTCTGTTTAAGAAATAGATGTTGCCATATTCATTGAAAATACTGTTACGCCGTCTGGCAATCGCTTTGCGGACGCGGTTTAGCGTTGAGCCGGGCTTATCTTGGGTGGAAACAGCCAAAGCATATTGTCGGCTGTCCGGCTGCAAAGCCATTTTTTTGGTCGGGTCATTGTCTGCATTGCTCATGGCAAAACCGGCGCGGGCAGCGTCCCATGGCATTGAGAATGGTGTCCATAAGTCAAGCGGGTCAAACTCCGGCTTTTTACAGTTTCCAAACCAAACCGGATTAGGCAACCCCAGCTCATCGCCTTGGAACAGGCAAATACTTCCCGGCAGAGCGGTTAAAAGCTGCATTAACATCACCATCTTTTGCGGGGTGTAGTGATTGCCAAACAGGCGTGTTGCCGCACGCTCAAGGTCATGATTGCTGAATGCCCAATTCATTTTCTCGCCTTTGGGGATGACGCTTAATGCCGTTGATACGTTCTTGACAAAGTCTGAGAGTTTGTGATTGAGTGCATCAAGGAAAAAGGCGTCACAGCCGCTGTTTTTGATGAGTTTGCTGTTTTTATCAAGGCTTTCAGGGCTCTTGTCAAACCAGTATTCGGCAAGCAATGTTTTGGGTGTCGCATAAGAGTTACACAACTGCTTTAAGCGGTTGATAAAATCAGCACCGCCTTGGGTTGTGACGTCATAGATGCGTTTTTGTTTGCCGTTTTCATCAAGCGGATTGTCACGCAAAAGCGGGTCACACGCATAATGTGTCGTGGCATCTAAACGGAAGCCGTCTATGCCCAAATCAAACCAGTACTTGGCAACTTTCAACAGTTCATCTTGCACAACAGGATTGTTCAAGTTTAGGTTTGGCATCGTGTAGTCAAAGCTGTGCATATAGAACTGCCGGCGTTTTTTGCTCCAACGCCAAACGCTGTCCCCGTCTGATGACCATGTTGCCGGCCAGTTGTTCGGCGCTATCGGCTCGTTGTTTTCATCGTAGCCTTTGGCGTCAGCCCATACAAAGTAGTCGGTGTACGGCGCTTCTTTTTTCAGGCTTTTTTGAAACCACGGGTGGTGCATTGAACAATGGTTATAGACTTGGTCAATCAAAACCCTTAGCCCTAAATTATGGAAAGTTTTGCAAAGTTCTTGCAAATCTTCGGTGGTGCCAAACATCGGGTCAATCCCGGTGTAGTCGGTGATGTCATACCCAAAACCGTGACCGCCCCAAGGATAGAACGGCGTGAGCCATATCGTATCAACGCCTAAGGAGGCGACATAAGGAGCAAGAGCCGTAATGCCCTTGAGATTACCATACGAGCCTTTGTAAGGGTCACTTTTGCTTCCCGGCGCGTAATTGAAAGTCAGCGGGTAAATCTGATAGATTACCTCATTGTTTAGATGTTTCATAATTGTAAAAATTAAAGATTAGACATAAAAATATATTTCTAAATTTTTTATAGGCAAAACTTAAAATTTTGTCAAGAAGTTTTGCTTTTCGCTATTTTATTTAAAGGAGATGATGACAATTTCCGGCGGGCAGTTGAGGCGTATCGGCAAGAGGCTGGTGCCAAGACCTTGGGTGACAATCATATCTTTGGCGTTTTCGCGGATAAAGCCGGCGTCGTAGCGTCTTTTATACTCTGAGGGGATGAGCGGCGCGCCAAAGACGGGGAGGCGGATTTGCCCGCCGTGGGTGTGTGCGGCTAACGTTAGCGCAGTTTTGGGGCTTGAGGGAAAGATGTCCGGTGAGTGAGAAACTAAGATTGCCGGTGCGGTTGCGTTTTTGAAAGCTTTGATTAAATCCGGTTTGTCTTCCGAATAATCGGCTACGCCGGCTAAAGTTAGCTCTTTATTGTTGATATTGAGGCGACGGTTTTTGTTATCAAGGACGGTTATACCGGCGTTTTTGAGCGCAGAAGCGACTTCTTTTTTGCCGTAATAATGGTCATGATTGCCAAGCACGGCGTAGGTTCCCTGCGGGCTTTTTAGGTGTGTGAAAGCGGCGGCGATTTGCTCTATCGGCAGAGAGGAGGATTTTTTATGACCTTTGACATAATCTCCGCCTAAAATAACGAGGTCGGGTTTTTCGGCATTAATCGCGTTAATGGTTTTATAGAGGCGTTTGAGGTGGCGTTTGGAAACGTGAAAATCCGATGCAAAGGCGACTTTTATACCGGAAAGGGCGGGGTTTTCTATGGTGTAATGAGTAACTTGCAGGCAGTTCGGCTCACAAAAAACGCCGTACAAAAGCAGTACGGCGCCGAGAACAATGCAGTTTCTTGTCAGGGAGAGGAGGTGCTCTTTCATGGACTTTCTCCTTTTTTAAGTTCTTTTTGTTATTATAGTTGAGAAAAAAAATTTTGAAACAGAAAAACGTTAACTAAGTGTAAAAATTTTGCTTGCAAAATAAGCGGCGGGATTGTATATGTGAGATATATGGGGCGGCGTAGCTCATCAGGATAGAGCAACAGTTTCCTAAACTGTGGGTAGTGGGTTCGAGTCCCGCCGCTGTCACCAATTAAGCAAGCCCCCTTCGAGGGGGCTTGCTTAATTGGTAATGATGTTTTGGACTCGAACCCACGGAATAGTGGGTTTGACTACAAGCGAAAGGCGGGCGGAGAACGCCGGTCGGCGGTAAGCCGATGAGCGCCCGTGCGGCCGAATGTAATGAGGTCAGTCCCGCCGCTGCCACCAATTAAACAAGCCCCCTTCGAGGGGGCTTGTTTTGTAGCGAAAATGAGGAGATGTGGGCGGGCTCGACCCCGTGGGTTCGGTCTTGCTTCGTAAGGCTTGCGCTTTTGCGCGCGCCAACTCCGCTTCGGTCACTCGAAAACCTAAGCTTTTTATGCGTGGTTTACACCACTTTTAAAAGCAAAGGTTTTTCTCGCCTTCGGGCAAAAAACAATTCCCCGAATTGTTTTTTACTCCTCAGCCCGCCGCTGTCACCAATTAAATGAGCTCCCATAAAATGGGGGCTTGTTTTGTAGCAAAAAGTTGTTGCTTTATTCTTGAAAAACTGTTATACTTTTGATGTTTAAGACCTTTATAAAGGAAGACGGAATGTTGCAAGATGAAGAATTAAAAGACCCTTTCAAAATAATGGAACAAAGCTTATTGCCGGTTTTTAAGGAAGGGGTGGCAATAGCTAAAAAAATATCCGGTAATCCGACCTATTTTAGGGATGATTATAAGGCGGCAAGGCGTTTGTATGCTATGGCGTTGGTGTCTTTGGCGATTAATTCGGTAAACAACGGTTCTCTTTCGGATGATGAGAAAAAGAAAAATATTGAGAATATTGACCTTTCAAATGAGCGGTATTTTTATCAGGCTGACAGCGAGATGAGGAAAAAAGAAAATATTTTTAAGCGACCGGAGATTGTGGCATTTAAACAGGAAATGAAGAAACTGAACGCAGGATATTTTGATGATGTTTGTGTTCAAGAATGTTTGGGCGTTGTGGAGGCAGATGCGGCGATTGGCATTTGGAGTGAGGAACAGCCGGTTATTTCTCCGGACGGGAGAGTCTTAGACTGGAAAAAAGCTGTAAAATCTAATATATTTAAATTTGCGACAGGTGGGCTAAAACACGATTTGTTTGTTCAAAAAATGAACAAAGCTTCCAAAGAAAACAAATGGGATAAAAAAGAGTGGAACGCGAATTATCCCTTGATTAACCGCGAGTGTGAAAAAATAATGGAATTAGAAATTACCAAACACATTAAGAACAAACAATGTGCGGTGCCGTTAGATTTATCTAAGGACAGATAGGAATTTTTATAAATTTTGGTATGAAACGCGTTAAAAAGCTTCCTTTGGGAGGCTTTTTTATGGCTGGGTGTCTTTAAGGTGTGAGGTACGATTTGTTTTTATAAGTGTATTTTAAATATGTTTTAATTTTTTTAGCGTAGTTTTGTTGGGAAAGGTTAGGGATATGATTGACACTATTTTAGAATTTATCAAACAGGTGGGAGAGAAACAGCTTCGTCTTCGTTGTGAAAAAGGGCTTGATATTGGGTATAAGGGAGCGCAGCCCGTGACGATGGTTACTAAGACGGATTTGGAAATCAGCCGTCTGTTTGAGGCGTATGCCGCAGAGCATTTTTCGGATTTAGATTATTTGATTTTGGATGAGGAAAGTTTTGGCAAATATGGTTCTGATGTTAAGACGAAAATGAACAATTGTGAGTATTTGTTCGTTTTAGACCCGTTGGACGGGACGGTGCATTATAGCCAAAATATTCCGTTGTTTGGCGTTTCGCTCGGGGTTTTTAAAAAAGGTAAACCGTATTTGGGGGCATTGTATTTGCCGGCGTTAGGCGAGTTAGTTTTTGTTAATGACAAAAATGAAGCGTATTGGGTGAAAAATGCTTTTAATGAGCAGGAACATTTTATTCGGTTACATGAAGATTTTGTTTCAAATTCACCGCTTATTGTTGATTTGCAACGGCATTTTGAATTAGATAACAGTAAGAACGTTAAAAATTATCTGTTTGTGGATTATTTTTGCTCGGTTTTTTGTTATGTTTTACTGGCAACCGGCAGGGCGCGTTGCGGTATGTTTAAAGATTGGCTTTGGGATATGGCCGGCGGGTGGTGTATTTTTAGAGCGCTGGGATATAGATTATATGATGTTAAGGCGGGAAAATATTTGGAAAAGCTTGATACAGATGATTTAACCGACGATTTGAAATTTAAGAACGCTCATATTATCGGCAAAGAGGAAGACATTGCGTATTTGAAGAATGTTATTGTTAAAGACAAGGGATTGTAATAAACTCATTTTTTCTTAAAATAAATTTTTTTTCGATTTTATAAAATAAGGCTTGACTTAGAGTATACTCTAAAAATTATAGTACTTTTTACAAAAGCCGTTAAGGCTTTGTTGGTTTATTATTTATCAGGAGTTATGTTATGGCAAACAAAGTTTTGACTTCGTTTATTTTGGGTACAATGTTATTTTTGGGAGGAAATGCAATGGCAGAAAATGCGTTAAATGCTAAACAAAAATCTATTGCCGAGGCGGCGGCGTATGCGGCGCGCGGTAATCAGGCAGGGTTAAAACAAGCGTTGAGCAAAGGGCTGGATAATGGCGTGAGCGTTAATGAATTTAAGGAAATTTTGGTACAGACGTATGCGTATTGCGGTTTCTGTTCCGAATGAGGGGGCTAGCGCCGAGTGGCTTGAGCCGGTGACAGATGAAGAATATGACAAGTTGAAATAAGCAGGCAGGATATTTGCAAAGAGAATCGCCCGAGAGATGTTTCGGGCGGTTTTTTATGTTTAAAAAGGGGAGAAACATAATATCACTTTTTGAGCTTGAAAACGGAATTTGACGGGTTATTTCAGAGGGTGAAAAGGAGATTTGACATGGTAAAAGAAAAATTGTTTCGTGACGTTAAAGTATTTGTTGACAGCTTGAGTGAAGAGCAGAGCGCGCCTTTGTATACCTTAACCCCCAAGGAGGCGCGTCAAGTGCTTTTGGATGTGCAAAAAGAGGAGCTTGACTTGCCGAAAGTGAGCGCGCAAAAAATTGAAGTGGACGTAGGGGAAGGGCGCAAATTAAAGCTTTTGATTGTTAAACCGGCAGGGTTAACCGGCGAGGTTGGCGTGGTGTATTATATTCACGGCGGCGGCTGGGTGATGGGCGATGACGTGACGCACCGGCGCTTGATTTCCGAACTGGCGGCGGATATTCCGGCGGGGGTGGTTTTTCCGATTTATACGCCATCGCCCGAGGCGCAATTTCCGCAAGTGACGGAAGATTTGTATAAAGGGCTTTTGTATATTGCCGAGCATGGGGACGAATACGGGCTTGACAGCAGACATTTGGCGGTTGCGGGTGATAGTGTCGGCGGCAATATGGCAACCGTGATGACGTTGATGGCTAAAGAAAGAGGTGGTGTGCCGCCTATTTGTTTTCAATTGCTGTTATATCCGGTGACCTCGGCGGAATTTGACAGCGAATCGTACCAAACATTTGAAAAAGGACCGTGGCTTACTAAAGAGGCGATGAAATGGTTTTGGAATCAGTATCTTCCGGATGAAGAAAAACGCAAGGCTAAAGAAGCAAGCCCGTTGATGGCGACGGTTGAAGAGCTTAAAGAATTGCCGCCGGCGCTCGTGATTACGGGTGAAAACGATGTTTTACGCGATGAGGGCGAGGCATACGCCAAAAAACTTGATGAGGCGGGGGTTAAAACTATCTCGGTGCGGATTAACGGCACGATTCATGATTTTATGATGCTCAATGCGTTAAGTGAAGCGAGTTCCACACGGGCGGCGATGTCGCTTGTGAAAGCTAAGCTCAAGTGGTTTTTATACGGGACAAAATAAAATTTTGTTTTTTGCTTGATTTTTTACGCCGAATCGGTTATTCTTCTATTTGAATTTATTATTTTTATGTTTAATTTAAAAAAAATTTATTATGAAAAATTCATCGAACAATCGCATCGCGCTGTCAAGTGCAGCCTTGGTGCTTTATTTGGTATCACTCTTCTTGGGTGGTGTTGCTGAAATTGCCGTATTATCGGTTGCAACTGTTGTGGTAACAGCTGTTCTCGTGATGGCAATTAAAAGTGAGAACTGCTTGACAAACACAAGTGTATGGCACGCCATGTGCTTCTGTTTGGTGGTTGCGTCCCTTTTGGGGTGCTTCGGGCTTTCTTTGCTTTCTGCTTTGTGCGGTTTGCTTGCTTTCGGACTGATGGTGGTCATCGTCTTTAAGGCAGTTTATTTTTTGAACACAGTTTGTCATCGACATATTGATGATGAGCTTAGTCAAGAAGAGTAAGAATTTTCCCCTGATTAAAAGCATTGGCTTTTACGGGGGATTTTTTTTATGTGCTTTTTTGTTGCAAGCTTTAATCTGATGTGATATACTTTGAGTATAAAGTGATTAAAGTTTGGAGGATTTAGCCATGGCAAACGTTTCTGAAGATTTTGAGCGTTTTTTGTATGCCAACTATCCGGATGATTACCGGCGGGCAACGGCTAAAGATGTGCCGGAAGACGTTTTGACGGCGATTATCTCTAAACATCGCGCGCATTATGAGATTTGGCAAGCCGTGCCGGAGTGGATTAAGAACGAATATGGTGACAGATTGCCGAAAGAGGTTTTAAACGGCAATGAAAACGTGCAAAAATTTGTTAAAGACGAGATTGAAAAAGACGCTAAAGAAACTGAGGCGTGTGTAGATGTTGTGGCGATAAGCCTTAGTATTGCGGCGCTCGGCTATGCGGTGGAAACCGCAGAGGTTTTGGCAAAGAATCAAGCTCTGCGCCAACAGTTGTTGAATGAGGCTAAAGATGGCAAACTCAGTGCCGCACAAATGGAAAAATGGCTGGCTTTGCGGGAGAGTGATAAAGAAGCTATTTTGCAGGATTATAAAAATTATCAGCCGGAAAAATATTTGTTGCATTTGGTTAAAGAATTAAGCCGTGAGAGAAAAAGAGCAGAACGCGGTGGAACTGATGTTGACAGAGCCGGGGCTGAGATGAAAGCTGTTTCGTTGGAGCGTGAACTTAAAAAGTATGCCAAGAAGCTTACGGGTAAAGACGTGTTAGAAAAGACGGTTAATTATTTGCGTGCTAAACCGCAACAGGCGGCTTTGCGGCATTTAAGCCCTGATGTCTTGACGATGTTTACGGGAGTTATGGCCGGACAGAATATCAAAATTGAGCCTACACTTGGCAAAGGACGGGGCAGCAAAGAAATTGCCCGTGACGCTGTGGCGTTGAGTATGAAGCAAAATTTTGCCAATAAAACGCGGGTGGAAAAAGCTGTTTTTGAAAAAACGCGGCGTGCAAGCAAAATGGCTGAGCGCTTTAAGGTTACAAAGAGAGCGGGCAATGTTAAAAGCAATGCGGGTAAAAACCTTATTTCACTTAAACGTAAAGAGAAAAAGTTACAGTTGCAATATGCTTAAGCTTTTGCGGGGCTGATTAATAAAAAGAGAGGGGATGCCCCTCTTTTTTTATGTTACATTGCCACGCAGGCGTTGCCTTTATATTGCCATGAGGTGACGATGTTGTTTTTTAAGTAAAATTTGGTTTGACAATATTCGGTGATAACCTCGCCCATAAAGTTGCCGACGGGGATGGCGTTGCCGCCGTAGGTGAACGGGGCAAACATTTCGTCTTCGGTCATAAAATCAGTGTTGAAATAATAATTCGGGGAAGGGACGACCTGATTGTTTATGTGGGTGTAGGTGATAATTTCATCGCCGTTTTTGAAGCGCTTAACGCTGGTCGGTGCGCCGAATTTATTAATCAGCGCGTCGGCGTTTTGACCGATTTCGCGGTTTAGCATATTTTCATAATTTTGAGCGGTGGCGCAGGCGGTGACGGTTATGAGCAAGGTTAAAAGTGTTATGTAACGTTTGAGCATTGTTTCCTCCTTTTTTGAGGGGATATATGATGTATTGCTGCATTTTCAAGCGTCAAGATTATTTTTTTAGTTCACGGTCACGGTTAGCATAAAACGAGAGGATAATGCCAAAGCTTGCCATAACCGAGATGATGACGGTGCCGCCGTAGCTGATGAGCGGCAAGGGAACGCCTACCACCGGCAATAGACCGATAACCATTGCGATATTAATAAAAACATAGAGAAAATAGTTGGTGTTTAAGCCTAAAATCACCATTTTGCCAAAGTAGTTTGAGTTATGGATTCTGAAAGCAAACCAGTAGCCGTAGCTGATTAAAATGAGGTTTAAGAATAATATGATTGTGCCGCCTAACATTCCGAATTCTTCGGAGAACATGGTGAAAATAAAGTCGGTGTGTTTTTCGGGTAAGAAATTGAGGTGACTTTGGGTGCCGGAGAGGAAGCCTTTGCCCCAAAAACCGCCGGAGCCTAAGGCTATTTTGGCTTGAATGATGTGATAACCGGCGCCTTGCGGGTCCCTTTCGGGGTCAAGAAAGGTCAAAATCCGGTTTTTTTGGTAATTATGCAAAAAGTGCCATAAAACGGGGGCTGAGGAAACAACGGCGGTGATTCCAAGGGCAAATTTCCACCATTGCAGACCGGCCAGATAAAACAGGGCAATCGCGCAAAATAAAATCATCAATGAAGTGCCGAGGTCGGGCTGTATCATAATCAAACCGACGGGAACGGCAACAATAAGCGCGGGGACGAAAAGACCTTTGATGCTTAAAATGTTTTCAAGCGGGGTGACGCTGAAATAACGCGCCAGTTCGAGGACAATGGCTATTTTCATTAGTTCTGAGGGTTGGAGTTTGAAAAAGCCTAAGTTTATCCAGCGTTGAGCGCCCATTCCGGTATGTCCGGCGACTTCAACGATGATTAATAAGATGAGCGTGAAAATATAAAACGGTGTGGCGGTTTTATAATAAAACTCCGGGGGGATAAGGGCGGCTGTCAGCATAACGGCAAAGCCTATGCCAAAGCGGATGCCCTGATTTAAAGCCCAAGGGGAGAGTTTGCCGCCGGCGGCGGAATACAGCGTGGCGCAACCAATGAAAGCAAGTGTGATGATAATGGCAATGTAAACGAAATTGAGGTGAAAAAAACGTTCTTTTAGGCTTAATTCCTGATTTTGATTTAAGATAATGGTCATGGTTTGTCCTACCTGATATCCAGTTTGATTGCTTCTTCTAAGATTTTTGAGGCGATGGGGGCGGCAACGCCCGAGCCGGAGCGCCCGTGTTCAACGATGACTGCGACGGCGTATTTGGGATTATCGTGTGGTGCATAGGCCATAAACCACGCGTGGTTGCGATATTTCCACGGCAGGTCTTCGTCCCGTTTAATGCCTGAGGCGCGCTCTTTTAAGCTGATACGGCGGACTTGGGTGGTACCGGTTTTGCCCCCCATTTTGACGTCTTTTAACTTTAATCTGGCGCGAGTTGCGGTGCCGCCGATACCGTTGACAACTTCAAACATTCCCTGTTTGACAAGGTTGATATTTTCCGGTTTGAGGTTTAGCGAGGGGGGAGAAGGCTGCGTGTCAGTTTTGATAAAAGTCGGGGTGATGGCATAGCCGCCGTTGACGACACGGGCAAGCATAGTGACAAGTTGCAAGGGGGTGACGAGCACATAGCCCTGCCCAATGCCGGCGATGACGGTTTCGCCTTGTTGCCAGGGTTGTTTTAATTTTTCTTTTTTCCATTGTTTATCAGGGATAACGCCTTGTTTTTGGTTTTCAAGCCCTAAATCATATATCTGCCCCAAGCCTAAACGGCGGCTCATGGCGGCGATTTTTTCAATGCCTAATTTTAGGGCTGTTTCATAGAAATAGATGTCACAAGAGTTTTTGATGGCGTCAATAAGCGTTTGTCTGCCGTGTCCGCTATGACGCCAGCAGTGGAAAAGATGGTCGCCTAATTTCATTTTGCCGGAGCAGAAAGAGGTGGTCTTTTCGTTAATCACACCGGCTTCAAGCGCGGCAAGTGCGACAACGATTTTGAAAGTTGAGCCGGGGGAATATTGCCCGGAAACGGCTTTATCCGTCATCGGGGTCTTTTCATCATAAAGGAGCGTATTCCAATTTTTGATTGAGATGCCGTCAACAAACAAATTCGGGTCAAAAGAGGGAACGGAGACAAAAGCCAAAATTTCTCCGGTGTGGACGTTTAGGACAACCGCGGCGCCGGATTCATTGCCAAAAGCTTCGTAGGCTTTTTGCTGCAAACGAATATCTATGGTTAAATCAAGGTCTTTGCCTTTTTCGCCGTCTTTTTTTTCTATTTCGCGCATAATACGACCGTAGGCGTTGACCTCGTAAGTTAAATTGCCCTCGGTACCGCGGAGGCTTTCGTCATAAGTTTTTTCAAAGCCGGATTTGCCGATTTTAAAGCCGGGGACTTGCAAGAGCGGGGCGTCTGATTTTTGCAAGTCTGCTTCAGACACGGAGCCAACGTAGCCCAAAGGGTGGGCGGTGTATTGCTTATAGGGGTATGTTCGGATTAAGCCTTCGTCAATGATTAAACCGGGGTAGCGGTTATTATTAAGCATTAAAAACGAAACTTCTTCCCAGCTTAGGTTATCTTTAATTTTGACCGGAACAAAGCGGCGATGGCGCGAGATGTCTTTTTTGATACGGGCAATATCGGTTTCTGAGAGCTTGAGAACCGGTGCAATGGCTGACAAGAGATGGTCTACCTTGCGGGCTTGCTCGGGGATGAGCATAGCTTGAAAGTTTTGCGCGTTTACGGCAAGCTCAACACCGTTACGGTCATTGATTACCCCGCGGGGAGGCGGTAACAGGCGTTTTGACATCCGATTACTGTCTGCCAGAAGAGCGTATTTTTCCCCTTGATAGATTTGTAAAAAATAAAGGCGCCCGACTAAGATAAACAACAAAATAATGTTTATGCTAAACATCACGAGCGAGCGTTTTAAGAGGAGCCTCAGCTTATGGTTCGATTTTTTCATAACGCACCTCTAAGTGAATCAAACGCCTTTCTATCCAAATATAAATTCTGGCAAACAGCGGGTAAGCGGCGATAATCAGCGCTGATTCCAAGATGATTAAATTTAAAGGGATAAAACGGCGGTAAAAAGCGCTGACAATCAGAGTTTTGAAAATAAAGGTCAAGATAGTGGCGCCGGAGAACAAAAGCCAGGAGTATGAAAAGCGTTTGATGTTAAACTGCGCGGTGATACGAACGGCGATGATGTAAAGAATTAAGAACGACATAATGTTTATGCCGAGCGGTGCGCCGCCTAAGACATCAGCGAATATGCCTAAGATGAAGGCGGAAAAGATGTTAAAAGCGTCCGGTCGCTGGCTTTGCCAAAAATATATGCCGGCATAAAACGGGGCTTGGCGTAAAAAATTCCAATAACCGCCGGTTCGCGGAATAGATAAAATTAAGACAAGGAGCATAATGCTTGCCAGCGGAACGAGGAGGGCGGCTGATTCTTGAAGAATGTTTTTGAAAAGGCGCTTCATTCGAGCTCCTCTGCGGTTTGTTCGTCCGGTGTGATGTCATAAGCGATGATTTTGACAATTTCCAATTCTTTGGGGGAATAAAGCGGAACGGCGGTGATGGTGTCTGTGGTGGCTTTTTTGATGACGGCAACCGGAATATCCGGCGGTAAGCCGCCACCGATGCCGGAAGTTACCAAAATATCGCCTTTATGAAGCTCAGCTAAGAGCGGGGTGAAAATAAGTTTTAATTCCTGTGTGTTGGTGCCGATTAATATGCCGCGGTCACGGCTTTTTTTGACGACAGCGGGGATTTTGGAGTTGATGTCAGTGATTAAAGTGACACGGGCGTATTTGCCACTGATTAAATCTATTCGACCGATAAGACCTTTCGAGCTAACGACGGCGTTGCCGGGAGTGATTTTACCTTCATTTTTTCCGATGTATAAAATTAAGGAGTTGGCAACGGCTGAGCCGGTTTCAGCGATGACCCTGGCAGTGTAGGTTTGAGCGTTCGGGGTGTCAAAGTGATGTAAGAGCTTTTTTAAGATAGCGTTTTCAGCCTGAACGGCTCTCATTTGGTCTTTTAAGAGAAAAAGCTCGTTATTTTCTTTTCTTAAACGTTCGTTTTCTTGGTAAACGTTGGTTATTTCAGAGGCTTTTTTATAAGCATAGCTTAAGCCTTCTGCCGGAAGACCCGCCGTACGAATCAGCGGGGCAGTGATGAAAAGCACACCTTTGGAAACGCCTGAAATCAACCCTAAGTCAATTTTATGCACCAAAATAAGAAGCAGGGCTATGGCAAACAGCCCTGCCATCATAAAATTTTTGAAGATACGCAGGACGTAATTTTCTTTGATAAATAAAATCCGTTGGCGTTTCATCTTTTTCCTTTAGTTTATTCGTAAAGTACGCCGCGAAATTCCTCAAAATCATCCAGCGCTTTGCCGGTGCCGCGAACAACACAGGTTAACGGGTCTTCAGCTAATGAAACCGGAAGACCGGTCGCGTTTCTGATGACCGTGTCAAGGTTGGCAAGGATAGAACCGCCACCGGTCATCATAATGCCTTTGTCGACAATATCGGCGGCAAGTTCGGGCGCGGTGTTTTCAAGGGCGACTTTTACGGCTTCAACAATTGCCATAACCGGTTCAGCCAAGCTTTCAGCAATTTGGCGTTCGGTAATGACGATTTCCTTGGGTACACCGTTGACTAAATCACGACCTTTAATTTCCATTGTGCGACCATCGCCTTTCGCCGGGACGCAGGCTGAACCAATTTCTTTTTTGATACGTTCGGCGCTTGATTCACCAACTAAAAGGTTTAAGTTGCGGCGGATGTAAGAAATTATCGCGCTGTCCATTTTATCACCGCCGGTGCGGATAGAGCGGGAGTAAACAATACCGCCTAAAGAGAGTACGGCAACTTCGGTTGTGCCACCGCCAATATCAACCACCATAGAGCCGGTGGCGTCATTGACCGGAAGTCCGGCGCCGATTGCCGCGGCCATTGGTTCATAAATGAGCCAAACGCGCTTGGCACCGGCATTGACGGCAGATTCTTTAATGGCTCTTTCTTCCACTTCGGTTGCGCCCGAGGGAACGCAAATGATAATGGTCGGACTTAAAAGACGGCGACGGTTGTTAACTTCTTCAATAAAATATTTAATCATGGCTTCGGCAGCTTCAAAATCAGCAATAACGCCATCTCTTAGGGGACGAATCGCCCTGATGTCGCCCGGGGTACGACCGAGCATTTGTTTTGCTTTGGCGCCTACCGCCCAGACTTCTTTTTTGCCGTTAAAATCTTTCACCGCAACAACGGACGGCTCGTTTAAGACAATTCCTTTGCCTTTAACGTGCACAAGCGTGTTGGCTGTTCCTAAATCTATTGCCATATCGGCAGAAAAGAGACCTAATAAATTTTGAAAAAACATATTTTCCCCCGTTATTAATATACAATTTTTTTCTTTTTAAGCGTAAATGGTTTATTTTGCAAGCGTTTTATAAGCTTTTTTTATATCATCAACAAAATTTTTATCCTCATCAAAACAAGCGTTATATTTAAAATCAGCGTCAAAGCGGTTGTTAAACCAAGTGGATTGGCGTTTGGCGTACTGGCGGGTGCGCAGTTTAGCCTGTTCTATGGCGGTGTTAAGCTGGCATTGCCCGTTTATGAAAGCCTTTAATTCCGGAACACCCAAGGCGCGCATGGCGGGAAGAGTGTCGGGGAGATTACGGGCAATTAAACGTTCGGCTTCTTCAAGTGCTCCGTTTTTCATCATTTTATCAAAACGGGTACGAAGACGAATGTCTAAAAGCTCTCGTGGCGGGGCGACATAGACGGTTAAAAAATCGGTTGAGGCAAATTCCGATGTCAACGGAATTGTGTGCCAGTATGACAGCGGCTTTTTGGTGTGTTCGTAGACCTCCATAGCACGTCTTATGCGGGTGGTATCGCCGGCAGGCAGACGCGCGGCAGTTTCAGGGTCGACTTTTGTTAGTTCTTCATAAAGATAATCAAGCCCTTTTTCTAAAAGAATTTGTGCGATTTTTTCTCTGATTTCTTCGGGCGTTTCGGGAATGGGCGAAGCGCCGTTTATCAGAGCCTCAATATATAATCCGGTGCCGCCGATGACAATGGGCGTTTTGTTTTGCTCTCTTGCAAGGGCAATTTCTTGTTTGCAGAGTGTGAGCCATTCGACCACATTGCCGCGATAAGAAGCGTCATAAATGCCGTAGAGCTTGTGCGGCGCGTGGGTCATTTCTTCTTCGGTTGGCGCGGCAGATAGGATTGGAATATCTTTATAAACCTGCATCGAATCGGCGTTAATGATGACACCGTTTAACTCTTTGGCCAAGGCTAGGGCAAGGTTTGATTTGCCGGAAGCGGTGGGACCGGCGATGATGATTATTTGCTGAGCGGTCTGCATTGGGCTTCTTCCACTAAAGAGGCGCAAAGGTCTTCATAGCTGACGCCGATATATTTGGCTTGTTCGGGCACCAAAGAGAGGTCAGTCATACCGGGGTGGGTGTTGATTTCCAAAAAGACGACACCGTCTTCGGGATTATAACGAAAATCTGAGCGGGAAACGGTTTTGCAACCTAGTTTGTTATGTATCGTTTCAGCGTAAGAAAGGCAGAGTTTTGCCACATCATCAGGGATGTTTGCCGGAATAATGTGCATGGTTTTGCCGGAGGTGTATTTATTTTGATAGTCATAAAAGCCCTCTTTGGCTTTCATCTCGGTGACAACGTGGGCTTTGCCCTGATAGCACATAACCGTTAACTCTTGTCCGGGGATGTATTTTTCAACAATCAGCTCAGTGGTGGGGTCATCATAACGGATTTTGAAAATATCCTCAGGCTTTTCAACAATGAAAACGCCGACCGACGAACCATCAGACACCGGTTTGACAACAAACGGACGGGCAACGGTGGCGCCGATGGTGATAAATTCGCGTGCGGTCATCTTGCGACCGAAGGCGGTTTTAATATTTGCTTTTTCGGCAATGAGTTTGGTTAAATATTTATTCATTCCGACACAGGAAGCTGTTAATCCTGAATGCGTATAAGGAATTTGCAACAGGTCTAAAAGGGCGGGAATCGTGCCGTCTTCGCCCCAGTTGCCGTGAAGCGCGTTAAATACGACGTCAGGTTTTTCTTTGTTTAGAACCTCTATTAATTTGCGGCTGTCGGTCAAGTCGTGCTCAATAACGTCATAACCTTTTTGCTTTAAGGCTGCGGCTACTGCTTTGCCGCTGTTTAAGCTGACTTCGCGTTCAGAGGAAAAACCGCCCATTAAAACCATTACTTTTTTAGTCATTATTTAACTCCTTATCTTTTATTCTTGTTATAGGTATGATTTTAAAAGAAAAAAATTAAGAAAGGTTAAAGGACTTGTTTAAAAAAATATTTTTGTTTGCGGGAATGGCGCTGATGTCAGCTCAAATCGTGACGGCGGCGGAATTAAAACAGGAGATGGATGTTTCGGTCGGGGTGTTTGACGCGGCTAAAGTGAGCTTGGCGTATACGGAAGCAAACGGGGTATTTGATATTACATCCAAGGTTTTAACACAAAATTTGTTTGATACGCTTTATCCTTTTGAGGGAAGTTATAAAAGCAAGGGACAGATTTTAACAAAAGGAGTTAAGCCTGAAATTTATGAAACGCAGAGCAAGACAAGAAGCCATATTCGGGGTAAGACGATTTTTTATGACAAATCAGGTAAACCCTATAAACGCGTATCATTTAAGGATAAAAAGCAAAATACGGTGCGAATCGATGATGTGCCGGAGACAGCGGATGCGGCGGATTTGCAGTCTGTTTTTGCCGAGTTGCTGATTAATTTTAAGAAGACGGGCGGGTGTGCGCTTAAACGCGAGGTTTATGACGGTAAGAAGCATTATAACGTTATTGTGGCTGATAAGGGGACATATAAGCGTTATTTTGATTTTACCGGCAAGGAAGAACGGGCGCGAAAATGTCAGGTTTATATTGAAAACTTAAAAGAAAACAATGACAATATTTTATGGGATGTGAGCGCGGATAAGCCGATTAACTTTTGGGTGGGGACGGAGAAAAAGTCTAAAATGCCCTTTATTCTTGAAATAGGGATTGACTCAACGCCATTAGGGGCGTTAAAAGTATTGCCAAGGACTTTGAAAACTAAATAAGGAACAGAAATTATGCATAAGTCAGAACTTTTATTGCCGGCAGGCTCTCTGGTTAAACTGAAAACAGCTCTTCTTTATGGGGCGGACGCCGTGTATGCCGGAACGCCGGATATGAGCTTGAGAACACAATCCAAGTTTTCTTTAGAAGAGTTGGAGGAAGGAATCCGGATTGTGCATGAACAGGGCAAAAAGATTTATCTGACTTTAAATCTCTATATTCATAATGAAGAAGCCGCTAAATTGCCGCAATTTGTGGACACTTTGCGCCGGCTTAAACCGGACGGTGTGCTGATGGCAGACCCGGGGGTGTTTTATTATCTTAAAGAACACGCGCCGGAATTAAACCGTTTTGTTTCTACGCAAGCGAATATCTGCTCGGCGCAGACGGTGAAATTTTGGCAGTCGATGGGGGCGAAGCTTTGTGTTTTGGGGCGAGAGGTAACTTTTGCCGAGATGGAGGAAATCCGCAAACAATGTCCGGATGTTGAGTTGGAGTGTTTTATGCACGGGGCAATGTGTATGTCTTATTCCGGACGGTGTCTGATTTCTAACTTTATGGCAGACAGGAGCGCTAATAAAGGCAAATGCGCGCATTGTTGCCGTTGGCACTATAAATTGCATATCAAACTTAAAGACGGTACGGTGCGCGAACTGGTGATTAACGATGAAAACAAAGATAATTTTGAGTATCTTTTGGAAGAGGATTTTCGCCCCGGTGAACTTTATGAAGTGGTGGAAGACGAACATGGCAGCTATCTTTTGAACTCCAAGGATATGTGTTTAATGCCTAGGTTGAATGATTTGCTCCGAATCGGGATGAACTCACTTAAAGTCGAGGGGCGCAACAAAACCGAATATTACGCCGGAACGGTGGCGCGCGCTTATCGTCAGGCGATTGATGATTATTATGCCGACCCTGAGCATTGGGATTATCATAAATATATGCCGGATTTGATGGGGTTGCAAAACAGAGGATATTGCTTGGGCTTTCACGATGGTAAACTAACAAATATCAGCCAAAACTATGAATATACGCGCACGCTCGGCGAGTGGCTGTTTGCCGGTTCGATTGTCGAATGGCAGGGCGACGACGCGATTTTTGAGCTTAGAAATTATATAGCCTCCGGTGAAACGATAGAATTTCTGATTCCCGGCGGGTTAGAAAACTATGCTTTGACGTTAAACGAGTTTGAAGACGCTGAAACCGGAGAGGTGACAACAAAAGTTTCTGCCGGTCAGGGCAAAAAAATCCGCCTTAAACCGGAGATGTGGGGACGTGATGTTAATGAGATTAAAAAGCTCTTACCGCAATATGTCATTGCGCGCAAGTTTCAGGGGTTGAAAGGCGAAAATGCGGAGATGTATAGGCATAAGCTTGCCGAGTGGGAAATCTTAAAGGGGTAAATTTTGTGAATTGATTCGCAGATGGAAGCCTGTCCTTAAATGCTCACGTACGTTTGAGTACGCTCCGCTTTAAGGCAGGACATCTGCGTTCACTTCGCAAAATTTCCCGCCTTTCTCCGGGGCAAAACTAAGAAAGTACTTGCAAATTGTGCATTCTTTTTTATAGAGCAGGTGGGACTTTTTGTAGAAAATATCTTGTTAAAAAAACTCTTTACAAATAAAAAGATGTGGTGTATAAGGCGGAAAGAATTGTGAGAATCGGTGATTCTTATTGTTGTCGGCAGGTGTGTCGGCGGGGTGAGGCGCGGTTTTCCTGTCGGTTCGCATTCATGAAGGTGGTGCGGGCGTTGAGTTATTATCCGCTTCGGGGTCCGAAGCACAGAAAAAAGATGAAAGGAATCTAATATGAGACACGGTGACGCACATAGACGTTTTAATATGCCGAAAAGCCAGAGAAGAGCTTTGTTTGCTAATTTGACAAATGCTTTGTTAACACACGAACAAATTACAATCACTTTGCCGAGAGCTAAAGAACTCAGAACTTTTGCCGAGAGCATGATTACATACGCGAAAAAAGGCGATTTAAATTCTCGTCGTTTGGCTTTGTCTTTCTTGCGTGACAAGGAAGTTGTTTCCAAGCTTTTTTCTGTTTTGGCAGAACGTTACAAAGAGCGCAATGGCGGTTATACCCGCGTTTTGAAATCTGGTTTCAGATATGGTGACTGCGCTCCGATGGCTATCATTGAATTGGTTGACAGAGATGTTAACGCCAAAGGTTTGAAAGACATTGAACGCGTTAAAGCAGAAAAAGCTGCGGCTGAGGCTGCTGCGGCAAACAATGAAGCTGCCGCTGCATAAAACAGTGTAATTTTGTAAAGTAATTTACAAAATTAAAATCCCCCAAGGTTGAGTTTGGGGGATTTTTTATGGGTTATTCTTTGGGAGGAATTACTCTGTTTTTCTGTCTGTTAAAATAATACAGAGTTCTTTTCGGTAAAATTTCAAAAGGGTAGATATGGTATGCCATTGAATATTTCCGATGCCCATTTCTGTGCTTTCAAGACTTTGTTCACAGACTGGAATGTAAGGGTGATTGGCTAAATCTTGTACGCTCAGGTTACGTTTTCTGCGTTCTTCGCGAAGGTAATAGCCAATGGTACTTTTGACCCATTGTTTGAGTCTTCTTCCTTTACTTGTTTCATATCTTGTTGTTTCCATTTTATAAACTCCTTGTTTTAGGTTAAAAAACATTGGCACCGAATTTTCGGTGCCAGGGAGTTCAGAAAATCACTTAGATATGACTCTTATAGCCTTCAATATATAGCTATAAGCTCCCTGACTTCATCAAGGAATTTATGTGAAAAAACAATCCGGTGAATTGTTTTTTCCATGAATTGTCAGACAATGTTAATTTGCGAACGCTTGTAAAAGCGTGTTAGCAAATGTTACATTGCCTTGCCCGAAGCGAAGTTATTGAGCGCATTAAGCGCGAAATCTACGCAGCAAGCAAAATCTAAGAGAGCCTCTGACAGCCCTGCCGGTATCTCTATCGACATTATGAAGTATAGGGGAGCGAGGGTTAATGTCAAGTTAATTTCGGCATTAGAACAAAACAAGAATCTATTATTGACTTTATAGAACCGAAGTTATATAAGAGAAAAACCGGTTGGGCAAACAACCGGTCTTTAACAACATTGGAAAGAAGTTGAATAGTAACTTCCACCTGATGGTTGTTACTATAGCTCATAATTATCTAAATGTCAAGCTAATTTGATATAGTGGGTAAAAATTGAGTTTTCAACTTCTTTCCGCATTTATCGGAAAGGAGGTGCAAGGATGGTTAAGATAATGATTATTATCAAGATTATTCTTGAATTGATTATTGCGCTTTTGGCGTAATGATTGAGGGAAGCGGAGCGGGGATGCTCCGCTTTTTGAGTTTTTGGGTGAAATATTAGTTTTGCCGCCAGAACAAAACAAGAATCTATTATTGACTTTATAGAACTCAAGTTATATAAAAGAAAAGTCCGGCGACCACGAATCGCAGGACTTGTTCCAACAATGGAAAGAAGTTGTGTGTGAACTTCCTTACCAGATATTGGAAGTATAGCTCATAATTATCTAAATGTCAAGCTAATTTGATATAGTGGGTAAAAATTGAGTTTTCAACTTCTTTCCGCAAATTTGCAGAAAGGAGGTGCAAGGATGGTTAAGATAATTACTATTATCAAGATTATTCTTGAATTGATTATTGCGCTTTGGGCGTAATGATTGAGGGAAGCGGAGCAGGGATGCTCCGCTTTTTGCGTCTTGGGGAGGAGAGGCTATCAAGTTAATTTTGGTGTTAGAACAAAACAAGAATCTGTTATTGACTTTATAGAACCGAAGTTATATAAAAGAAAGACCGGTTGGGGAAACAACCGGTCTTTGTAACAAAGGAAAGAAGTTCCATTGCAACTTCAATCTTGATGGTTACAGTATAATCTTAAAAAATACAAAAGTCAAGGACTTTTAGTTTTAAGAGTTGGACTTCTTTCCGCATTTATCGGAAAGGAACATACATATAAAAACAATCCAGTGAATTGTTTTTATTGTGTGTTTGTAGTTACTGTTAGTTTGCGTGCGGCAGTAATGCCGTGTTAGCAAACGTTATCAGTAATTTGACCGAAGCGCAGTTGGTAAGATGAAATCGAACCTTACGAAGCAAGAGTGCAAGAATGGTTAAGATAATTACTATTATCAAGATTATTCTTGAATTGATTATTGCGCTTTTGGCGTAATGATTGAGGGAAGCGGAGCGGGGATGCTCCGCTTTTTGAGTTTTTGTGGAATATGCGGGGGGTTAATTTTGTGGGGTCGGAGCGGTGCTGTTGCTGCTTGTAGCGTTATCTATGGCTTGCATGGCTTCGTTTTTCATATCGCGGATGGTTTCAACGCTGCCGTTTTTGACCTCGGTTGCGGCTTCGCCGATTGTGGTATCCGAATTAATCGAGCCGGTGTAGGCGGCGCGAATTAAAACATAAACGGCGACGATGATTAAAAAGTAGATGATGTATGTAATGATTTTTCCCATAATTTCCTCCTGTGGCGGGGCTTCTAAATAAACGAACGAATGAGCCAAATTAAGACGACAATGATTAAAATATAGATGAGATATGTGATGATTTTATTCATTTGCTTTTTCCTTTATGACTTAGAGATAGCGTTTTAAATAATGCTTTAAAAAGGTTTTTAAAGGGGGGAAAAAGCACTAGGGGTAAAAAAGAATCGGTTTTGTTTTAATTTATGAAGCTTTGTTGGTGCGTTTTTGGCGAATAGCCTCGTATGTGTTCAAAGCCGGAATAACGACATAATCTATCTGTTCGATTTCGGTTTGGGAGAGTTTGTCGGTAAACAAAGAGCGGTTTTCATCAATGGTTTTAACGGTTATCGGGCGTTTGCCACGTTCTAGGGTAAGCTTAACGTAGCTTGCTTGGTTTTCTGCGATAAAAGCATAAGACTGCACCGGATGGTCATATTCATAAACTTCGCGAAACGTATTGCCGGAGGTGGTTTGATATTCTTCTTCATCTTCAAAGAACGGAATGACATTATAGATGTTTTCGTCAAACTGCAAAAGACCGCCGATACTTTGTTCTTTAAAGTGTTTGAATGAATTTATAACTAAATATTTGTTGTCGTTATAGGTGACTATGGCGACAAAGTTATGGGTTAAACTGGTTTCATTATAGGCAGTTTCGTTAGGCGCTAAAAGGCGCAGACGGTTTTCTTCCTTGGAAACAATCGCGTCATAAAGCGGGTGTCCGGCGTGAATGAACTCAACGGTTGAGGAGTCACGCTTAATGTTGACAAACTTTTGCGGCTTGATGTAAGTTTGTTCGTTTTTTTTGAGAGATTTCAACCAGTTTAGTATTTTCATGTTTTATCTCCTTTTGCTTTTTTAGTATAACATAAAAAGCGGTTCATAGTAAATACATTTTTGAGCATAACTGACAGATACTTAGCAAATTCCTAATTTTTTAGTTCGGAGGCTAAAAAATTATCAATAAATTGGGTGATTTTTTTGGAAAATTGTTGTTTGTCATAAATATCTGATTGCAGACCTTCGAGTTTGGCATAGCCGAAAGAGGCACCGTCGGAAATACGGATGACAACGAGCGTCAGCGGAGCTTTGAGCTGAAAAGCCGAGATAAACTCAGGATGGCGTTCTTCATCCAGCAAATAAGCGCGGATTTTGCCTGAATAATTTTTTCTTAAAACAGAAATGAGCATATTTATTGCTTTTTCGCAGTTTTCGCATGGGTTGGCGCTGTTATGAAAAATGATGACCTCGGGGAGGGTTTTGTTTTCGGGGTTTGTGTACAGGCTTTGCAGCGATAACGGATTAGCGGCAACGGGCGGACACAATGCCATCAAGAGGCTAAAAAAAAGCGTATAAAACATAAAACTTCCGTTTGTTTGCGGCTTAGAGCGGGGCGCAGGCTTTCTTCAACCAATCAAGTTCCTGTTTGGTCATATATTTTTTTAAGGTTGAGAGAACCTTGGCATGGTAGCTGTTCAGCCAGTTAATTTCATCTTGGGAGAGAAGATATTTATTAATCAGGGTTAAATCAATAGGGGCTAAGGTTAAAACCTCAAATTTTAAGAGGTTTGATTTAGGGGCTTTGACAATACGGTAAAGGTTTTCAATCCGAATGCCGAAAGCGTTTTCTTTATAATAACCGGGCTCAATGGAGGTTATCATGCCGGCTTTCAGGGGGGCGGCATTTTTGGCAGTAAGCGAAATGCGTGCGGGACCTTCGTGAACATTGGAAAAACAGCCGACGCCGTGACCGGTGCCGTGTTTATAATCAAGATTGTGCTTCAAAAGAGGGAGGCGGGCTAAAATATCAAGCTCAGAGCCACGCGTGTTTTCAGGAAAAACGGCTGAAGCCAGCGCAATGTGGGCTTTTAGGACAAGGGTGTTTTTTTCTATCATATCAGGGGTCGGAGTTCCCAAAGCCACAGTACGGGTGACGTCGGTGGTGCCGTCTAAATATTGGGCGCCGCTATCTAATAAAAACAAGGTGTTTTTTTTGAGCGTGGCGGCTTTTTCTTTTGAGGCGTGATAGTGGACAATCGCACCGTTTGCGCCGGAGGCGGCAATTGTGGCAAAACTTTCAGAATAAAAATTAAGTTCTTTTTTGCGAAAGTTTAAAAGCTTTGCGGCGACATCGGTTTCGGTTTTGCCGGCATAGTTTTTGGAAAGCCAACATAAAAATTTGCTTAATGCCGCGCCATCGCGGATATGGGCGTTTTCACACCCCTTAAGCTCGGTTTTGTTTTTGATGGATTTTTCTTTGATGATGTTATCCGGCGTGTTTGAAAGAGTGGGGTAAAAATCTTTGATGATAGCCGGCGTGGTGCAAAAATCAGCGCCGATTGAAGCGTATTTGGCAAGAGTTTCGGGCAGAGCTTTGAATGGCAACGCATTTTTGCAATCAGTATTCCCGGCAAAGATAGTGCATTGACCTGTTTTAGTGACTAAGGCGTAAGCGCGAAACAACGGGGTGTACGGCAACGCGTTGGAGCGCAGGTTTAAAAGCCAAGAAACAGAGGCGGCGGAGGTGATTAAAACAGCGTCGAGTTTTTTATTTTTGATATAGCGAGTAAGAGCGGTTATTTTGTCGGTTGAAGTGAGACCGGAGAATTTTTTGGCGTGTGAAAAGATTTTTGCTTTTTGGGGGCTTAAACGCATATCAGGTTTCGGTGTGGGGACAAATTCGGTTTGCGGAAAGGCGGTTTGCAGTTTGTTTAGAGTATCTATGCTGATAAGCCAAGGATTGTAGGCTATGCGGTGTTTTTGCTTGATGAGGTTTTGTTTGAGCCAGTCGGTAAAGCAGATTTCGGAGAGTTTGACGATTTCTACCAAACGGCGGTCGGTTTCTTTTTTGGCTTGAAGTTCATAACGACCGTCGACAAAGAGGTAAGCTTTCTTTTGAGTGATAAAAAGCAGGGCATACGAACCGCTAAAACCGGTCAGCTCTAAGATTTGGTTTTCCTCTTCTAAGATGTCTTCTTCTAAAAAAAGGTTTCCAAGGGTGAAAATCTCGCCAAACAGGTTATTTTCTTTGAGTTCTTTTTGAATGCTTTTAATATCCATAATGACCTCCGTTTATTTATTTTTGCAACAGGGCAGCGCGCCAGTTTTCTTTTTTATAAGTTTTGATGAGCTTAAAGCCAAGGGCAAAGTGTGTGTTTATGATGTCTTGCTCTTGGTTTTCGATAAAGCCTGAGATAAGGTAATAGCCGTTCGGGATTAAAGAAGCGTAAGCGTTGGGGCTCATTTCTTTTAAGGGATTGGCTAAAATATTGGCAAAAATCATATCATAGGGAGCGGTTGCGGGAATGGCGGGGTTTTGATAGCCGTTACTTAATAAGACGGTGATGTTGTTTTCAACGTTATTGGTGATGGCGTTGTTTTGTGTGACGTCAACCGATTCGGAATCAATATCAGCGGCAATGATTTTGGGCGTATTATGCCAGATTTTGGCGGCGGCGATTGAGAGAATGCCCGAGCCGGTGCCCATATCAAGGATTTTTTTGGGGGCGGGAGCGATTTGTTTGAGTTCGGTTATGGCAGATAAACACATTTGCGTGGTGGCGTGTTCGGAGCCAAAAGCCGTGGCGGCGTAAACCTGAACCGGGAGCTTGTCGGTTTTCGGACAGGTTGCTTCATGGATGCCGTAGATTAAAAAGGCGCCGATTTCATAGGGAGGAAATTTGATAACGTTTTCTTTAAGCCAGTTTTTGCTTTCTAAAATTTCTTCCTCAAACTCGGGCAAAGAGAGGTTAAGGTTTGTAATTTGCGTTTTGAAAGCGTTAATATCAAAGTCTAACTTGGCGTAGCAGGTGTATTTCTCCAATCCGTCATCGGTGTAGTCAATAGTGGTGACATCAAAGGTTTCTTCCAAGAATTCCGCCTCGCGTTCGGGCATTTGTTCTACGGGGAAAAAATGAATTAATTTACAGCTCGGTTTAATGTTATACATAGTTTTCTCTTTAAAATATTTTTTTGTTTACAAGTTTTAAATAACGTTGCATAAATATAGTAAGGGAAACGTTAAAAAGAGATTATATTATGAAAAAAATATTTATCGGTTTGGCTGTTTTGGCATTATCATCGTGTTTTTACCTTAAGGGGGATTATACGCTCGGGAGCCGCAATACGTTTAATGACTTCTTTTATACTTATAATATTCGCTATTATGCGCAAGATGAGTTTGCCGCGGCGGAGATTGAAACAGAGACGGTCAGCAACTTTAAGCCGGGGGCGGTTCGGTATGCTATGCCGGGAGGAATTGTGGTTTCTTCAAAAATTTTGGAGAAAGAAGTTTATTCAGAAGGGTATGTTCGCCCGAATAAGAAAGGGGCGCTTGTCAGCTATACCGTTCCGGTGGAATTTTCGGATGAGAAAGTTTATAAAACTATCGGTGAAACGGAAATTAACGGGACAATGTATCGTTTGTTAGAGCCTAACCGCATTGGCGATGTGGTATTGATTGACGGTAGCGGAAAGATTTATCCGAGAGTCGGGCGAATCTATAATGACAGGTTGGCGCTGATTAATACATCATTTTTGCTTGAGCCGGATGATTTAGTGTTTAGAAATGCCGCACAACATCAGTTTGACGGGGAAAGTGTGGTGACGAGTATGGAAATCCGTTATGAGGGTATTCAAGATTCTCAGATGGTCTTTAAGTATTATTTAGTTGAGCCTGATGGCAAGCTTAGCGTTGAAGAGCAGAAGACTTATACGTTCTCGATGTATGATAAGATGCTTTCTTTTGGCGGAACGGAGATTGAAATTCTTAATGTTGACAATAGCGGGATAGAGTATCGCGTGTTGAAAATTTAAGAGTTTTTTCAAAAAAGCGGCGAAGAGCCGCTTTTTTTTATAACTAAAATAGAGGTTTAACAATCAACCAGCAGAGTTATCTTCATAGAGTAAACAAAGGAGGAAGCGATGCATTTTATTAAACCGGAAAGTCTTGATAAAGATTCGATTATATTAGATGTGCGCGATGAGGGCGAATATGCGAAAGAAAGGCTGGCGCTTCCGCATATTGTGATTAAGGCGGACAGCGTTAATCCAGATGAGTTTATGGCGGAATATAACCCCCAAGGGAATAAAACAGTGAATATTTTATGTACCTCGGGCGGTATTGCTTCGGAAGTGGCGGAACGTTTTGAAGAAGCCGGGTACCCAAACGTGGCGGTGGTTGTGGGTGGTATTATTGAAGCTGAATATGAAGGTGTAAAAGTGCTGAAAAACTAAGATAAAGATTGAGTTTATAAGAAAATCGGGTAAAACATACAAAAAAGGAGATATGTTATGCCCGATTTTCTTTTAGAAGACGAAACAGAAGGTTTGGTTGCCGGCGTGGACGAGGCGGGGCGCGGTCCTTGGGTTGGTCCGGTGGTTGCCGGATGTGCGGTGTTTTTGAACAGAAATGTTGATGAGAGGCTGCTTTCAGAGCTTAATGATTCCAAAAAGCTTTCGAAGAAAAAAAGAGAGATGTTGTATGCTTTGCTGGAAAGTGAAGCTGAAAAAGGGAATATTTTAATCGGAATCGGTGAAGCGTCAGCCAGAGAAATTGATGAAATTAATATCTTAAACGCTTCGTTTTTGGCGATGAAACGGGCAATTGCCAAGGCAAATGCTCAGCCCGCTCTGGTGCTTATTGACGGCAATCGGCTGCCAAAAGATTTCGGGTTTGCGGCAAAAGCCGTGATTAAGGGGGACGCGAAGTCTTATTCCATTTCGGCAGCGTCCATTTTAGCCAAAGTTTATCGGGACAGATTGATGGAAAAAATGGCGGTGACTTATCCGGGGTACGGGTTTGAGAAAAATGCCGGTTATGGCACAAAAGCGCATATTGAGGGGTTAAAAAAATTCGGTGTGACGCCGGAACATAGGCGGACATACGCGCCGATTAAGGAGTTTTTGAAATGACGATTGTGGCGATGTGGTGCAGACATGAGGGAGATAATGTTATCGGGATGGGCGGTTCTATTCCGTGGTCGGTTGCAAGCGATGCCAAGCATTTTTTAGATGTGGTTGCAGGACAAACGGTGGTTTGCGGGCGTAAAACATACGAGAGTTTTAAGGACAGGACATTGCCCGGGTGTGAGATTTTTGTGTTAACGCGTGATGAGGGGTATGCGGTTTCTGACGCGGCGTGCCATTATGCGGTGACGGGGCTTAAAGAGATTAGCGATGTGGTGGAAGAAAAGGATATTTATATAGCGGGCGGTGCGGTTATTTATGATTTGTTTATGACGGGAAAAGAAAAACTTAAGCCTCAGGTTGTGGTGGACTGCGTTTATGATGGGGAAATGGCTGATTTAGCGGAAGAGGTGGCGGAAATCAGCGTTTCGGTTAAAGCTTTAGAGAAAAATTATCGCAGAATTTCTCCGTTTTATTGCCAAGACGGGGTGAAAAGCGCCATTTATTTAAAGAAAGGCGAATTTGTTGAGCAGAAAGTGTTGAAAAGAATCGTTGAAATTTTGGAACAAAATGCGTTTTTAGCCTAAAACATTCGGAAAAAGGCGCGTTATTTGTGCGTAAGTTTTACTTTTTGCTTATGAAAATCCGTAACAGGGTATATTTTTTAGGAAATATTTTTTAGTTTTAAGGACTTTGTTATGTTTAAGAATCTATTTGTATCCCCGTTTTTTGTGATAGCGGCTTTTTTGGTTTTATGGCTTTCTTTTATGGGGGTAATTTATTTTGGTTATCCGACAGAAGTGTTGCGTTTGACTGAAGAAGGCGAGATTATTGAAATTATTTCTCACTTTGGCTATGTGGTTTTGATTGCGGTGTTGCTTTGGGTCAGCGATGATTTTAAGGATAAAATCAAGACTTGGGGAATTTATTTGTTTTTGGCGATTTGTTGCTTTTTGCGCGAAGGCGGCATTCAGCACCATTTATCAAAAACGGATACGACGCCGTTTAAATCACGCTTCTTTTTAAACCCGAATAATCCTTTGGGTGAAAAAATTGTGTTTGGCGCGGTCTTGCTGGTGATTTTGGGTGCAGTTTTGTATTTGGCGTATAAATATTCCAAGTATCTGGTGACTTCCTTTTTCAAGCTTGATACGATTAGCTGGTCGGTTGCGGTGTTGTGTACCACGGGTGTTTTTGCCAAGATTGTTGACCGCTATCCATCAAATTACCGCAAAGCGCATGGTGGTGTGCCTTTAGATGATGATGTTTATGCTATTTTCCAACTTTTGGAAGAATCGAGCGAGATGTTTTTGCCTTATTTGGCGGCGCTTATCTTGTGGCAGTATCATATCATAAAAAAAAGAAGTTGAGTTAATTTGAGGCGATAGAAAATATCGCCTTTTTTGTTAAAAAAACTTGCAATGTCGGTGAAGTAGTGTTATTTTACTAAGGTTTTAATAAATTTATGTTTATTTGTAATTTTATTTTTATTGTATGAATACGAATACAGCTAGTGTGAGAATTCAGGCAGGGCAACAGATGGGGTGCTTTGCAGGTGAGAACAGTAAGAAGTTTGCTCTTGAGAAGTTAGGTAAGAGCGCCGATTGTGAGGAAAATGTTTGTAAAGGATTTATTTTCCTCAAGTATAAAGACGGCAGTATCTTGGTTTTCACGACCGGTTGGCATTTTGTTGTTGCTTGCCGGTATTATTGTTTTTCAGAAACGGGCTTTTTGGTGGTTTCTGATAACGAACTAGAACAGTATCCTGAGTATAGGCTTGTTAAGGGGCGCAAGATAAGCGTTTTTGATGAAACAGGCAAGGTTGTTCACACAGATTTGCGCGGGTTTGCCGAGCTTAAGAAAAAGAAGCATTTTATCCGCCTAGATGACGGATTGTGGCGCTTCTGTGCTGCCGATGGCTCATATAAAGAAAAGGCGGTGTTGAAGAAGGCCAATGTGGTCGGAAAAAACAAAGCCATGATGTTTGATGAGCGTGGCAAGCTTCGTTTGGGTTCGACGAGTATTTATTACTCGTTGGAGTATCGTATGTAATATTAAAAGCAGGCTTTAAGCCTGCTTTTAGTTTTTTAAAACCTCTGTCTCTTGCGAGACAGAGGCTTTTTGTGTGTAATAAATTTGCTTTTTTAAGCTAAAAGCTTATCAAAGCGAAAGGAGAACGAAATATCGGTTAGAGATTTCCTTCGCCGCTGTCTTGGAAGGTATCTTCGACTTTAGTAGAGTTTATTTTACCTCCCATCGTGTCACCAGTTGCGTAGTTAACGATGGAAGCGGCCGCAGCCAAAATAGCCAGACCGATTGCAAGACCTGCAAACCAAGCCCATTTTACCTTACCAAAGATAGCCTGAAAGGCAATTCCTACCAAACCAAAACCGCCAACGATAAAGATGATGGCTTTGACGTGATTGAAGACATTGACAGCTTTTGTTGCCGCCAAGCCCATTAACGAATTATCTCCGCCTCCGCCTTCTGCATAAGATACAGTAGCGAAGATGCAGGTAAGAATAAGCGTTAATGCGAATAATCTTAGATATTTCATGTTCTTTTCCTTTCATTAGTTTTGTATTTGCAAGCTGTTTTGGAAAAGATTGTTTATAAAAAACCATCGTTTTTTTTATGCAATTTTTGAGGAAATTAACTAAATGTTAACCTTTTGATTATACTATATATACTGTATTGAGCAAGTTGCTGAAAAAAAACGATCCTTTTTTTTCAGCAGGTAGGATAGATATACTACGTTAAAAGGGTTTCCACTTTCTAAAAAATCCCCCGATTTTTCGGGGGATTGTTTTTATAACTCGGGAACGGATGCTTTGGTTCGCTTTTCTTCCGAGACGGGAGCGTCTTTGCTTTTATCAATAGGCTCGCCTTTGATAACGGCTTTTATTTCATCTCCGGTCAGGGTTTCATATTCCATTAAAGCGACAGCTAATGTTTCCCAATCTTTTTTATGTTTGTTTAAGATTTTTTTGGCTTCTTCGTAGCCCTCGGTGACAAGGCGCTTAATTTCCGAATCGACCAAACGCGCGGTTTCTTCGCTCATATTCTGGTTTTGTGTGACCGAACGACCTAAGAAAACCTCGTTTGAGTTTTCAGAATAGCGAATCGGACCAAGCACGTCACTCATTCCCCATTCCGTTACCATAGCGCGTGCTAAGTTGGTGGCGGCGTTGATGTCTGACGAGGCACCAGAGGTGACGGCGTCATAGCCGAATTTCAGCTCTTCGGCGACACGTCCGCCCATACAAATAGCCAAACGAGAGAGCATTTGCGCGCGAGTGTAGGAATATCTGTCTTTTTCGGGCAATTGCTGCACCATACCCAAGGCTCGTCCGCGCGGAATGATTGTCGCCTTATGAATCGGGTCTGTGTCTTTGACGTTTAACGAACAGATAGCGTGACCGGCTTCGTGATAAGCGGTCAGCATTTTTTCTTTTTCATCCATAGCCATAGATTTGCGTTCGTTACCCATTAAGACCTTGTCTTTGGCAGCATCAAAGTCGGCTGAGCTTACTTTGAGCTTGTTTTTGCGGGCGGCGAGAAGTGCTGCTTCATTGACAAGATTTGCCAAATCGGCACCGGAAAATCCCGGTGTGCCGCGGGCAACAACGCTTAAATCAACATTTTTGCCTAAAGGAACTTTGCGGACGTGAACTTTTAAGATTTCTTCACGACCTTTGACATCAGGATTTGTGACAGTCACCTGCCTGTCGAAACGTCCGGGACGCAGGAGCGCAGGGTCTAAGACGTCAGGACGGTTAGTGGCGGCGATTAAGATGACGTTTTCATTAGCATCAAAGCCGTCCATTTCCACCAAGAGCTGGTTTAAGGTTTGCTCGCGCTCGTCGTTTCCGCCGCCAAGACCGGCGCCACGATGACGACCTACTGCGTCTATCTCATCAATAAACAAGAGGCAGGGAGCGTTTTTCTTGGCTTGGGCAAACATATCACGCACACGCGAAGCGCCCACACCAACAAACATCTCCACAAAGTCTGAGCCGGAAATGGAGAAAAACGGAACGTTTGCTTCACCGGCGACAGCTTTGGCAAGCAGGGTTTTACCGGTTCCCGGAGGACCAACTAAAAGCACACCCTTAGGGATTTTGCCGCCTAAACGTTGGAATTTTTGCGGGTCTTTTAAGAAATCAATAATTTCTTCAAGTTCTTGTTTGCTTTCATCAGCACCGGCAACGTCTGCAAAGGTGACTTTTTTGGTGTTTTCGATTAACTTAGCGCGGGATTTGCCAAAGCTCATGGCTTTGTTGTTGCCCGAGTTTGCCTGACGCATAAAGAAAATCCATACGCCGATTAAAAGCAACATCGGGAACCAAGAAATCAATATGCCCCAAAAGGTGCTCTCGGAGGTGTCTATCGGCTGAGCTTCAATTTTTATGCCGAGTTTTCTTAAATTTTCGACCATACCGGGGTTGTAGGGGGCATAAGTGCGGAACTTGGTGCCGTCAGTGTATGTTCCCTGAATATCATTGCCGACGATGGTGACGGACTGGACACGGTTATCTTCCGCCCTGTCCATAAAATCAGAAAAAGCAATGACTTCAGCGGAACCACGTGCGGATTCCATTGATAAGTTATTGAAAGCAAGGCTTAAAAAAACAAATGCGATAAGCCATAACAAAATACTTTTTGAGTTTTTCATGTTTTACATTATCCCAACAGAAAAAATAAGGTTGATGTCGGCATTTTGCCGATGTTTATATATATAGGGCGGAAATAGGGAAAACTCAACAGCTATTTTTGTTTTTCAGCAGGTTGGGGGAGAATTATTTTATCTGAAATAGAAAAAAGGCGGGCGGACGTTCAGAAACCGTAAGCAATAAGACGGCTCGACTTATTTGAGTAACTCTTATTCGTCGACATCCGACCGTGTGATAACATAGGGACTAACGTCTTATAAAAGACGATTGCTTGAGGAGTTTCTGAAGCTCCAATCCTGCTTAGCAAGATTGCTTTTGGTATATACTATGTTATATATTTTTGCAAGTATTTTTTTTAGAGTGTCCAATTTTTAAGGAAATCAGGCATGGCGAAGTTTGAAAACGCCGTTTTCATAACCTTGGATAGTTTTATCGGTTTGAGCGATTTCAAGCCGCTTTTCAGCGATGGCGACATATTCTTTTTCCCGCTCTATGCCGATGTAGCGGCGGTTAAGTTTTGAGGCAGTGACAGAGGTGGTGCCGGAGCCTAAAAACGGGTCAAAAACCACGTCACCAACATTACTGGAAGCCAGGATAAGCTTGGCTATCAACTTTTCAGGCTTTTGGGTGGGGTGTGGGGTGTTTTCAGGCATTGACCAGAAAGGAATGGAAATATCCGTCCATAGGTTTGACGGGGCGGTTAAACGAAATTTGCCGCCTTCAATTTCTTCATCTTCCTGCCAGTCTTTGGGAATCCCATTAGCGTCTTTATAGGGGGCTAAGACGGGGCGTTTTAACTTTACGGCGTCGAGATTAAAGGTGTATTCGGGCGATTTGGTAAAAAACCATATATCTTCCATACAGTTTTTCCAGTTATTCCCGGCAGAGCGCCCTTTTTCGCGTTCCCAAGTGATACGGTTTTTTAAGAGGAAATATTTGCCGGCGATTTCGGGGATAGCGATGGAGGTGTTCCAGTCTGAACAGATATAGAGGCTACCGTTCGGCTTTAAGGAGATGAAAACCTCGGCAAGCCATTTATCCATCCAGCGTTTGTAAGCGTTCCAGTCCATTGATTTAAATTCTTTGGTGCCGAATTTTTTGGTTAAATTATATGGCGGGTCTACAACAACGAGGTCGGCAAAGTTGGCGGGTAAAAATTTTAAGGCTTCAAAAGTATCTTGGAAAATTGTTTTATTGACGATGTCTTTTAATTTGGCTTTTGAGCTCAGCGTTATTGCCCTTGAGGCGTAGGTTTCTATTTCTTCATTGTTTAAAATGATGGTTTTGTTGCGCGGGGCAGGTGTGCTGCTCATTTTTCTTCACCGAATTTGTTGTTAATCAAGGTTGTCAAATCATCAATTGCTTTTTTAGCGTCAGGACCTGAGGCGCTGATTTTAATAGAAGAGCCTTTGGAGGCGGCAAGCATCATCAGCCCCATAATCGAGTTGCCGTCAACGGTTTGGTTTAGGCGTTCTACTTCAACCGCTGCATTAAGATTTTCAATTGTTTTGACGAAGTGTGCGGCGGCACGGGCGTGCAGACCGCGTTCGTTTATAATTTCAACAGTTGTGGTGAGTGTGTCTGTCATTTTATTTTCCCAAAAGTTCGGAAGCAATGGTGATGTATTTGATACCGGCCTCTTTGGCGCCGGCAACAGCGTCTTTGAGCGATTTTTCGCGGCGCAAGGTGTTAAGCTTAACCAACATTGGCAAGTTAATGCCGGCGATAACCTCTATATTTGCCTTGTCCATAATCGAGATGGCAAGGTTAGAGGGGGTGCCGCCAAACATATCAGTTAACACGATAACGCCATCGCCGGTGTCGACCTCTTTTACTTTAGACATAATGTCTTCACGGCGGCTGTTCATATCGTCATTAGGACCGATGCAGGCGGTGGCAATTTGGCTTTGCGGACCGACAACGTGCTGCATGGCAGATACAAATTCATCAGCCAGTCTGCCGTGCGTTACCAAAACAATTCCTATCATTATTTTTCTCCGCTTTTCCAGATTTTAACTGCACCGAAAGCCGTGATTAGCTCTTGTTTGGTTTTAATGCGTTCGAGTTCATCAGCGCGGGTTTGGCGCCCTTTGAAAGAAAATTCTTCAACCGTTTCAACCGGAACGCCGTATGTTCTGATGACGGTGTCACCGTCAAGTTCTACGACCATAATAAATTCTGCTTCGGCTAAAACGCTACCGGTTTCTTTGTCGATACCTTCCAGTTTGACGGCAATACGCGGCGTCCTTTTTAAGAGGGCGGTGTTTTTTCCGTCATATTCAAGCTCGGGGTTTGAGGGGAGGTCTTTCCTGGCGTCGATAAAAACGGCCAATTCGCCGAATTTATTTTCTATAATTTCAAAAAAATCTTGTTTTTCGATTAGCGTGTAATATTGGTTTTCCATAATCATACCTTTGCTTTTGCAGGTTATCAACAAATTCTAGCATAGCACAAACTTTTAGAAGTGTCAATTAAGTTTGTGTAAATTAGTCTTTTTCTTTGTCGTTTTGATTTTCCGGCTCAAAGTTTTTAAATTTATTCAAGCCTTTTGCAATTTCTACCAGGTTCTTTTTTTGTTTTTTTCGACCGGATTTTTTTAAGATTAGGTTAGCCATTTCGGCGTCGGTCGATTGTTTTTCGAGTTCGGGAAGGTCTGCTGCGGGAAAGTCGTCAAGAGAATCGGGCGGCAGCTCATCAATAGCTTTTTTTATGCCTAACAGCGCTTCTTCAAGCTCGGTTTCGGGAAGCTCGCCTTGAAGCTTTAGCGGCGTTTCCACTTTGTCTTTAAGCGTCTTTTTCTTAATCTTTTTTAAGTCGAGCTCGGGAGAGTTGGCAAGGTTGAGGTCTTTTTTGGTGATTTTAGCTTTAAGCCCTGCTTTTTGCACGGTCATAGCGGTATCCATAATAAGATTAAGCTTTCCTGCCGTTTGTTGCTCTTTGGCTATGCGAATCGTCTCAGAGGCAAGTTCGGCTTTTTTTTGCGCTTCGTCTTCGAGCCGGTTTGGCTTGTCGTTTATAAGGCTGATATTAAAATGCAGCAACGCGGCGTCGTTGTCATTTTCTTCATCATCTTCGTCATAAATTTCTTTGATTTTTTGGCGCAGGCGCAACAACGGTGCGCCAACGGCACGGGGCGGATAAGTCTTGGGTGCGCCGGGGTCATTAGTGGTGGCGGCGCTGTCTTTTAGTTCGCTTCTGTGTTCCAGACGTTTGCTGATACGCGCCGAATCGGCTCCGTTTTTTTTGTTCCAATCGGTTGCTTTGCGTTTGGCGGGAGGGGTAAGCTTGGTTTTGGGCATTGATTTTCTCCTTTGTGAGCCTGAATTACTGCTTTCTGTATGTAATCATCAAAGAGGTGTCGGAAAGAACAAACGGGGTGACTTTCAGACGTTGCTTGTTTTTTAATTTTAGAGTGAACGGGGTGCAGGCGGTGATATGTTTTTGCATATTTTCACGAAAGGCTTGCCAGTCTTCCATTTCGGGAAGATGGGGCTTTTGGGTGTCTAACAATTCGCGCAGACTGGGGAGAGCGTCAAGGGTTTCTTTTGGCGTTGACCACAGGGTTTCGTAGGCGGTGTTATAATATTTGAGTTTAAGCGTGGGAGAGAAGATAACGACCGAATCGGCAATATTATCCAAAATGCCCTGCTGAACGGCAACGGTGTCGCTGAGTTTGCGGGCTGTTGCCAAACGGTCTGAAATGTCTTCATAGGCTATCATCGTGCCGTCAGGGTGCGGGGCGCGGATACGCCTGAAAGTTCTGCCGTCAGGGATATAGAGCAGGTCTTCGCGCTGTTCGGTTAAGGCGTCAAAAGCTTTGTTTTCTTCTTCTTTGTAGGCTTTAAAATCTGAGGTTTCAGGGAGAATCTTTTGTTCGCGAATCTTATCTAAAAAGAGATTATAATGCGGGGCATTATCCAAGAAGTTTGCCGGCAGATTCCATAGTTTTAAGAAAGCGGCGTTGGCAAAGGTGAAGTTATGTTTGATGTTGATAATGCAGAACGCGGTATCGAGCGAACTTAAGATTTCAAGGTGGGATTCCAAATGCCCCTGATAATTACGCTTGGCTTCATCAAAACCGGTGATGTCGGTCAACGAGCCGATGATGTGAGAGGTTTTTAAGCTGGTGTCATAATGCGGGGTTTCGTTTAGTTCATATTTGCGCAAATCGCCGTTTGCCAAAACGGTGATTTGTTTTTTTTGCGGGGTGTTTGATTCTTTGGCGGTTTGCGCAAGCTTTAACAGGTTAGTGGTGTTGCCCAAATCATGCAAAACAGAGTTTTCGTCGTTGAGGTCTTTAAAATCTTTTAAGCCTAAGAGAGATAAGTATTTTTTATTTAAGATGGTTAATTTTAAGTTTTCATCTCTTAACCAGACCGGAGAGGGGAGATTATCAATTAAAATACGAAAATCCTCGAGTTTTTGGCGGCAGGCGATTGCTTCTTCAGTAACACGGGCGATAAAGTCCGTGCTTTTGGTGATGTCACGAAACCAAAGACAGCTTGAGTTTATTTTTTCATCAGCCGAGTTTATGCGTACGCCGGAGATGGTGAACATTTTGCCGGTTTTGGTTTTGGCAAGGATTTCAAAAGAAGTGCCGTTTTCTTTGAGGACTCGAAAATAAGAATTTAATTTTTCGGTGTCGGCACGGTCAAAAACATTAAAAATTTCAGTATGTGTGCTGTTTTCGCCGTTTTTTAGGTTTAAGAGCGTTGCCAAGCGTCTGGAGCAGTATTGGTATTCGTTGTTTTTATAGGTTGAATAGGTGAGGTAGCCGTCTTTGGAGGCGTAGAGCATTTCTTCATAATGCTTGGCGGCAAAGTCTTGTTTAAACAACTCTTTTTTCAGGCGTCTATTGCGGCGGATGAGCCATATTGCGATAAGGGGGAAGGGCAGGGTGATGGTCAGCCAAATATAAAGAAGGGTGGTTATGGTTTCTATGGACATGCCTTTTCTCTTGTTTAAAATAAAGGTTGTTTGTTTTTTTATTTTGATATATAGAACTTTTTAAGACAATTGTCAGGTATTGGCAAATTAAAAATTGAAAGAGTGAACAAGGTATGTATACATTAGTTTTTGATACAACGGCAGGCGGTACAGGCATCGGGCTTTATAAAGACGACAAGGCGGTTTATAAAAGTGAGAAAATTATGGAGTTCGGACAGGCCGAGGCTTTGGCTTGCGGCGTGGCTGAGGCGTGTCAAACAGCGGGAATCGCTTTTAATGAAATCAGCTTTTTGGGGGTATGCTCGGGACCGGGGTCGTTTACGGGTGTACGTGCGGGTTTGGCGTTTGCGAGAGGGCTTTGTTTGGGAAATCCCAAGCTTGAGGCAACGGGTGTTTCTGCTTTTGAGGTTTATGCCGGTATGCTCAAAGAGCAAGACAGAGCATTTTATAACGCGGTGGTGATTGAAACCAAACGCGAAGATTTTTATTTTCAACTGTTTGATAAAGATTTAAACAAACTTTCCGCGCCTTTGGCTTTAAGGCGTGAGGAAATTGCCGAAAAGCTTAAAGGTCATCAGGTCAGCTTTATCGGCGATGGGGTGGAAAGATTGCTTTCGGTATCGCTCGGTTTGCAGATTAAACAGGTGGAACTTTCGGAAATGATGAGTGTTGAGGCACTTTATCAAGCCGCAATGAGAAAATATTTTACAAAAACCCTTGATTTTCCGAAGCCGCTGTATATAAGAGAAGCAGACGCTTGTGTAAAATAAGCAGAAATTTATAGCTATGTTATAAATTTGATGTTAGAAATTTTTTTTGAAACGATTTATTTTTGATGAAAGAGGTACATTGTGACTAGGTCTGAATTAATTGAAAGTGTAGCAAAGAAAAACCCTAATCTCCTTTTGAGCGAGATTGAGCGGATTGTTAACGTGATTTTTTCCAACATAACGGCAGCTTTGGCTAAAGGCGACCGTGTTGAGTTCAGAGGCTTCGGCGTTTTCTCAATTCACCAAAGAGCTCCGAGAATCGCTCAGAATCCGAGAACCGGCGACAAGGTTAAAATCGGTAATCGCAATATCGTTCATTTCAGAGTAGGCAAAGAACTGCACGAAAAGTTAAACGAAAACTGATTGATTTTATTTTGAGGAGACGGATATGTGGCTTTTAAAATGGTTGATTGCACTTCCGCTTTTGATATTTTTTGTAATGTTTTTGGCGCAAAATAACGAATTGGTGCATTTGTGGCCGCTGACGGATTTGGATGGTTTTCCGGTTCAACAGGTGGCTGTGAGCGTGGTTTATTCGGTTTTGCTTTTCTTGGGTTTTTTACTCGGAAGATTGTCCGCATGGTCAGCATACGCGCCGCTTCGGGCAATGCTTAAAAAGCAAAAGAAAGAAAATAAGGCGCTGTCTAAAGAACATGAGAAGCTAAATCATGAGCATGAAAAGCTTAATCAGCAGGTGGCAACTTTGCAAGAAGAAGCCCAAAGCCACAAGCCGGAATTTTCACTGAATAAAAAAATCAAGGGCTGGTTTTCTAAGCCCTCAGCAGAAGATAAATAACAATAAAAGAGGTACTTAAATGAATTGGCTAACGGATATTGTCAGACCGAAGATTAAAAAAACGGTGCAAAAGGAAATTTCCGATGATTTGTGGGTGAAGTGTCCTGAGTGCGGACAAATGCTTTTTTCAAAAGAATTAAAGCAGTCAATGTATGTTTGCACCAAGTGCGGTTATCACTTGAGGCTTTTTGTTGACAAACGTTTGAAGCAATTATTTGACGGGGGAATCTATACCGAGTTGGCGTTGCCTTCGGTTAAAGAAGATCCGCTCAAGTTTAAGGATACGCAAAAGTATGCTGACAGGCTTAAGGTTTATCGCAGGAAAACCGGCAATAATGATGCAATTAAAGTCGGAACCGGTCGAGTCGGCGGAATCGAGAGCGTTATTGCGGTGATGGACTTTGCTTTTATGGGCGGTTCGATGGGTACGGCTGTCGGTGAAGGAATCGTCAGAGCCGCGGAATATGCGGTTGAGCATAATTGTCCGCTTTTGATTGCCAGCGCTTCGGGCGGGGCAAGAATGCAAGAAGGTATGCTTTCGTTAATGCAGATGGCACGCACGACGGCAGCGATTAACCGCTTGAAAGAAAAAGGGCTTCCTTATATTTCTATTTTCACGAATCCGACAACCGGCGGTGTTTCTGCCTCGTTTGCGATGATTGGCGATATTCATATTGCCGAAAAAGGCGCGATGATTGGTTTTGCCGGTAAGAGAGTTATTGAGCAGACTATTCGCGAAAAACTGCCTGATGATTTCCAAACCGCGGAATACCTGAAAGCGCACGGTATGGTTGATATTGTGGTTGAACGTAAGGATTTGAAGGCGACGGTGGATAGGGTGCTGAATCTCCTGATGACCAATGTTAAAAATGTGTAATTTTGTGAACTAATTCGCGGATGGAAGCCTGTCCCTAAATGCTCACGTACTATTATGTACGCTCCGCTTTAGGGCAGGACATCCGCGATTATTTCGCGAAATTCCGCATTTTTAGAGCGGGGCTTGGGGTTTGAGTTTGTGGATGGAAGCCACTCTTCGGAGCAGTCACGTACGTTTTTGTACGCTCCTGCTCCTTGGTGGACATTTCGGGTTCACTACCAAAATTCCGCATTTTTAGAGCAAGGCTTGAGTTTTGAGTTTGCGGATGGAAGCCTGTCCCTAAATGCTCACGTACTATTATGTACGCTCCGCTTTAGGGCAGGACATCCGCGTTACTAAAGCAAAATTCCGCATTTTTAGAGCAGGGCTTGGGTTTTGAGTTTGCGTAGAAATGATATTTCTTTTTAAACGGGGCAATTTGGCGCCGTTTTTTTGTGTTACCAGCTGAAAAAATAGGTACGTTTTTTTTCAGCAATAGTCAAGAAAATATTTTTTATTTGAATCAATCTATTAAGTTGTGCGTTTTTTGCGGTAAAAAAACGTACAATTATTTTTAGCAGGTAAATTTTATATAAGGAGTTAAGAAAATGGATGCTAAACAAACAGAAAAAATGATTGAGAGTATGCGGGAGCGCCAGGAAAAGGAGTTGGCCGCAAATAAAAATAAATCCGTTGATGTTTCTTCTTTTATGAGTTTTACCGAAAATCTAAAATCAAGCAATTATTCTTTTAAGGATAGTTCTGATTTAAAAAGTTATGTCAAAGGGGGTATCGGCCGAGATTTTCCTGAGGCGGCGGTGGTTGCTGTTTGTGATTTTATGAAAAATTCTCCTTATCTTAAAGGAGATGGTGTGAGTACCAGCGGAACATCTGCTGATTATAGTTTTAGTGCAGTTACAAGTGATTTATGCCAAACTTTGGCGAGTATACAACCGGCGACTCCTGAAATATCTGTATTAATGCTTGAAACAGCGATGAAATTGAACTCTGACAGAGATGCTTTTTTAGAACGCCAAGGTATAGAGTATGAATGTAAGCCAGAGTTGCGCTTGAGAGAATATAATAAAATGGGGAAATATTTTGGTGATGAGAAAGTGGCAAAAGCTTATTGGGCTGCAACTTTGCCGGAAATAGAAAAAATGGGACTTGCGGATTATAAGGGAATTGTCGGTTTGGAAACAAGAATGCGTTTTGAGGAAATTGCCAAACTTCATCCTGAGCTTGCTGGTGTTGTAAAGGTTCATCAGCTATCCTCCGAAGAAAGAGCTTTTTGTGAAAAATTGAGAGAGGGCGAGCAGAGCAAAGCTGATACTCACTCCTCTAAAAAAATGCGTAATTTTGATTTTAAGAACGTGAAAGACAAGGCAAAAACTTTTGTTGCAGGTTCAAAAGCATACGCGGCGGGAAAAGATTTGTTTAAGCGCGTCAAAGATGAAACGGTTAAAGCCTGGAATAACCCTAAAAACGTTGTTAAAGATGTATTTGTGGAAAATATGCGCGTGCTTAAAGAAAATCCGAGAAAATATACGGTTGGAGGTGTTGCTGCTATGTTTGTCGGCTTTGAAACGCTTAATCCCCCGTTTGTAGCGGCTGGCGCCGCTATTATGACTGCGGGAGCTATGCAATGGGCGGCTTCTAAAGTTAAGGAAAAAATTGCTCCGAAAAAGGGCGATGAAGAAAAGTCTTTTAAGATTCCCGGAGAGCATGGACTAAACAATGTTGTCTTAGGAAAATCATACAAGGAAGGGAGATAAATATGGAAAATGCTATTTTTGTTAAAGACGCTTGTTTTTATGTTAAAGATGGTCAAGTCGCGGTTTCTGTTGATGAAGAAAATACGGTTTTGGCGGATAGAGCTGTTTATGATGGTAAAAATACCCTGCTTTTAGCCGGTGTCGATAATAAGGTATTTGCAGTGCAAAATATTGTGCCTGAAGTACGTTCAATCTTAAAAAATGCGGGCGAGGTGATGGTTATTTTAGAGAAAGATAATGAGATTGCCGGTGCGTATGAATTGCCGCTTGAGTATAATGAAAAGTTGGATTTTGAAGATAATTTTGCCAGTGAGGCGAAAGAGTTTTGTGAATTTGTGACTGAATTGGCAACTTCATAGAAGAAATGGAAAAAATACAGATTTTAAACGGGGCTTCGGCTCCGTTTTTTTGTTATTGTGAGCGTATGGTTAACCGGGCGGTTGAGCGGCGGTTATTTAAGAAAAAAAGAAAAGAAGCAAAAGAAAAAAAAGAAATTTAAAAAAAATTATTTTTTTATTTTATGTCAAAAATTTATTTAGTTCGGTTAGCGTTGTGGGGGAGTTGTGGGGGGTGAT
>JAGAZZ010000052.1 GCA_017939155.1 Alphaproteobacteria bacterium | reverse complement strand
GTTAGCGCAACCTACTGAAGCAAACTTCTCTTAGTGTTGCTAGGCTTTAGCCGCGGCAACACTTAGTTGTTCGCTTAAAGTAGAAGCGAAGCTTCGTAGCGGCGCAATCCATAACTAAACGCTTTAGCGTTGCTTTGTTGGGAAAGTGAGGGGATAAATAAGGTGGGGATTATATATTTGAAAAGCGTTCGAGGGCTTTGAGAAATTGTTTGATGGTTTCATCGGCGTCGCCGTGTTGGATGCCGTCACGCACGCAACAGTTTAAGTGTCCTTCAAGCACCATTTGTCCGGCGCGGTGCAAGGCGGATTTGGCGGCGTTGATTTGGATTAAAATGTCTTCACAGGGAGCGTTTTCATCAATCATACGATTAACGGCGTTAATTTGACCGATAATCCGGTTTAAGCGGTTGTGCAGGGCTTTGGTATCAAGACAATTGTTCATTTTTTTCTCCTTTGCTATGGTCTTTAGTGTAGGCGGGTTTTATTTATTGTCAAGGTTTATGATTGCGTTTTTGAGGGCGGTGAGGTCTTGTGCGCAAAGATAAGGGATGAGCGCGGTGATTTCTTCTTCGCTGTGGTCATAGATTTTTAAGGCTAAAAGCTCTTTTATCGTGGCGTCATCAAAACGCTTTTTGACAAGTTTTGCCGGTGAGCCGGCGACAATAGTGTAAGGCGGGACATCTTTGGTGACGATAGCGCCGGTGGCGATGATGGCGCCTTCGCCGATATGTACTCCCGGCATAAGCATTGCGCGCATTCCTATCCAAGCACCGTCACCGATGACGGTATCTCCTTTGGGGAGGTAGGCTTCTTTTATTTTTTCCATAAATGGATAGTAGGAAAACCAGTCTGAGCGGTGGGTGTTGTTGCCGCCCATTAAGATAACGGCTTCGGCGCCGATACAAACATAATTGCCGATATAAAGCTTGTCATATTCCCATAGTGGGGAAAAATTTTTTTTAGAATAACTATCCCCCCAGAGATAACGCACAACATAATCCTCAAAATTTTTGGTATAGGCGTTGCTGTAATAGCTTTTAGTGCCTTTGATGATGATGTTGGGGTTTTTGACTGTTTGGTGCAGATATTCTACTTTTGACCAGTGTTTGACCATATTATCCTCTGTTGTTTTTATGACAAAAGTTCTTGACAACAAAGTATAGTGTGGTAATGGTTAATTAGTTATAAAATTATTGTTTCACGTTTAAATTTTTTTGTTTATGAAAAAGAAAATTCTTTTATTTAATTATTTCCTTGAGAAGTGTCTTAACAAGGAAAAACTTCTTTTGAAGACAGATGATTTTAAGACACTTATGCTCGGTCTTGTTACCGCCAAGGCTTCAATATTTCGCCGGACTGCCAGCGGATGTTCTACGGAAGTGACGTATCTCATCCGACCGAAATTTCTGCAGGAGATGTTTGTGGTTTTGTGCTTGGATGCAGTGGAACACGGAGATAATCTGCTTGGGATGTTTGGTTTTCAGAAAGGGTATGCTTTTCATCATGTCCGCTCCAGTAAGGAGGACTTTGAAGATGTTGAGCTGACTGCTTATTTGGATACGATTTATCCGGACGCTTTTGTATTGAAAAAAGAAGAAAGAGCTATGTATGCTCAGATTGTCGGTTCATTTTCCGAGATGCGCAATTCTCCCTATTATGGTCATTTGCGGCTAAAAAGGGTTGCTATTGGCAAGCTTGAGGTTGCATCTTTTGACAAATATACCGAGATGATTGACCGGGCGTTTGAGCGCTTGTGTGCTCAAGAGGATTTTCTCAAGATGTTCTTGCTTGGCAGCAAGTATGATATTTACGGGGTTAGCGCTCCGTATAACAAATACATCAAGAAGCTTGATGTTTTGCTTGAGAAAAATGTGGTTTAAGAAAAACCGCCGTTATTTTAACGGCGGTTTTTCTTGACATTGGGGGCTTCTTTTGCTATTTTAGGGGCTGTATTGATATATTTAGGTTTAATTTTTAATTTTTTTATTGTTATGGAAATAAAATTACCGTCTGCTGTTGCGTTTGATTTTTTGAATGGCAAGGTGCGAAAGTTTTTAGCTAAAGAGAGTGCCAAGTGGAAAGAGGGCGGTCCGTGGCGTTTGCCATCGGTTTGTTATACGCTTGAACACAAGCTGGCCTTTTTGGAGCGAGAGCATTATCTCTCCGGGCACTATTCGTTTAGGGGAATTTTGCATGATATGGATAAGCCGTTTTGCTATCTTAATCCTTTGTTTAAGGATGAAAAGAAAATTCAAGAGTTTCATCGGAAACACTCATGTCATCATGCCGGATGTGCTAAGACAAACAAGCTTGAGCATTTGATTGAGATGTACATTGATTGGGATTGCGCGGCTTTGACCAAACCGGACAAGCCTTTGAACGCGTTTGAAACGCTGGTGCATTTTTATCCGGGGCTTATTCGCGTTATGTTGCCGGTTTGCCTTGTTTTTGATGTTCAAAGCGTGAAAGCGGAGATTTTTCTTCATTCGTGGCATTATTTAGGAAATTGGAAGAAGCACAATATGAATATTTATGACGAGGTTAAATCTATCGTTTATGATATTATGCGCAATTTTCCGAAGTCTGTTGAAGAGATTGAAGCAATTAAACAGTCGTATCAACAAAAGCCAAGGATTATGGAGTGCTCTCCTACGGAGATTTTTGTCTTGATGCTGTTAAAGCAAAAAGAAAATCTTAACATCGAGATTGATTTTGCCAAGGCGCTCAGCCTTGTTTCCGGCGTGTATGCAAGATTAGCCAAACAAGACTGCTTTGTTTGTATGCCAGAAGATGTGCATCAAGGTGTTTCGGGACACCATTATAAGGAGATTAAAGATTGTCCTTATAAAGATGATGCAGAAATGTGAGAAGTTAAAGAACCGTACCTTTTTGAGGTACGGTTTTTTTATTAGATTCCTTACAGAAAACCCCGAGTTTACTCGGGGCTGAATGCTAAGGTGTTGGAACAACACCGTTCCACGCCAACGAGCGTGGTCAAACCGTAAGGTTTGTAGCGACTATAGAACCTCGGGTTTACCCGAGG
>JAGAZZ010000051.1 GCA_017939155.1 Alphaproteobacteria bacterium | reverse complement strand
GATGATGACGATGATGACGGTAATGGAGGCAACGGCGGAGGAAATGGCGGCGGTAACGGCGGCGATGATGATGGTAATGGTGGCAACGGCGGTAACGGCGGCAATGGCGGCGGTAACGGCGATGGCGAAGACCCTTGTAAGAGCAATCCTAACTTTCCGGGGTGTGGCGGTTCTTTTGACCCGTGCGTGATTAATCCGGACTTAGAGGGTTGTGATAGTCCTAATCCATGCAAAGTCAATCCGTATTTACCGGGGTGCGGCGGTAATGGTAATGGTGACGGTGATGGAGGCAACGGCGGCAATGGTGGTGATGATGGCGACGATGAAGACCGTTGTAAGAGAAATATTAACTTTCCTGGGTGCGGCGGTACTTATGACCCGTGTGAGATTAATCCGAATTTAGAGGGGTGTGATAGCCCTAATCCATGCAAAGTCAATCCTGACTTACCGGGGTGTAGTGGCACTAGCTATTGCAAAACACACCCGAACGCACCGGTTTGTCGGGAAAATTATTGCGAAACACATCCTCATATATTGGCGTGTAAATACCCTGACTATTGCTTAACACATCCAAAAGTATACGCGTGTAAAGATGAGAGCTATTGTGACACACATCCTAACGCTTTGATTTGCCGAGACAGGGTTTATTGTAAAACACATCCTAATGAGCCGGCTTGTAAAGATATTGCTTATTGCGTGACACACCCGAGAGACTATGTCTGCTTAGACGAGAGCGCTGATGGCGGCGGGGGCAATTATACGGTTTATTATCAGCCTGAGGTTCCGGCGTATGTGGCTATTCAGCGCGCGGCGATTGAACAAAACAGACATTTGACGAGAAATGTTGCTTTAGGGCTTGAAAGCGATAAAAATATTATCAGCGCCGAAAATAAATATCGCACAACCAGAAACTTTGCGCCGGAGAAGAGCATTTGGGAACATTTCAGCCACGACAGGGCAACTATTCACGCGCCATCAGAGGCAGAAGCGGAAATTAACGGATTTACGGCCGGTGTTGACCTTTACCGCGATGAAGAAAAACGCGCGGGCGTTTTCGGAACTTATACAAACGGTGATTATGACTTTTCGGGCAAAGGAAAATATAAGAGTAAGGCAGAGTCTAAACTCAGCATTAAAAGCTATGGCGGCGGTGTGTATTACCAAAAAGACAATAAGAATATGAGTTTGCTGACGACTTTGTTTGCCGGTAAACAGGATTTGGATGTGAGCGCGGCGTCAAGTTATACGTCAGCGTCAACCAAAGCTATGCAGTATGGGGCAAGTTTGGGATTATCCAGACGGTTAGAGCTAACGGAGTATTTTGATATTGAGCCGAGCTTAGGGTTGTCTTATATGATGATTGATATTGACAAGTTTGTGGACAGTATGGGCAAAGAAGTTGATTTTGATGTGGTACATTATTTGGAAGCGGAATTAGGATTGAGGATGGAGCTTAAGTTCAGGTTTAACGGCGCGCCGAGCCGACTTTATGTCAAACCGAGCGTGATTAAAACTTTTGCCAGCGGGGCTAAAACCCGAATTAGCAGGATGGGTGAGATTGAAACTTATGAAAATGAACTGCTGGGACGAGTTGAAGTTGGCGGAATTGTCGTTTTCTCACCGAAGTTTACGGGCTATACCTCAGCCGGATATACGTTTGGACAAGATTATGACGCCTACGATGTCAATGTGGGGTTAAATTATCGTTTTTAAGCTTCTATTTTGTGCATAAAATTGCCGATATTGCTTTTTATTATCTATTTGTTAAGGAAAAGGGAAATAGAATCAGCGCAAAGCAATTGTTTTTATGGTCTTGTTAAATGAAGTTTTGTGCTGAAAAATTATATTTTGCCGCAGTTGTTGCCGGTTTGTTAGCCGGTGGCGAAGCGTTTGCCGTGGAAGGTAAGCTTTCTCCGCAAAACTTTAATAAAATGTATTGGTTGGCTCAACATGGAAAAGTGGATATTTTGCGTGAGGCAGTCAACAGAGGGTTGAATATTAACTCAGTTAATCCCAACGGGGATACGGGTTTGTGTATTGCCATTAAGCGAAACGATTATGTCGCGTATAATTCTTTTCGTATGAGCGGGGCAAATACAAGACATCCGTGTACTTATAAAATGGGTAAAGAATACCGAGAATTTTTAGAAAATAATAAAGCAGTGCATGCGGACGCTATTGTCGGAAACGAGGAATCTCTTTATTATAATGAGAGCGATGGTTCTTGGACGCCTTGGATTTTGGGCGGTTTGGGCGTTGCCGGAGTGGCGGCGGCTATCGGTTCCGGTGGTGGCGGCGGAAGCGGACATAGTATTAATGAGCTTATTCCTACTTATATGGGATTAACGGCTTATTTGAACAATTATGAGAAGCTTGTCAGCGCGAGTAATGAAGAGAACGCGTCGCTTCTTAACGTAAGCAATCCTGATAGTGCGACTGTGGTTAATAAAATTTCGTTTTTGCCGAATATGCTTAATAATGCGTCTTATTTAAAAACTGCAGTGAAGGCGGTTAACGGGGCGTCTTTTGTTAATAATGAGAATGGCAAAATCTACTTATCTGACGCAACGGTCGGATTGGCGGCAAACGGGAAAGATTCTATTGTCAGCAATGACGGCAGTATTGTGGTTGAAGCGCAAAACGGTGTTATCGGGATGGCTGCCAGCAATAATGCTAAAGCTTATAACGGGCTGAATACGGGGGTTAGCGGTACGACATCGGATAGCGGAAGTATCCGTATGGCTTTTCAGGGAAGCAAGGAAGGTGATGCCATTATCGGTATGTATGGCGATACAACGGCTGAAATTATTAATAAAGGGAAAATCAGCGGAACGGCGATTTCTGCGATTGAACATCCGGATAATACAGAAAATGAAGATAATGCGGATAACCAAGATGTTGTGCCAGCTGAGGATAATTCAGGAACAATGCTCGGAATGGGGTTGTTTGATTTTTATGAGGGAACGGATTTAAGCAACAGCACCTCAAAAGCGCAAAATAGCGGACGGATAGACTTATCTGCCGGTTATAATAATGCCTCCAGCGTTGCCATCAGTTTGATTGGGATGGGAAGCTATATTGATGATAATTTTTTGGAAGGCAAAAGTAATCCGGCATTTGCCGAGAAGATGAAGCTTGTTAATTCGGGAGATATTAATCTTTCGTATCAAGGGAAGTATAACCTTGCGTCTGAAGCCTTAAAGAACGGTAATGGCGGTTTGGTCGGAATGCGGGCGGACGCCATGAGCGAGGCGACTAATACGGGCAATATAAAGATAGATATGCAGGCAACACAAATCAGCTCCGGAACAGATGCGGCGGCGGGTATGCTTACAGTGCACGGCGGTGAGCTTGTTAACGGGGTGAAAGGTTCCGGTTATAAAGGGACAAGTGAAAATTTAAAAGGAACGATACGCGTTATTAACGAGGCAACATCGGGCGGCGTTTACTATGGAATGCTGGCGGCTAAAGGTAGCGGTAAACAAACTGAGCTTTATAATTGGAAGACGCCGAAACTTTCTAATTACGGTGTGATTGATATGCAGGTCAGCAACGCGTATGGGATGGCTTCGTTTACGGGAGGTGAGCTTGTTAATGAGGGGGTTATCCTCTTAGGGGTTGAGAAAGGACAATCTTATTATACAAATAATTACGGTCTTTATGCCGCAGGTGGCGATAAAGCAGAGCAGGGACCGCTTATTAATAAAGGGGTTATTCGGGTTAACTCTAAAGATTCTACGGCTATTTATAACGCGTATTCCGGTGCGGTTGAGATGAAAAACGAGGGGAATATTTATCTTTCAAACAAAGCGACGGGGTCTAGTGTTTTCGGCGGTAATTATTCAAAAGCGATGAACAGCGGCAGTATTTTGTATGCGGCGGGCAATAGCGATAATTTTACTTTTCCGCCACAGCTTAATGAACCGGGGTCATATATGGCGCTGGGAGATTATACGCCAAAATCTACGGCTATCAGCGTTTCCTCAGGCGATGATACGACTAAGCGTCTGTTCGAAAATGAAAAAACAGGTTTGATTGAGCTTGGAAAAATAGAAAGCGAAGAAGATTACGGCGGAACATACGGTACGGCGGCGGTCAAGGTTTCTAATCAAGCCGGGGCGGTTAATCGTGGCGATATTTATTTAGTTCAGTTTAATGACAAGCAAGGGCAGTTTAATGTGGGAATGTGGCTTGATGGGACGGCAACGGCTGAAGCCTATTTGACGAACTATGGAACAATTACGATTGATTCTGTCAGCTCGGGCGGTATACTTAATGAGAGTATCGGTAATACGAATGTGGTTAACTTAGGGCGAATAGAGGTTAATGGACGAAACAGCTATGGTATGGCAGCAGGGGTTCCTGAAACGAATGTTTATAATGGCAAACCCGGTTCTAATACAACAGATTCAGGGGAAATTTATGTGGGGGATTTCGCATACGGAATGGCTATTGTCGGAGAAGAATGGGTACGTCCGGATGATGATTTGAAGGCTGAGGAAGAATTTCAGACGAAAAAGAAGAGTTACGGCTATAATTACGGAAAAATATATTTGCAAGGGGAGGGAGCTGCGGCGTTTTATTTGCCGTATGAAACCGGGGTAGTGGCTGTTGGTTATGATAATGTTGTGTATATTTCAGGATATTCAAATATGAGCACTTATTTGCTGGGCAAAGGAAAATGGACTTTTGATAAAGCTAATACAGATGTTCTTAACGGATATTCGCTGGCCAGAGTTTTGGATGGCGGAAAGGTTGAGTTTAATGAAGGGGCTATGGTTACGCTTGACGGGGAAAACTCCGGTTTGTTTATTGCCGATGGTAAAGGGGCTCAGGCGCTTAATTTGGGAAAAGTTGAAGTTTTAGACGGTGCATCGGCTTTGAAATCTATTAATGGCGGCAGGGTAGAAAATGCCGGAAATATTGTTATTGCTCAAGGGGGAAGCGGGCTTAAGGTAGAAAGCGGAACAGCTATAAATAATGGTGAGATAGATGTTATTGACGGAGCCGGTGTTTTGATTGATGACGGTAAGGTTGAAAATGCGGGGAATATTCGCGTTTTGAGTGGTGTGGGTGCCGAGGTTAACGGAAATGGTCGGTTTGTGAATGTGAAAAGCGGCGAAATAGAGGTATTGAACGGGCAGGCGCTTCGCGTTGAAGGCGAAAATGCAACAGCGGCAAACGAGGGGAAAATTACATTATCGCAAAATGGCAGTGTTTATGTCGGTGAGCGCGGGACATTTGCTAACAATGGGACAATTGTTTATAATACCGAGGATGCTGAGCCAACGGATATTTCTAAGAAAATTGAAGTAACCGGCAGCGGACGGTTTATTAATAACGGTATGGTCGATTTTTCGAACGAAGCGCTTGATTTTGGCGAGAAAGAAAATTTTGTTTTAAGCGGTAACGGAACATATAAAGCTTTGAGCTTTTCGGGTAATGTTGCCGTTGATAAAGATATGATTATGGCTGGTTTTGAAGATGTTTATACCAATAAAGGGGCGTTTGAGGGGGATACGGGGCGCTTGTCGGTTTCTTCAAAATCTTATCTGTTTGATACAACCCTTGCTCAAAACGATGATAGCACGGCAGATGTTCAAGCCAAGCGAAAAGATTTTAGAGATTTGGTTGAAGAAAAGGATTTGGCTGAGTTTTTTGAGATGAACTATGAGCTTAAAAACAATGAGAAAATGTATCATGCGCTTAAAGCTGCCGAGGATAAGAAAGGTTTTGATTTGGCAACTAAAAAAGAGAGCGGTAAAGATTTTTATGCCAACCTTCAAAGAGAGAATATGGCTGTATTGCGTGGCGTGAACCGGGGAGAGCAGGAGCGTGTTTTAGAAAACGGACTTGAGGGCGGCAGTGTCGGTATGGCTTATTTCAGAACCGGAAAAGACGCAAGCGGTGATTTGAGCGGGTATGCAGATGATGTTTATAACCCATATATCAGTTATGGCAAAAAACTTAATAAAAACTGGAGTGTCGGCGGGACATTTAGCGCGGTTTATGCGGATTCTGATTATGATGAGGCAAATTCAGAAAGAGAAAATAAGATTTTGATGGCGTTTTTGCCTGTTATGTATCAAAACGGCGGGTTTAAGTTTTTGAGTATGCCGGAGGTTGGTGTTGGGTTTAGCGATTATAAACGACGGGCTCTTTCAGGGGTTTATGAAGCGGATACGACAGATTTTTATTACGGAATATATAATCACGGTGAATACAGCGTTGATATGAAAGTTGCCGAGTTAGTGGCGGAAGCTGAGCTTAATTTGCAGGGAGTGTCAATGTCTAAAGCTAAAGAAGATGAGGGGTTAAGGCTTCGGTCAAACGATATGTTATCGTTAGAGAGTGGTGTCGGGGTTAAGTTGCGTAAGCGCTTTGCTTTGGCAAAAGAACGGTCATTGATGTTGGCGCTCGGCGTGAAATATTATCATGAGTTTTTAGAGCCGTATGACGATTTGACGGTCAAGATGAAAGGGTCACCGGTTCATTATAAAGTTAAAGGATATGACGAAGATAAAAACCGGTTGAGGACAACGGCAGAAGCAGTTTATAAAGACGGAGATTTTTCTGTTGCGGCAGAAATTGCGCATAATGCCGAAAAAGAGTCTAATATCGAGGGCGGAATCGGCGTCCGGTATGGGTTTTAGAAAGAGTTTGACTCGGTTTTATATGTGTGGTAGACTAATATTAATCTAAATTATTTTAGGAGAGAGATTATGGCTGATGAGAAAGATAGTAAGGGGAATATTATTAAGAAGTCTGTTGATAAAGATGGGATTAAATGGCTGTCGCAAGAGATGTCTTTTATAGATGAAAATGGTAATCGTTTGAGGTTTGATTTGCAGAACCAAACGTGGGCAAGAGGTGAACCCGGAATGAATGCTGGAGGGCTATTTGAAGGCTATACGGTGTATCCGGTTAATGCAGACCCGGATATTGAGGTTGTTGACGAGGCAAGTGGTAGACAAAGAAGTGCTGCTTATAAGAAAATATACAATGATGCAGAGAAATATTTTAATGAACATCCTGAGCAACGTCCGAATGAGGGACCCGGTCGAGAAAATGCTTATATAACGGCTTATATTAATATTCAAGCCGGAAAGGAAATGCAAAAAAGAGCTGATGCAGGAAAAGCAAGTTCTTTAGAGAAAGCCTATCTTTATCAAGTTGCTCATCCTGAAATGACGCATAATTTTTGTTGGAAACAGTTGACGGGAGAAATGCCACTTGATGCTTCAGTAGAGGAAGTTTGTTTGTCAATTGGGCGTGATAAAACGACTTATATTATGAAGTCACAGGCTGATGAGTATGAACATAGCGTTGAACGCGGTAGGAAATCTCTTGAAAATCGGGTTGCTGAGGCGCAAAATGCGCGTTATACTATTCGAACCCAAAAAAGAGGTGATGGCGGTCAAACAATGAAAATAACGAAAGAGAAGCCCGATAATACGACATTTAATGAAGATGAAAAAAATGCCGTTGTTTATGAATATATAAAGCGTAAAATGAAAAATTTGGAAAAATAAGTTGTTAAGGCTGCTTTAAGCAGCCTTTTTTGTCGTTAGTTATTTGCTTAATTCATATAGAGCAATGGCGGCGGCGGTGGAGACGTTCAGACTTTCGACATTGGGAGAAATCGGCAGTTTGACTGACGAATCGCAATTTTCTTCAACCAGCCGGCGCATTCCTTTGCCTTCTGAGCCCATAACAATTGCGGTTTTGCCGGATTTGTTTATCTTGTCAATAGTGGTGGTTGCGTAGCCGTCCATCCCCATAACCCAAAAGCCGTTTTCTTTTAAGGCTTCTATCGCTCGGCTTAAGTTGGTGACACGGGCAACGGGGACAAACTCTATTGTGCCGGCGGCGGCTTTATCCATCGCACCGGATTCAAGCGGAGAATTTTTATCTTGCACCACTAACCCTAAAGTTTCAAAGGCGGCACACGAGCGGATAATCGCACCGATGTTTTGCGGGTCAGTTACTTGGTCTAAGATTAAAATATGGCATTTTTCTTTGTTTTCCGAGAGAGCAATCAAGTCGGCGATGTCATAGCTTTCAAGCCGGTTGCAATAAAGCGCAAACCCTTGATGAACGGCGTCTTCGGGGAGAATTTTGGCAAAATCTTTTTTATCTGTCACCGTATAGGCAACATTAAGCCCGAGTTTATCAATTTCAGCGCGGTTTTCAGCGGTTATGAGCAATTTTTTTATTTGGCGTTTCGGGTTTTTTAAGGCACTGATGACGGCATGACGACCGTAGATTATCAGTTGGTCTTTATTGTTATTGGTGTTTGCGTCACGCGTTTTATGAAAATTTTTCATTATCCTATTACCTTTCGCAAAATGCCGTTGTGGTTGGTAAGCTGTTGTTCTGCTTCTTGTTTAGTGCATTGTTTTTTATACATCACGCAGGCGGTTTTAACGTTATTTTCTGCTTTTATACGATATTCGTTCGCTTTTGCAAGCGAAATCTTGCAAATTGAGGCGATGATACGGTTGCCACGGTCAACGAGCTTGTCATTATTTAGTTGTACATCGACCATATAATTGCCATAGGTTTTGCCGATTTTGACCATTGAGGCGGTTGAGAGCATATTTAAAACCATTTTTTGCGCTGTGCCGGATTTCATCCGACTGGAGCCGGTGATAACCTCGGCGCCGACGGGGGTTATGATGCAGACATCGCATAGAGATTTTAGTTTGGCTTCGGGGTTTGAGGTGACGCCGATGGTCGCAGCGCCTTTTTGCCGGGCTTGTTCTAAAACGGTTAAAATATATTGCGGATTGCCTGAGGCTGAAATGCCGACAACCACGTCATTTGATTGAGGGTTAAAGGCTGAGAGGTCTTTTAAGGCTTCGTCTTTCGAATCTTCCGCACCTTCAATGGCGTGACGCAAGGCATAGTCGCCGCCGGCGATAAACCCTTGTATCATTTCAGCAGGCGCGGAGAACGTCGGCCAACATTCGGAAGCGTCTAACACGCCGAGTCTGCCGCTGGTTCCGGCACCAAAATAAGCAAGTCTGCCGCCGTTTAAAAACGCTTTAGCGATTATATCAACAGCTTGCGTTATTTCCGGCAGGGCTTTTTTGACGGCAAGGGCTACTTTTTTATCTTCTTTATTAATTGTGCGGACGATTTCTGCGGTTTCCATTAAGTCTATGGTTTTGCTTTGGGGATTATTTTGTTCGGTTAAGATGTTTTTCATTCTCTTATCTCTCTTATTTTACGCAATAAATGAAAAATATCAAAAAAACTTTAAGAATTGATAAAAAACTTGTTGACATTATCTTAAAAATAAGTTTTTATTCCTCTTGTCAGGTTGAAAGACTTTTGTTCTTTTTCCCTCGCACACGATTTTAGCGGAGGGGTGGCAGAGCGGTCAAATGCAACGGACTGTAAATCCGTCGACTTTAGTCTACGATGGTTCGAATCCATCCCCCTCCACCAGTTAAAAATCGTCTTGATAAATAGGTTTTTGTTTCAGGATGTTTGGTTTGAGCGGGTGTAGCTCAATGGTAGAGCAGAAGCCTTCCAAGCTTATGACGAGGGTTCGATTCCCTTCACCCGCTCCAGATTTTCCTTTTATAAATAACCTCGTCGCAACACAATATTTTAGGGTATAGATTCATGGCAAAAGAGAAGTTTGAACGCAGTAAGCCACACTGCAACATTGGAACGATTGGTCACGTAGACCATGGTAAAACGACATTGACGGCAGCTATTACAAAAGTATTGGCTGAGAAGGGTGATGCTGAGTTTGTAGATTAT
>JAGAZZ010000050.1 GCA_017939155.1 Alphaproteobacteria bacterium | reverse complement strand
GTTGGATTGGTCTCTATAAAGGTTGGTCTATATTATAGAGCAAATTTTAAAAATCGATTAACGGTGTGTTTTGCTAAGTTATTGAAAGGAATTGATGGTTGTTTTAGAATAGCAAAAGTAATTCGTCTCTCCATAAAGGAAGGTTTATGGTGAAATTAATGGAGACGAATTATGACGAGAAAATGGTGTGTTTATTTTTTTTTGTTATTTATTTGTAGTTTGTTAGTTATAGAAAACAGTAATTTTTCACCGAAAGTAAGCGTGGTTGTTCCTGTATATAATACTGAGAAATATTTATCTCAATGTTTGGATAGTTTGAAAAAACAGACGCTGCATGAAATTGAGTTTATTGTTATTGATGATGGGTCAACTGACAACTCTTATCAAATTATGCAAGAATATGCAAAGCAAGATAAGCGGTTTAAGATATTTCAGCAAATAAATCAGGGGGTTGGGAAAACTCGTAACAGAGGGATGGAATTAGCAAAAGGAGAATATATCGGTTTTGTAGACAGTGATGATTATGTGTCACCGAATTATTTTGAAAAGTTGTATAATGTTTCTGTTAAATATGATGCAGATGTTGGTATTATGCCTAATGTGATGAAGTTTAGCGAAAATCATATTGAAAGTTCTATTTATCCTTATTTTAGATTTACCTTTATTGAAGATTTTTCTTTTTTGATTGGTGATGCAGGGCAACAGTGGGATAAGATTTATAAGAAAAGTTTTTTAGATAAACATAACATTCAATCTTTAGAAGACAGGATTTGGTTTGAAGATGAATGGTTTAGCACTTTGGTTGCGCTATATGCCAAGAGAGTTGCGATGACTGATGAAACGATTTATTTTTATCGTTATAATCCTAATGGAATTTCTGCTCGGCAAGAGCGTTCTTTGGAAGAAATTTTCAGGGGACTGGCATTGTATGACCGGTTGTTGGATGCTATAGAAAACGCTGGTTTGGATGGTATGCGTAAAAATGAACTCAGACGTCGGATGGAGGAGAAAATTGAATGGTTTAAGAAAACTTATGGGAAAGATTATCTTGTATAACCATTAAAGTCATAGCCTTTTCATAAATGTTTTGACAATACGATAAAATATACTATATTTAGAATAGTCCTCGGCTACTGGGAACGAAAGCTTTTAATCGCCCGGTCAGTATCTGCTAACTCGCCTAATAAGCGATTAGCAAGAACTGGGGACTTTTTATTTCCGAATAACAAAATGCTCACTGTCCGAGGATGGTGGGCATTTTTTAATACCACCCAAAGCCTAGGTTGGAAGCTCGCGGTGGTGGGATTATTTTTATGGAGGAAATTTTTGTATATCATCTCAGTTTTTAAGGAGGTTGTTATGAAAATATGCAGAAATGAACTTTTGCTGTTAGGTGGTATGTACCAGCTGCTTGCATTTATTATTGCCCTGTTTAACACGCAAATCAGCTATGCCATGGGCGGCGTTTTGTATGTTTTATTTTGGGTTGCGGTGTTAGCTCTGTCGTTGTCGTTTATTTCTTCGTGGGGCTTTGTGCATCGTATGAATGAAAATTTCCCGAGATTGTCAGTCTTTTTGGCGTCTATCGGGTGGATACCGTATTTTTCTGTTATTTATGCGTTGATTTCGTATGTTGTAGACTTCTTTGTAACCGGTTCGGATAGTATGACTGTTTTCTTGAATAACTATATGCCGGTTTATGACGTATATATGGCGGCTATCGTTCTTTCACTTCTTTATGCCGCATACAAAGTTTTCTATAAAAAAGAAGATTTGGTTATGAGCTGTTATAACTACGCTCATCCGGTACGGTAAGAAGACGTTTTACCAGATTAAACTGCCCGTTGAAGAAAGTTTTACTTTGACGGGTGGTTTTTTATGTGTTTATTATGTCGTTAAAATCTTGAATCTGTATGATTTTATTGCTTGAGATTTGTTCGCTTACCTCTGTTTTTTTCATAAATTTGCCAATTCCGATAAGAATAGGGAGGATGTTTGCAGATAATGCACAAGCCGTATCTTGTTTCGAATCACCAATAAGCCAAACGGTGTTTTTATTGATGGGATATGAAGCAGAGGCGAGCGCTGTAAAAACGGGGTCTGGTGCTGGCTTATTTTTGAGGGAGTCTCCGTTTCCTAAAATGTTTTTAAATGTTATTTGCGGGAAACATTGTTTGACTTCTTGCAAAAGAAGAGATTTTTCTTTGTTTGATATGACGTAAATTTCGATGTTGTTTTGCGTGCATTGGTTTAAGAATTTTTCGGCATTTGGTATAGGATAGATTTGTTTGATTGCATTTTGTTGATAATAGTTCAGATAGGTTTCGTAGGCTTGTTTGTAATCATTGCCGAAAAAGTTAGGAAAGTTTTCTTTTAGAGATTTTGTGGTATCTCGATATTTTTGTTTGGTGATGTCCCAAGGTTCTTTATGATATAAAGCGAGAGTATATTCCATAGCTTTGACGACAGCGCTGCGTGTTTCGGCTAATGTTCCGTCCCAGTCAAATAAAATTGCTTTAGGATGTTGGTTTATCATATAGAGCTTGTTTTACCTTTCAAACATAAAAGACAGTGGTTTGTGAAGTTCTCGGCGGGTGTGGCGGCGATATTGGCAGAGTTGGTCGTTGAGTGAAGTCATTAAAAATGTCCTATATATTTTCAAATGTTTCTTTGATTTGGGTGATGGATTGACAGAGACCGTCGGGGGCGGTTTCAACCATTACGCCCCAGAGGGTGAGCTCTTTGCCGTTAGCAGGGTTTAGGCGGTTTTGAAGCGTGAGTTTGTCTGCTAAGCGTTCAACCGGCGTTTGTGGTTCAAAGCCTAAAACGGATTGGAAATCACCACACATCCCGACGTCGGTAATATAGCCGGTTTTTTGCGGGAGTATCCGTGCGTCTGCTGTGGGGACGTGTGTATGCGTGCCGGCAACAAGGCTGACTTTGCCGTCAAGATAATAGCCTAACGCCAGTTTTTCGGACGTTGCTTCAGCGTGAATATCCACTAAAATCGCGTCTACATTTTTGCCTAAGATAAAGCGTTTTAACAGCTCGTCTAAAGGGTCTGTAATACTGTTTATCGGCGGCATAAACAAACGTCCGAGGACTTGGGTAATCAGGAGCTTTTTACCGTTAATATTCAAAAGCTGCCAGCCTTTGCCTGGGAGAGTTTCAGGGTAGTTCAGTGGGCGGATAATTTGCGAAGAGTTATCTAAAAACGGATAGATTTCCCGTTGCTGCCAAATATGGTTGCCGGTGGTGATACCATCCACGCCGGCGTTTAGCAAATCTTCGGCAATGCTCGGACTTAAGCCAAAACCGTGAGCAGCGTTTTCTCCGTTGACGATAACGGCGTCAAGAGCATATTTTTGCTTAATGTCTTTTAGATGTTTGGTGATGGCGTTTCTGCCGGCACGACCGACTAAATCTCCGCAATATAAAATCTTCAAATTATTATTCCTTTATTGTTGAGGCGGACCGCCCAGACCGTGTCCATATCATTCTATCCGATACCCGCAAGATAAGGTGGGCGCCATATAACAGAACCACGATTCTGACAGTGACAGCTCCCTGGTAAGTAGTGTTGGCCCGGAAGACATGCGGTCAGACACGCGAAGGGCAGTCCATTTATTTATATATGCTATTTTACACGGATTTAATCTTAGTTGCAACAGATTTTATTGCTTCATTTAAAGAATCTATATCAGCGGCAAGTTCATTGTCAAGAGCGGTGAGGTCGGTGGGTTCGGTTTGGGATGTCGGTGTGGCAGTTTGTGCTTTTTTCAGCTCGGTTAATTCATCGGCAATCAAAAGACCGACCATGGCAAGGAGCTGGTTTTCGTTAATCTGCCCTAAAGCGGAAGTGAGCGATTTGGCGCGGTCATCAAGCAGACGACCTAATTTCATAATATGGATTTCTTCGCCATTTTCACAAGAAATGGCGTATTCGCGGCGATTGATGGTGATAATAACCTGTGCCATATTACTTGATTGCTCCGTTTAGGGTGTTAATGATATTGTCTATTTGAGCGGCTTTGTCGGCAAGCTTTTGGCGCAATGATGAAAGTTTTTCTTCAAGCTGTTGCTTTTGAGCCATAGAAATATCAGCAGATTGCTCAAGAAGTGCGGCAGATTCTTGCAGTTTGGCAAGGGCTGCGGCGGTTTTGGGCAGATATTTTGCAGTTTCCGACATTTTTGACTTCCGTTTCTAAAAACAATGTGTTATTCTCTTTTATAGAATTTAAACATCAGATTGACAAGGGGCAAAACGACTTATGCAAAAAAATATTATCCGTGTGGATGAAGAAAATAATGAAATTTTGGAAAATATGAGCGAGGAGTGCTATGTGTTAAATGCAGACCTTGGGGCGGATTTTTGCCGTAAATTTGTTGCTAAAGCGGCAGAAAGCGAACGGATTGTGCTGTTTTATGGCGAAAATGCGGTTAATCAGGCTAAAGCGTATGGCGCGGATGGTGTTGTTTTGGACTTGGGTGCCGAAGATGTCAAAGATAAGCTTGTGGCGGTGCGTAAAACGCTTGGCAAGGGATGTATTGTCGGCTTGTTTACACGCAACCGGCGGCACGAAAGTATGCTCGTTTCCGAGGCAGAGCCGGATTTTGTGATTTTTAAGGTGTGGAAAGACGGTTTTGAAAGTGTTAAAGAGCTGACTGACTGGTATGCGGACTTTTTCCTTATTCAATCTGCCGCATGGGTGATGGAAGAGGGGGTGGATGCGGCAGAATTACGAACAGACTTTGTTATAAAAAACGTGTAATTTTGTGAACTAGCTCGCGGATGGACGCCTGACGTCGGTCGGGTCACGTACGTTTATGTACGCTCCCCTCCCTAGCAGGACATCCGTGGCTATTTCGCAAAATTCCGCATTTTTTACCATAACTACTCAAGTATGATTTGTTCGCGGATGATACTACCCGTATGGGGGAAGCCTGGCTTCGGGCGGGTCACGTACGTTCCATTCATTTTGAGGGAGGTGATGAAAAAATAGGTACGTTTTTTTTCAGCAGTTGTCAAGTTTTATTTTGTTCGTAAAATCAATTATTTATTTTTATTGACATGAGATGAAAAAAAACGTACAATTATTTTATGCAATTTAGAGATATCGGGTAGGTTTTTATGGAAAAAAGAACGAGAAAACAAAAAGAGAAGCCGCAAAACTTTTTTGTTTATGAATATGAAAAATTGAAATCCCTGTTTAAGAGAGATAAAACAAAAGGAGATGATAAGAAAACCGGTAAAAAAGAAATCGGCACTTTGAAGATGGCGTTTGAGGTGCTTAAAGAAGCGAGAAAGGCAGACCGTAAAGCTTTTAGGAATGTTATGTTCAATCAGGTTGGTGCTGCTCTTACCAAGGCGTCGGCTCCGTATCTCGGTAGTGCGCTTTTTGGGGCGTTTGGTGATATTATAAAAGGGCACGCAGGGGCAGTTTGGCGAGCGGGCGGATGGTATGTAGCCGGTTTGTTTCGTGATTCTATGTATGAAAGATTTGACTTTTTAAAACAAAAAAGCTTTCGAAAATTAAATGATATTTATACAAACAAGATTATGAGCCGGTATTATGTGGATATTCTGCATAAACCACGGGCGTTTTTTAAGGTTGATTCGGCAGAAAGGCTTGCCGGTTTTGCGCAAAGTGTTGCCGAGGGTAAAAAATCAATTCTTAATAATGTGCTGTCATGGGGAGAGTATGCTATTGTGTTCGGAGCTGCCGTTGCTGGTATGGCAACTGTGTCACCGATGTTGGGTGCCGGTGTTTTAGTGGCGACCGGTGTTTCTGTGATGTATGGAAAATATATGAATGACAAATATCGTAAGTTTGGAAGCGATATTAGGTTTTTTAAATCCCGTATTAATGAGGAAAACAGAGATATTGTTAAAAATGCGTCTTTGGTACAAAGTGCCGGACGGGTTGATACCGCTAGCCAACATTTGGAAAACAGGAGAGCTCATGCGTTGCGCGTTAATCGTCATTTAGAGAATACACAACAAAATGAGTCGCGCTTGCTTTCTACGGCGATTAATTGGGCGATTGGCATTGCCGCTTTTGCGGTTAGCGTTCAAAGAATAAAAGAAACTGGAAATATTGGCGAATTTGCGCTTGTTAATGGTTGTTGTTGGCAGATGTTTGAAGCTTCTAAAAATTTGTCGGCAAGTTTTACCCGAATGCAGAACGCAAAATATCAGGTGATTGATGATGCGGAGAGGCTGAAAACGCCGCGGGCGCTTGAACGGGAAACAGGGCGGAAAGATTTTAGTGCTGAAGACTGCAAAATTGAGGTTAAGGATTTAAGCTTTGCGTATCCAAAGGTTAAAAGAAACAAGGAAGATGTAGAGCAAGAAAAGTCGGAGGCTGTTGAAAGAGGGCAGGGTGTTTTGCATCATATTGACCTTAGTTTTGATAAAGGAGAGATGACGACGATTATCGGTGATAGCGGTAATGGTAAATCAACACTTGTTTCGTTGTTTCGGCATGATTATGACCCGGTTTGTGGCAAAATTTATATCGGCGGTAAGGAAATTCGCGAACTAAGCGATGAAGCGATTAACAGACAAGTTTCATTTGTGGACCAAAAGGTGGCGCTTTTTGATATGAGTATCCGGGATAATCTTCGGTTTTATAAACCGGGTATCAGCGATGATGAGTTACTTGAAGTTTGTGAAAAGTCGGCTTTTACTAAAGATTTGTTAGATATAGTTGCGCCAAAAGATGAAGCAGGCAATGTGATAGAAGAAGAATTGTCGGCGGAGGAGCGAAAAGCCAGAATTTTGCAAGCTTTGGAGCGCAGAATCGGCAAAGATGGCAGCGAACTTTCAGGCGGACAGCGGCAACGGTTGGCGCTTGCGCGGGCGTTTATTGAAGAAAAGCCGATTGTTATTTTAGACGAACCGACCACCGGACTTAACCAAGGACTGAGTTTTAAGGTGATGAAATCTTTGAAAGATATGGCTAAAGACAAGACAGTGGTTTTGGTGACGCATAATCCGGTCGAGGTCGCGTTGTCGGACAGAGTTGTGGTTATGCGGGGCGGAAAAGTTGAGGCAGAGGGTAAGCCACTTGATTTGATTCGAACCAACGATTATATGCGCAATGAAACGTTAACCGCCAGCGATTATGCCAATAAGCAGGAGCTTTATCGGCGGACAATTTATGGCGTGAAACCGGAAAAACGCATTGCAGAGCTTGCGGGTGAGGAAGCAAAAGGGGGCGTTTTGTTAGATAGCGAACTCAAAGAAAAGCGCAGGCTGTTGGAATTACATCGTGATGTTTATGTGAAAGTGCGTAAAAAAGCCATTGAGAGCGAACGAAAGAAACAGGGGAAGCCTTTGTTTGAAAAGAAAACTCAGAAAGAAAAAAGCAAAGATGGTTTCAGCCCTAAAACAGACGAGGGGCGGTCATAAAAAACGGCTGTTCCTTGAGGAACGGCCGTTTTTTGTTTGAGATGTTTGCGTGACCCTCAGTCGAGCACATAAGTTTTGCCGGATTTTTTACGGAGCGGGGATTGAGCTGCCATTTGCTTTAAGAGTTTGAGCTGAATGGTTTTCGAGAGTGTGTGTCCGCATTTTATAAGCTCAGCAAAAATCTTTGCGGCGTTGGGGAGCTCGAGTATCTGAAGTTCGGTTCTAATGGTTAAATCCCAGCCTTGAGCAACATAATCCTTTATGATTTTTTCTGCATAGGGCTGTTTAAAGATTTTTTTCAGAACATCATACGGAAGATTAAAATCATACTTTATGTATTCAGCAATGATTTTGTCAGCATTCGGAAACTCGAGGATTTTAAGCAATGCCGTTGCCCGGATGTCCCAGCCGTGTTTGGCAAGGTCATAAAAAATCTCAGGGGCATTGGGTAGCTCCAGCGCTTTAAGCTGTGCCCTGGGTGACAATCTGTTGCCGTTTGCGACATACTCTTCTATGAGTTTATCAGCATTTGGCAGTAAGAAAGTTTTTAACGAAATTTTTACATCGGTTTTTGTTTTCATAATAGTATAAATTAGTTTGACATAAATTTATTTTTGTAAGAGCAGTTTAGCAAGAGTGTTTTATTTTTGCAAGAAGAAATTTTGTTAAAAAAACGGCTGTTCCTTGAGGAATAGCCGTTTTAGATTAAGAGTGTTTTCGCCAGAACAAACTGCGGGAGAGTGCTTTATGTCGGGCTTTATCGCAGAGTTTGCCGTGTGCATGTATTTCGGCAATCATCGGTCCTGCTATGTTATCCGGTAACTCACAGATTTTGAGTTGTGCCTCTTCGCATAATTCTACTGTAAACTTTGAACTCTCTTTCATTTGCGCCAGAATGATTTTTTGCGTATTTGGAAACTCAAACGCTTTGAGTTGACCTTCTTTGCAGAGGCGGCCAATTTTGGCTTGTTCAAGAAGAATCTCCGGTGCATTTGATAAATTAAGCGCTTTGATTTGTACTTCTTCGTCGAGCAAACCGTTTTTAGCTTGCTCGAAGAGAACCTCTTTAGTATTAAAAAGTTCAAATGCTTTGAGTTGAGCTTCAATGCAGAGAAAGCCCTGTTTTGCCACTTCAAGGATAAGTTCTTCCGCGTTGGGCATTTCAAACATTTTAAGTTGTGTTTCATCGAGGAGCCAGTACTGTTTGGCTTGTTCAATGAAAATCTCTTTGGCATTTGATAACTTAAACACTTTGAGTTGGACTTCTCGGCTAAGCAAACCGTTTTTAGCCTGCTCAAGAAGAATCTCTTTTACGTGTGGAAAACGAAAAGCATCCATTTGTTCAAGAGAGCAGAGCTTTCCTTGTTTGGCTTTTGCGAGATATTTCTTCTCGGCATCGGAATAGCTGGTTACATTTTTTTTCATAATTATAGGATTTTTAATAGTTTGACACAATTTTATTTATTTCGGATTAGGTATAGCGTAGATTGGCAGAGATTGCAAGAAAAAATTTTGTTAAAAAACGGTCGCTCCTTAAAGGGACGACCGTTTTTTGTTTGAGATGTTTGCGTTACAACCAACCGAGTTTGCGGGCTTTTTCTTCTGCTTCATCGCATAGACCGTGCCATCTTTTAGCTTGCGCGCGAATAATCTTTTGAGCATTTGGCAATTCAAAAGCTTTGAGTTGAGCTTCATGGCAAAGACCATACCAATTTTTAGCTTGCTTAAAAATAATTTCTTGAGCATTTGGCAGGTCAAAAGCCTTGAGTTGAGCTTCATGGCAAAGACCGTCCCAGTTTTTAACTTGCTCAAAAATAATTTCTTGAGGATTTTGCAATTCAAAGATTTTGAGCTGAGTTTCATTGCGGAGAGTTATCCATTTTTTTACTTGCTCGAGAATAATCTCTTGAGCATTCGGTAATTCAAAAACTTTGAGTAGTTCCTCATGAGAGAAAGCTCTGTTTTTAGCTTTTGCCAAAACAATCTTAGGGAAAGTCGGCAGGTCTTTGATTTTTTCCTCATTCATGTAATACAAACGGCTAAAAGCTCGGTCTACCATTGTTAGTACAATTTCCCCCGCCTTGGCAGGAGAAAGACCTTTGTTAGTTGGCAGAAGTCCTGCTACCATTGCCCGCTTAGCAAACTTTTTTTCTAAGATGATACACACATCTTGATTGCGTGGAGGATTGCAATCATTTTTGTAGATGATGTATTTATCATTTTTTTCGAGCCAAGCGTATTCTTCTTTTGGCAAGGTTTGTGCAGATGCGTTTTGATGTATCTGTTCTTTTTCGGCTTGAAGTTCCAAATACATTTCTTCCGGCGTTGTTGAAACGCAAGTTAGATTTTTTTCCATAATCATAAGATATTTAATAGTTTGACACAATTTTATTTAATTCAAATCAGATATAGAGTAGATTATCTGGGATTGCAAGAAAAATTTTTGTCTAAAATACGATTTTTGTTGCAAAATAAAAATTTTTATTCTAAATTGCGCGGCAGAATGACATTTCTAAGATTAGTATTAACATTGTAAATATGGAGAACAAATAAAATGAAACAATTAGCCGGAGCAATCAGAATCGGTTGGGTTATTGAATATAAAGGCAAACCGTGGACAATTACCAAATCTCAACACATTAAGCCGGGTAAAGGCGGCGCCTTTATGCAGGTTGAAATGAAATCTGTTGAAGAGGGGACAAAAACCAATGAACGTTTCAGAACAGAAGATACCGTTGAGAAGATGATGGTGGAAGATAAAGACTGCCAGTTTTTGTTTGAAGACGGTACAGGCTTGAATTTTATGGAATCAGAAACATTTGAGCAGTTCTCCATGCCAGCAGATATTTTGGGCGACTCGAGACCTTTCTTGACCGAAGGGATGACGGTTCGCATTTCTCACATTAACGACAGACCGATTTCGGTTCAATTGCCGCAACAGGTTATCTGCACCGTGGTTGAAACCGAGCCGGTGATTAAAGGGCAGACGGTTACTTCTTCTTATAAACCGGCAGTTTTGGATAATGGTATGCGAATCGGCGTGCCGCCGTTTATTGCCACCGGTGAGAAGATTGTTGTCGGTACAGAAGAAGCCAACTACGTTGAGAGAGCGAAATAATGGCTTATATTTCACCTATGCTCACTAATATTGTTACGGCGGTTAAAAAGGCGTCTGTCAACCTTAACCGTGACTTTAGCGAGATTGAACGTTTACAAAATTCAATTAAAGGCAGTTTGGATTTTACGCGCATTGCTTTTGATAAAATTCAAAAGGGCTTGAGAAATGAGTTTGGCAAAGTTTTGCCTACGGTTGCGGTGGTTTTTGCTAATGAAAAAGCACCGAAAGAGGGAATGTTTTTAAGCGTTTCCGGTATTGAGGGGTTGGCAAACTTTGCGCATGGCAATCCGGAATTTGCCATTTCGGCAGCGCTCATGAACGGACAGACGATTTTGTGCGGCGTGGTGTATAATCCGGCGCGCGACGAGTTGTTTTTTGCCGAGAAAGGCAAAGGCGCGTTTAAAGAAGGGTTTAGAAGCCACGAACGGCTCAGAGTTTCTTCAAGACAAGAGCTCGAAGGGGCGCTTGTGGCGGTTAAACCGGTTGCAAACGACACTGTGCTTTCAGCCAAAATTGTAAACAATACGCTTAGTTTTTGCAAAGACGTGCGCGTTAGCGGTGCGGTTGCGCTTGATTTGGCATACGTTGCGGCGGGAAAACTTGACGCGGTTATTGCGCCTCAGTGTTTGCTTTCGGGTATGGCTGCCGGGATTCTTTTGGTTAAAGAAGCGGGCGGTATGGCACTTGATATGGAACAAGCTGATACGCGCACGGAAGATTTGCCGATGGTGCTAAATTCGGGCAATTTGGTTGCCGTAAACTTTAACCTGAGCCAAAAAATTGCCAAGATTTTAAAATAAGTTTAAAATATGGTAAAATTGTGCTTGCAATTTTAAAAAGCGTCTTGTATATATGACGTAAATTTTTTTTGAAGAAGTTTAGTTATTGGAGTTAATAATGAAAAAAGGTATTCATCCTGACTATCACGAAATTACATACGTAATGACAGATGGGACAGAAAAGAAAATTCACTCTACCTGGGGCAAAGCCGGCGATAAGATGACTTTGGAAATCGACCCGAAATCTCATCCGGCATGGACCGGTGTTCACCGTATGGTTGATTCCGGCGGTCAGGTTAGCAAGTTTAACAGCAAGTTTGCAAAGTTTGGTTTGAAGTCTTCAAACTAAGGTTTGTGCCTTGTTTTTAAGTTGACGAAAGCCTGTATGATAGAATACAGGTTTTTGTTTATCCTAAAAGTGTGAAACTTTTGTAGAAAAAGTTATTATGCGCTTGTATGTCTGATAAAACAGAAGTAGGCTAAGTTAAAAGTTTTATTTATTTTAAGAAAGGAAAGATAACATGACAGCACCTTTGATGCCGAAAGCAACGGCGGTCTGGCTTGTCGAGAACACAACGCTGACATTTAAGCAAATTGCGGATTTTTGTGAATTGCACGAGCTTGAGATTCAAGCGATTGCCGATGGGGATATTGCTTATAATATTTTGGGCGTAAGCCCGATTTCCAACGGTCAGCTATCTGAGGAAGAAATTAAGCGTTGCGAAGCTGATGAAAAAGCTGTGCTTGTAGCGACTCCTTTGGAGAAAAACGTTAAAGAACGTAATGCTAAAGCTAAAAAAGTGTTATCGCCGACACAACGTTCGGAAAAACCGAATGCGATTTTATGGATTCTTAAAAATTGTCCGGAAGTTATCGATTCGCAGATTTGCAAACTCATCGGTACAACCAAACCGACGATTGCGTCGATTCGCGAAGGGACACATAGCAATATGGCGAATTTGCGTCCGGTTAACCCGATGGCTGTCGGGCTTTGCTCTGAAAAAGATTTGGAAAAAGCAATGCTTATTTCACAACAACAGGCTGAGTTGAAAGAGAATAAATCTAAGAAAAAGGCAAAAAAGACAGTTAAAGCTGAAGAAAAGAAAAAGCCCGGTCGTCCGAAGAAGGAAGAAGCTCCTAAAAAAGGAAGAGCGAAGAAGACAGCTTAGTTTGATTGAAAAGGGCAGGGTTCTGCCCTTTTTTGTGGCTGGTTTTGATTTGAGAAGCAAACTTATTAATATATTGTTTTTCATATATTGACTTTTATGTCATAGAGGGGTAGAAGTTAGTTCATAATGGCGAAGTGTCATTATAAGTTCCTTTGGGGGGCTTTTTTTGTTTTAGGGCTGTTGGCTGCGGGCAACGGCTCTTTTTTGTTTTAAAATTCATTTTTTTAGGAGAAAAAATATGTCAAGAGCTGACATTACGGACGGTATGAGTATTTGGGAGTATTCTTTATACAATGAGCGTGAGCGCAAAAAGGAGCGTATTAATAAATTAATTCAAAAATACGGTTTTCCGGTGCGGGAACGCAATTTACTGGAAGAAGACTATATCGAATACGATTTGCTTAAAGACGATTTGGAGGAAATGGAAAAACAAAATTCTGTTTACCAAACACTTGCACGCAAAACCTCGCTTGATGATGAGGATATGGAGAAGAATGCTGAGATGGAGGAGAATTTGAAAAAAGCGCCTGCTTCATACAAAATACCAAAACGCCAAGATAGTTTTGGAGATAAATTTGCTGAATTAATCGCGACTTCTGACATTGCAAGAGATATTGTTATCGGAATGCAAGGGGCGCTTGACTCTTACCTTAATCCGGTGGGGTTAATGGCAAGAGGAATAAACTATGCAAAAAACGGAGAGTTTACGACAGGTTTGGAGCGTATTGAGCCACAAAACAACTTAGAAAAATTTATTGAATTTGCTGCGGAAATGGCTACTGATGGCGGTGCAGCGATAAAAACGGGGAAAGCGGCGATAAAAGCAGGAAAAGCGGCTGTGACCAATTATGAAGCTGAGGCGTTTGCTAAAGCCTATCGCAAAGTTTTTCAAGAACTTGTGGAGAAAAATCCGGGAAAAGCAGATGAGATTATGGCGATATTTCATAAGCTGTTTGGCAAAAATATCTATCTTCAGCGCGGAGCAGCGGCGTATACGAAAGACGGAGAGCTGATTACGCAAGGAAAAGAACTATTGCGGGCAACTAAAGGGGCTACAAAGCGAAATTATGGTATAACGAAAGCGATTGGCACGCATCATATGAGCGAAGAAGATATTAGGGCTTTGCCAAGACTTCTTAGAAATAATAAACCGGTTGAGATAACCCCAAGTGGTCGGGAAATTTATAAAATTTTAGATAAAAATGGTAAAACTCGTTTAATTGCGACATCGTTAAAGGAGATTAACGGTAAACTTAAACGAGTTATTTCTTCTGATTATTGGTTAAATGAGGTAAAAACGCCAATTCGTAAATTGTTAAAATAAAAAAAGTGTCCTCGGTTCCTATTGCTGGGCTAGTAACTCAGCAATAGATACTAACTGGGCGATTTCCCTTTCATTCCCAGCAGCCGAGGACATATTTTATACCTAATTAAACCGAAGCTTGTTTAGAAGAAGATTATTCTTGATAAACAGATACAGACCGGATGATTTCGGTTCTCTTTTCCGGCGGTCGCATTTAATTAAAATATAAAATATATATATATGAAGCTCCGATTTCTCAGAACTGTTTTTTTTATATATTTTGTTTTGGTGATATTGTCAAGGTTGTATTTTTAGAATGATAAAACTAATGTCGGGTGTTTTGCTTGACTCTCTTAAGGATATGAGTAATAATAATCAAGGGCTTAATGACGGAAAATATCATTTTAAGTCTTCTCGAGAATATTACAAAGATTTTGACTATAAGTGAAACCGGAAAAGGAAAAAATGAAAAGTGCATTGATGACACTCTTAAGAGGATGTTGGGGAATGATAAAGGTTGACGGCTGTTATTTGTTTCCGTTGGCATTATATGTGTTTCTTGTGGTAAGATATGATTTAGGATTTAGCTCTTTGGAGTCAGAATGTCTTTATCTTACCGGTTGGTGGGGCTGTTATGCCTCACTTATTATGATGTGGTTATCTTACAAAGAAACTCCTCATCCGATTTTGTATAAAATATGGGCAAATGCCTTGTTTTATACATTTTTTTGCATCATTTTTGTGCTTTGATATTGACATTTCATCAGCGCTGTGTATAGTGAACAAAAATAGAACTTTAAGGATATTCCAATGACGAAACAAGAACTTTGGCAACAGACGAAAAAAGTTTCATTTTGGCTCACATACATAGCGCTGATGGGATTTAATTTGCTTATGTTAGGTGCTTTAAGTATTGATTTATATTACGAAATTTTTAATCCTGTTTATTGGCGGGATAATTTTACGATGTATCCTGATGTTAAAGTGGAAATTCCAACTCCTCTTTCAAATAAACTTCAATGTCTCAAAGGTATATTTGTGATTATATTAGCGCTTATATGGGGCAATTATCGCTTATATAAAAAGAAAAAAGGAGTATTATGGATTTTGGCATTTTGGGTATGGCTGGCTATTATTGAAATTTTTTACTTTGAAGTCATTAAACATGGTGATTGGGGTACGGACTTTTAATGAGGATATTCCAATGACAAAACAACAACTTTGGCAACAGACGAAAAAAGTTTCATTTTGGTTCACATATGCGGTGCTGATGGGACTAAATATTTTTATCTTAATCATATTAAGTTATCTCAGAATATTACAAAGATTTTGACTATAAGCGAAACCGGAGAAAGTAAAGTGAACTTAATGAGGAAAATACTGACATCTATTCTTTCAGAGCTAAAATTGATATTTATTCCTACAGTACAGTTTTTGCTTGGTAGTTGGTTGGTGATTATGCTTGTTGTAACATTGTTTGATTACATCTTTCGTCCGCAATGGATTGTTGGTATTTTCCTCATATTTTGGATTTTTTGCTCTATGTCGCTTTGTGGCATATTCTGGCACTATAAACAGCGGAAATATGTGTTTTGTTATCGGGCGTTAAGTTGTATTGTTTATATTTCTTTAAATTGTTTTTTGCTTTGGCTTATAAAAACGTATAGTATTGGTTAAATGATATAAAAACGCCAATTCGTAAATTGTTAGAATAAGCAAGGTGTCCTCGGTTCCTATGTTGGGGATGCCGCCCTAAAATAGATACTGACAGAGTGATTTCGCTTTTTTCATTCTCGGTAGTTAAAAATATTTTGTTCAAAAATATTTTTAAATCCTATTTTAGAGAATCCGCTCCAAACACAGATACTGACCGGAGGATTTCCATTCTCTTTTCCGGTAGCCGAGGACATAAAAATAAAAAAGTGTCCTCGGGTCTTATTAGCCACCGTTTTCCCAGCTAATAAATACTGACTGGGCGATTTCATACCTATTCGTTCCCAGTAGTCGAGGACATATTTTATACCTAATTAAACCGAAGCTTGTTTAGAAGAAGATTATTCTTGATAAACAGATACAGACCGGATGATTTCGGTTCTCTTTTCCGGCGGCCGCATTTAATTACAATATAAAATATATAGGAAGTTCCGATTTCTCGGGACTGCTTTTTTATATATTTTGTTTTGGAGGTCTTGTCAAGGTTGTATTTTGGGGCTTTTTAGAATGATTTATTACGGAAAAAGGGCATAAAAAAACCTTGAAACCGGGATGCTGTTGAGCATGGGTTTCAAGGGAAATGCGTTTACTCTTCGGATGGTTGCATCCATTTTTCAACGAATTTTTTGGTTTCTTTAGGGTCGATTTTTTCTGCTAAAGTCTCAATTCCCACAACCAGAGCAGCTATAGCTGTTCCGAAAATTGCAGAGAATGCAATGAGACCAAGCGGATTTTCGAAAATCGAGTCAGCTCCGCAGATAATTACAGCAATCGTCCCAACCATCGCGTAGATGGCAAATCTTTTTTTCTTTTCCATAGTTTTTATTTTTTTTGTTATTTATATTCTATTTATGTTAAAAAAGCTCTTAACAATCAGGATACCATAGCAAAAAACAAAGCTATGAAAAGAAATGACCCAATTATAAAGATAAACTTATATTAACAAGTATAGAATAGCACATTTTTTAAAATACGTCAAATAAAAAATTTATACATACGAGAATGTATGATTTTTCTTGCCAAGAAGGATTTTTTGGTTTATATCTTAAGTATAAGATAAATGAGGTGTTAAGATGGAAAGCAAGAAAGTCATTATCAGCGTTTATCCGTTTGCCTATAATAAGATTTTAGGCGGACAGCGCAAAATTGATATTCGTCCGTATACCAAGGGGCTGCACCAGCTTCGGGTGGGTGATACGATTGAGTATGTCAATTTGGAAACGAAAAGTGCGATTAGTCGAGAGGTTAAAGGAATCGCTTTATTTGATAATTTTGATACGCTGATTAACCTTTTAGACCCGCAGATGATTGGATATTCCAACCGAGAGGAAATACGCTTGAGGATTGAGCGGATGTACTCCAGACGCGAGCAATGTGAATTTGGCGTTTGCGCTTTGTTTATTGAAGAGCCGAGCATTAAGCGAATGATGAAGATTAACCGTCTGGAGCGGAGCGCTTAAAAGTGTTTTTTAGCGGCGTTTTTAAGTTTTTTGCCGCCGTGACCGAGGTCTGCGATGATTTCTATTTGAGCGTTATCTAAAGAACGATAGAGTTCCCACGCGCCTTGGAGCGGACAACACATATCGAGCCTATTATGAACGATTAAGGTCGGGATGTGTTTAATTTTTTCGATATTGTTTAAGATTTCATTTTCTTCCAAAAAGTAACGGTTGGCGGCGTAGTAAAGGCTGATACGGGCTGAATTTATGATATTGTTATCTATGCGCACGTCGTCAAACTTGGCGTCAAGTTTGCCTAATTGGTATTCATAATGAACCATATATTTGATGGCGGTCTGAATTGCGCCCAAGTCTTCGGAAAATATTTTTTTAGCATAATGAGCGTAGGGGTTTTCGCCTTCGCATTGACGATAAATTTCTTCTAACAGGTCGGGATAAAACAATGCGCTGTTTTTTAAGACCCAATCTCGGTCTTGTTTGCGGGCGAGGAAAATGGAAAAAAGCGCTAATTGTTGGGTGAGTTCAGGGTATTTTTCAGCAAAAAGAAGCGCAAGCGTTGAGCCCCAAGATACGCCTGAAACGATGACAGGTTCGTTGATGTTTAAATGTTCGAGCAGGCGTTTGGCGTCTTTTATTAAGCGTCTGGTGTCATTTAAGGTGGTGATGTCTTCAAACTCGGAACGATTGCACCCGCGTTGGTCAAACATAATGACACGCTGCTTTTTTAGGTTAAAATATTCGGCGTGGCTTGTCTTGGCACATCTTCCGGGACCGCCGTGAAAGAAAAGCACGGGTTCGCCTTTGGGATTGCCGACTTCTTGGTAATAAATTTTATGCCCCTCAAACTCGGGAAGAAAACCTTTATTAAAAACTTTATTGTTGAAAAATCCGAACATTGTTTTTCCTTTTTGGTATATTTCTTATAGTGTTGATGGAAAATGCTTAATATTTATTTAATTTGTGAGGCAAAATATGAAAATCGTCGGAACGGCCATTATTGCTAATGATGAAAGGAAAATTCTTATCGGGCAACGTCCGGAGGGGAAAGCACTGGCGGGCTTGTGGGAATTTCCGGGCGGTAAACAGGAAGAAGGCGAAAGCATTGAGGCGTGTCTTGTGCGTGAGATTAAAGAAGAGCTTGAAGTTGATTGCGAAGTGGGGTGCTTTTTGCTTTCTGTTTCTAAAGAATATGCGCATGGGGAATTTAAGCTTATGGTTTATGAAACCAAAGTTAAGGATTTGGCGCCGCTTAAGGCGGTTGTACATCAGGAGTTGCGTTGGGTTAACGTGAACGAACTTGATGATTATGAATTTCCGGAAGCTGACGGGGAAATTATCGCGTATTTAAAATCACACTTTTAGCCGGTTTAAAATGTAAGATTTTATTTGATTTAGGGCAAAATATTTAATGTTTTTTTAGTTTTTTCCCGTTATAATATATCATATTGATATTTTTTAGGGGAATTTTGATGAACGTGAAAAACAGAATGTTGTTAATTTTGACCATTGTTTTGGTCGGAAACGGTTTATTCCCCCAAAAAGGATTGGCGCGTTCATTTGATGCGGTAGAAATTTATCGTCAGGCGCGATATAAGAATTATAATTTTTTACATCATTTGTCGCAATATAACCGTGTGATTGATGTGCAGAACAGGTTTGGCGATACGGCATATTGCATTGCGCTACGGTATAATGATGAAGAAGCGGCTGAGCTTTTGGTGGCATACGGGGCAAATAAAACCCACGCTTGTATAAATAAAATCAAGAGAGAACAAACAAGAAATGCAGAACATTTGAGGGCTTCTAAATTGGCGGGGCGTTATCCTGAAAGACCGGTTCAGCCTCCGGTGGTGTCAGAAGGAAATAACTATTTATGGTGGGGGGTCGGCGCTTTGGCTTTAGGCGGAGGTATTGCCGCCTTGGCGTCTTCCGGCGGTGGCGGAGGTGGTAGCAAACACTCTGATAACAATAGCGGAAATGACACTCCGGGTGGCAACCAAGGCGGAGATAATCCGGGCGGTAATCAAGGCGGAGATAATCCGGGTGGTAACCAAGGCGGAGATAATCCGGGTGGCAACCAAGGCGGAGATAATCCGGGCGGCAACCAAGGCGGAGATAATCCGGGCGGCAACCAAGGCGGAGATAATCCGGGTGGCAACCAAGGCGGGGATAATCCGGGCGGTATCGGCGATGGATTGACAAATGTTTCAGCAACTTCTTTTAAGACTGCAGAATATGATAAAGGGAACTTTTTAGCCGGAATTAATGCGGCGGAAGCGTATAGCTATATTTATAAAAAAGATAAAAACGGCAATTTGGTCAGCCATCAGGCGGCTTCTGATAATGCATTGAAAAAAATTAAGGTTGGCGTGATTGATACCGGTGTTTTTAACCATCGCAATTTAGAGGGAAAAATAAAAGGCGGATTTGATGCAAATGCGTATAACAGTTCGGGCAATGCGCGCGGATATATTAACGGAAACAACCATTATTACATTTTAGAAAAAGGCGGAAAGTATTATTTCTTGGCGGTTAATATGGCATCTATGAATGGAACGCCGGTAGATAATTTAACTAAGGACGGGCTTAAAAATGTGCTTCAATCATACAACTTGTCTTTAGATGATTTTACGGTGATGAATGGTGCCGGTGGAGGGGCTCCGGGCAGTAGCGATACGTCGGATTTTAAGGTTGACGACCCTAATTCGTGGCTGGAGGCTGCTACCGGATTAAGCCACGGGACACACGTGGCGGGAATTATTGCCGGTAATAAAAATGATGAAGGAATGCACGGTGTTGCTTTTGAAAATGCGGAGATTTATGCCGGAAGTTGGGATTTGATTCAAAAACTTACCGATATGACTAAATATATGCTCAATAACGGGGTTAGCGTATTTAATAACAGTTGGGGGTATCCTGTCAGCGAAAATATTAATGCGGCAAAGGCCAACTGGCTTTACACTCATGATAACGCAGCGGTTTTGCCGGCTTATGCTGAGGTTGCCAAAAATAAAGGGGTATGGGTGCAGGCAACGGGCAATGAAGGACAACATGAGGCGGCAGTTCATGCCGGTATGGGTGGACTTGATATGAAAAAATATGGCTATAACGGCGCAGGAAAATATGAAGTTCCGTTTCTTGCCGTGACGGCGCTTGATGGGTCAACTGCCACTTATGATGCCCCTTCAGGGCAGATTGCCGATTATGCGAATTGGTGCGGTTCTGCGAGCGGATATTGTTTAGCGGCACCGGGGACAGGTGTGCTTTCAACCTCTGCTGTCAAAGACAGTTTTATGCCGATGGACGGAACATCTATGGCAACACCGGTGGTTACGGGTAGCATTGCGCTTTTGAACGGATATTATCCGTGGCTTTCTTCGCAACATATTGCTTGGCTCTTGCTTGAAACAGCGAACGATAAGGGGGCTTATGCGGATAAGAATATTTACGGACAGGGTGTGCTTGATTTAGAGGCGGCGATTACAACACCGGCGGGCGAGCTCAGCTTAGCGTCTGATGAAACGTTTGATTCGCTTCAAGCGGCAAGAACTTCCAGATTATCGTTATCCGGACCATTACAGAAGAAGCTTGAAAAGATTATGCCGCAAAAGATTATGGCATTTGATGAGTTAAAACGCCCGTTTGCCTACGATACGGCTCAGCTTGTTAATAAAACGCACGGTGCTAATGCTAACTTTAGAAATAAAGTTTCCAGAATGGCAACAGGCGGGGTAAAAAAGACGATTAAAGATGAAAAAACGGGCTTTGCTTTCAGCTCCTCGGATTATTATAACAAAGGGGGAAAAGCACAACTTGCAAATGCGGAAGTGTTGAGCGAAAGTGAGAACGGGTCATCACGGTTTTATTATAGCGAAAACAGCAAGTATTCGGATAATGATAATGTGCTTGGGTCGTCGTCTAATCCGTATTTTGCGATGAATGAGGCGTACGGCGCAGAGCAGGTATTAAACTTGAATGACACATCAAAGTTGAAATTAATGTTGCAAACCGGTGAGAACGGCTTGTATGAACGAGATTATGAACAAGACAGAGTATCGTTTGACGAGAGGTCGTATGCTCTTGGCGCCGAGTATGCTTTTAAGCTTACGGATTATTTAGAGTTGGCAACGACGGGCGGTATGCTTTTTGAGGACAATGCCCTTTTGGGAATGAACGGCGCCGGCGGATTTAATATTAAAGACGGCTCGACTTATTATATGGGGTTAAAAGCGGCGCTTAATTTGACGAATAAGCTTTCTTTGCTTGCGGCGTATTATCGCGGCTATACTCAAGGGGCAGAAACGGCAATGTTGTCGGTTTCAGATTTGGAAACGGAGAGTTTAAACGCGGCGCTTGAATATCGCTTAAATGCGAATGACAAGGTTGGAATCAGCTTTGGGTCACCGCTTAGCGTGGTTAAGGGACGGGCAGCGTTGCGATATGCAACCGGACGAGATAATTATTCGGATACGGTGCATTTAGAGCGTTTGAGTTCATCTTTGAAACCGGAAGCCAAAGAATATGATTTAGGGGTTTATTATCAGGGACAGCCTAAAGAAGATTTGAGCCTAATGGGAAAAGTTGAGGCGCGGTTTAATGCCGATGGGGAGAAGGGTGTGACCGATTATTTGGGAATTGTCGGTGTTTCGGCAGCGTTTTAAGAAAAAAAATACCGGAAAGTTTAACTTTCCGGTGTTTTTTTAGGCTAAGAGAATTGCATATTGTTCTCTTGGTCTGAGCTCTTTGAACTTCAAGATTTTGTAGGTGTTTCTAAGCTCCTTAAAGTCTTTAGCAACAAAGGTCATTTCAGGCGTTTGCTCTATAAGAGCGGCGTTATGCCAAGGAATGACAAATTCCTGACCTGTTTCTGTTTTGAACTGCCAGGCGATGGATTTGAGAGTTTCCCAGCTTAATTCGCCCAACGTCAGCTCAACCTTGCCAAAAGGCTTTTTGAGTTGCTCAGTCAATTGTTCCCGGTTTAAGAACAATGGCTGAAGACCTTTTTCAAATTTAGAAACCTGCCAAAGCAGTTTCTTTTTAAAGAAAACGGCTAATTTGGTGCAGCCCGTGAAACGCTTGACCCAAGGGGATGCAACGTAATCCTGAGAGGTCAGGCTTAAGACCATCCCTTGGTCTGAAAGGGAGGTGTGATAAACCAGACCGTAGCAGGAATAGACATTGACAATCTCTTCCTTAATGCCACTTAGTTCTTGCTTTGCCATTTGTTCAAAGCTCTGCAACGGTTGGCGAGAGTTGTAAGGTACTCCGACATTGTAGTCTAAGTACTCAGCCATACGCTCAACCGTCATCGTTTGCATAAAATTATAATCCATATTTAAAATTTTTTTGGTTTGACATAAAAATAAATAAACTCTTATATATGTAACACTTTTTTGTCTAATAGTCAAGGTAAAAAATGTTTATTTTAAAAAAAGAGTTTTTTGTTGCATTTTTAAGTAAATCTTATAAATTGCGTGGTAATATGATTTTATCTGAAACTATCTGATTTAGAGGAACTTTGAATGCTGACGGCAAAAAATAATCTGGCACCGGTGCGTGCTAAAGTGGCGGAACTCGTTGCCAAATCTTTGATTGAAAATGAGTTTTCTGATATTAATAGTGTGTTTGAGAGCTTGGTTGCGCAATATGGCGAAGATAAACGGATGAAAGCTATGCTCAAAGGGCAGATTTTAGCTGCGATGGGCTTTTTGGCGCAAGAAGTTGATATGACTAAGAGCTTGGAAGATTTTGGCAAAGAAGCTTTGCGCCGTGAAAAGGCTTTAAGAGCCGGACTTTCGGTTACCAAAGAGGCTTGCAATGCGTGTAAGAGCAAATCATACGAAGTGACGCCGATGTGCCAAGGGTGTGTGGCAAGACCGTGCGAGGCTAATTGTGCAAAAAAAGCGATTACGGTTAACGGCAAAGCGTTTATTGATGAAGAAAAATGTATTAAGTGCGGTTTGTGCGCAGGGTATTGCCCGTATGGCGCTATTCATAAATTTGTTGTGCCTTGCGAGGATGCTTGTCCGGTTAATGCCATCAGCAAGGATGTCGATGGTAGGGAGCAGATTGATATTGAAAAATGTGTTTCTTGCGGAAAATGTTTGCAATCTTGTCCGTTTGGCGCGGTGGTTTATAATTCGCAGATGGTTGATGTTTTGAATGCAATCAAAAATCCTGATAAGAAAGTTGTGGCGATGGTGGCACCGGCGATTTTGGGACAATTCGGCAACGATTTGGGTAAAGTGATTGCCGCGTATAAGGCGCTTGGCTTTGATGAGGTGATTGAGGTGGCATACGGCGCGGAGTATACCTCTAAAAACGAATCGGCAGAATTTGTTGAGCGGATGGAAGAAGGCGCGCCGTTTATGACGACTTCGTGCTGTCCGGCGTATGTTAAAACAGCTAAGGTTCATGTTCCGGAAATTGAAAAGTTTGTTTCTCATACCGGTAGCCCGATGTTTTATACGGCAGAGATTGCTAAAAAGAGATTTCCGAATGCCGTGACGGTTTTTGTTGGTCCGTGTTTGGCAAAGAGAATCGAGGCAGAAAGCAATCCTAATGTGGATTATGTTTTAGTGTTTGCTGATGTTGACGCGATGTTTAAGGCGAAAGGTGTTGACATTAACGCTTTGGATGCGGCGGCGTTTGCGGACGAGGCTTCAACACAGTCCCGCAGATATGCGCTTTCCGGCGGTGTGGCGGCTGCAGTTGCCAATTTGCTTGACGGCAAGGCAGAGTACAGACCTTTTGCGATTAACGGACTTAGCAAAGATAGTGTTAAAGCGCTTAAAAAATATGCCCTTAAGGGGTTGGATGACGGTTGCAATATGCTTGAAGTGATGAGCTGCGAGGGTGGTTGTATTGCAGGACCCGGATGTTTATCTCAACCTAAAAAAGCGGCGGTTATTTTGGAAAAATATGCTGCCGAGGGCAAAAACCAAAAAGAATGTGAAATCCACTAGGTTTTTAACGATTTGAAAAAAGGGGCTTCGGCCTCTTTTTTTATGTCTTTTTTTGACAAAAAGCTTTACTTTAAATGTTTTTTGTGTAAAATGGGGAAAGTTTTGTTAAAAAAGAAAAGGTGAAAAAATGATTCTCGCGTCTGTTTTGAGGTATCGGGTGGTTTGCAGTTATAATCCGGAAAAACCGGAGAAACTTTATATTGATATTTGCCGAGATGGCTTTTGTTCGCATGATTTGATGTTTGATATGCAAAAGAAGAAATATCACGATGATAAGCTCGAAAGAGTGTTTAATGACAGCCGCGGGATTATGCTCAATTATGGGCGAGAAGACGGGACGATTAAGTTAATTTATACAAAACATCGTGACAAAATGGCGCAACTTGCGCAAGAGAAAAAACGGGCGCTGATTGACCCTAAAATTTTGGAAGTTTTTAAGAAAATGAATGAAAACGGTTTTGGGTTGACAATCAGTATGCCGATGTATGCGTATAGTGAAGAACTTGGCAAAAAGTTAAATAAAGGTGATTATGCCCGCACACCGCAAGAAGAAGCCGCCCTTTTGGCAAAAGAAAACAATGAACGGTTGGAAAAGCTTAAAAAAATCCGTCAGGACTTTTATGCCAAACAAAAATATGCTTCTGCCCCGCATTTGGCGCTGATGATTAAGCAATTAAGACAATCTGGGGATTAGTCTTTTATCAGTTCTTTTATCATCTTATAGAGTTTGTCAGAATCCCAATTTGTTTCGCCTTTGATGGTGGCAACTTTTTTGGCGTTTTTATCCATAATGACGGTATAAGGGGTTGAGGCTATGCCCAGTTTTAGGGAAAGGCTGTTGTCTGTGTCATCATAAAAGGGGAGGGTCGGCGCGCCGTATTTGGTTAGGAATTTGCGTTCTTCGGCGGCGTCTTTCCAACTATTTTTAGGCGAGATGACCATAACGTTGATATTATCTTTTTGGGCTTTTTGGTAAAATTTTTCAAGCGCTTTCATTTCTCTTAAACAAGGGGCGCAGCTTTGTGACCAAAACACCATAACGGTTAAATCTGATGTTGTGGCGCGAATCGGCTCAGATAAGCCTTGTTCGTTGCTTAAGGAAACATCGGGCATATTAACCGGATAGCCTAAAACATATAGCCCTTTAGGACCGCTGTAAGCAAAAGCGTTGGCGGAGATTAGGCATAAAACAAATAAAAGGCGATAAAATAAAGTCATGGCGTTTTTCCTGTTAATAACATCATTGAATTTTACACAAACCGAGGTTTTGATATATGCTAGCTTATGCAATATTACAACTGATAGGGCAAAAAATGAAATATTTAGTTAAATTTTTAATGATTTTTTCAGTATTTTTTTCCATTTTATATATGAGCGGGTGCGGTAGGATTTCTGCCAATGTGCCGGTTGAGGGGAGCGGTTATCCCCATACATATCCGCGCGTTTAGAACAGTTTTTTAGAGGTTTAAGATGGATAACAACAAAAATGATGATTTTTCGGATGTGATGATTCCGTATGTGGAGTTTGCGGAAAATGCAAACGAACGCACACCGTGTATTTTGGTTTTGGACTGTTCGGGCTCAATGCGGGGAGAACCGATTAAACAGCTTAACACCGGACTTCAGGCACTCGAAAAAGAGTTAAAGGAAGATATTGACGCCAGTTCCAGAGTGCAGCTTTTGGTGATTAAGGCTTATGGCAAGGATGATGCGGAAATTTCTGCCGATTGGGTGGATGCGATGAATTTTTCGGCACCGGTGATGGAAGCTTCGGGGTTGTCGCCTATCGGCAAAGCTATGGAGCTTGCGCTTCAAAAAATCGAGGAACAGAAATGTTTGTATGACAGTTGCGGGATTACCTCCAAACGACCGTGGATTTTTTTAATCAGTGACGGCGAGCCGACGGATTACGGTTGGGAGCAGGCGGCGGCAAAATGCCGAGAGGCTCAGCAGAATAAAAAAGTTGTTATTCACGCCGTGGGAACGCAAGGGGCTAATTTAGAAAAACTGGCTAAGTTTTCTTTGATGGCGCCGAAGCGGTTAAGCGGATTGAAGTTTACGGAGTTTTTCCTTTGGCTTTCACGAAGCGTTTCGTGTATTTCGAGAGCGGCGCCGAATATGCCCGATATTTTAGATGATATAGAGGGCTGGCATGAAAAGAACGCCTAAACGCATTAAGGTTATTGCGACAAAAATCACGGGCGGGCTGCATAGCGCGAAAAAAACGCCTTGTCAGGATTTTTATCATTATGCGTGTTCGGGCAATAAGCTTGTGGCGGTTGTTTCCGACGGAGCCGGGTCTGCCAAATATGGCAAAATCGGGGCGAAAATTGTTTGTGAAACGCTGGTTAATGTTTTGATTAATACTCCGTTGAAACACACCGAGGAAGCAGTTAAAAAAGCCATTGAAACCGCAAGAGGGCGGCTTCTTATTCATCGGTTGAACAAGAGTAAATCGGTTGAGGAAATTTTAAATTTTTCGGCAACGGTGGTGGGTGTTGTTTACCATAAAAACAAGGGTATCTTTTTTCATATCGGGGATGGTGCGGGAATCGCTGTACATAATGGCGCAGAAGCTATGAAATATACGATTTCGCGTCCGGCAAACGGGCATTTTTCGTGTGAAACGTATTTTTATACGATGAGAAATTGGCGGGAGTGTTTGCGATTTACGACGGTCAAAAAAGCCGAAGCGCTGTTTTTGATGACCGACGGGGTGACGGATTTTGCCCTGAACGCGGATATGCGGGGGCTGAAAAACGGGTTTATTGAGCCGATTAACCGCTATTTGAAAGAAGAACCGAATAAGCTTAAGGCGCTTAAGGCGCTTAATAATACGCTTGATACCAAACAGGCGCGCAAACTAAACTCTGATGATAAAACTTTTTTGTGGGCGGGACTGTGAGATGGAAGAACTTGAAAAAGCGGTTTGCTTAAATGCAATTTATGCGGACAGGCATTTTGAAAAAATTACGCTCGGCAAGCTTTTGAACAAAGGGGGCGCCGCGGGCAAAGTTTATGAAATCTCGGGCAAGCCTTCTAAAGTGGCAAAGATTTTCCATGAACGGCAAAAAAGCAATACGAATCGCTTAAAGCTTGAGGCAATGGTGGTTAATAACCCTAATATTCCGAGCGTTGTGGCGGGTGGGGTTGAATATGTGCAGATTGCCTGGCCGGAAGCGGTGTTGGAAGATGATGAGGGATATTGTGTCGGATATGTTATGCCGTTTATTGATACAACGGCGGCGGTGTCTTTAGACCATTTTATGCAAAGTGCCGTCAGGGCAAAATTGAAGCTCAGCGATAAGTATGATTATCGGGTGATGGCGGCTTATAATGTGGCTTTAATGGTGGCGTCGCTTCATAAATACGGGCACTATATTATTGACTTGAAGCCGGCAAACGTATCGATTTATAAAAAAACGATGACAGTGGCGGTGTTTGACTGCGACGGCTTCTCAATTAAAGGGGAGCAGGCGCGGTTTCCGGCAGAGTTTGTCAGCGAAGAATATATTTATCCCGAGGGGATGGACGAAGCGTGCGAAGATATGGGGGAAGAGCAGGATAAATTTGCTCTGGCCGTGATTATCTTCAAGTTGCTTAATAACGGGATTCATCCGTTTTCGGGCAAGGTTAAGAAAAACGCGGACAGTGCGCTTTCTATCCAAGAGAGAATCGCCGAATACCACTATGCATACGGGATGTGGGGAGATTCTTATCAGGCACCGCATCCGTACAGCTTGCATACTTTTTTGCCGCAGAGTACGTTGACGATGTTTGACAGGGCTTTTGTTAAAGGACAAAAACGTCCGACAGCGCAAGAGTGGCAGATGGAGCTGGATTTTCTTTTGAAGAATCTGAAGCATTGCAAAAAGAATCCGAATCACGCTTATTTTACCAATAAAGGGTGCGGGTTGTGCGCGGCGGAAGAAAAGCTTAAGGCTAATCTTAAGAGCATTCAGGAGAAAAATGCCGAACCGAAGAAAATCAGAGGGTTTGAGGTTAATAAACTTTCAAAAGAAAATTTGAAAGAAACCAAGATTTTGCAGGAGTTGAGCGAAAAGCGGCAAATACGCGCGATTTACGGCGGCGTGATGATTTACAGTCTTTTGATGATGTTTTTGCCACGGCTTGCGCTGTTTTATCGGGAAGATTTGCAGACAATCGGCGTTTCAGTGCAGGCGATTGTGTATATCTTGTTTTTTAATTTTTTGCATTATTTGCGTGCAAAATTTGGTTCGTATTTAGTGAAAAAAATCGGAAGTTTGACTTTAAATGCTTTGATTACATATACTTACTGCTGTGTGTTGATAGCGTTTGCGGTGGGAAACAAGGACGAAATCGTACGATTTTTTAAGGTGTTTTAGGATTGGTATCTTTAAGGATACTAGCGGTTTTTAAAGTTCCTACTTTTCATTTTGAAAAATGGGTGTTATAAAGTTTTTATGTTATGGATTAGAGTAAGGAAAAACCTGTGATAAATTTGAAAAATATTGTTATATCCGGAAAAGAAGTCTGCCCGATTATTGAGGGCGGAAAAGGCATTAACGGCACCGATGGCAGAAGCAGCGGACATTTTGCCAAAGAGGGTTGCGTCGGGACGATTTCTTTGGTCAGCGCTGACTATTATGATGACAACGGCAATGTTGTTATGGAGCGCTCTACCAGATTGAAGCGTCAGGAGCGCCATGAGGATTTGATTAAAGGTGCAATTAAGGGGGGTATCGCACAGGCGCAAATTGCCCATGAAATTGCCGGAAATAACGGACGAATCCATGTTAACGAGCTTTGGGAATTAGCTGATTCCGAACAAGTTATCAGAGGTGTTTTGGAAGGTGCTAAAGGGCTTATTCACGGTGTGACCTGCGGGGCGGGTTTGCCTTATAAATTAGGTGAAATTGCTTCGGAATATGGCGTTTATTATTACCCGATTGTTTCTTCGGCTCGAGCTTTTCAGATTTTATGGAAAAGAGCTTATTCGCATTACAGCGACTTTTTGGGCGGTGTGGTTTATGAAGACCCGTGGCTTGCCGGCGGACATAATGGGCTTTCTAACGCTGAGAATCCTGATGAACCGCAAGACCCGTATAACCGGATTAAAGAATTAAGAGCAACTTTAGTAAAGCTTGGTTTAGCAGAGTTGCCGATTGTTATTGCCGGCGGGGTTTGGTGTTTGCAAGATTGGGAAAATTATCTTGATAATCCTGAAATCGGCAAGGTGGCGTTTCAATTTGGTACACGTCCGATGATTACGACAGAAAGCCCTATCAGCGATGCGTGGAAAAAAGTTATGCTTCAAACCAAGCCCGGTGATGTTGCGTTGCAACGTTTCAGCCCGACAGGGTTTTATTCTTCAGCGATTAAAAATAAGTTTTTGAAGCGTTTGATGGAACGTAAAGAGGGTGAAATCGCATATCGTTTAGAGGCTGGTGACGGCTTTGGAACGCCTTTGACTTTAAGCAATGTTAAAACGGTTTATATTAAAGCAGAAGATTTGGCAAAAGCCAATAACCAGATTAACGCCGGATTTTCAGTTATTCAGGAAACGCCGGATAGCACGGTTGTTTTCTTAACGCCCGATGAGTGGAAGACGATGAAAGAAGACAGAGCAAAATGTTTGGGCTGTTTGTCACAATGCCAGTTTTCGGCGTGGTCAGGTGTGAACGGGACAACCGGTAAGCTGTGTGACCCGCGGACATATTGCATTCATAAAACTTTGTTTGATATTTCGCATAATGGTAGCACGGATGATAATTTATTGTTTGCCGGACATCAGGTTTATCGTTTCGGGCAAGACCCGCTTTATGCCAACGGGCATATTCCTAGTACGCATGAGTTGGTAGAGGCGATTAAACAGGGACGATAAAGGGGGAAATTTGGGCATTGGATTCGCGGATGGAAGCCTTATTCCTAAAATTCATGTACCTTTATGTACACTAAAATTTTAGGAAAAGGACATCCGCGGTCCACTACCAAAATTTCCCGCCTTTATCGGGAGTAAAGCGTGAGATTGGGGGCGGATGGAAGCCCCACGTTGTCGCGTCACGTACGTTTATGTACGCTCGTGCTCCTAGGGGGACATCTCAGGTTATTTCGCAAAATTTTTCTACCACTACGAAAGGCGTTGCCTTTCTACTTGTAGTAACAACTAACCTTTGCTTCGGTTGTTCCTCCCTAGCAAAGCTAAGAGAAGTTTCTCCTTTCTCCAGCAAAGCGTGAGAGTGGAGTTTGCGGATGGAAGCCTTATTCCTAAAATTCATGTACTTCTATGTACACTAGGATTTTAGGAAAAGGACATCCGCGCTCCACTACCAAAATTTCCCGCCTTTATCGTGAGTGGGACTTGAAGGGTTCCTTGGCTCGGATGGCAAAACCGGTCGTCTGAGATGGATGACAGAAGGGAGGAAGAAAATTTTATTTTGTTTAAGAAAAAATTAGGGTTTACTTGTTATGCTAGGGGCAGGTTTAGGACGAGGCTCGTCATAAACGTGTATTTAGAGTAATAAACCTTGGCTATAACTTTAATAAG